>NZ_JALPTB010000006.1 GCF_023218075.1 Rhodococcus sp. HM1 | reverse complement strand
GTGTGTCGGTGGTCATGGTTGCCTCCGGGGACGAGGTGGGGACGGCGGGGTCGGTGGTCACGGCGCCGGTCATCGCTGCCACACGTAGACCCGGTCCGGTTCGGGTTCGAAGATGCGGGCGTCGGCGATGCCGGGAAGCCCTGCCAGGGCACGGAATTCCGAGGCCATGGCGACGTAGGCGTCGCATTCGGCGACGATCGCGGGCTTGCAGGCGATCGGATCACGGACCACGGCGAAGGAATCGGAGGTGGAGACGAGCAGGGTGTAGAACCCGTCGAAACGCTCACCGAGCAGGCGCAGCGCCTTCTCGAGGTCCGCACCCTCCGCCAGGTGCTTCGCGACGAAGCGAGCGCCGACCTCGGTGTCGTTCCGGCTGTCGAACACCACGCCCTCGTCCTCGAGTTCGCGCTTGATCGACAGGTGGTTGGAGAACGACCCGTTGTGGACGAGGCACTGGTCCGGGCCCACGGCGAAGGGGTGGGATCCCGCTGCGGTGACGGCGGATTCGGTGGCCATTCGGGTATGGCCCACACCCTGCCAGCCGGACGCGGCCGGCAGACCGAAGTTCTCTGCGAGGATGCGCGGGTCACCCGTTCCCTTGAGCACGGTCACGTCGTCACCGAAACCGATGACGGTCCCTGTGGGTGCCACGGTGCGGACGGTGTCGGCGAGCAGAGCCGCGGGGACCGGGGCGTGCAGCACGGTGGTGGGGGCGAGATCGAGCGAGCCCACGCTCACACCGAGTGCGTCGCCGACGACCGCGGCGAGATCTGCGGGCGCGTCGAGTACCGAGACCGACGATTCGCCGGCGGGGGAGAAGGCCGGGTTGCCGTAGACGGCGACGCCCGCCGAATCCGGTCCGCGGTCCACCATCTGCCCGAGCATTCCGGTCAGCAGGCTGCCGAGCCGGGGTTCGAGCGAGGCGTCCCGCAGATGAAGTCCGACGATTCCGCACATGGTCGTCTCTCCTGTTCGATGGTCTGTTCGATGAATCCGGAAGAAGCCGAAGGGTTTTCAGAAGGCGGTCAGATAGCTGTCGATCTCCCACGGGGTCACGGTGTTGTGCCAGTGGAAGAACTCCTCGCGCTTGAGGGAGGCGAAGTAGTCGGAGACCTTCGCGCCGGCCGCGTCGAGGGCGCCGGCGACGACCGTGTCGGCCTCGAGCGCATCCATCGCGTGCAGGAGCGTCATCGGCAGCGTGTCGGTGGAGCCGCCGACTCCCGGAGCGCCCGGGTCGAGGTCGCGCTCGATGCCGTCCAGGCCGGCGGCGACAGTCGCGGCCGTCGCGAGATAGGGATTCGCAGAGCCGTCCCCGCCGCGCAGTTCGACGCGGTTGTGGTCGGGGACGCGCAGGTAGTGCGTGCGATCGTTGCCGCCGTAGGTCGCGTACCGGGGCGACCAGGTCGCGCCGGAGGAGGTGCTGGTCGCGCCGGTGCGCTTGTAGGAGTTGACCGTCGGCGCGATGACGCCCTGCAGTGCGCAGGCGTGCTCGAGGATCCCGGCGATGAAGGAGTAGGCGGTCTTCGACAGGCCCAGGCCGCGCGGGTCGGATGCGTCGGGGAACGCCGAGGCGCCGTCGCTCCACAGGGACAGGTGCATGTGCATGCCCGATCCCGTGCGGTCGGCGAACGGCTTGGGCATGAACGTGGCGGTCATGCCGCGCTGTTCGGCGAGCACCGAGATCAGGTAGCGCAGGGTCACCACCCGGTCGGCGGTGGTCAGCGCGTCGGCGTACTGGAAGTTCTGCTCGAACTGGCCGTTGCCGTCCTCGTGGTCGTTGGCGTAGTTGCCCCACCCGAGGGTGTTCATCGCCTCCGAGATCGACGTCAGGTGCTCGTACATGCGGGTCACGTCGCGGGCGTCGTAGCAGGGCTGGCGGGAGGTGTCGAGCGCGTCGGCAGTGCGCAGCGTCCCGTTCTCGTCCTTGTTGACCAGGAAGTATTCGATCTCGGCGCCGACGTTGACCTCGAGGCCCAGCTCGGCGGCTCGTGCAAGCACGGACTTGAGGATCACACGCGGTGCGTACGGCCACGGCTTGCCCTCGACGTGCGGGTCGCAGTGCACCAGCGCGAGACCCGGGCGGACGAACGGGATCGGAGTGAAGGAGGAGGCGTCGGGAATGGCGACGAGGTCGGGATCCTTCGGAACCTGGCCCATCGAGCCGGCAGCGTAGCCGGCGAAGCCGACGCCCTCGGTCTCGAGTTCCTCGACGGATTCGACGGGAACGAGCTTGGCACAAGGCTTTCCGGACAGGGTGGTGAAGACGGCGAGGATGAAACGGGTACCGGCCGCGTGGGCGAGCTCGGTCAGGCTCGGGGACTCGGATGCCGCGGGGACATGGCCGTTCGTGGACGGGAGGCGCAGCACGGACGTGTCGGTGGCTTCCAGCGTCATGGGGGCTCCTCGGATTCGACTGGTGGTTTCACTATAGGAATCGGTGTCGAATACAAGGAAACAGGGTGCCCATGACGAGAGTGTTACGTGACAGTGAGATCGCCGTGACGGTTCCCGGCGACGTGCTACAGAAATGGAAAACAGCGGCGGGACGGCCGATGGCCGTCCCGCCGCTGCGGTGTTCGGAAAAGGGTGCTCTACCGGAGGCCGAACGAGTTCCCGATGATGTCGCGCTGGATCTCGTTGGTGCCGCCGTAGATCGTGGCGCCGAGAGCAGCTCGTACGTGCTGCGCCATGTCGAACTCGGTGGAGTAGCCGTAGCCGCCCATCATCTGCATGCCTTCGAGGGCAGTGTTCTTCGCGACCTCCGTCGCCTTGAGCTTCGCCATCGACGACGCGCGGGCCAGGCCCTGCGGATCGTCACCGGCATCGGCGCGGTGGGCGACGCTGTAGACGAGCAGACGGGTGCACTCGAGCTCCGTGGCGAGATCGGCGATGCGGTGCTTGATCGCCTGATACGAGCCGACCCGATTGCCGAACTGGATGCGCTCGGAGACGAACGCCAGAGCGTCGTCGAAGGCGCGTTCGGCGACGCCGAGCATCTGCGCGGCGAGGATCAGCCGTTCGGTCGCCAGGCCGGGCATGAGCTGGGCCCATCCCTGGCCGACCTCCCCGACCACCGAGTCGGCGGGCAGCACGCAGTCGGTGAAGTAGAGGTCGTTGACCTCGGTGCCGCCCAGCGTGTCGATGCCCTTGATCGTCAGCCCCGGCGTGTCGGCCGGAACGTGGAACATGGTGAGCCCGTGGTGCTTCTTCTCGCCCCGCTCGGTGCGGGCGACCAGCAGGATGCTGTCGGCCTGATGAGCATTGGTGATCCACGTCTTCTGGCCGTTGATCACCCAGCCGTCCGCGGTGCGCTCGGCGCGGCAGGACAGCGCTGCGACATCGGATCCGGCCTCCGGCTCGGACATCGCGATCGCCAGCGCCGCACCCTCGGCGAGCCGGCCCAGCACCGTCCGCTTGAGCTCTTCGCTCGCGAACTTGGTGTAGATCCCGGCGGTGATGAGAGTCGTGCCGTGCCACGGGACCGGGGCCAGGCCGCGGTGGAGCTCCTCGAGCAGGACGCACAGATCGACGTGGTTGCCGCCGGCTCCGCCGTACTCCTCGGGGATGTTGATCGCAGCCCAGCCGAGTTCGGCGATCCGCCGGTTCAGCTCGAGGCTGTGCCCTTCCCGGCCGCAGTCGGTGAGTTTGTCGCGCTGTTCGCGCGTGCCCACCTCACGGCGGCAGAATTCGCGGACGGCAGTCCCGAACTCGCGCTGCTCCTCGCTGAGCATCACAGTCATGGAGATCTCCTGGTCGAAATGGAAAGGGTGCCGATCAGGCGGGTTCGCCGACGCGGACTCGGGTGTCCCGGGACTCGTCGTCGTGATCGCCCGCCGTTCCGGAGGTGAAATGACGGCGCATGGAAGCCGCTGCGACGAAGGAGATCACGGCGGTGACGACCAGGATCGCGGCGAGCGGCCACCAGTGCTTCGATCCGTCCGTCGGTACCAGAGCAGCGGCGACCAGGGGCGTAGGAGCCGCCCAGGCGACGCCCGAGAACGCGCTGCACAGGGCGACACCGCTGTACCGGACCTCGGTGGGGAACAGGTCGGCGGTCATGCTCGACACCACGGCATAGGTGGTGGCGTGACCGAGGACGAGGGCAGCCGAGAACGCGACGATCATCAGCCCCATGTTTCCCGTGTTGAACAGCAGGAAGAGGGGGAAGGCGAACAGGCCCGTGAACACCACGCCGCCGATGAAGACGGTCCACGCCGACAGGCGGTCGCACAGGATGCCGACGCCGACCATCGCGAACAGGTCGATGGTCGCGGCGACCAGCAGGATCATCAGTGTGTCGCTCTTGGAGAACCCGTGGACGTTCGTCGCCATCGTGAGCATGTACGTGGTGATCAGATAGAACAGCACGATCACGCTGGCCTGCAGGCCGATGCCGGCGAGGACTCGACCCGGCAACGTCCGCAGAACCGTGAGGATGGGGCGGTCCGTGACCGAACCCGTCTCCTTCACCTCGGCGAACTCGCTCGACTCCTCGACACCGAGCCGGATGATCAGGCCGATGACCACGAGAACGAAGCCGGCGAGGAACGGAATCCGCCACCCCCAGGACATCAGTTGCTCGTTGGGCATCCGGGCGACGAAGTACATGACGACGGTCGCCAGTACCAGCGCGAGCGGGCTGGCGATCTGCGGAGCGGATCCGTAGAAGCGCTCCCGGGCCTTCGGCGCGTTCTCGACGCTCATGAGCACGGCACCGCCCCACTCGCCGCCGACCGCGACACCCTGCAGGAAGCGGAGGGCAGTGAGCATGACGGGAGCCCAGATGCCGACCTGATCCCAGGTGGGCAGCAGACCGATGAGGCCGGTGGAGGCACCCATCACGGTCAGCGTCGTGATCAGCGTCGTGCGGCGGCCCAGGCGGTCACCGAGATGGCCGAAGATGAACGCGCCGACCGGGCGGGCGAGGAAGGCGACACCGAGGGTCGCGAAGGAGGCCAGGATGCCGACATTCGATCCCAGCTTCGGGAAGAAGATCGTCGAGAAGACGAGCGTGGCGGCTGTGGCGTAGATGAAGAAGTCGAACCACTCGACGGTGGTGCCGACGAGACTGGCGAGGAACGCGCGTTTTTGCTGCTTGGTTCCGAAGCTGGAAGCGGCGTGTGCGGTCATGGATGTGCCCTTTCGGCGGGACTTTCCTGTGGAGCGGGGGAATTTCCTTCTGTAGAGCTGGGGGTCGAACGTGGTGTGCGGTCAGAATTCCGCGTGCCCGCCCGAGAGGACACCGGTGTCGCCGATGCGTGCGTCGAAGTCGACGTTCGTGCCGGCGGCCTGTGCCCGGACGGTCAGCGTGGCGTCGGGCAGAACCGGCGCCGCGAAGCGGGCTCGGAGCTCCCGGAGTTCCCACGGCTGGGCTCCGGCGACCTCGGCGACGGTGCGCGCCGCGATGCCCAGCGTGCACAGGCCGTGCAGGATGGGTCGTTCGAAGCCGTAGCCCGAAGAGACCTCCGGGTCGATGTGGACGGGATGCAGATCGCCGGTGAGGCGGTACAGGGCCGGCAGGTTTGCGGCGATGTGGGAATCCTGCCGGAACGGAGCGGATTCGAGATCGATCCGCGGCGCGGAGGGTGCGCGTTCACCGCCCCAGCCGCCCGAGCCGGGCAGGTGGATCGCGTAGGTCGCGGTGAACTGCTCGCACTCGACGGCGATGTCGACGGTCGCCGCGGATCCCTTGTCCCAGACGTCGGCGACGCGGGCACGCATCTCGAGCTTGCCCGAGCGAGGGAAGGGCGCATGGACTGTCAGCTGCTGTGCCGCGTGGAGCGACTTCAGCCGGTCGTAGGCGCCGAGCTCGCCGGCTTCCTCGACCGCCCACAGGCCCAGACCCAGGCCGAAGGTCGGCAGCACGTGCAGATCCCGCTCGTAGACCAGCGGCAGCTGGTCCGGGCGCGCGCCGACGCACAGCGCGTAGAGGATCGCGTCGGATTCGTCGTACGAGACGACACGGCTACCGAGGTCGTAGCCCTTCAGGGAGGCAACTGCGTTCATGAGCTTTCCTTGGGGTGGAGAGGGTGTCAGGAGGCGGAGGCGCCGTGCCGCTCGGAGGCCGCGGCGACGGCCTCGTGTCGAGCGGTGCTGTCCATCAAGCGGATTCGAGTGGCCTGCCATGCGGCGTCGTCGTAGTCTCCGTCGTCGAGTCTGCGGAGCAGGTCCCGTGTCGTGGAGAAGGCGTCCTCCGGGAGACCGACGAGCCGCTCCGCAAGCGTCAGAGCGTGCTCGCGCGGATCCCCGTCCGCGGAATGGGTGGCCAGTCCGCTGCGTACCGCGTCGTCGGCGTCGAATCGTTCGGCGAGCACCAGCAGCCGGGTGACCGTCGTGCGGGGCAGCGTGGCGTGGACCCGGCGGATCGACGCCGGGTTGTACAGCAACCCGAGTTCGACGGCCGGGACCCGGAACCATGCTCGCGGGCCGACGATCCGGACGTCGCACGAGGTGGCGAGCTCGACACCGGCGCCGACGCATGCCCCGTCGACGACGGCGACGACGGGAACCGCGCTGTTGCGGATCGAGGCGCATGCGTCCTCGAGATCCCGGTCGTAGTCGAGGTCGGCGGAAGTGCCTGTCAGATCGGCGAAGTCCGCGCCCGCACAGAACACCCGTCCCGAACTCGTGAGGACCACGGCACGGATTCCGTCCGGCAGGTCGGTGAAGACCCGGCGGAGTTCGCGGAGAAGTTCCCGGGAGAGAGCGTTGCGCCGGTCCGGACGGTCGAGGACGATCTCGAGGACGCCCCCGTGGCGCCGGCAGTCGAGCCCGGCGGTCACGACACCGGCTCCGGGACCGGCCGGGACGCCCAGCGCTCGCGCACCGGAGCGTAGTCGAAACCGAGTGCCGACTCCAAGGACTCCGCGAGGTTCAGCAGGTCGGCGTCGCGGCCGCGAGCGGTGACCAGCTGGACACCGATCGGCAGTCCTTCCGAGGTCCCCGCGGGAAGCGAGATCGCAGGTGTTGCAGCGACATTGAACGGCGAGGTGAAGGGGAAGGCGCCCCACAACCAGTCCGCCTTCTCGCCGTCGATCGTCTTCGGCCGCTGTTCGTGGGGGAACGCAACGGTCGCGACCGTGGGGGTGAGGATCGCGTCGAAGTCGTGCAGGAAGCTGTCGACACGGCGGCGGAAATCACCCAGTGCCTCGCGTGCGAGGGCGACCTCGGCGCTGGTCAGCTGCTCCGCGGCGCGCAGGCTTGCGCGTTCGTACGGGGTGAGCAGTTCCGGACGTTCGAGCAGATGCGCCCGCTCGCGGAGTTCGTCGTCGAGCACGAGGGGCCCGAAGATCTCGTTCCAGCCGTGGATCGGGATGTCGGTCTCGACGACCTCGTGACCGAGATCCGACAGGATGGAGGCGGCGGCCTCGACCGTGCGGACGACGGCGGGATCGACGGGACGTCCGTCCGGACGTGGGCAGAAGGCGATCCGTCGGTTCGGTACCGAGGCACGGGCGAAACTCGTCTCGGCGAGGATCTCGGTCATGATGCGGGCGTCGTCCACCGTCCAGGCGAGCGGACCGGCCGTGACGAAGTCCGTCATCGCCCGGAAGCCGCGCTCGTCCGCACACAAACCGGTGGTCGGCTTGTATCCCACGAGGCCGCTGAAGGCCGCGGGGATCCGGATGGATCCGCCGCCGTCCGAACCGAGTCCGATCGTGGCGAGGCCGGCACCGACCGAGGCCGCCGCGCCGCCACTCGAACCGCCCGGGGTCCGCGTCGGATCCCACGGGTTGCCGGTCTCGGGACCGAGCAGGTTGTCGCTGGTGGCGGACTGGCAGAACTCGGGAACGCTCGTCTTGCCCGGCATCACGGAACCCGCTGCACGCAGGCGGGCGACGGCACCGGAATCCGACCGGGCGACGCGCCCGCGCTGGGTCAGCGATCCGAGGCCGGTCTCCGTGTCCGCGAGGTGGAAGGCGTCCTTGATGGATACCGGGACCCCGAGGAGCGGGGCGCGCTCCCCGCGGGAGTACCGATCGGCCGCGTCGGCCGCCTGGAAACGAGCCAGATCGGCCGTGACCGTCACGTAGGCGCGCACCTCCGGATCGAATCGCTCGATCCGGTCGAGGACCTCCTCGGTGACGTCGATGGGGTTCAGGTCACCACGCGCGTAGGCGTCGGTGAGCTCACGGATGGGCAGGTGCAGCGGGTTCTCAGCCATGCGGGTGCACCCCACCGCTGATGCCGTAGACCTCGCCGGTGACGTAACCGGCGTCGGGTCCGACCAGGAACGACACCAGCCCGGCGACGTCCTCGGGGCGGCCGACACGGCCGACGAGGGAGCGGTTCTCGGCGTAGCCGGAGAAGAACTCGTCCGGGTAGATCTTGCGGAGGAAGTCGTTGTAGATCAGGCCCGGGGTGATGGCGTTGACCCGGATGCCGTGCTTGCCGTTCTCGGCGGCGGCGACGCGGGTGAGGGCAAGGACACCGGCCTTGGCTGCGGAGTAGGCGGCGCCGTGCTCCGTGCTGGTCTCGTAGGCGGCGATCGAGCTGATGTTGACGATTGCGCCGGAGTTGTTCTTCTGCATCACCGGAAGCGCGTAGCGCATGGTGTAGAAGGTGCCGTTCAGGTCGACATCGAGGCAACGCTTCCAGGTCTCGGAGGACATCTCGGCGACGGGCTCGATCTTGCTCCAGCCGGCGTTGTTGACGAGAACGTCGAGGCGGCCCTTCTTCGCGGCGATCTCGGACACGACGGCCTCGACCCGGGCCTCGTCGGTGACGTCGAGGACGTAGCTGTCGAAGTCGCGTCCGTGCTCGCCGGCCAGCTTCGCGGCCAGTTCCTGGCTGCGGCGCTCGTGGACGTCGGTGATGACGACATCGAAACCGTCGGCGGCGAGGCGGGTGGCGATGGCGGCGCCGATTCCTGCGCCCGCGGCGGCGGTGACGAGGGCGGTGGGACGTTCTTGCATCATGGAGCCTTTCGGAAGGACGGTGTTCTGGAAGTGATTGATCGGTAGCGCTTCTCAGGGGAGAAGTCGGCGAAGCGTCTCGATCGACTGCTCGGGCTGGTCCACGAGCATCAGGTGGCCGGCACCGGTGATCTCGGAGTAGGTGGCGTGCTCGATCGCACCGAGGATGATGTCCGCGGCCTTCTTCGGGCAGAAGGTGTCGTGGTCGGCACCGACGATCGCGACCTCGGTCTCGCTCCCGATCCGGGCCAACTCGGGGGTGAGCGGCGACTCGACCAGTGCGGCCATGGCGGTGGAGGCGTTGATGTAACCCTGCGCCCCGCCGACGGCTTCGAGCCGGAAGTCCGTGACGGCGTCGAGGTCGGAGTCCGGGCTGTGCAGGGCAGCAGCGGTATCGGCGCGGAGGGCGGTGCGCTGCTCCTCGGCGTCGGTGCCGCGGAAGAGTTCGATGCGGCCGGCGTAGAAGCCTGCCGCTCCGCGGCCGACGACACTCGAGGTGCCCAGTGCGACGACCTTCGTCACGAGGTCGGGGCGCTCGGCCGCGGCGGAGAGGACGACGGTGCCGCCGAGAGAGAAGCCGACGCAGATCGCGGGACCGGTGACCTCTTCGAGGAAGGCGATCAGATCGTCGCGCAGCTGGGCGAGAGTGCCGGCGGGCGAGCCGACGGTGGTGCGTCCGTGCCCACGGAGGTCGTAGGCGTAGGTGGTCACCGGCAGTCCGGCTTCCTGGACGGCGCGCCAGCTGCGGTGATCTTCGGCGAGTCCGTGGATCAGCACGACCGCGGGGCCCTCACCGGCGCGGGTGTAGGTCACGTCGATGTCGCGGAGCGTGACGGTCTGCGTCGTGAGGTCGACGGTGCTGCTGGTCATATCTTCTCCTGACGAGATCAGTTCTCTGAGAACGTTCTTGCGGATCTTCCCGGCGGGGGTCTCCGGCATGGTGGGCAGAATGCGGATCGACTCCGGCCACAACCTCCGAGGCACGTCGCGATCCGCGAGCCATCCGACGAGTTCGTCGAAGGTCGGGGCGGCGCCGAGCGGCTGGATCACCGCGCAGATCCGTTCACCGAGTCGGTCGTCGGGGCCGCCGACGACGGCCACGCGCGCGACCTGCGGGTGCCCCGAGACGGCGTTCTCGATCTCGACGGGGGAGATGTTGACGCCGCCGCGGATGATGAGGTCCTTGAGACGTCCGGTCAGACGCAGGTAGCCGTTGTCGTCCACGATTCCGGTGTCGCCGGTGCGGAACCAGCCGTCGTTCGTGAACGACTCGCGGTAGAGCTGTTCCTGGCCGATGTAGCCGAGGAAGAGCGACGGGGTACGCATGACGATTTCACCGTCGGTCCCGCGCGGTGCGAGCGTGCCGTCCTCGCGGATCGTCTCGAGCGTCACGCCGGGCATCACCTTGCCACAGGTGTGCGCAACGAGCTCCGTGGAGTCGCCCGGCAGGCTCGAGGTCGCGCCGCCCTCGCTCATCGCCCAGATCGCCGCGATACGGGTGTCGGGCATCTGTTCCTGCGCCAGTTCGATGAGGCTCGGGGCGACGGGGGCGCCGCCGCACAGGAAGATCCGCATCCCGGCCAGCTTGGGTGCTGTGGAATCCCATTCGGTGTCGACGATGTCCTTGAGGAAAGGAGTTGCGGCCACGGTGATCTCGCAGCCGTACTTCTCGACGAGCTCGAGCGCCCGGCGGGGCTTCCAGGCATCCTGCAGGACGAGGGAGGCACCCGTCATCAGCGACATCCGGGCGCCGTGCCAGAAGCCCGTGCTGTGACCGAGCGGGGAGGGCATGAAGATCGGCCGTTCACCGGAGACCTCGTAGCGGTCGATGACCATCCGGTTATAGGCGCTCAGGCTCGCCTCGGAATGTGCGATCGCCTTCGACTTTCCGGTGGTGCTCGACGAGAACAGCACGTGGACCAGGTCGTCCGGATAGGCCGGGATCGTCACCGGTGCGCCGCCGAAGGTACGCCAGGTGCGGGTTCCGTCACCGTCGACGAGGAGGATCTTCACCTCGCGTCCGAGTTCTTCTGCCAGAACCTCGGATTCGGCGACGAAGTCGCGGCCGCGATGTTCGAGGGGAAGCACGACAACCTTCGCACCCACGAGGTTCGCGGTGTAGGCGATGGATCGGGGGTCGGTGGTCACCGGCAGGGTGCCGGCGATCATCCCGCGTCGCGCGACACCCAGATAGGACGTCATCCACTCGGTCCAGTTGGGCATGCAGACGATGGCGAGATCGCCTTCGCCCAGACCATGGACGGCAAGTTCCTGCTCGACCTCGCCGGCCAGCTCCCACAGTTCGGCGCGGGACAGGGCGTGTCCTCGGTCGTCGCAGACGGCGAGGGCGTGGGGATCGCGCTCGAGGTGGTCGAGGAAGAGTTCGAGGGGAGTCCGGGTGCCGGCGGTGTGGCCCTGCACGACGGTGGCGAGAGTGGTTGCGCGGGAATTCACGGGGGACTCCGTTTCGGTGGAAGCCGGATGAAGAAGCAAAAGAGGCGTCGCGGGAAGGGACGCGATGTCGATGAAACGATTCTGGAGTAGTAACGTGGCTCACGTCAAGAGAGTGACGTCGCTTTTTTGTTAACTCTGATGAACATTGTGTTGAACGGCTACGATGCCCGCAACGAAAGGAGGGACATGTCGCACCTGCCGAACACCACCAAGGGGCGCCGTACCCGCACCAAGCTGCTGGAAGCGGCGCGCTCGGTCTTTGCTCGCGACGGTTACGTCGGCGCCACCATGAGTGGCGTCGCGACGGAAGCCGGGATGTCGCTCGGGGGGTTGTACAGGTACTTCAGTGACAAGGAGGACCTGTTTGCGACGTTGATCGCCGACACGCACGACGATCTGTTCCGTGCCAGTGGTGCGACCGAGCACCGCATCGAGGACGATCCGTACCAGGCGCTGCTCGAAGCGAACACCGGTTACCTGTCTCACTACTACGAAAACCGCGACATCATGCGGACTCTCGTCGAGGCTGCGAGCGTCGACCCGCGTTTCCGCGAGATCTGGTGGTCGATGCGCAATCGGCACATCGACCGGTTCACCACCGTGCTCAAGGTGAAGTGTGGCATGGACACGGTCGGCGGTCTCAACGTGCGGGGCGTGGTCGAGGCCGCCGCGTGCATGGTGGAACAGTCCGCCTACGTCTGGTATGCCCAGGATGCTCTCCAGCGGTCTCCGATGCCGGTCGAGCAGGGAGCGCAGATCGTCACGCGCATCTGGCACCGCGCTTTCTTCGGATCCGGCAACTGACGAACTCTTCGTTCGGGCCGCGGGCTTCATGGCCCGCGGCCCGAAAGTCGTGCTTCCGAGAGGAATCGGTTACACGCGTTAACCGAGCGGCAACCCATCGCTGCGTTTCTTCGCATTATCGTGTGTTTCACGTCAGCGATCGACGTTTCGCCGCACAGCGCGCGTTCGCGCATTCCTTTCCGAGGAGTTCTCATGTCCGAGACCACGACCACAGCACCCGTTTTCCGGGTGACCTCCGGATTCTGGAAGACGCTCCCGCAGATGTCGCTCGACGAATTCCCGGGAACGAAGGGGTACATCGACGACGTCTATCCGAACCCCGACGGATCGGAGATGGCGGCGGGGTACTTCGCCCTCGAACCCACCGAGGCTCCGCTCGACTACATGTACGAGTACGACGAGATGAAGGTGGTTCTCGACGGCGAGTTCCGCCTCGAGAACCTCGACACCGGGCAGGTCGAGATCGCGCGAGCTCGCGATGCGATCTTCTTTCCCAAGGGATCTCGCATCCGCTTCACCACCCCCGAGGGCGCGCTCGCGTTCTACGTCGGCCACCGGTCCTTCGCGCCGTAGGTGATGCGATGAGCGTCTGTATGGATACCACCAGCGTGCCGAGATGGGAGGAAGAGCGGCGCATCGCAGAGGGCGGACGCTCGGTGACCATTCTGTCCTTCGGTGACGCCGCACTCGCGCAAGCGCGGAGTCTCGTGTCGTCCTTCGGAGGCCGTCGAGTCGGCTGGTTACGACTGCCGACCGTGTGGGGTGACACCGCGGCGGAGGTCCTCGAACGTCAACTGAGTGCCGCCCGGGTGGGGTGGCGACTGGTTCTCGTCGGGCCGGAGGCTGCAGTGCTGTCGGCGCGAGCGGCGGCCGTGGCCGGAGGACTTCTCGACGCCGAGATCCTCCCCGTTCCGATCGACGTGACGACGCGCAGCGTCTACTGCGCGCACTGTCACGCCACGCATCTCGCGGAGGTCGGGATCGGACAGTGCACGACATGTCCGACCTGTGCATCGGAACTGGTCGTCTACCACCATGTTTCGCGCCTGCACGGCGCCTATCTCGGCTACATGATCGATGCGGAGGAGCTCTGATGACGCTGATGTCGGATGCCTCGGCAGGGTATGCGCGTGCCGAGACGGACCTGTATCTGTCGGTCACCGACACGATCGAATTGTCTCCCACCGTCCGGCACGTTCGCCTGGCCGATCCGGGAGGTCGGTCGTTGCCGTCCTTCACTCCCGGCAGTCACGTCGTCGTCGCGTGCGGCACGGGACCCGACGGGCGAGCGCGGCGCAATTCCTATTCGCTGACCGGTCCCTCGTTCGAACCCGACCACTACGCGATCTCGGTGCGGCTCGAGGAATCCGGACGCGGCGGGTCGCGGTGGATCCAGGACCTGAGGGTCGGCGATCGTGTTTCGATCTCCACCCCGCGTAGCGCTTTCGCTCCGGTCCTCACGGCCCGGCACCACGTGCTCGTCGCGGGTGGCATCGGAGTCACCCCGATACTGTCCCACGTCCGCGCCGCCGTGCAGTGGGCGCGCTCGTTCGAGGTGCACTACGTTTTCCGCGACGGGGACGGCCCCCACCTCGAAGAACTGCGGAAACTCTGCGGGGACCGATTGCGGACCTACGATTCGAAGGATCGCTTCCGTGCCCACGTGGACTCCGTGCTGCTGGATCAGCCCATCGGGGCGCACATGTACGTCTGCGGCCCGTCCGGTCTCATCGACGACCTCGCAACGCGTGCCCGGGCCGCCGGATGGCCCGACGCGCGCGTCCACTACGAGCACTTCGGTGTCGGCGCGCTCGACCCGGGCGCGCCGTTCACCGCGCACCTGCGCCGCAGTGGTCTCGATGTCGTGGTCGACTCCGGCGTGAGCCTGCTCGAAGCACTCGAATCCGAAGGGATCGCGGTACCCAACCTCTGCCGGCAGGGCGTGTGTGGCGAATGCCGCCTGCCCGCTACCGGTGGTGGGATCGACCATCGCGACCTGTATCTCGGTGAGGCGGAGAAGGAAGTGGGGGATTGCCTGATGCCGTGTGTCTCCCGCGCGAGCGGAGAGAGATTGGAGTTGGATCTGTGAGTGCAACAATAGATTTCGCGATCCGTGACAGCGGCACCGATCTTCCGGATCGGATTGCACGTTTCCCGTTTCCGTTCGCCCGCGACACCTACCGCTACAGCACCAACCTCGAACCCGCCGGAAGCGTGGTGGAAACTGCTGCGGGCGGATGGGGCCGGCATCCCGTCGACATCGACGGCTGCTACCTCGACGACCTCGCCGAGCGTGAGCGCATTCTCGCTGCCGATCACACTCGCTTCCAATCCCTTCCGCACATGGAGATCGCGCAGTGGGACGCGATGGTCACGCTCATGCGGATGCTCACCGACGCCGACCCGCGCACGTTCGCGCTCGACCGTGACGGCGCGATCCTGCGCTGGAGCAACCGGGTGCTCGACGTCGAACAGGCCTTCGTCTTCGGTGAGCGGTCCACGCTTCCCGAGTCTCCGCTGCGCTTCATCGGCAGGCAGATCCAGGAGGACGTCGTGTTGCTCGACCAGCGCGAGGGAGCGCTGTGGGGTGACGCCGGCCTGGTGACCTTCGCGGCCGACTGGTCGCTGCGCTTCGACGTCGGCATGAGTTTTCTCCAGATCCACGGTCCGGTACCGCGTGTCCATGCCGAAGGGGTGATCCCGCGCGCCCAGCAGTTCCTCATGGGGCTGCAGCCGGGACAGTGCTACCGGCGCACCAACTGGTCGCTCAGCGTCGATCGCCGGCTCGACCAGTCCACCGAGACCTATCCCGAATGGGGCCGGGACCGGCGACTGCTCGCCGAGGGACCTCTCGAAGACGTGGGGCGGCGGCTGCACCTGCGCGTCGAGGTCCAGCACCTCGTGCGCCTCGGTACGTCCGGCGCGATCATGTTCCTCATCCGCACCTACCTGCTGTCGTTCGAGGACATCGCCCGGGTGCCCGAATGGGCCGACCGCCTCTACCGTGTGCTCGACGAACTGCCCGAGGACATGGCCGATTACAAGGGCATCACCCGCACCCGCGAGCCGGGTCTGAAGTGGCTGCGCGAATTCGGAGGTGTCCGCCCCTGACCGTCGTGCGCGTTTTCGGTAGCGGTGGCTACCGAAAACGCGCACGGGCACGGGCTATCCGGAGGACTTGGAGTGCTCGGACTTCACCTCCATGATCCGCATCTTCGGGATGGGGCCGTAGCTCAACGAGTCCGACATGTTCAGTTGCTTCGCCGCCGCCGCGGCATGGACGTTGGCCTTGGCCACGTGGGGATCGCCCTCGAGTTCGTACAGCGTGACCGACGGGCCACCGTCGGCGTCGGCAGGGCTCAGGCGCGTGGCGCCCACGAATCCGTCGAGCGCGACCACCTCGGGGATGTGGACCTCGTCGTACCACTTGTTGAACTCTTCCAGCCGCTCGGGGTGGGAGGGGTACGACTCGACGAGCAGGTAGTGCTTCATTGGTGTTCCTGTCTGTGAGAAGTTGTGTCGAACAAGGGATTCAGACGCGAACGACCCAGCCGCCGTCGATGTTGAGGGTGTGGCCGGTCACCCAGTCGCTTCCCGAGGACACGAGGTACAGCAGACCGGGGACGAGTTCCTCCGGTTCGCCGAAAGGGAACGGGATGGCGTGCTTGACCATTTCCTTGAGTTCCGGCGGTGATGCGATCGAACCGGCTTCGGTGTTGACCATTCCGGGTGCGATGGCGTTCACGCGAATTCCGAACGGCGCCAGCTCGCGGGCCAGCGACACGGTCATACTCACCAGCCCGAGCTTGGTGATGCCGTATGCCTGTGCGGCCATGAAGGCACCGCTCGAGGACTGGTTCACGATCTTGCCGTAGCCGCGTTCCTTCATGTACGGCACCACGGCGCGGGTGCACAGCAGCGGGCCCGTCAGGTTGACGCCGAGCGTGCGGTTCCAGAGGTCGAGCTCCATCGTGGTGAGCGTCCCCTCGCCGACGACTTCGGCCATCAGGCCCGCGTTGTTCACCAGGATGTCGACGGACCCGAAGTGTTCCGCCGCGGTTGCCGCCATCTCGGTCGTGCTCGCTTCGTCGCTGACGTCGACACGGACCGCGAGTGCGCGATGACCCGCGGCTGTCAGTTCCTCGGCGGCCGCGGTCGCGGAATCGAGGTTGACGTCTGCGAGAACCACCGCTGCCCCGGCTTCGGCGAGACCCCGGGAATAGGCCCGGCCGATCCCGCCTCCGGCGCCGGTGACGATCGCGACCTTGCCGGACAGCTGTGGGGTGTCTGTCATGGATGTTCCTTCTCGGTCGAAGCGGATCGGATGTCGAGTCCCGGAGGGCTCAGGGGTGCGCGAGCTCGTAGCGCCGGCGGTACTCCTCCTTGGACGTCTCGCTGATGTCCACATCGGTGGCCCGTGCTCGCAGTGCGCCGACGGTGGCCTGCTCGCGCGGGATGTGCGCGAACGGATCCCAGCCGAAGAACCGCGCGGCATTGGCGAAGGTGATCTTGTCGATCTCTTCGTCGGTGCACCGGGCGGCGTCCAGCTCGGCCTTCAGGATTTCCGGCGATCTCGGCCAGGTCGAATCGGAGTGGGGGTAGTCGCATTCCCATGCGATGGTGTCGATTCCCAGGCGGTGGCGGTTGTTCAGGCCACTCGGCTCGGTGATGTAGCAGGCCAGGAAGTTGTTCCGCCAGACCTCCGTAGGGGACATGTTGTCGGGCAGGAAGCTCACTCCGGTCCAGGACTGGTTGACGATGTGGCGTTCGAGCCGGTCGAGCCACGGCGCGACCCACGATGTGCAGGCTGAGGACGATGCCGTGCTCGACGCACGCCCGGAAGATCGGATCCCAGTAGCCGGACTTGAAGTCGGGGAATCCCTCGCCGACGCCGTAGGGGGTTTCGGGAATGCTGATCGAGCGGCATCCCATCGCGGCGATGCGGTGGATTTCGGCGACCGACTCGTCCACGTCGAAGAACGGGATGATGCCGATCGGGATGAACCGTCCGGGATGGGCGTCGGGGACCTCGCCGACGACCCAGTCGTTGAAGGCCTTGCACGCGGCGAGGGACAGCTTCTTGTCGGGCAGGCTCGCGAGATGGGTGCCGGCGAAGCCGGGGAAGGTCGCGAACAGGGTTGCGGCGAGGGTGCCGTTGGCGTCCATGTCGCGCACCCGCAGATCCATGTCGTAGACGGCGGGTCGCATCTCGGCGTAGCCCGTGGGATCCATGCCCCATTCGTGTTTGGGCCACGAGACCACGGCGTTGAGGCCGGAACTGCCGACAATCGTGCCCTGGAACTGCCATGCCTGCACGTTGGGGTTGCGCGGGTTGGCCGTGAGTTTGGGCGCCTGGTCGATCAGGCTCTTGGGGAAGTGCTTCTCGAAGATGTCAGCGGGTTCGACCACGTGGTCGTCGATGCTGATCATCACCATGTCGTCGATGTTCATCGAAGTCCTGATCAGGTCGGGGAGTGACGCCGTCCGTCGGGCGTCGGCGGCGCTCATCTCCGTGCGGTCACCGGCGCAGCGAGTCCCTGTTCGTCGACCGTCTTCTGGATCGCGGCGAGGGTCTCGTCGAGTCCGGCGCCGAGCCGGGGGCCGGGTGTGAAGGTGGCCGGAAGCCGACGCATGCCCTGGATGACACCGATGGAGTCGTAGTGGATCGTGCTTTCGGGGTCGCACCGGAAATCCGGCGTGCGGTCGAGCACCGCGACCAGCATCCGCTTGAACATCTTGCGGGCCAGGTTGGATCCGATGCAGCGATGGACGCCGAGCCCGAAGCTGAAGTGCCGGTTGCCCTTACGCTCGAGGTCGATCTCGTCGGGGTCGGTGAACAGTGCCGGATCCCGGTTCGCCATCGCCCAGGACAGCCAGGCACGTTCGCCCTCCTTGAACTGCACGCCGTCGAGTTCGACGTCTGCTGAGAACGTGCGGCCGTCCCCGGCCGACGGGCAGAAGTAGCGCAGGAACTCCTCGGTGGCCGAATCGAGGAGGGTGTCTCGTTCGGCGCTGAGGATTTCCCGCTGGTCGGGATTCTGGGAGAGCCATTCGAGCGCATGCGAGGTCAGGGCGGTCGTCGTATCGAAGCCACCACCGATGAGGAGGCTGAGAACGCCGAGCAGTTCGAGGTCGTCGGGCTTCTCGCCGTCGATCGTGGCCCTTGCGATCGCGTCCACCATGCCGGGGCGGGGGTTCTCACGGATCTCGTGGAGGCTGGAGAGGAGATCCAAACCCATGATGCGGTGCAGTTCGGCCACCCGATGGACGTCGGGTGAGTCCGGGGGTGTGTACATCGCGGCGTGGACGGGTTCGCAGTACACCTTCCATTTGGCGACCGGTATGCCCAGCATGGCCAGCGTGATCACCGCCGGGACGATGTTGACGAGGTCGTCGATGAAATCGATCCTGCCCGTTTCGATCTTCTCGTCGAGGCACGCGCGGATCACCTCGTCGATGAGCGGAACCCACTTCTCGACGGCCGCGGGGGACAGGTACGGATTGAGCACGGCCCGGAACTCGCGATGTTCGGGGTCGTCCATCTCCAGGATCCCGCCGCGGACTCCCGATGCCCTGACGGCGGTCGGGATCATGATGCCCTTGTATCCGCGGCGAACCCCCTTGATGTCGTGATCGTTCGAGATGGAGGCCGAGCGTGCGAGGGTGAACACCGCCTCGCCACCTGCGGCAACCCAGTGGCCACCGTGTGTGTCGGACCAGGCCACGGGGCACTTGGAGTGCATCTCCCTGGTGATCTCCGAGAAGTTGTCGCGGTAGTCCGGTGCGTGCCTGTCGAACTGGAATACGGGTGTTCGGTGATCGGTCTCGATGACGGCCTCGTCAGCGCTCACGGCATTGCCCTCTCTAGCGTCCGGTGGTGGATGGTGTTGCGGCCCAGCGGGTCACAGGGCGGAGATCGCCTGTTCGGGGCAGCTGCGCACAGCTTCCCGCGCCGAGTCGGCCAGGTGAGCGGGAACGTCGGCCTCGACGGCTGTCGCGTGGCCGTCGATATCGCTCAATTCGAACAGCGTCGGGGCGGCCATGGCGCACAGTGTGTGTCCCTGGCAGCGTTTCGGATCCACTTCGACTTTCACCGCTGTCCTCCGTGTCTTCGAGTTGTCTTCTCACGCAACATGTTCAAAGCGCATTGGTGAATGAACGCCGTCGTCCCGACCGGGCGTGGACGCGGAACTCGCCAGGGGAAGATTACCGGTCTCAGAAACGAGAACCCCCTTCCGTCACGGCAGAATCGTATTCTGAGACGGTGCTGTGTGCAAGGGGGAATACAGGGCCTGAACGACAAAATCCGCTCGGCTGCCAGTCATCCGCTGCGACGATTGCAGGGAAGGATGACTGGCGGCCGAGCGGATGTGGTCCGCGAAGCGGGTGGTGCGACGACTACTTGCCGAGGTCGTCGATCAGGGAAGGTCCGGGACGGGCTACGCGCCCTGCCACACGGTGTCGAACGGGGTGTTCGCCGACACCCGGCCCTTGATGCCGCGGGTGACGAGGTCCTTCGCGATCTGGACGGCCTGGGCGACGTCGGTGCCCTTCGCGAGTTCGGCGGTGATCGCCGCGGCCAGGGTGCAGCCGGCGCCGGAGACGCGCTCGTTGCCGATCTTCGGTGCCGTGAGCAGCGTGACGTCGGTGCCGTCGAACAGCACGTCGACCGCGTCGTCGCCGTCGAGCTCGACACCGCCCTTGGCGATGACGTACTGCGGGCCGAGGTCGTGGATACGCCGCGCGGCCTCGATCAGGTCGTCGACGGACGCGATGCTGTCCATGCCGGACAGGGTCCGGGCCTCGAACAGGTTCGGCGTCACTACCGTCGCGTAGGGGAGCACCTGGGTGCGCAGCGCGTTGTCGGTGTCGAGGGCGGCGCCGGGTTCCTGACCCTTGCAGATCAGGACCGGGTCGAGCACCACGTGCCGCCAGGACTGCCGGCCCAGCGCCTCGGCGACCACGTCGATCGTCGCGGGCGTGCCGAGCATGCCGATCTTCACGACGTCGAGGTTGTGCGCGGCGGTCGCGGCCTGGATCTGGTCGGCGATGACCTGCGGATCGATCGGCACGAACCGGTGTCCCCAGTTGTTCTCCGGGTCGAACGAGACGATGCACGTCGTGGTGCCCAGGCCGTACACGCCCAGCTGCTGGAAGGTCTTCAGGTCCGCCTGCAGGCCGGCGCCACCGGTCGCTTCCGAACCGGCGATGACGAAGGCGAGGTCGACCACAGCGGTGTTCTCCGTTCGAGGTGGGGATGATCGGCAACCAGATTACAACCGGCCGCCACGCCACTTTCCGCACACCCGCCCCGCAGAGTCCCGGAACTGCACGGTCGCGGCACTACTGTGTGCGCCATGACGGCGTTCGACGACCTCGACGACTACCTCGCCCTTCCCCGCGTCACAACTCTCGCGTTGTCCCCGGACGGCACGCGCGTGGTGATCGCACAGTCCACACTCGACGAGAAGTCCACCGCCTATGTCGGCGCGCTGTGGGAACTCGATCCTCAGGGGCAGAACCCGGCGCGCAGGCTCACCCACGGTGCGAAGGGCGAATCGAACCCGGTCTTCACCGCGTCGGGCGACCTGCTGTTCACCGCCGCGCGCGGTGGCGACGACGATCCGGCGTCGCTGTGGCGGCTGCCCGCCGGCGGGGGAGAAGCGGAGCAGATCGCGCAGCGCGCGGGCGGAATCTCCGCGGTGCGCACGGCAACCCGCGCCGATCGCATCGTCGTGACCGCGAACGTGCTGGGCCACTCCGACAGTGACGACGAGCGCATCCGTTCGGCCCGCAAGGACGCCAAGGTCTCCGCCGTCCTGCACACCGGCTATCCCGTCCGCTACTGGGACGCCGACCTCGGCCCGGACCGCCCGCACCTGCTCTCGGTCGGCACCGAGAAGACCCTCGCCGACCTGACGCCCGGCATCCGTGGCTCGCTGCGCAACGCCGACCTCGACATCGCCGCCGACGGCAGCTTCGCCGTCACCACATGGTCGGTACCCGGCCCGCTCGCATCGCGCCGCAGCACGCTCGTGCGCGTCGATCTCGAAACCGGCCTGCGCACCTCGATCGTCGACGACGAGGACGCCGAGTCCACCGCGCCCCGGATCTCCCCGGACGGCACCCGCCTGGCGTACCTGCACCAGACCGTCACTACTCCCGAGGATCCGCCGCGGATCACGTTGCGGGTGTGCGACATTGCCACCAAGGAGACGGTGGACACGACCGTCGGCTGGGACCGCTGGCCCACATCGACGGCGTGGCTGCCGGACGGCTCGGGTCTGCTGCTCACCGCCGACGACCACGGCCGCGCACCGATTTTCGCGTTCACGCTCGGCACCGACGTGCCCGTCCGGATCACCACCGACGACGCCGCCTACACCGACGTGAAGGTCGCGCCGGACGGCCGGTTCGCGTATGCGCTGCGCGCGTCCTACGAGGCACCCCCGCATCCCGTGCGGATCGCCCTGACCGGCGACGACCGCGGCACCGTCGTGCCGTTGCGGGCGCCGAGCGAGTTGCCGGAGCTTCCCGGACGGCTCACCGAGGTGCACGCGACCGCCGCCGACGGCACGCCGGTGCGCGCCTGGCTGGCGCTGCCCGCCGGGGCGGCGGCCGCTACGCCGGCGCCGCTGCTGCTGTGGGTGCACGGCGGCCCGCTGAACTCGTGGAACACCTGGTCGTGGCGGTGGAACCCGTGGCTGCTCGTCGCCCGCGGCTACGCGGTGGCGCTGCCCGACCCGGCACTGTCCACCGGATACGGTCGCGCCTTCGTGCAGCGCGGCTGGGGTCGCTGGGGCAAGGAACCGTTCACCGATCTCATGACGATCACCGACGCCGCCGAGGCGTTGCCCGAGATCGACTCCGAACGCACCGGCGCGATGGGCGGATCGTTCGGCGGCTACATGGCGAACTGGATCGCCGGGCACACCGACCGGTTCCGCGCGATCGTCACCCACGCGAGTCTGTGGGCGCTCGACCAGTTCGCGCCCACGACCGACGCCGCCTGGTACTGGCAGCGCGAGATGACCCCCGAGATGGCGGTGGAGAACTCACCGCACCTGTACGTCGACAGCATCGTCACCCCGATGCTGGTGATCCACGGCGACAAGGACTATCGCGTTCCCATCGGGGAGGCCCTGCGCCTGTGGTACGAACTGCTGTCCGAATCCGGCCTGCCCGCCGACGACGACGGCACGACCGTGCATCGCTTCCTCTACTTCCCGAGCGAGAACCACTGGGTGCTCAGCCCGCAGCACACCGCGATCTGGTACCGGACGGTCGAGGCGTTCCTGTCCGAGCACGTGCTGGGCCGGCCGATCGACCTGCCGGAACTGCTGGGCTGAGATCGACCGGCTCGGCGGGGTCGAGCGATCAGTGCTTGTGGCCGGCCTTCTTCGCCAGTGAGCCGACCGTCTCCTGGACGTGGGGCACGGTGTCCTTCACGACCTTCGACACCTGGGGGACGGTGTCCTTGACGACCTTGGACGCCTCGTGCACCTTGTCCTGGACCGCGGGGTTGTGCCACAGGTCCGCGGACTGACCCACCAGCTTGTCGTAGGTGCCTCTGCCCGACTTCGAGCCGAGGACGTATCCGGCTGCGGCCGCGCCCGCCGCCAGCATCAGTGCTCGCATCATCGTGGTCTCCCGTTCGTGTCGACCGGTTGCGGGCTCACGGAGTACCCGATCGGGGGCGGATTCACACGCGGCGCGGTCACCACGCGGGACGCAGTCGTCCCGGCGTGACCACGGTCCGCAGCGCGGTGCCGAGCGCCGCGTAGGTCGCGGGATCGAGCCGGTCCCGCCACTGCTCGACCGCCTCGCGCGCCGCGTCGTCCGCCGCACGCGTGCAGGCCCACCCTCGGTCGGTCAGACGCAGCAGCCGTGCTCGCGCATCGGTGGGGTCCGCTTCCCGCGTGACGTAGCCGCGGTCGACGAGCTGGTCGACGAGCTGTCCGGCGGCCTGCTTCGTGACGCCGAGGTGCTCGGCGAGGTCGGACGCGGTGGCGTCGCCGGAGCTGATCCGGGCGAAGGCGAATCCGTGCGACGGCCGGACGTCGGTGAACCCGCGTGCGGCGACGCCCTCCTGGATGGCGTCGACCAGTTGGCTCGCGGCCCGCAGGACGAGTACCGGGAGATCCGGGAAGTCGGTCATGGACTCATCTTGACAGAAAGGTCAAGAAGCTTGACCATATAGACAAGTAACTTGACTATATGAGGGGGAGAGGATGTCGGTCCTCGGAGCTGCGGACGCCGTCCGGTTCGACGCGCACGGCAGCACGTTCGCGTCCTACGTGGCGTCCCGGAACAGCACACAGCTGTGCGCGTGGAAGCTGACGGTGCCGGCGGGAACGCGCGGCGTCGCCCACCGCCCGAGCCGCGACGAGGTGCTCCTCGTCCTCGACGGAACGCTGCACGTCACCATCGACGGCTCCCGCAACCGCGTCGAACAGGGGAACGTCGCACTGGTGCGCGCCGGTGCCGAGATGATCGTCGACGGCGGACCACGGGAAACCACCGTCTGGGTCACGACCACCCCGGGGCTGACCGCGACCCTGAACGACGGCACGCAACTCACCCCGCCCTGGGCGCAGTGATCGCGACCGGGCGCGGGCCGTCCGGGCGACGGGGCATGTCCAGGCGATTTGTGCGCGGCGCTTAGGATTGCCTGGTGACCAGTGCGCCAGAGAACCCGCAGAATCCCGCCGACGCCCTCCCCAAGAGCTGGGACCCCAGCGCTGTCGAGGCCGAGCTGTACCAGGGCTGGGTAGATGCCGGGTACTTCCAGGCCGATCCGACGAGCGAGAAGCCCGGCTACTCCATCGTGCTGCCGCCGCCGAACGTCACCGGCAGCCTGCATATGGGCCACGCCCTCGATCACACCCTGATGGACGCGCTCACACGCCGCAAGCGCATGCAGGGCTTCGAGACGTTGTGGCTGCCCGGCATGGACCACGCCGGCATCGCCACCCAGACCGTCGTCGAGAAGCAGCTCGCCGCGGACGGGAAGACGAAGGAAGACTTCGGCCGCGAGCAGTTCGTCGAGAAGGTGTGGGACTGGAAGCGCGAGTCCGGCGGCACCATCCAGGGCCAGATGCGCCGCATCGGCGACGGCGTCGACTGGTCCCGCGACCGCTTCACCATGGACGAGGGCCTGTCCCGCGCTGTGCAGACCATCTTCAAGCGCATGTACGACGACGGGCTCATCTACCGTGCCGAGCGCCTGGTGAACTGGTCGCCGGTGCTGCAGACCGCCATCTCGGACATCGAGGTCAAGTTCGAGGAGGTCGAGGGTGAGCTCGTCTCCCTGCGCTACGGCTCCCTGAACGACGACGAACCGCACGTGGTCGTCGCGACCACCCGTGTCGAGACGATGCTCGGCGACACCGCCGTCGCGGTGCACCCCGACGACGAGCGCTACAAGCACCTCGTCGGCACCACGATCCACCACCCGATCACCGAACGGCAGATCCCGGTCATCGCCGACGATTACGTCGACCCCACGTTCGGAACCGGCGCCGTGAAGATCACCCCGGCGCACGACCCCAACGACTTCGAGATGGGTCTGCGGCACAACCTGCCGATGCCCACCATCATGGACAAGGCCGGCAAGATCGCCGACACCGGAACGCGTTTCGACGGCATGGACCGTTTCGAGGCGCGCGTCGCGATCCGCGAGGAACTCGCCGCGCAGGGCCGCGTCGTCGCCGAGAAGCGCCCCTACCTGCACAGCGTCGGCCACTCCGAACGCTCCGGGGAGACCATCGAGCCGCGTCTGTCGATGCAGTGGTGGGTCAAGGTCGAGTCGCTCGCCAAGGCCGCCGGCGACGCAGTTCGCAACGGCGACATGGTGATTCACCCCGCCAGCCAGGAACCGCGGTGGTTCGCGTGGGTCGACCACATGCACGACTGGTGCATCTCCCGTCAGCTGTGGTGGGGTCACCGCATCCCGATCTGGTACGGCCCGAACGGCGAGATCGAATGCTTCGGCCCCGACGAGACCGCACCCGAAGGCTGGGAGCAGGACCCCGACGTCCTCGACACCTGGTTCTCCTCGGGCCTGTGGCCGTTCTCCACGATGGGCTGGCCGGAGAAGACCCCCGAGCTCGAAAAGTTCTATCCCACCAGTGTTCTCGTCACCGGCTACGACATCCTGTTCTTCTGGGTCGCCCGGATGATGATGTTCGGCACCTACGTCGCGGGGGACGGCGCGCTGGGCGACGGGAAGGTTCCGTTCAAGGATCTGTTCCTGCACGGCCTGGTCCGCGACCAGTACGGCAAGAAGATGTCGAAGTCGCGTGGCAACGGCATCGACCCGCTCGACTGGGTCGAGCGCTTCGGTGCCGACGCACTGCGCTTCACGCTCGCGCGCGGCGCGAACCCGGGCAGCGACCTCGCCGTCGGTGAGGACCATGCCCAGTCCTCGCGCAACTTCGCCAACAAGCTGTTCAACGCGACCAAGTTCGCGCTGATGAACGGCGCCGTCGTGACCGAGCTGCCCGCGCGCGGCGAGCTCACCGACGCCGACCGCTGGATCCTCGACCGGCTCGAGCAGGTCCGCGCCGATGTCGACGAGGCCTTCGAGAAGTTCGAGTTCTCCAAGGCCTGCGAGACGCTGTACCACTTCGCGTGGGACGAGGTCTGCGACTGGTACCTCGAGCTCGCCAAGGTGCAGCTCGCCGACAGTTCCTCGATTGACGGCACCGCCGTCGTCGGCGACCGTCCCGCACACACCCGGGCCGTGCTCGGTGCCGTGCTGGATTCGCTGCTGCGCCTGCTGCACCCGGTGATCCCGTTCGTCACCGAAACCCTGTGGAAGGTGCTCACCGGTGGTGAGTCGCTGGTCATCGCGTCCTGGCCGACCACGACCGGGGTGGCCACCGACGCCGACGCGGCCCGCCGGATCGAGGACATGCAGAAGCTCGTCACCGAGGTGCGCCGCTTCCGCAGCGACCAGGGACTCAAGCCGTCGCAGAAGGTCGCTGCGCGCCTGAACGAGATCGATGCCGCCGACCTCGCCTCGCAGGTCCCGGCGGTGCGCTCGCTGGCGCGCCTCACCGAGCCCGAGGACGGTTTCGCCGCGACCGCGTCCGTCGAGGTGCGCCTGTCCCGCGCGACCGTGACGGTCGAGCTGGACACCTCCGGCACCATCGACGTCGCCGCCGAGATCGCGCGCCTGCGCAAGGATCTCGCGGTCGCCGAGAAGGAACTGGCCGGCACGTCCGCGAAACTCGGCAACGAGGCGTTCCTGGCGAAGGCCCCGGCGCAGGTCGTCGAAAAGATCACCGCGCGCAAGCAGATCGCCGAAGAGGAGATCGCCCGTTTCACCGCGCGACTGGCGGAGCTGGGTCAGGCGTGAGCACCGAACGACCCGGGGAACCGTCCCCGGTGGATCTCGCGGAACTGGCGCTGGTCGAGGCCGAACTCGACCAGCGCTGGCCCGAGACGAAGATCGAGCCGTCGCTGACCCGGATCGCGGCGCTCATGGACCTGCTCGGATCCCCGCAGCACAACTATCCGGTCATCCACGTCGCCGGCACCAACGGCAAGACGTCGGTGACCCGGATGATCGACGCCCTGCTGACCCGCCTGCACCGGCGTACCGGCCGCACGACCAGCCCGCACCTGCAGCTCGCGACCGAGCGGATCAGTATCGACGGGGTGCCCGTCTCGCCGCGCACCTACGTCGACACCTACCGCGACATCGAGCCGTACGTGCGGATGATCGACCAGCAGTCCGAGGCCGCGGGCGGTCCCCGGATGAGCAAGTTCGAGGTCACCACCGCGATGGCGTTCGCCGCGTTCGCCGACGCTCCCGTGGACGTCGCGGTCGTCGAGGTCGGCCTCGGCGGCCGGTGGGACGCCACCAACGTCGTCGAGAGCCAGGTCGCGGTGATCACGCCGGTCGGCATCGACCACACCGGTTACCTCGGCGAGACCCTCACGGAGATCGCGGGGGAGAAGGCCGGGATCATCAAGCGGGCCCGCCCCGACGACCTGGTGTCGCGGGAAACGGTCGCGATCATCGCGCAGCAGGAACCCGAGGTGATGGAGGTGCTGCTGCGTCAGGCGGTCGAGGCCGACGCCGCCGTCGCGCGGCAGGGTTCGGAGTTCGCCGTGCTGCAGCGGCAGATCGCAGTCGGCGGCCAGCAGCTCGAGCTGCAGGGTCTCGGCGGCGTGTACAGCGACATCTTCCTGCCGCTGCACGGCGAGCACCAGGCGTTCAACGCGTCGCTGGCGCTCGCCGCGGTCGAGGCGTTCTTCGGGGCCGGACCGGACCGGCAGCTCGACGCCGACGCGGTGCGCGAGGCGTTCGCCTCGGTGGTGAACCCCGGCCGGCTCGAGCGCGTCCGCAGTGCGCCGACGGTGTTCCTCGACGCCGCCCACAACCCGCACGGCGCGAAGGCGCTCGCGGCCGCGCTGGCCGCCGAGTTCGACTTCCGCAAGCTGGTCGGTGTGGTCTCGGTGATGGCCGACAAGGACGTCCGCGGTCTGCTCGAGGCCCTCGAGCCGGTGTTCGACGAGATCGTGGTCACCCACAACGGCTCGCCGCGTGCCATGGACGTCGACGACCTGGCCGACCTCGCCGTCGCCCGGTTCGGTGACGAGCGGGTGGTGACGGCTGCGACACTGCCCGACGCGATCGAAACGGCGATCGCGATCGCCGAGGAGGTCGCCGAGCCCGGTGAGGCAGTATCGGGAGCGGGCGTCGTGGTGACCGGCTCCGTCGTCACCGCCGGTGCCGCCCGCAGTCTGTTCGGAAAGGACCCCGCGTGAGCAACGAAAACCCGGCCGGGAAGGATCCCGGGATCCGGCCTCCGGCGAAGGACCCGTGGAAGGGTTTCCGCGGCGTCATGGCCGGAACACTGGTGCTCGAGGCGATCGTCGTGCTGCTCGTGCTGCCGGTCGTCGCCGCCGTCGGCGGGGGTCTGGACGCGTTCTCCGGCACCTACATCATCGTGCTGGCGGTTCTGATGTTCCTCGGCGCAGGGGTGCAGGGTCGCTCGTGGGCGATCCCGTTCAACCTGGGCCTGCAGGTGCTGACCCTGCTCGGCTTCTTCGTCGACCCGGCGCTCGGCGCCGTGGGCGTGCTGTTCTCGGTGGTCTGGGCGTACCTGCTCTACCTGCGCAAAGACATCAAGGAGCGGGAGGCGCGGGGTCTGCTCCCAGGTCAGCGCGAGTGAACCTCTACGCTGTTCGGCGTGACTGAACGGACTCTGGTACTGATCAAGCCCGACGGCGTCGCACGCCGTCATGTCGGAGAAATCCTCTCGCGCATCGAGCGCAAGGGCCTCAACATCGCGGCGCTCGAGCTGCGTACCGCGACCGAGGAGGTCGCCGCGGCCCACTACGCCGAACACGAGGGCAAGCCCTTCTACCCGGGTCTGATCGAGTTCATCACCGGTGGCCCGCTGGTTGCGGCGGTGCTCGAAGGCCCCCGCGCGATCGCGGCGTTCCGGCAGCTCGCCGGCGGCACCGACCCGGTTGAGAAGGCCGTTCCCGGTTCGATCCGCGGTGACCTGGGCCTCGACGCCGGGGAGAACCTCGTGCACGGCTCCGATTCGGTCGAATCGGCCGAGCGTGAGATCGCACTCTGGTTCCCGGAGCTCGCGAACGCCTAGTCGTTCGCCGAAGCGGACAACAGTCACGGCGCCCTTCGGGGCGCCGTTGGCGTATCCGGGCATTCCTGTGTGGGATACTGGGGAAGGTTGCTCCATACGAACGAGTGCGGAGCGACCGACGACATCACGGAACGATGCCCGACATCGCTGTGGCCGAGAAACGCAGGAGACACCTCGCTCGGCGGCATGCTGGATGTTCCGGCGCTCGATTCGCGATCAAGCCAGGCACCGCTCGGCCGTGCAGTGAAAACGGGCACCGGACGACCGCGCGATGCGAGACCGGAGACCTCGCGCCAGAGGGCGCGAGCACACAGACTGCGCCCCCGCGTGGCCGCGTCACATCGCCGACGGTGATGGACGCGCCCGGGGGTCTTAGGAGACCTACGTGGCAGATCAAGTGCCGCCGAACGACAATTCCACCGAAGCCGCAGCGGAGCTGCCCGCGAAGATTCGCGTGCACGCCCTCGCCAAGCTGCTCGGACTGACCAGCAAAGAGGTCATCGCCAAGGCCGCGGAGTTCGGCCACGAGCTGCGCAGTGCGCACTCGACGCTCCACCGTGACGCCGCGGAGCAGATACGCGACGCGCTGGTCGCGCCCGCCCCGGCGACGGACGAGACCGCTCCCGCTGCGGAGGCCGAGGCTGCGCCGGTAGCCGAGCCCGAGGCTGCGCCGGAACCCCAGGCGGAGGCTGCGCCGGCAGTCGAGGCCGAGACAGCGCCGGAACCCGAGACCGCGCCGGAACCCGAGACCGCGCCGGAACCCGAGACCGAAACGCACCTCGCCGGTCCCGGTTCCCTGTTCACCGCTCCCGTGCAGGACACCCCGCTGTTCGAGGTTCCGCAGCCCGCGCCGACCGTCGAGCCGATCGTGGAAGCACCGCTGTTCCTGCAGCCGGACCTGACGGCTCCGGTCGAGAGCACCCCGCGTCGCCGTCGCACCCGTCGCGGTGCCGAGACCCCGGCCGAGCCGGTCGTCGAGGCGGAGGAGAGCGCAGAGACCGCTGTCGAGGAAGAGCCCGCCGAGACCACCGCCGAGGCCGAAGAGGAACATCCCCGTCGTCGCCGGCGTGGGCGTCGTGGCCGCGGTCGTGGCCGCGGTGACAGCGCCGAGGGCGGAGAGACCACCGAGGAATCCAAGGCCGCCGAGGAGACGGAGGCCGCCGAGGTCTCCGAGACCGGGGAAACCCGCGGCGGGGCCGAAGCGGAGACAGGTGCCGAGGTCACCGAGACCCCGGCCGCCGAGGCCGCGGAGGAAGCCGCCGAATCCGAAGAGGGCGTCTCGGAGGAAGAGCAGGGCGAGGGCACGTCCCGTCGTCGCCGCCGTCGCCGCCGCCGTAAGGGCAGCGAGGCCGCGGACACCACCGTCGAGGACGACTCCGTCCCCACCGTCATCCACGAGCGCGAACCGCGCAGCAAGTCCCGTGCGGTCAAGGACGAGGTCCAGGGCATCACCGGGTCGACCCGCCTGGAAGCGAAGCGGCAGCGTCGCCGCGACGGCCGCGAGGCCGGCCGCCGCCGCCCGCCGATCCTCACCGAGTCCGAGTTCCTCGCCCGCCGCGAATCCGTCGACCGTGTCATGGTCGTGCGGGAGCGGACCGACGGTGCGCACGCCGGCATGACCCAGGTCGCGGTGCTCGAGGACGGCATCCTCGTCGAGCACTTCGTGACCAGCGCCAACTCGGCATCCATGGTGGGCAACGTCTACCTGGGCCGAGTGCAGAACGTGCTGCCCTCGATGGAGGCCGCGTTCATCGACATCGGCCGCGGCCGCAACGGCGTGCTGTACGCCGGTGAGGTCAACTGGGAGGCCGCCGGCCTCGGTGGCAACTCCCGCAAGATCGAGCAGGCGCTCAAGCCCGGCGATCAGGTCGTCGTGCAGGTCAGCAAGGACCCGGTCGGGCACAAGGGTGCTCGTCTGACCACGCAGATCAGCCTCGCGGGCCGCTTCCTGGTGTACGTGCCGGGCGGATCGTCGACCGGTATCAGCCGCAAGCTGCCCGACACCGAACGCAAGCGTCTCAAGGAGATCCTGCGGGAGATCGTCCCGGCCGACGCCGGCGTCATCATCCGCACCGCCGCCGAGGGCGTCAGCGAGGAGGAACTCGCGCGGGACGTGACCCGGTTGCAGACGCAGTGGGCCGCCATCCAGGAGCAGGCCGAGAAGGCCAAGTCCGAGGCGTCCGGCCAGCCCAAGACGCTGTACGAGGAGCCGGACCTGCTCGTCAAGGTCGTCCGCGATCTGTTCAACGAGGACTTCTCCAAGCTGGTCATCGAGGGCGACAAGTCCTGGCGCACCGTCGAGAACTACATCCGCACCGTGGCGTCGGACCTGCTGCCGCGCGTGGAGCAGTACGACAACCCGGGAAGCGTCGACGTCTTCGCCGCCCACCGCATCGACGAACAGCTCGCCAAGGCGCTCGACCGCAAGGTGTGGCTGCCGTCCGGTGGCACGCTCGTCATCGACCGCACCGAAGCCATGACGGTCGTCGACGTCAACACCGGCAAGTTCACCGGTGCCGGCGGCAACCTCGAGGAAACGGTCACCCGCAACAACCTCGAAGCGGCCGAGGAGATCGTGCGGCAGATGCGGCTGCGCGACATCGGCGGCATGATCGTCGTCGACTTCATCGACATGGTGCTCGAATCGAACCGTGACCTGGTGTTGCGTCGCCTCACCGAAGCGCTCGGACGCGACCGCACCCGTCACCAGGTCTCCGAGGTGACGTCGCTGGGCCTGGTCCAGATGACGCGCAAGCGGCTCGGCACCGGTCTGGTCGAGGCGTTCTCGACCACCTGTGAGCACTGCCACGGTCGCGGCATCATCGTCCACTCCGACCCGATCGAGTCGAAGCCGGCCGAGGATTCCGGGCGCTCGAAGAGCGAGGGCGGATCGCGCCGCAAGCGCGGCCGTGATCGCGCGGCGAGCCAGGAACCGCAGCAGCCTGCGGAACCCGCGGCACACCACCATGTGACCCCGGAAGAGGCAGCGGCGCGCCGGGCCCACCCCGTCGCGCTGGCGATGGCCGCCCACCACGCGACCGAAACCAACGGCGAGCAGGTTGCCGAATCGGCCGAGCACACTCCGGAACCGGTCGCAGCCGAGGCCGCACCGACCGAGGCCGTGACGACCACCGAGGCTGTCGCCGAGCCGGTCGCGGCCGCCGCCGACGTGGCGACCGCCGCCGCGCCGGCCGAGGAGACAGCCGAGGAGGCCGAGGTCACCGAGACCGCGGCGCCGGCACCCGAGCCGGAAGCCCCGGCGGCTGAAACACAGGCAGCGGAAGCACAGGAGTCGGTGGCGCCGCGTCGTCGCCGGGCCCGCCGGGTCTCCCGTGCCGCCGCTGCACCGGCCGGCGACAGCGAAGGCGCCGGCACCGTGTTCGTCATCCCGACGCCCACGGTCGTCGAGGAACCCGTGGCGGCACCGGCTCCGGCCGTCGCCGCCGGAGACGGCGAACCGGCGGCCGTGGTCGTGGAACGCCGGCCTCGGCGCCGGCGCGCCGCCGGCCGGCCCGCGGGCCCGCCGGTCGACGCCGAAGCGTAGGAATCCGAGGCGTAGGAAACTGTCACCGGCCCGTTGTGTGCGGGCCGGTGACGGCGGCTGCCGGGGTGCCGGGCGTGGTCCGACACGGCCCGGGCGTCGTTCGACACAGTCGGGTGTCGCCGGTTTGACCCTGGCAGTCACCTTCCCGTAATCTTGCACAGTCGCTACTCGCGATAGAGCCGTGCTGCGCCTGGATTCCGGGAAATCCGAGAAATCGGGCAAGCTTGCGGGCTCCGAGTCAGCAACCACACAGACCAGTCGCGCTGCACACCGTGGCGCGAGCACGTTCGAACTAGCAAGGGGTAGCCGTCCGATGGCAACGTACGCGATCGTCAAGACCGGCGGTAAGCAGTACAAGGTCGCTGAGGGCGACCTCGTCAAGGTCGAGAAGATCGAGGGTGAGCCCGGCACGGCTGTCTCGCTTGCTCCGGTCCTCGTCGTCGACGGGTCCGAGCTGACCACCGACGCCGACAAGCTGGCCAAGGTCTCGGTCACCGGTGAGATCGTCGAGCACACCAAGGGCCCGAAGATCCGCATCCACAAGTTCAAGAACAAGACCGGTTACCACAAGCGCCAGGGCCACCGTCAGAAGCTGACGGTCGTCAAGGTCACCGGCATCAAGTAACTCGAGACTTCCAGCTTCAACCCCAGGAGGGTTCGTCATGGCACACAAGAAGGGTGCATCCAGCTCCCGTAACGGTCGCGATTCGAACGCGCAGCGACTCGGCGTCAAGCGTTTCGGCGGCCAGGCCGTCAACGCCGGCGAGATACTCGTGCGTCAGCGCGGCACCCACTTCCACCCCGGCGTGAACGTGGGACGCGGCGGCGACGACACGCTGTTCGCCCTTGCTGCCGGCTCGGTCGAGTTCGGCACCAAGCGCGGTCGCAAGACCGTCAACATCGTTCCGGTCGCGGCAGACGCCTGATCTGCCGTCCGATTCGGACGCTGCGAGGGTGTCCCTCGCGACATACTCCCAGTAGGGGCGGACCAGGGTCGCATACCCGGTCCGCCCCTACTGTTTTCGTTTACACCCCTGATTTTCGTATACACCCCGATGCCCAATGTCATCGGTTCTTCGGACGGAGAGAGGTCCACCCATGTCCCGCTTCATCGACCGGGTGGTGCTGCACGTCAGCGCCGGCAAGGGCGGCAACGGTTGCGCCTCCGTCCATCGCGAGAAGTTCAAGCCGCTCGGCGGCCCCGACGGCGGTAACGGGGGCAACGGCGGCGACGTGATCCTCGAAGTGGACGGCAACGTGCACACGCTGCTCGACTTCCACTTCCACCAGCACGCCAAGGCCACCAACGGCGCGCAGGGCGCGGGCAGCAACCGCGACGGCGCGAACGGCGCCGACCTGGTGCTCAAGGTGCCCGACGGCACCGTCGTCCTCGACTCCGACGGAAAGGTGCTCGCCGACCTCATCGGCGTCGGCAACCGGTTCGTCGCGGCGAAGGGCGGCCGCGGTGGTCTCGGCAACGCCGCGCTCGCCTCCAAGGCCCGCAAGGCCCCCGGCTTCGCGCTGCTCGGTGAGGAAGGCGAAGAACGCGACCTCGTCCTCGAACTCAAGTCCGTCGCCGACGTGGGCCTGCTCGGTTTCCCGTCCGCGGGCAAGTCGTCGCTGGTGTCGGTGCTGTCCGCGGCGAAGCCGAAGATCGCCGACTACCCGTTCACCACGCTGGTCCCGAATCTCGGTGTCGTGCAGTCGGGCGACACGACCTTCACCGTCGCCGACGTGCCGGGCCTGATCCCGGGCGCGAGCGAAGGCCGCGGCCTGGGCCTGGACTTCCTGCGGCACATCGAACGCTGCGCGGTGCTCGCCCACGTCGTCGACTGCGCGACCCTCGAACCGGGCCGCGACCCGATCTCCGACATCGACGCACTCGAAGCCGAACTCGCCGCCTACCAGCCGGCGCTGTCGGGGGACAGCAGCCTCGGCGATCTCGCCGACCGGCCCCGGATCGTCATCCTCAACAAGGCCGACGTGCCCGACGCCGCCGAACTCGCCGAGTTCGTCACCCCGGAACTCGAGGCCCGCGGCTGGCCGGTGTTCACCATCTCGGCGGTCAGCCGTGAAGGTCTGCGTCCGCTGACGTTCGCGCTGGCCCGGATGGTCGAGGAGTACCGGGCCGCGCATCCGCCGGCGGCACCGAAGCGTCCGGTCATCCGGCCGGTGGCCCGCGACGAATCCGGCTTCAGCGTCATCGCCGACCCGGAGACCCCCGGCGGTTTCATCGTCCGCGGCACCCGGCCGGAACGTTGGGTGCGGCAGACCGCGTTCGACAACGACGAGGCCGTCGGCTACCTCGCCGACCGGCTCGCGCGGCTCGGTGTCGAGGAAGAACTCGTCAAGCAGGGCGCCGAACCGGGCTGCTACGTCACCATCGGCGACGTCAGCTTCGAATGGGAGCCGCAGACCCAGGCCGGTGTCGACATCGTGCCCACCGGACGCGGCACCGACGCGCGGCTCGACCAGGTCGACCGCGTCAGCGCATCCGAGCGTCGTCACGCGAAGAAGGTCCGTCGCGGTCTCGCCACCGACGACGACGAATTCTAGATCGGCGCCCACCCGAAAGGCAGGCCAGAACCACCGTGAGCGACACCCGCGAGGTCATCGCTTCCGCACGCCGCGTAGTCGTGAAGATCGGCTCGTCGGCCATCACCAGCGTGGTCGGCGGCCTCGACCGTGACCGCCTGGACCGGCTCGTCGACGCGATCGAGGCCCGCATGCAGGCGGGGTCCGACGTCACGGTCGTGTCCTCCGGGGCGGTCGGCGCCGGTCTCGCGCCACTCGGGCTGACCAGCCGGCCTCGCGACCTGGCCACCAAGCAGGCCGCCGCCAGCGTCGGCCAGCTCGCGCTCGCCCACGCGTGGGGCACGTCCTTCGCCCGCTACGGCCGCACCGTCGGTCAGGTGCTGCTCACCGCGGACGACATCGGCCGCCGGACCCAGCACCGCAACGCACAGCGCACCCTGGACCGGCTGCGGGCGCTGCACGCCGTTCCGGTCGTCAACGAGAACGACACGGTCGCGACCACGGAACTGCGGTTCGGCGACAACGACCGGCTCGCCGCGCTCGTCTCGCACCTCGTCGGCGCCGACGCGCTGATCCTGCTGTCGGATGTGGACGGTCTCTACGACGGTGATCCCCGCAAGGGCAGCGCCACGCTGATCCCCGAGGTCACCAGCCCCGAGGACCTCGACGGGGTTGTCGCCGGATCCGGCGGCGCACTCGGCACCGGCGGGATGGCGTCGAAACTGTCCGCGGCGCGCCTGGCCGCCGACTCGGGGGTGCCGGTGCTGCTCACCGCCGCCTCGCAGGCCGATCGGGCGCTCACGACCGCGGACGTCGGCACCGCCTTCGCGGCCCGCCCGGACCGCATGTCCGCCCGCAGGTTCTGGGTGCGGCACGCCGCCGACGTCCACGGTGAGCTGCACCTCGACGCCGGGGCGGTCCGCGCTGTCGTCGAGCGGCGGCGTTCGCTGCTGGCCGCCGGCGTCACCGGCATCAGCGGAACGTTCCACGCCGGGGACGTCGTCGGGCTGGTCGGGCCGGACGGGCGGACGGTGGCGCGCGGCGTCGTCGCCTACGACGCGAGCGAACTGGACTTCATGATCGGCTTCTCGACGCAGAACCTGCCGCCGGATCTGCAGCGACCCGTCGTGCACGCCGACGACCTCGCCCGCCTCTAGGGTCAGGAAGCCGCCTGCAGCGGAGCCGCGGCCAGGGCGGCGAGGGTTTCCGAGCAGCCCGCCTCGACCCGCACATCCGCGAAGCGATCGCCGCGGGTGCGCCCGCGATTGACGATTGCGACCGGCTTACCGTCCGCGGCGGCCCTTCGAACGAACCGCAGCCCGGACTGCACCGTCAGCGAACTGCCCGCCACGAGCAGCGCGTCGGCCTCGTCGACGAGCGCGTACGCCCGCTCGACGCGGTCGCGGGGGACGAACTCCCCGAAGTACACGATGTCGGGTTTGAGCATCCCGCCGCACCGCACACAGTCGACGATCCGAAAGTCGTCGGTGTTCTCGACCACCGCATCCGCATCCGGCGCCACCTCCGAACCCGTTGTCGCGTGGACGTGTTCGAGGAATCCGGGATTGGCGGCGGTCAGCAGTTCGGAGAGCGTGAACCGCGAGATGCGATGGTCGCAGGCGAGGCAGCGCACCTGCGCGTAGGTGCCGTGCAGGTCCACCACGCGGCGGCTGCCGGCCTTGGTGTGCAGCAGGTCCACGTTCTGGGTGATCACCCCGAGCACCGTGCCGCGACGCTCCAGTGCGGCGAGTGCGCGATGCCCGTCGTTGGGGCGGGCGGCGTCCATGTGACGCCAGCCGATGTGATTGCGCGCCCAGTAGCGGCGGCGGAACACCGGATCGCCGACGAACTGCTGGAAGGTCATCGGGTTGCGCGGGGGAGAGGTCGGGCTCCGGTAGTCCGGGATGCCGGAATCGGTGCTGAGCCCGGCGCCGGTCAGAACCGCGACCCGACGCCCGGCCAGCAGCGAGTGCAGTTCGTCGATCACGTCGTCCACGGTAGCGCGCCCGATCCGCGCGTTCCGTCCCGCGCGGCGCCGGCAGTGAACACAATGGACCGATGGCACCGACAGGCAAGTCGTCCGACGCCGTCGAACTGGTCGTCGGCGACCGGACCGTGCGCCTGACGCATCCGGACCGGGTGTACTTCCCGAAGACGGGCGCGACGAAACTGGACCTGGCGCAGTACTACATGGCGGTCGGCGACGGCATCGTGCGGGCGCTGCGGGAACGGCCGTGCATGCTGCACCGCTTCCCGGAGGGGCTCGACGGTGACAAGGTGCACCAGAAGCGCCTGCCGCGCGGCGCCCCGGACTGGGTGCAGACCGTGCAGGTCCACTTCCCGCGCTACGACCGCTACGCCGACGAACTGTGCGTCACCCATCTCGCGGACGTGGTGTGGGCGGTGCAGATGTCCACGGTCGAGTTCCACCCGTGGAACTCGCGGCGCGCGGACGTCGAACGCCCCGACGAGTGGCGCATCGATCTGGATCCGATGCCGCAATGCGATTTCGATACCGTGCGGCGCGTCGCGGGTGTCGTGCACGAGGTGCTCGACGAACTGGGCGCGACCGGGTGGCCGAAGACGTCGGGTGGTCAGGGTCTGCACGTGTACGTGCGGATCGAACCGCGGTGGGAGTTCGGTGATGTGCGCCGGGCCGCACTCGCGTTCGCGCGCGAGATCGAGCGGCGGGTTCCGAAGGACGTCACCACCACCTGGTGGCGCAAGGACCGGGATCCGACGAAGCTGTTCGTCGACTACAACCAGAACGCGCGCGACCACACGATCGCCGCGGCGTACTCGGTGCGCGGGGTCCCGGAAGCGACCGTGTCGGCGCCGGTGCGATGGGACGAGATCGACGACGTCGACCCCCGGGACCTCACGATGCGGACGGTGCCGGACCGGTTCGCGGAACTGGGCGATCTGCACGCCGGGATCGACGACGCGGTGTTCGCGCTCGATCCGCTGTTCGAGTGGGCGGACCGGGACGAGGCGTCCGGTCTCGAAGAGCCGGATCAGTAGCCCGCGCTGGTGTCGATGACTGCGATGAGTTCGGCGCCGGAGGCGAAGCGGGTGACGTTCTCGACGACGTGTTCGACGAAGGCGGGCACCCGTAGCGCGGGCGGGTTCGAATCGTGCGGGGTGATGATCGCGTTCGGCAGCGACCACAGGGGATGGCCGTCGGGGAGGGGTTCGGGATCGGTGACGTCGAGACCGGCACCGGCGATCGTTCCGGTGGAGAGGGCGTCGACGAGCGCGTCGGTATCGACGAGCGATCCGCGGGCGACGTTGACGACCCACGCCGACGGCTTCATCGCCGCGAACTGACGGGCACCGACCAGCCGCACGGTCTTCGCGGTCGCGGGGGCGGCGATCACGAAATGGTCTGCAGCGGGCCAGAGTTCGTCGATCCGTTCGACCGGGAGAGTCTCGGTGGCGCCGGGGACCGGACGGCCGCTGCGGGTCACCGCGAGCGAATGTGCGCCGATGCCGGCCAGCATCGGGATCAGCGCCCGGCCGATACCGCCGGCGCCGACGATGCCGACGGTCGCGCCACGCAGTGTGCCGAGAAGCGGGTAGAACTCCGTCGGCGTCCACGACGACGCGGCCAGGTGGGCGGGCAGTGCCCGCACTCCGGCGAGGAGCAGCGCCAGGGCGTGCTCGGCGACCGTGGCGGCGAAGGCTCCGGCCGCGGAGGTCCAGGTCAGCTGCGGATGCGCCTTCACGGTGCCGCCCTCGAGCCACTGCTCGACCCCTGCGGCGGGCAACTGCACCCAGCGCACCGACTCGGGTAACGACGCCGGGAACTCGGCGGGTCCACCGGTCCACACCAGGGCGTCGGGTTGCTCGTCGAGTCGGCACGGCACGCCGCCGCCCCGCACTATCGCCTCCTCGAACAACACGTCCGAGGTGGGACCGACAGCGATACGGGGCGGACGCGTGAAGGTCATGGTTCCGACTCTATTCGCGCGCCCGCCCCGGGTCATCCCGTGTGCTGTGCTCAGACGACCTCGACGAGCGGGTAGACCCCGTTCTCGTCGTGGACTTCACGTCCGGTCACCGGCGGATTGAACACGCACAGCATCCGCATCCGGGTGTCCGGTTCGACGCGATGCCGCTCGTGGCCGTTCAGCAGGTACATCGTGCCCGGCGCCAGCGGGTACACGGTGCCGGTCTCGAGGTCGGTGAGGGTGCCGGTGCCCTCGACGAGCCACACCGCCTCGACGTGGTTCGCGTAGTGGAACTCGTTGACGGTGCCGGCCTGGATGGTGGTCTCGTGGAAGGAGAATCCGACGCGGTCGCCGCCGAGCACGATGCGCTTGCTGCGCCAGTTCCCGTTCTCGGCCTCGACGTCGCGGTCGGTGCCGGTGATTTCGTCGGTGGTGCGTACGATCATGAAAAATCCTCTGCTGTAAAGACTCTCGCTTCAGGGTTGCGGCTGTGGATCAGGCGCAGACCTTCGCGGTGGCCTCGGCGATGATGTTGAGCCCGTACTCGAGCTCGTCGTCGGTGACGGTCAGCGGCGGCAGCAGCTTGACGACCTCGTCGGACGGTCCCGCGGTCTCCGCGAGCAGACCCTCCTCGAACGCGAACGCGCACACCTTCTGCGCGTCGCTCGGATCGTCGAACACCAGACCCTGGACGAGACCGCGACCGCGGGTGGACACGCCGTCGAACATCGTCGCCAGGTTCATGAACGTCTGGCGGATCCGTTCCCCCTTCCGCAGGGTGTCGCGTTCGAGGCGATCGTCGGACCAGTAGTGGTCGAGGGCGGCCCGCGCGGTCACGAACGCGGGGTTGTTGCCGCGGAACGTGCCGTTGTGCTCGCCCGGGCCCCACACGTCCAGTTCGCGTTTGAACAGGGTCAGCGCCAAGGGAAGTCCGTAACCGCCGATCGACTTCGACAGGGTCACGATGTCCGGTGTGATGCCCGCGGCCTCGAAGGAGAAGAACGGTCCGGTGCGGCCGCAGCCCATCTGCACGTCGTCGACGATGAGCAGGATGCCGCGCTCGGTGCACAGATCGGCCAGCGCGCGCAGCCACTCGGGGCGCGCGACGTTCACGCCGCCCTCGCCCTGCACGGTTTCCACGATCACCGCGGCCGGCCGGTTCAGGCCGCTGCCCGAATCGTCGAGGACGCGCGAGAACCAGTGGAAGTCCTCGGTGGCGCCGTCGAAGTAGCCGTCGAACGGCATCGGGGTCGCGTGCACGAGCGGCACACCGGCGCCCGCGCGCTTCATGGAATTTCCGGTCACCGACAGCGAGCCCAGCGTCATACCGTGAAAAGCGTTGGTGAAGTTGACGATCGACTCGCGGCCGGTCACCTTGCGGGCCAGTTTCAGCGCTGCCTCGACGGTGTTGGTTCCGGTCGGGCCGGGGAACTGCACCTTGTAGTCCAGTCCGCGCGGATCGAGGATCGTGCGTTCGAACGATTCGAGCAGTTCCCGCTTGGCCACGGTGTGCATGTCCAGGCTGTGGGTGATGCCGTCGTTCATGATGTAGTCCACGAGCGCGGTCTTGAGCACCGGGTTGTTGTGCCCGTAGTTCAGGGCGCCGGCGCCGGCGAAGAAGTCGAGGTAGTCCTTGCCGTTCTCGTCGCGCAGCCACGAGCCCGATGCGGTTTCGAAAACCGTGGGCCAGGAGCGACTGTAGCTGCGTACCTCGGATTCGAGATTCTCGAAAATGTCGGTCCGAGAAATTTCACGCTGTTCCAGGATGGTCATTTCTGCGTGCTCCTCCTGTTTTGAATTGTGATCGGGACCGAAAATTTCAGTCGCCGATTGTGTAGAGATCTTCGGGCAGGTGGGAATCGGGGAAATCGTCCGCTGCGAACAGATCGGTGCGCGTGATATAGGTGCCGCGCTGCTGGGCGACGGCCGTGAACAACGCGATGGAGGCCGAGTTGTCCGGACTGATGGTGGTCTCCAGGCGGGTCACACCGCAGTGGCGGAGCCGGTCCAGGAGCGTGTGCAGCATCCGGGCCGCCACGCCGCGTCCCCGCTGATCTTCGTCGACGGCGACCTGCCACACGAACAACGTGCCGGGCGCCTCCGGGCGGCGGTAGCCGGTGACGAACCCGACCGGCCGGTCGAACTCGTCGGTCGCGACGAGCGAGGTCGCGGCGTAGTCACGGCACCACAGCACATAGGCATACGAGGAATTGACATCGAGCACCCGGGAATCGCGAGCGATTTCCCAGATCCGAATTCCGTCTGCGATGCGAGGTGTCCTGAACTGCAATTCGGCCGGCGTTCGCAAGCTCGGTTCGGCCGGTGCGAGGGTCGGGGTACTTCTCTCCGTAACGGGCGTCATAAGTAATGGCAACGTAACAACCACGTGTGCCGAAATCACGCGCGTCGCGGAAATCGATCTTCGGAACCCCGGATTACACGCAGGTAAGAGCACTCGAGTGAGATGGGCCACATCGTGTAGCGATCGGTGCGGCCCCACCGATTACTTCGGGCTCGCCAGCGCGAACGGGAGCACCGCTTCGGCGCCCGCTGCGCGCAGCGTCCGCGCCGCCATCGTCAGCGTCCACCCCGTGTCGGTGACGGCGTCGACCAGCAGCACCGGACCGTCGACACCCGTGAGGTCCGGCGGGATCCACGCATCGACGAGCGCGGCGATGCGATAGGCCGAGTTCGCCGCCGTCACCGGCGGCCGCCCCGGACGGGACCGCAACGTGCCCAGATCCCGCAGGCGGCCGATCCGGGCCAGACCCGCGGCCAGCGAGCCGACGAGCAGCGGATGCGACTCCGACTCCACGGCCATCACCGCGACCGGGCGCTGTGCCCAGTCCCACGCGGCGAGCACCGAGATCGCGGCCCGCATGAGCTCGTCCGGGGCGGGGGCGTCCGGACCGTCCAGCAGCGCGCGCAGTCGTGGACCCCACCCCAGGTCGGACAACCGGCCCAGCACCCGCCCGGGTTCGGGTCCGTCGGTGATCCGCCCGGACAGCGACACCCCCAGCTTCGCCATGCCCGTCGGCCACTGCTTGCGCGGCGCGAGATCGACACCCGGGCGGTCCAGGCGCGCCACCGTCTGCGCCACACCGGCTTCCTCCACGTCGGTGCTCCAGCGCGGGCCGCAGCAGTTGTCGCACCGGCCGCAGCCCTCGGCGGAGGCCGTGAGCTCCGGGTCGTCGAGCTGCCGGCGCAGGAACAGCATCCGGCACTCGGTGGTGCGTTCGTATTCGAGCATGGCGGCCTGCTCGGCGGCGCGGGCCTCCTCGAGCCGGGCGTAGCGCGGCGCGTCGTAGTGCCACGGCTGCCCGGTCGCGACCCAGCCGCCCTTGACGCGGCGCACCGCACCGTCGACGTCGAGCACCTTGAGCACCATCTCGAGCCGCGACCGGTTCAGATCCACGAGCGGCTCGATCGCCGGCGTCGACTGCGGACGGTCGGTGTCGAGCACCTCCACGACCCGGCGCACCAGCGCCTCGTCGGGGAACGCGACCGACGCGAACCACTTCCAGATCTGCTGATCCTCGCGGCCCGGCAGGAGAACGACCTCGGCACGATCGGTGGAGCGGCCCGCGCGGCCGACCTGCTGGTAGTAGGAGATGGGGGAGGACGGTGCCCCGAGATGCACCACGAACCCCAGGTCCGGTTTGTCGAAGCCCATGCCCAGCGCCGACGTCGCCACCAGCGCCTTGACGCGGTTGTTCAGCAGATCCGCCTCGAGTTGCTCGCGTTCGGCGGTGTCGGTCTGCCCGGTGTACGCGGCGACGGCGTAACCCCGCTCGGCGAGCAACGCCGCCAGATCCTGCGCCGCCGACACGGTCAGCGCGTAGACGATGCCGGAGCCGGGCAGCTCACCCAGATGCTCGGCCAGCCACGCCGCGCGGCGTGCGGGCTCGTCGATCCGGACGACCGACAGGTGCAGCGAGGGGCGGTCCAGGCCGCCGCGCAGCACCAGCGTTTCCGCGGTGCCCTCGCCGACGCCCAACTGGGCGGCCACGTCGGCCACGACGCGATCGTTCGCGGTCGCGGTCGTCGCCAGCACGGGGATGCCCTCGCCGAGTTCGGCGACGAGCGTGCGGATCCGCCGGTAGTCCGGGCGGAAGTCGTGACCCCAGTCGGACACACAGTGCGCCTCGTCGACCACGACGAGACCGGCATCGCGGGCCAGGGCGGGCAGCACCTGATCGCGAAAGTCGGGATTGTTCAACCGTTCCGGGCTGACCAGCAGGACGTCGATCTCACCGGACGCGATGCGCTCGTGGATCTCGTCCCACTCGGTGACGTTGCCGGAGTTGATCGTCGCCGCCCGCACCCCGGCGCGTTCGGCGGACTCGACCTGGTTGCGCATGAGCGCCAGCAGCGGCGAGACGATCACCGTCGGACCGTGCCCGTGGGCACGCAGCAGTTTGGCGGAAATGAAGTACACCGCGGACTTGCCCCACCCGGTGCGCTGCACCACGAGCGCGCGGCGCCGCTGCACCACCAGCGCCTCGATCGCCGTCCACTGGTCCTCGCGCAGGCGCGCGTGCGGGCCGGCCAGTTCGCGCAGGAGTCGTTCGGCCTCGTCACGCAGATTCGTCGTCGCGATACTCATGCGGACCATCGTGCCGGAACAGGGTGACACGGAACGCGGGACGGTGGCTCCCGGTGCCGGTGGGGCGGTGCCGCGTCGAACGCACGGCCCGGCGCGGTGAACGGTCACAACCATGCGACGAGCGCGCAACGATCCTACGATCGCGCTTCCGGTAACAGACCAGCCGGTCGCCCCGATGGCACGCAGTGCCGCAATTGTAGAAGCCGTTGCGCAACAGTAGGTTACGCCCCTCGCGTGTCCTGGGCCGGGCTCGAGGGCAGGCGAGTGGTGTGGGTCCCTCGGGCCGGAAGAATGTGACGGGCCTTTCCTTGCGGCGGCTAATCTGGGCGCATGAACGGGCACCACCTTCTTTCCGATGTCACGTCGGAGTCGAACCGAATTCACCACTCCGCGTTTCGGAACAAGATCGTTTCTGCCGAGGAGGCGGTGCGGTACATCCACCCCGGTGACACGGTCGCGATCAGCGGGTTCGGCAGTGCCGGCACTCCCAAGGCCGTCACACCCGCGCTCGCGGAGCGGATCCGGCACGCCCGCGCCGGCGGTACGGACTTCACGATCAACCTTCTCACCGGTGCCTCCGTCGCCGCCGAGACCGAACGCATGCTCGCGGAGGTCGACGGCATCTCGCTGCGCATGCCCTACCAGTCGGAGGCGACGGCACGCCGCTCCATCAACTCCGGTGGCATGGACTACCTCGACATCCACCTGTCCCACGTGGCCCAGCAGGTCTGGGAGGGGTACTACGGGCACATCGACGTCGCGGTCATCGAGGTCTCCGGCATCACGGAGAGCGGTGAACTGATCCCGTCGACGTCGATCGGCAACAACAAGACCTGGCTCGACGTCGCCGAGAAGGTCGTCCTCGAGGTCAACTCCTGGGTGCCGGACGCGATGAACGGGATCCACGACGTCTACTACGGCACCGCGCTGCCCCCGAACCGCAAGCCGATCATGTTGACCGGCGTCGAGGACCGCATCGGCCAGCCCACCCTGCGCGTCGACCCGGCCAAGGTCGTCGCCGTCGTCGAGACCAACCTGCGCGACAGCGCGATGCCGCTGACTCCGCCGGACGCCGTCAGCAAGACGATCGCCGGGCACGTACTGGAGTTCTTCGAGTTCGAGGTCTCCAAGGGACGCCTGCCCGCCGATTCGCTGTTGCCGCTCCAGTCCGGTGTCGGCAACGTCGCCAACGCGGTGCTGCAGGGCCTCGACGCCGGACCGCACAAGGGGTTGACCTGCTATTCCGAGGTCATCCAGGACGGGATGCTGCACCTGATCAAGCACGGCACCGTGAAGTACGCATCCGCGACGTCGCTCGCGTTGACCGCGGAGGGTGTCGACGAGCTGGTGGCCAACATCGACTTCTACCGGGAGCACATCGTGCTGCGGCCGCAGGAGATCAGCAACCACCCGGAGATCGTCCGCCGCCTCGGCATCATCGCCATGAACGGCATGCTCGAGGCCGACATCTACGGCAACGTCAACTCCACCCATGTCATGGGAACCAAGATGATGAACGGCATCGGTGGTTCCGGCGACTTCGCTCGCAACGGCTATCTGTCGATGTTCCTGAGCCCGTCGACCGCGAAGGGCGGCAGCATCTCGGCGATCGTGCCGATGGTGCCGCACGTCGACCACACCGAGCACGACACCCAGGTGATCGTCACCGAGCAGGGCCTCGCCGATCTGCGCGGGCTGTCTCCGCGTCGCCGCTCACGCGTCGTCATCGACAACTGCGCCCACCCCGACTACCGGGACGCGCTGCACGAATATGTCGCGCGTGCCGAGGCCGAAGCCGGCGGGCACACCCCGCACCTCCTCGGCGAGGCACTGTCGTTCCATCAGCGGTTCGTGGAAACCGGGTCCATGCTCCCGTGATCGTCCACCCGCGCCGGTCGGTGGATCAGTTTCCACCCACCGGCGCGGGATCGATCTGCTGCTGCGGCAGCGACTCGGTGAGCGCGGCCGACACCTCCTGCAAGGGGGACGGTCCGGACCCGTTCGGCACCGTCAACGCGACGTAGACCGGCCGGTCCACCGCGAACCACGTACTCGCGGCGATGCCCTCGGCTTCGCCCGACACCTCGAACCACTGCACGCCGTCGACGACCTGCAGCGCCGCCGCCGCATCGAATTCGGCGGGACGATCCAGACCGCACCGCAGCACCACCGGTTCCGCATCGGCGGTCTGCCAGGCCGCGGTGCCGGGCGGAGCGGGATCGACCAGTTCGGCGCGCGTGTAGTCCCCGAGCTTCTCGGGCAGTGCCGCGAGCAGGTCTGCGCACGCGGCGGATTCGGCCTGCGGCGCGGGAACCGGTCCGAGTGCGAGCGGGCCGAGCACCGGATTGCGGTCGATGATCACCGCGGCGACGACGACTCCGGCGAGCAACGCGACCGGCAGTGCGATGGCCGTCGCGATCACCGCGGGATGGCGGCGTTCCTCCTCGGCCACCTGTGCGTCGGCACCGGCGGCGTCGGATTCGGGTTCGGGAGAAGAATCGGATTCGATCATCAGGTCCATCTTCGGGAGCGGTAGCGTGACCCGAACCTATCAGTGCCTGTCACGGCACCGGACCGCACCGGCCGGAGCCGGAAGGAGACTTCTGCCACCGTGCCCGACCCCACCGGCCCCACCGTCGCCGAACTCGGCGAATTCCCCGTCATCGATCGCGCGACCGCCGGCCGTCGCCAGCCCGCGACGACCCTGGTCGGGCCGGGACACGATGCAGCACTCGTCGCCGCGTCCGACGGCCGCGTCGCCGTTTCCACGGACATGCTCGTCGAGGGCAGGCACTTCCGGCTGGACTGGTCGAGTCCACAGCAGGTCGGACGCAAAGCTGCGGCGCAGAACGGTGCGGACGTCGCGGCGCTCGGCGCCCGCCCGACCGCGTTCGTCGTCGCACTCGGGTGCCCGCCCGGTACCCCCGTGGCCGTGCTCGAGGGGATCTCCGCCGGTCTGGGGGAAGCCGCCGAGGAGATGGGCGCGGGGGTCGTCGGCGGCGACCTCGTGCAGGCCGATCAGGTGATCGTCTCGGTGACGGTGCTCGGCGACCTCGAAGGCCGGGCGCCGCTGCTGCGCACCGCGGCCCGGCCCGGTGACGTCCTCGCGCTGGCCGGCACCCTGGGCCGGTCCGCCGCGGGGTTGGCGCTGCTGCTCGCCGGTCACGGCGGTCACCCCGATCTGGTGGAGGCCCACCGCGTTCCGGCCCCGCCGTACGCAGCGGGGCCGGCGGCGGCGCGGGCGGGTGCGCGCGCCGGGACCGACATCTCGGACGGTCTGCTCGCCGATCTCGGGCACATCGCGGCCGCGTCGGCCGTGGCCATCGACGTCGAGTCGGCCCTGCTCGGACCGGGCGACGATCTGCGCGCTGCCGCGGCGGACCTGGACGCCGATCCGTGGGAGTGGGTGCTGACCGGGGGAGAGGACCATGCGCTGGCCGCGTGTTTCCCGCCGGAGGTGGCGCTTCCCGAGGGCTGGCACCGCATCGGCTCGGTGCGTGCGGGGGCGGGCATCACCGTCGACGGCCGCGACCACGCGGGTCCCGGCGGCTGGCAGAGTTTCTCGAGATAGGTTTCTGCGTATGGCTGTCTATGCGCTCGGCGATCGTGTCCCCGATATCCACCCCGATGCGTGGGTGCACCCCGATGCCGTGGTGATCGGCAATGTCACCCTCGGTGCACACGCCTCGGTGTGGCCGACGGCGGTGCTGCGCGGCGACTACGGCTCCATCACCGTCGGTGAGTACACCAACATCCAGGACGGAACGATCATCCACACCACGGCGATCCAGTCGACGATCATCGGCGCCCGCTGCGTGGTCGGCCACAACGCCCACATCGAGAGCGCCACCATCGGCGACGGTTGCCTCGTCGGCTCCGGATCGCTCGTGCTCAACGGCGCGACGCTCGGGGCCGGATCGCAGGTCGCCGCGGGCGCGCTCGTCCCGCCGCGGTTCGAACTGCCGGAACGACGCATGGCCATGGGCGTGCCCGCCAAGGTCCGGGAGGGCTTCGAGCTCCCCGAGGGCAGCTTCGAGGAGAACGCGAAGATGTACGCGGCGAACGCCGACTACTACCGCACCGCGTTGCGTCGCATCGACTAGGGGAAATTCGTGACGGACCAACTCGCCGATCCGGACACTCCGACCGGGCCGCGACCGCTCGCCGAGGTCGTCGAGGCCGGCTGGGCGCAGGCCCTGGCACCCGTCGCCGACGACATCGCGGCGATGGGGCAGTTCCTGCGCCGGGAGAACGCCGCCGGCCGCGGCTACCTCCCGGCCGGCAGCAAAGTGCTGCGCGCCTTCACGCAGCCGTTCGACCGGGTGCGGGTGCTCATCGTCGGACAGGACCCCTACCCGACGCCGGGTCATGCGGTGGGCCTGAGCTTTTCCGTCGCACCCGACGTGCGGCCCGTGCCGCGCAGCCTTGCCAACATCTACCGCGAATACACCGAGGACCTGGGCCTGCCGGTGCCGGCGAACGGCGACCTGACGCCCTGGGCGGAGCAGGGTGTGCTGCTGCTCAACAGGGTGCTCACCGTGCAGCCGGGGCAGCCCGCCTCGCATCGCGGCAAGGGATGGGAGGTCGTCACCGAGCAGGCGATCCGGGCGCTCGTCGCGCGCGGCACGCCGCTGGTGGCGATCCTGTGGGGCCGTGACGCGGCGACCTTGAAGCCGATGCTCGGGAACGTGCCCACCGTCGAGTCCGCGCACCCGTCACCGCTGTCCGCATCCCGCGGATTCTTCGGCTCGCGACCGTTCAGCCGCGCGAACGCTCTCCTCGAACAGCAGGGCGGCGGGCCGGTGGACTGGCGCCTGGCTTGACCACCGGCCGCGCCGGATCGGTTCTGCTTCAGCGGTTCTGCTTCAGCGAGGCGAAATCGGGGCGGCGCTTCTCGGCGAACGCGTCCGCACCCTCGAGACCCGTCGGCGATACCGCCGCCGCCGAGATCGACGCGAGTTCGGCGACGAGCTGTTCGGCGAGCGTCCGGTGCTGGGAGTCCGCCACCAGGCGGCGGATGCCGGCGTAGGCCGCGGTCGGGCCGTTGGCGAGGGTCCGGGCGACGCGCAGCGCCTCGCTCTGGACCTCGTCGTCGGCGACGAGCCGGCTCAGCAGGCCGAGGCGCACCGCCTCGTCCGCGGCGACCACCGCGTCCGTGAGGATCATCTCGCGGGCCCGGGCGACCCCGACCACCCGCGGCAGCGTCCAGGACATCCCGCCGTCCGGCGTGTATCCGATCGACGGGTACGCCGGGCGCAGCTTCGTCGAGGGGCCGCCGAGCGCGATGTCGGCGTGCAGCACGATGCTCATCCCGGCACCGGCGGCCCAGCCGTGCACCGCCGCGACGACGGGCACACCCACGGCGTCGAGGGCCAGCACGAACTCGTGGAATCGGCCGGCGATGTCGGCGACGTGCGCGCTGCGGTCCTCGGCGGCGGCGAATCCGCGCACGTTCCCACCCGCGCAGAAGTTGGCGCCTTCACCCACCAGCAGGACGGCGCCGACCTCGGGTCCGGCGGCACGCAGGGCGGCGGTGCCCTGATCGACTCCGGCGGGGGACAGCGAGGTGCCGTTCTCGGCGGTCGCCACGGCGATGCGCAGGACTCCGTCGGTCACGCTCACGTGCGAGGCGGAGGTATCGGTCACAGAAGTTTCGGTCACCTTCGGCACACTAGCCGCCGGGCCGAACCTCACAAAACGGCAAATACCCCCGGCGACGGACGCCGGGGGTATTCGTGGTCTCGGCTCGATCAGCCGCGAACGACCTTGCCCGCCTTCAGGCAGGAGGTGCACACGTTGATCTTGCGGGTGTTGCCCGGGGCAACCTGGGCACGCACGCTCTGGATGTTCGGGTTCCAGCGACGATTGGTACGCCGGTGCGAGTGCGAGACCGACTTCCCGAAGCCGGGGCCCTTGGCGCATACGTCGCAGACGGCAGCCATGTCGCGAACTCCTTGTTATGTAGTGGATATTGTCATTCTTGTCCTGCGAACACGGGAAACTGTCGTCGCCCGTGCGAGGCAACCCTGCAAGCGTAGCGAATGCGGCAGCCGATGACCAAACCGGCCGCCTTCCGGCCGCACGGTTACCCTTTCGGCATCGGAAATCGGCGGGTTGCGGAAGAGGTGTCCACAGTTGTTCGAAGCGGGGGACGTGGTGGACGCACAGGCGCTGCGCCGCTGGGCAGAGCTCGGGCTCAAGGCCATCGAGGAGCGCCACGACGAGATCAACGTCCTCAACGTCTTCCCCGTCCCGGACGGTGACACCGGCACGAACCTGCTGATCACCGTGCGATCCGCGGTAGAGGGTCTCCGCGCGTCCGGTACGCAGCAGACGGCAGCCGGGGTCCTCGACGCCCTCGCGCGCGGCGCGTTCACCGGAGCCCGCGGCAACTCCGGGGTGATCCTCGCGCAGATCCTGCGCGGAATGGCCGACGCCACCGCGACCCAGGAGCAGCTCGATGCGCCCGGGATCGCCCACGCGCTGGACCGCGCGGCCGCCGCGGTGATGCGGGCGCTGAGCAGCCCCGCCGACGGGACCATCGTGAGCGTTCTGCACGCCGCCGCGACCGGCGCGTCCCGGCTCGGTGCCGACGCGACACCCGCGGACGTGGCGCTCGCTGCCGCCGACGCCGCCGCGGCCGCACTGCAGCACACCGTCACGCAGCTCGACGTCCTCGCGGAGAACGGCGTCGTCGACGCCGGTGGCCTCGGCCTGCTCATCCTGCTCGACGTGTTCGTCGAGGTCGTGACCGGCGAGCGACCCGACCGCCGCCTCACCCTCACCACCCGGCCCGTTCCGCCGGTGCGGTCCGCCGCGCGCCCGGACGCCTCCCGGCAGGACGACCCGGCCGCGGACGACGACACCGCGCAGGACTACGAGGTCATGTACTTCGTGGGCGACACCGACGACGAGCGGATGGCGACGCTGCGGACGCGGCTCGACGCACTCGGCGACTCCGTCGCGGTGGTCGGCGACGGCGCCGGCACCTGGACCGTGCACGTGCACTGCTGCGACGCCGGTGCGGCGGTCGAGGCGGGTCTGGCGGCGGGAACCGTCCACCGCATCGAGATCACCTGTTTCGCGCTCGACGCGGTGCGCCGGGACAACTGCAGCCGGGACAACTGCGATGGGCGCGGGGAGCCCCCGGCCTCGCCGGGCCGGGCCGTGCTCGCGGTCGTGGAGGGCGACGGCGCCGCCGAGCTGTTCGAGGCCGAAGGGGCCGTCGTCGTCCGGGCCGACCGCCCGATGACCATCCCCGGGTTGCTCGACGCCATCCGCGCGGTCGACGCACCCGAGGTGCTGGTGCTGCCCAACGGTGCGCTCAGCGAGCAGAACCTCATCGCCGTCGGGGCGGCGACCCGCGACGACCATCGGTCGGTGATGTTCCTGCCGAGCTGGTCGATGGTGCAGGGGCTCGCGTCCCTCGCCGTGCACGACGCCGGACGGGACTCGGTCGACGACGCGTTCACGATGACCGAGGCCGCCGCGACGACCCGCTGGGGCTCGCTGCGCATCGCGCAGGAACGCGCCCTGACCTGGGTGGGAACGTGCGAACCCGGCGACAGCCTCGGTTTGTCCGGCCACGATGTCGTAGTCATCGAGCATGATCTGGTGGCAGCGGGCGCGTCGCTCCTCGACAAGGTCCTCGCCGCGGGTGGAGAACTCGTGACGATGCTGGTCGGGTCCGGTGCTCCCGAGGGTCTCGCCGAACAGCTGACCGCCCACCTCGACGCGCACCATCCCGAGGTGGAGGTCGTGGTGTATCACGGGGGACAGGGCAGCGACCTGCTGCAACTCGGCGTCGAGTAGACGCCGAACCGGGCAGAAGCGGACACGGCGAAAGGACGGCAGTGGCGACACTCGCGGACCGACTCGATCATCTTCTCGGACGCAAGACCGCCGACGCCCTGTTCGACGCGTTCGGCATGTCCACCGTCGAGGATTTGCTGCGCCACTACCCACACCGCTACGCGACCCAGGGCGCCGAACTCGGCGACGCGCAGCCGGAGGAAGGCCAGCACGTCACGATCATCGCGCGGGTCGAGAAGGCCGACGAGGTGCGGATGAAGAGCCGGCCCGGGACGCGGCTCGCGGTGGTGCTGGTTTCGGACCGGCAGAAGATCGACGTGACGTTCTTCAACCCGCACAAGGTCAAATACAACATCAAGCCCGGCGTGCGCGGCATGTTCTCCGGCACCGTGAAGTACTTCCGGGACAAGTGGAGCCTCGCCCATCCGAGCTACGTCATCCTTCCCGAGCCGCGCGACGCGGAGGTCGGGGGAGCGACACCCGCGCCGACCCGGGTCCGCGGGGCGGGCGCGCTGGCGGGGATGGCCCGCAGCGCGCAGGGCAGCGACGGCATCGACATGTCGATCTTCGACCGGGCGCTGATCCCGATGTACCCGGCGACCCGGGACGTCGAGTCGTGGACGGTGATGCGCTGCGTGCGGCAGATCCTCGACCAACTCGAGGTCGTCGACGACCCGCTGCCGGACTGGGTGCGCCGCGAGCACGGCCTGGTCGGCCTGGACGAGGCGCTGCGCACCATTCATCTGCCCGACACGAAGGAGCAGGTGACCGCCGCACGGACCCGGTTGCGTTTCGACGAGGCCACCGCTCTGCAACTGGTGCTCGCGCGCCGCCGGCACGACGTGGCCGTGCGCACCGCGCCGGTCTGCGCGCCCCGCGACGACGGCATCGCCGCCGAATTCGACCGGCGCCTGCCCTTCGAACTGACCGCCGGTCAGCTCGCCGTCGCCGGCGAGATCGCCGCCGACCTGTCGGTGGCGCACCCGATGAACCGGCTGCTGCAGGGCGAGGTCGGTTCCGGCAAGACCATCGTGGCGTTGCGGGCGATGCTGCAGGTCGTCGACTCCGGACACCAGTGCGCACTGCTCGCGCCGACGGAGGTGCTCGCCGCGCAGCACGCCCGGTCGCTGACCTCGATGCTCGGGGACCTGGCCGCCGCCGGTGAGCTCGGCGCCCACGAACTCGCGACCAAGGTGACGCTGGTGACCGGCTCGATGTCCGCGGCCCGCAAACGCCAGGCGCTGCTCGACACCGTCAACGGCGACGCCGGCATCGTCATCGGCACCCACGCCCTGATCCAGCAGGGCGTGGAGTTCTTCGACCTGGGCCTCGTCGTCATCGACGAACAGCATCGCTTCGGGGTCGAACAGCGGGACGCACTGCGCAACCGCGGCCGTGACGGTGCGAGCCCGCACGTGCTGGTGATGACCGCGACCCCGATTCCGCGGACGATCGCGATGACCGTCCTCGGCGACCTCGAGGTCTCGACCCTGACGGAACTGCCGCGCGGGCGCTCACCGATCGTGAGCCGGGTCGTGCCGGCGAAGGTGCATCCGAGCTGGGTCGACCGCGCGTGGGAGCGGATCGGCGAGGAGGTCGCGGAGGGGCGGCAGGCCTACGTCGTGTGCTCCCGGATCGGGGACGGGGACGCGGACGAGGACGCCGACGCCGATTTCTTCGTTCTCGAGGACGCGGAGCCTGCGCGCGGTACGAAGAGTCGTGGTGGAAAAAGCGGCGGCAAGGGGGCGCGGGCCGGTGCCGAGCCGCCGGACACGAAGTCGGTGCTGCAGCAGTACGAGGAGCTGTCCACCGGCCCGTTGAGTCACCTGCGCGTCGGGTTGCTGCACGGCCGGTTGCCCGCGGACGAGAAGGACGCGGTGATGCGCGACTTCGGCGCCGGGAAGATCGACGTGCTGGTGTGCACGACCGTCGTCGAGGTCGGTGTGGACGTGCCCAACGCGACGGTGATGGTGATCGTCGACGCCGACCGGTTCGGGGTCAGCCAGCTGCATCAGCTGCGCGGTCGCGTGGGGCGAGGCGGGCATCAGGGGCTGTGCCTGCTCGTCACCGACAGCCGCCCGGGGTCGCAGGCGATGATGCGGCTCGACGCGGTGGCCGGCACCACCGACGGGTTCGCGCTGGCACAACTCGACCTGCAGCAACGGCGCGAGGGCGACGTGCTCGGGGTCGCGCAGTCCGGCACGGCGTCGACGCTGCGGCTGCTCTCGCTCGTCGACGACGTGGAAGTCATCGCCGCCGCGCAGGCGTTCGCGCGTGCGGTCACCGACGAGGATCCGGGCCTGGACGAGCATCCCGGACTCGCGCGGATGGTCACCGCGGCCCTGGACAGCACGCGGGTCGAATACCTCGAGAAATCCTGAGCCGCGCGCCCGGCGGAACACCTGCGGACGAGGTAACGTTCCGCGCACAGCAGGCGTGATCCGGCTGTGAGGTAAAAACGAGAGCACCTTCCGTATTACCTGCGGGTTACCGGTACGCGGAACTGCATCGTTTCAGTCTTGCCACATTCGTTCCACATCCCAGAATGTGGGACGGGGGTGAAAATCGGCATGTTGCGGCAGGGTACGTTCGTCCAATGTTCTCGAAAGTGCTTGTCGCCAACCGTGGCGAGATCGCGATCCGCGCCTTCCGTGCCGCCTACGAACTGGGTGCCGGGACCGTCGCGGTGTTTCCCTACGAAGACCGCAAGTCGCTGCATCGGCTGAAGGCGGACGAGTCGTACCAGATCGGTGTCGAGGGACATCCCGTCCGCGCCTACCTGTCGGTCGAAGAGATCGTCTCGGCCGCGAAGTCCGCGGGCGTGGACGCGATCTACCCGGGCTACGGATTCCTGTCCGAGAATCCGGACCTCGCCGCAGCCTGCGCGGAAGCCGGCATCACCTTCATCGGCCCGCCCGCCGAGGTGCTGGAACTGACCGGCAACAAGGCCCGCGCGATCGCCGCCGCCAAGGCGGCCGGTCTGCCGGTGCTTGTCTCGTCCGAGCCGTCGTCCGACGTCGAGGCGCTCCTCGCTGCTGCCGAGGACATGGAGTTCCCGGTGTTCGTCAAGGCGGTCGCCGGTGGTGGCGGACGCGGCATGCGCCGCGTCGCCGAACGCGCCCAGCTGCGCGAAGCGATCGAAGCCGCCTCGCGTGAGGCCGACGCCGCGTTCGGTGATCCGACGGTGTTCCTCGAGCAGGCCGTCGTCGACCCGCGCCACATCGAGGTCCAGATCCTCGCCGACAAGCACGGCAACGTGATGCACCTGTTCGAGCGGGACTGCTCGGTGCAGCGCCGGCACCAGAAGGTCGTCGAGCTGGCGCCGGCCCCGAACCTGCCGGAGGAGCTGCGGCAGAAGATCTGCGCGGACGCGGTGGCGTTCGCGAAGGAGATCGGCTACGAGTGCGCCGGCACCGTCGAGTTCCTGCTCGACAAGCAGGGCCGCCACGTGTTCATCGAGATGAACCCGCGCATCCAGGTCGAGCACACGGTGACCGAGGAGATCACCGACGTCGACCTCGTGCAGGCGCAGATGCGCATCGCATCCGGTGAATCCCTGTCTGATCTGGGTCTGTCGCAGGACACCGTCACGATCCGCGGAGCGGCGCTGCAGTGCCGCATCACCACCGAGGACCCGGCCAACGGCTTCCGGCCCGACACCGGCCGCATCACCGGCTACCGCACGCCCGGCGGCGCCGGTATCCGCCTGGACGGCGGCACCTCCGTCGGTGCCGAGGTCTCGGCGCACTTCGACTCGATGCTGGTCAAGCTCACCTGCCGCGGGCGCAACCTCGAGGCCGCCGTCGCGCGTGCCCGGCGCGCGGTCGCCGAGTTCCGCATCCGCGGCGTCGCTACGAACATCCCGTTCCTGCAAGCGGTGCTCGACGATCCGGACTTCCGGGCCGGCAACGTCACCACCTCGTTCATCGAGGAGCGTCCGCAGCTGCTGACGCTGCGTTCCTCCGCGGACCGCGGCACCAAGATCCTGCGGTACCTCGCGGACGTGACGGTCAACAAGCCGCACGGCCAGCGCCCCACCACGGTCTACCCGCACGACAAGCTCCCCGCGATCGACCTGACGGCCGCGCCGCAGGCCGGGTCGCGGCAGCGGCTGCTCGAACTCGGTCCCGAAGGCTTCGCGCGTGCACTGCGCGAGCAGAAGGCCCTCGGCGTCACCGACACCACCTTCCGCGACGCCCACCAGTCGCTGCTCGCCACCCGGGTGCGCAGCAAGGACCTGCTCACCGTCGCCGGGCACGTCGCGCGGATGACCCCGGAACTGTTGTCCATCGAGGCGTGGGGCGGTGCCACCTACGACGTGGCGCTGCGCTTCCTGCACGAGGACCCGTGGGAGCGGCTCGCGGCGCTGCGTGAGGCGATCCCGAACATCAACCTGCAGATGCTGCTGCGCGGTCGCAACACCGTCGGCTACACGCCGTACCCGGAGGCGGTGACCCGGGCGTTCGTGCAGGAGGCGGCGAGCACCGGCATCGACATCTTCCGGATCTTCGACGCCCTCAACAACGTCGACCAGATGCGACCGGCGATCGACGCGGTCCGCGAGACCGGCACCACGATCGCCGAGGTCGCGCTGTCCTACACCGGCGACCTGTCGAACCCGAACGAGACGCTCTACACGCTCGACTACTACCTGAAGCTGGCCGAGCAGATCGTCGAGGCCGGCGCGCACGTGCTGGCGATCAAGGACATGGCCGGGCTGCTTCGCGCCCCCGCCGCCGCGACCCTCGTCTCGGCGCTGCGCAGCAACTTCGACCTGCCGGTGCACGTGCACACCCACGACACCCCGGGCGGTCAGCTCGCCACCTACCTGGCGGCGTGGCAGGCGGGCGCGGACGCCGTCGACGGCGCGTCGGCGGCACTGGCCGGGACCACCAGCCAGCCCGCGCTGTCCGCGATCGTCGCGGCCGCGGCGAACAGCGAGTACGACACTGGCCTGGACCTGCAGGCCGTGTGCGATCTCGAGCCGTACTGGGAGGCGCTGCGGAAGGTGTACGCGCCGTTCGAGTCCGGGCTGCCCGCCCCGACCGGCCGCGTGTACACGCACGAGATCCCGGGTGGTCAGCTGTCGAACCTGCGTCAGCAGGCCATCGCGCTGGGCCTCGGCGACCGCTTCGAGGACGTCGAGGCCGCCTACGCCGGCGCCGACCGCCTTCTGGGCCGGCTGATCAAGGTCACCCCGTCGTCGAAGGTCGTCGGCGACCTCGCGCTGCACCTCGTCGGTGCCGGTGTGTCCGTCGACGACTTCGCCGCCGATCCGGGTCGCTTCGACATCCCGGATTCGGTCGTCGGATTCCTGCGCGGCGAACTCGGCACCCCCGCCGGGGGCTGGCCCGAGCCGTTCCGCAGCAAGGCCCTGGCCGGCCGCGGCGAACCGAAGGCCGAAGCGCAGCTCGCGCCGGAGGACGAGAAGGCGCTCGGCGGCAGCTCGCTCGAGCGTCGCAGCACCCTCAACCGGCTGCTGTTCCCGGCCCCGACCCGCGAGTTCGAAGAGCACCGCGACGCCTACGGCGACACCTCCGAACTGTCGGCGAACCAGTTCTTCTACGGCCTTCGCCAGGGTGAGGAGCACCGCGTCAAGCTCGACAAGGGCGTCGAACTGCTCATCGGCCTCGAGGCGATCTCGGACGCCGACGAACGCGGCTTCCGGACCGTGATGTGCATCCTCAACGGACAGCTGCGTCCGGTCTCCGTGCGCGACCGGTCCATCGCCAGCGAGGTCCCGGCGGCGGAGAAGGCCGACCGGAGCAACCCCGGACACGTGGCCGCGCCGTTCGCCGGCACCGTCACCCTCGTCGTCGGTGAGGGCGACAAGGTCGCCGCGGGTGACACCGTCGCCACGATCGAGGCCATGAAGATGGAAGCGGCGATCACCGCGCCGCGCGGTGGGCAGATCACCCGCCTCGCGATCGGTGGTGTCCAGCAGGTCGAGGGTGGCGATCTGCTGGTGGTGGTGTCCACCGAGGAAAGCGCCGAGTGACACGGATCGTCGCGGGCCGGGCCGGGGGGCGGCGCCTGAAGGTGCCGCCCCGCGGTACCCGGCCCACCTCCGAACGTGTCCGCGAGGCACTGTTCAGTTCGCTCGATGCGCGGATGGACCTGGACGGGGCCGCGGTACTGGACCTCTACGCGGGATCCGGTGCCCTCGGTCTCGAGGCCCTGTCGCGGGGCGCCGCGCACGTGCTGCTCGTCGAGTCCGACGCCAAGGCCGCGGCCGTGGTCCGGCAGAACATCGCCGAGGTCGGGCTGCCCGGGGCCGTGCTGCGCGCGGCACCGGTGTCGACCGTGCTGGCCGGCACCCCGGACCGCGTCTACGACCTCGTGCTGGCGGATCCGCCGTACGCGATCGACGAGGACGCCGTGTCCCGGGTGCTGACCGCTCTCGTCGACGGCGGATGGGTCGGGGACGGTTCGGTGGTCGTGCTCGAACGGTCCTCGCGGTCACCGGAAACGGTGTGGCCGGAAGCCCTCGAGGCGGGGCGCGTCCGCAAGTACGGGGAGACCCGGATCGAGGTCGCCACCTGCTACGGTTCTGAATCATGAGCAGCGCCGTCTGTCCTGGATCCTTCGACCCTGTCACCAACGGACATCTCGACGTCATCAGCCGAACCGCACTGCAGTTCGACGAGGTCGTCGTCACCGTGTTGGTCAACCCGAACAAACAGGGCATGTTCACCGTGCCCGAGCGCCTCGAGATGCTGGCCGAGGCCACCTCGCATCTCGGCAACGTCCGCGTCGACGCCTGGCAGGGTCTGCTCGTCGACTACGCGAAGGCAAACGGCATCACCGCGATCGTCAAGGGGCTGCGCGGCGCCAACGACTTCGACTACGAGCTGCAGATGGCGCAGATGAACCACAAGCTCACCGGCGTCGACACCCTGTTCGTCGCAACCAATCCCGCGTACAGCTACCTGTCGAGCTCGCTCGTCAAGGAGGTCGCGACCTACGGCGGCGACGTCGCGGACATGCTGCCCGCGACGGTGCACAAGCGGCTGCTCGCGCGGATCGCCGAACGGGCCGCGGGCAAGTAGTCCGGATCACGTCCGCCGGATAACGGTTTCGACAACACGGGCACCGGGTTCGCCGACACGCCCCCGAGGGTTGCGCCGCACCGCGCCACCTGCGGCAGACTGGCAGCGGGCCGCGGCCGCACCGGCCGGACCGGACGAGGAATGGGGTTGGGCGTGTATCGGGTTTTCGAGGCACTCGACGAACTTGTCGCGATCGTCGAGGAAGCACGTGGTGTGCCGATGACCGTGAGTTGCGTGGTCCCGCGAGGGGACGTTCTCGAACTCCTCGACGACGTACGGGACGCGCTGCCCAGCGAGCTGGACGACGCGCAGGACGTCCTCGACCACCGTGACCGTCTGGTCGGCGACGCGCGGGCCCTGGCGGACAAGACCGTCGGCGACGCCGACGAAGAGGCGCGGGAACTGCTCGAGCGGGCCCGGGCGGACGCCGACCGCATGCTCGCCGACGCGAAGGCCCAGGCCGACCGGATGGTGCAGGAGGCGCGGGCACACGCCGACGAACTGGTCCAGGACGCGCGCGCCGAAGCCGACGACACCGTCGCCGAGGCCAAGCGGCAGTACGAGGCCCTCACCGGCCGGGCCCGGGCCGAGGCGGACCGCATGATCGAGTCCGGGAAGGCGTCCTACGAGCGGGCCGTCGCGGACGGTGAAGCCGAGCAGGCACGGCTGGTGTCCCAGACCGAGGTCGTGCAGGCGGCGCACGCCGAGTCGGCGCGGGTGATCGACAGCGCCCACGCGGAGTCGGACCGGTTGCGCACCGAATGCGACGAGTACGTCGACGGCAAACTCGCCGATTTCGAGGAGATCCTCAACACGACGCTTCGCTCGGTCGGGCGGGGCCGGCAGCAGTTGCGCACCGCCGGGGCCCCGGACTACGCGGAGGCGGACTGGCGCGCCGAACGCCGCCGCTGAACTCGCGCACCGGGCGGATTTCCCTGTGGCGCGCCGCGTCGCGTACCATTGAGGGGTTGCCCAGTACAACTGACGGCTTCGTGCCGTCGATCCGAAAGCGAGTTGCCGTGTCTTCCCGTCATCACAGTGCGTCTCGTCCCGCCCGGGACGAGGGTCTTGTGCTGGACGTGATCTCTCTCGGCCGTCGCCCGGGCTCGATGCGAACGGTGAGCCGGGTCGTCCCGTCGCCCTCGCGTATCGGTCTCGACCTCGTCGCGATCGAAGAGGGCACGGATGTGGAACTCGATCTGCGGCTCGAGGCGGTGTCGGAGGGCGTGCTCGTGACGGGCACCGTCCGCGCCGAGACCGTCGGCGAGTGCTCGCGGTGCCTCGAGCCGTTCACCGGCTCGGTGGACCTGTATCTCACGGAGTTGTTCGCCTACCCGAACAGCGTCACGGAACAGACCACCGAGGAGGACGAGGTCTACCGGATGGTGGACGACGAGATCGACCTGGAGCCGGTCATCGTCGACGCCGTCGGACTGGAGCTTCCGCTGCGGCCGTTGTGTAGCGACGACTGCGCGGGACTGTGCCCGGAATGCGGCATTCGCCTGGCGATTGCGGAATCCGGGCACGGGCATGAAATAATCGATCCTCGCTGGGCTGGGTTGGCAGCTGCCATCGGCGCAGGATCCGAAGAACCCAGCAGTGCACCTGACAGCAAGAACAACGAGGAGAAGTAGACGTGGCCGTCCCCAAGCGCAGAATGTCGCGTTCCAACACCCGGTCGCGGCGCAGCCAGTGGAACACCACTGCGCCGACCCTCGTCACCTGCCCGAACCGCGGCTGTGGCGAGAAGAAGCTGCCTCACGTGGCGTGCCCGTCGTGCGGCACGTACAACGGCCGTCAGGTGACCGCTGCCGTCTGATTCGGTAGGCATCGTGGCGAACAAGTCGATGAATACACCGTCCGTGGGCGGCGAGGAGGATCACGCATCTCTCCTCGCCGCCCTCGGCGTGACACTGGACCCCGAACTGCTGCGGCTGGCGCTCACGCACCGGTCGTACGCCTACGAGAACGGGGGACTGCCGACCAACGAGCGCCTCGAGTTCCTCGGCGACGCGGTTCTCGGCCTCACCGTCACGGAAAAGCTCTACCTCACGCACCCGGACCGGTCCGAGGGCGAACTCGCCAAGATCCGTGCGAGCGTGGTGAACATGCACGCGCTCGCGGAGGTCGCCCGTGGTCTCGGCGAGGGTGGCCTCGGTGTGCACCTGTTGCTGGGCAAGGGTGAGGAACTGACCGGCGGCCGCGACAAGGCCAGCATTCTCGCCGACGGCATGGAATCGCTGCTCGGCGCAGTCCATCTCGAACACGGCATCGACGTCGCGCGCAGCGTCGTGCTCCGGTTGTTCGCCGATCTCCTCGAGCGCGGTCCGCGGCTCGGAGCCGGACTGGACTGGAAGACCAGCCTGCAGGAACTCACCGCCGAACGCGGTGTGGGTGTCCCCGTCTACGAGATCTCCGCGACGGGCCCGGACCACGACAAGGAATTCACGGCGACGGTGCTCGTCGCCGGTTCTCCGCACGGCGTCGGCGTCGGCCGCACCAAGAAGGAAGCCGAGCAGAAGGCGGCGGCCGCGGCGTGGCAGGCGCTGACCGACGGCGCGACCTCCGATGCCGGCGACGCGGTCGGCGGGAACGACGAGACCGATACCGAACAGAACTGATCCGCGGTGCCCGAACTCCCCGAGGTCGAGGTGGTCCGCCGTGGTCTGCACGAGCATGTGCTCGGTGCGGCGATCGAATCCGTGCAGGTGCTGCATCCGCGTGCGGTGCGGCGGCACGAACCCGGTCCGCGCGATCTCGCGCTCCAGCTGACCGGGCAGACGCTCGTCGACGTGCAGCGACGCGGCAAGTATCTCTGGCTGGTGCTCGAGCCCGCCGACATGGCGCTCGTCGTGCATCTGGGCATGAGCGGTCAGATGCTCGTGCAGCCGCCGTCCGTCGCCGACGAGAAGCACCTGCGCATCCGCGCCGTGCTGGACAACGGCGCGGATCTGCGGTTCGTGGACCAGCGGACCTTCGGCGGCTGGGCGCTCGCCCCGCTCGTGGAGGTCGACGGCGACCTGCTGCCGGTGCCGGTGGCGCACATCGCCCGCGACCCCATGGATCCCCGATTCGACGCCGACGCGGTCGTGAAGGTCCTGCGGGACAAGCACACCGAGATCAAGCGCGCGCTGCTCGACCAGACCGTCGTCTCCGGTGTCGGCAACATCTACGCGGACGAATCCTTGTGGCGGGCAAAGCTTCACGGAAACCGGATCACCGACACGTTGTCGCGGCCCAAGCTGAAGGCGGTGCTGGCGGCGGCGCATGAGGTGATGGGGGAGGCACTCGCGCAGGGCGGTACGTCGTTCGACGCGCTCTACGTCAACGTCAACGGTGAATCCGGCTATTTCGACCGTTCCCTGGACGTGTACGGCCAGGAGAACCGGCCGTGCTCGCGGTGCGGCTCCGCGATCCGCCGCGAGAAGTTCATGAACCGCTCGTCCTACAGTTGCCCCAAGTGCCAGCCCCGCCCGCGGGTTCGTCGAATCTGACGTACCGCGGCTGCGCTGCGTCACTCATCGGAAGCGTCGGAAGAACCGGACCCGGGTTCCGAATCCTGTCCGTCACCGGTGTCGACGTCGTCCCCGGCTTCCGACGGCGTGGGCTCCGTCGGCCGGACGAGTTCCTCGGCATAGGGGGCGCGCGGCGGCGCGATCTCGTCGAGCCGCTCGTTGATCGCGTGCGCCAGCAGATCGTGCTGCAGCGACGACAACGGTGCCAGACCGCTCAGATACGCGTCGATCTCGATCTTGCCGGCGTCGCCGCCGAGGCCGAAGTAGCGCAGCCAGAGTTCTTCGAGGGACAGTCCGGTGGCGCGCACCGCGGCCATGAACCGGCGCCGATGTTCACCGTCGGACAGGTACCTCATTCTCGCTCCTCGGTTCGCGACCCGGGCGACGGACGCGATGACGGCACAGCGCCGTAGGACGTCCGGCCACGGGGTTCCCTTCCCGGCGCACGCCGAATCCGCTGCTCGGTGCCTGTCGCAGAAACGCAACATCCCGCTGGTGCCCGTGGCCACGGAAATCGTCGCCGCCGGATCCCGCCTCGACCCGTTCCGGTGTCCTCGATCGGACTCCGACGGTCCTCGGTGACGGTGCCGTCGGTGCGCCGTGGCAGGATTCGAGCCATGGCTGACCAGACTCCCGACACCCCGCCCACCGAACTGTGGGTCGAGCGCACCGGCACCCGCCGCTACACGGGACGCAGCTCGCGCGGCGCCGAAGTGCTCATCGGCTCCGAGACCGTCGAGGGTGTGTTCACCCCCGGTGAGCTGTTGAAGATCGCGCTTGCCGCCTGCTCCGGCATGAGCTCCGACTTCCCGCTGTCGCGCCGGCTCGGCGACGACTACGAGGCCACCATCAAGGTCTCCGGCCCCGCGGACCGGGAGAACGAGGTGTACCCGCACCTCGAGGAGGAGATGATCCTCGACCTGTCCGAACTCGACGCCGACGCGCAGCAGCGCCTGCTCACGCTGGTCGAGCGGTCCGTCGACAAGGTGTGCACCGTCGGCCGTACCCTCAAGTCCGGCACGAAGGTGAGCCTGACGATCACCGCGGACTCGTGATCGGTCGCAGGCAGTAGCTCGGAGGGGGGAGCAGATGGGGAACAACGAGATACGGATCGCGGTCGGGGCTGCGGCCGTGACCGTCCTCCTGGGAACGGTCGCGGTGCCGTCGGCGACCGCCGAACCGGCAGCCTGCGCACCGCGCACCGTCACCACGGTGACGTCCGGCCTCGGGGTGCTCGAGAATCTGGCATTCGACGGGCGCGGTGGGCTGCTCGTCTCCGACGGCACCCTCGCCGGCGACGGCGCGCTGCGGCGGGTCGCACCCGACGGCACGGTCGACACGGTCCTGGACGACGTCACCGGGCCGGGCGGCATCGTCGTCGACGGCGCCACCGCCTACCTGAACGTCGGCAACACCACCGCGGCCGGGCTCGCCGACACGCCCGACGGCACCATCGACGCCGTCGACCTGGACACCGGCGAACGCCGCACCGTCGCGACCGGACTGGTCATGCCGAACGGTCTCGGTGTGCTCCACGACGGTTCGTTCCTCACGTCGCGCGACCTGGGCGCGGTGGGCCTGTCCCACGTTCCGGCCGGAGGTGGCGAGGGCGCCGTGCTGCGGACCGACCTCGGCTCTGTCAACGGCATCGAGGTCGACGGCGAGACCGTCTACACCGTCACCACGTTCGAAGGCGTCAACCGGCTGCACGTCCTCGACGCCGGCGACCTCACCGGGCCGGTGCGCAGCATCGACCTGCCCGGACCCGGCCTGCTGCAGGCACCGGACGACCTGACGCTCGGACCGGACGGCGCGCTGTACATCGCCCTGAACCTGGCCGGCGCGATCCTGCGCGTCGACCCGGAGACCGGGGAGACCTGCCGCGTCGCGGAGGGCATCCCGCTCGTCTCGTCGGTCGCGTTCGGCGCAGGACCGGGCTGGGATCCGAACACCATCTACACCACCGGTTTCGACGGCACCGTCCGCGCCGCACGCCCCGCGGCCGGATAGAGGAAGAGGAGGCAACCGTGACCACCCCTGCATCCGGCTCGGCCGAACGTCTGACCGCGTGGGTGCACGGACGCGTGCAGGGTGTGGGCTTCCGGTGGTTCACCCGGGCCCGGGCCCTCGAACTCGGTCTCGTCGGGCACGCCACCAACCACCCGGACGGCCGGGTACTCGTCATCGCGGAAGGACCGCGTCCCGCACTCGAACACCTCCTCGCGTGGCTGCGTTCCGAGCAGACCCCCGGCGAGGTGCGGCTCGTCGTCGAATCGTGGGAACCGGCACGCGGAGATCTGACCGGATTCGTCGAGCGGTAGCACGCAGGTAGGGTTTTTCCTCATGTATTTGAAGAGTCTGACGCTCAAGGGCTTCAAGTCCTTCGCGTCCGCGACGACTCTGCGTTTCGAACCCGGCATCACCTGCGTCGTCGGACCCAACGGCTCCGGAAAGTCGAACGTGGTCGACGCCCTGACCTGGGTGATGGGGGAGCAGGGCGCCAAGGCGCTGCGCGGCGGCAAGATGCAGGACGTCATCTTCGCCGGCACCGCCGGCCGCCCGCCGCTGGGCCGCGCCGAGGTCACCTTGACCATCGACAACAGCGACGGCGCGCTGCCCATCGAATACTCCGAGGTGTCCGTCACCCGCCGCATGTTCCGCGACGGTGCCGGCGAGTACGAGATCAACGGCACCTCGTGCCGCCTCATGGACGTGCAGGAACTGCTCTCCGACTCGGGCATCGGCCGCGAGATGCACGTCATCGTCGGGCAGGGTCGGCTCTCCGCGATCCTCGAGTCGCGTCCCGAGGACCGGCGTGCCTTCGTCGAGGAGGCCGCCGGGGTCCTCAAGCATCGCCGCCGCAAGGAGAAGGCGGTCCGCAAGCTCGACGCGATGCAGGCGAACCTCGCGCGCCTGACCGACCTGACCGCGGAGCTGCGCCGCCAGCTGAAACCGCTCGGACGTCAGGCCGAGGTCGCGCGGCGCGCCCAGACGATCCAGGCGGACCTGCGCGACGCGCGGCTCCGGCTGGCCGCCGACGATCTGGTCACCCGGCGTGCCGAATTCGCCGGACAGGACGAGCAGGAACGCATCGTCCGTGAACGCCTCGACCACGTCCTGGCCGCGCTGGACGAGGCGAACGCCGAACTCGCCCGGCACGAGCAGGCCGTGGCGCGCCTGACGCCGGGCGCCGAAGCGGCCTCCCAGACCTGGTTCCGGCTGTCCGCGCTCGCCGAACGGCTCGGGGCGACCGTGCGCATCGCCCAGGAACGGGCCCGCCACCTCGACGAGGCCCCGGTCGCCCGATCCGGGCAGGATCCCGACGAGATGGAGGCCCGCGCCGACCGCATCGCGGAAGAGGAGGCCGAACTCCTCGAGGCCGTCGAGATCGCCCACGGCACCCTCGAGGCCGCCCGGGAACAGCTCGCCGTGCAGGAGGAGGCGGCCGCCACCGCGGAACGGGCGCATCTGGCCGCGGTGCGTGCCGTCGCCGACCGCCGCGAAGGCCTCGCCCGGCTGTCCGGCCAGGTCGACACGATGCGCACCCGCGCCGAATCGATCGCCGCCGAAGTCGCGCGGCTGACCGTCGCCATCGAGGAGGCCCGGCTGCGCGGTGTCGCGGCGCAGGCCGAGTTCGAGACCGCGCAGGCCCGCATCGACGATCTCGACGCCGAGGAAATCGACGCCGACGCCCAGCACGAGCGCGCACTCGAAGCGCTGCGCATCGCCGACGAACGCGTCAAGGAACTGCAGGACGCCGAGCGTGCCGCCGGTAAGGAGGTCGCGTCCCTCGGCGCGCGCATCGAAGCGCTCTCCATGGGCCTCGAACGCAAGGACGGCGCCGCCTGGCTCCTCGAACACCGACCCGACGCGGGTCTGCTCGGGCCGCTGGCGGAGCGGCTGCAGGTGGAACCCGGCTACGAGACCGCGGTCGCCGCGGCGCTGGGTCCGGCTGCCGACGCGGTCGCCGCCGAGTCGATCCAGTCCGCCCTCGCCGCGGTCGCCGCTCTCGATGCCGCCGATCAGGGTCGTGTCGCACTCGTCGCCGCCGGGGGTGCCGCACCCGAGGACGGCGGCGATCTGCCGGCCGGTGCGCGGTGGGCACGCGACATCGTCTCCTGCCCCGCCGACCTGCGCGGCGGCGTCGACGCACTGCTCGCACGCACCGTCGTCGTCGACGATCTCGCCGCCGCCACCGACCTGTGCGCCCGGCGTCCGGAGCTGCGTGCCGTCACCCGCGCCGGTGCCCTCGCCGGTGCCGGCTGGGTGCTCGGCGGCTCCGACCGCGCGCCCAGCACCCTCGAGATCCAGGCCGCGATCGAAACCTCCGAACGCGCACTCGAGCAGGCCGTCCGCCGCTCCGAGGACCTCGCCGCCGCGCTGGCCGGGGCACTCGCCGAGCAGGCCTCGCGTGCCGAGATCGCCGAACAGACCCTCGCCGCGCTCAACGAGTCGGACGCCGAGATGTCCGCGGTGTACGAGCAGCTCGGTCGGCTCGGACAGGCCGCGCGCAACGCTCACGCCGAATCCGACCGGCTCGCCGCGCAGCGCGCCAAGGCGGAAGCGGAACGCGACGCGGCACGCGAGAAGTTCGTCGAACTCGAGGAACGCCTGCGCCGGGCCGAGAGCGAACAATCCGGTACCGGCGACGACACCGGCACCGATTCGACCGCGGCGGAACGAGAGGTCGCGGCCGCCGCGCTCGCCGAGGTCCGAGCTGTCGAGGTCGAAGCCCGGCTTGCGGCGCGCACCGCGGAGGAACGCGCCGAGGCCCTGCGCGGCAAGGCCGACTCGCTGCGTCGCGCCGCGCAGGCCGAACGTGAGGCCCGTGCCCGCGCCGAACGCGCGATGCGCGCCCGCAAGCAGGCCGCGGCCGTCGCCGCCGCGGTCGCGGAATCCGGTGCCCGGGTCGCGGCGCACCTGGACGAGGTGGTCGCCGCCGCGCTCGAGCACCGCGACACCCTCACCCGCCAGCGCGCCGAACGCACCGAGCAACTCGACCGCGTCAAGGAACTGGTCCGCGACCTGACGGCACAGCGCGACCAGCTCACCGACGCCGTGCACCGCGACGAGGTGGCCCGCGCGCAGGCGGCGCTGCGGATCGAACAACTCGAACAGACCATCCTCGAGCAGCACGGCATCGGCCTCGACGACCTCATCGCCGAGTACGGTCCCGACGTCCCGATGCCGCCGAGCCCGCTGGAGATCGCCGAGTACGAGCAGGCCCGCGAGCGCGGCGAACAGGTGGTCGCACCGCAGCCGGTCCCGTACGACCGGGCCACCCAGGAGCGCCGCGCCAAGCGGGCCGAGAAGGACCTGGCGACGCTCGGCAAGGTCAATCCGCTCGCTCTCGAGGAGTTCGCGGCGCTGGAGGAGCGCTACAACTTCCTGGCCACCCAGCTCGAGGACGTCAAGAACGCCCGCAAGGACCTGCTGTCGGTGGTCGCGGAGGTCGACGCGCGCATCCTGCAGGTGTTCACCGAGGCGTACGCCGACGTGGAACGCGAATTCGAGCAGGTCTTCGCGAAGCTGTTCCCCGGCGGTGAGGGCCGGCTGGTGCTCACCGACCCGTCGGACATGCTCACCACCGGTATCGAGGTCGAGGCGCGGCCACCGGGCAAGAAGGTCAAGCGCCTGTCGCTGCTGTCCGGTGGCGAGAAGTCCCTGACGGCGGTCGCGATGCTCGTGGCGATCTTCCGCGCCCGGCCGTCCCCGTTCTACGTCATGGACGAGGTGGAGGCCGCCCTCGACGACACGAACCTGCGTCGTCTGATCGGCCTGTTCGAACAGTTGCGGGAGAAGTCGCAGCTGATCGTGATCACGCACCAGAAGCCCACCATGGAGATCGCCGACGCGCTGTACGGCGTGAGCATGCGCGGTGACGGCATCACCCGGGTGATCTCACAGCGGCTGCGAGGTCGGGATGTCGGTGGTCAGGATGTGGGTGGTCAGGACGTGAACGGCACCGACACGGACGTCGCCGAGGAGCACGCCACGGGCGGTGATCTCGTTCCCCGCGCCTGAATCCCGCGGTCGGGCCTGACAGTATGGGTGCGTGAGTACCGCAGCCTGGATAATCATCGCGGCCGTCTTGGCGGTCGTCCTCGTCGCACTCGTCGTCGGTCTGACGCTGTACCGCCGGCGGCAGGTGTCGCTGACCTCGACGCCGACCAAGGAGATCGAGGCCGAACCCAAGGATCGATCCGGTGGGTACAAGGCCCAGAGCGGGTTCTCCTTCAGCCAGGGTTCGACCGCGACGGCGCCGAAACCCGTCGAACGGCCGGCGCCCGCACCGCGGCCGGAACCTCCGACGGTCAAGCTGCCGCAGGAGGTCACCGAGGCGCCGCCCGCTCCCAAGCCGGTCCCGGCGCCCACGCCTGCGCCTGCGCCGGAAGAGGTCGCGGAGGAAGCACCCACCGAGGTAGCGCCCGCTCCCGAGGAAGCACCCGCCGAGCCCGTGACCGAGGCGCCGGTCGAGGAAGCACCGGTCGCGGAGACCGCCCCGGCCGAGACTGCCCCGGTCGAGACAGCGCCGACCGAGACTGCTCCGGCGGAGACCGTGCCGGAAACCGAGGTGGCCGCGCCGGAACCGGAAGTGGTCACGCCCGAGCCCGAGGTGATCGAGCCCGAGGTCGTGACCGCGCCGGAGACCGCCGCGCCGGAGACCGCCCCCGCACCCGCGATCGAGGAGATCGCTCCGACCGCCGGTCGCCTCGACCGGCTGCGCGGCCGACTGGCCCGGTCCCAGTCGGCGATGGGCAAGAGCCTGCTCGGCCTGCTCGGCGGCGGCGACCTCGACGAGGACTCGTGGGAGGAGATCGAGGACACCCTCCTCATCGCCGACCTCGGCGCCGCGACCACCACCAAGATCGTCGAGCGGCTGCGGCACGAGATGGCCGCGCGCAACGTGCGCACCGAGGCCGACGCGCGCGCGGTCCTGCGTGACGTGCTCGTCGACGAACTGCACCCCGAGCTGGATCGGTCCATCCGGGCGTTGCCACACGACGATCACCCGTCCATCCTGCTGGTCGTCGGTGTCAACGGCACCGGCAAGACCACCACGACCGGCAAGCTGGCGCGCGTGCTCGTCGCCGACGGGCGCCGCGTGCTCCTCGGTGCCGCCGACACGTTCCGTGCCGCCGCCGCCGATCAGCTGCAGACCTGGGCAGAGCGCGTCGGCGCCGAGGTGGTGCGCGGCAAGGAGGCCGGTGACCCCGCGGCCGTCGCGTTCGATTCCGTCTCCCGCGGCATCGAGAACGGGGTCGACGCCGTGCTCATCGACACTGCCGGCCGGCTCCACACCAAGACCGGTCTGATGGACGAACTCGGCAAGGTGAAGCGGGTCGTCGAGAAGAAGGCCGCGGTCGACGAGGTCCTGCTCGTGCTCGACGCGACGATCGGCCAGAACGGGCTCACGCAGGCCCGCGTGTTCGCGGAGGTCGTCGACATCACCGGTGTCGTCCTGACGAAACTCGACGGGACCGCCAAGGGTGGCATCGTCTTCCAGGTCCAGCACGAACTGGGTGTGCCGGTGAAACTCGTGGGTCTCGGGGAGGGTGCCGACGACCTGGCGCCGTTCGAGCCGGGCGCCTTCGTGGACGCTCTGCTCGGCTGAGCGGGCGCCCGCTCGTCGCAGTCGACGGTGAAGGGGAAGCCGCGCGACGACACGATCCGCATCCCCGGCAGGGGTTGCGCGGAACCCGTGTCGCGCGCGGCTTTTCCCATTTTTCGGACGCTTCGGACGAAGAACGCAAACCGGGAAACAGAGAAGAAACACGAAGCGGGATCCCGTTCACTTCGTGGAAACAACACGGCGCTTCCACGGAAACATCTCGGCAGCAAGCTTTCCTCAACCACGCGCTGACCGGCGCGGTATCTAGGGAGGTTGCAAGTGGAGGAAGTGGTGAACACCGGCGACGCAGCATGGATGCTGATGGCGGCCTCGCTGGTGCTGCTGATGACACCGGGCTTGGCGTTCTTCTACGGCGGCATGTCGCGCGCCAAGTCGGTGCTGAACATGATGATGATGTCGTTCGGCGCCATGGCTGTGATCGGCGTGATCTACGTTCTGTGGGGCTGGTCGATGTCCTACGGCACCGAGAGTGTCGGCGGCATCTTCGCCAACCCGTTCGAATTCTTCGGTCTCCAGGGCGCGATCTACGACGAGGAGGGTGGATTCCTCCCCGGCCTCGGCGACTACCCGCAGATCATCGACATCGGTTTCCAGGTCACCTTCGCAATCATCACCACCGCGCTCATCTCCGGCGCTCTCGCCGAGCGCGTGAAGTTCGGAACGTGGCTCGCGTTCTCCGGCCTGTGGGTGACCTTCGCGTACTTCCCGCTCGCCCACATGGTGTGGGGTGGCGGCCTCCTGTCCGCTTCCGAGGACGGCATCGCCGCGAAGCTGTTCGGCACCGTCGACGACGGTGAAGGTGGCCTGACCGCCGCGGTCGCCCCGATCGACTTCGCCGGTGGCACCGTCGTGCACATCAACGCCGGTATGGCCGCTCTGGTTCTCGCCCTGGTCATCGGCAAGCGCGCCGGCTTCGGCACGGTCGCGATGCGTCCGCACAACCTGCCGTTCGTGATGCTCGGTGCCGCACTCCTGTGGTTCGGATGGTTCGGCTTCAACGCCGGTTCCGCGTTCGCCGCCGACGGTGTCGCCGGCCTGGCCTGGGTCAACACCACCACCGCGACCGCTTCCGCGATCCTCGGCTGGCTCCTGACCGAGCGCATCCGGGACGGTAAGGCCACCAGCCTCGGTGCCGCCTCCGGTGCTGTCGCCGGTCTCGTCGCCATCACGCCCGCGGCCGGCGCGCTGAGCCCGGTCGGCTCCATCGCCCTCGGTGTCGTCGCCGGTGTGCTGTCCGCCCTCGCGGTCGGCCTGAAGTTCAAGTTCGGCTACGACGACTCGCTCGACGTCGTCGGCGTGCACCTGGTCTCCGGCCTTTGGGGCACCATCGGTATCGGCTTCCTCGCCACCGAGACCGGCCTGTTCTACGGCGGCGACTACAAGCAGCTGGTCGTGCAGATCGTGATCGCCCTGGTCGCCGTGGTGTTCACCGCCATCGTCACCGCCGTGATCGCATTCGCGCTCAAGCCGCTCGGCTGGCGTGTGTCGCCCGAGGAAGAGGCGCGCGGTATCGACGAGGCGGAGCACGCGGAATCCGCATACGACTTCGTCTCGGCGCTCCGGTGAGATAAGAAGACGAAGTAGCGGCACGGCAGAGACTTGGGAAGGAAGAGGAAATGAAGCTGATCACGGCAATTGTCAAACCGTTCACCCTCGAAGACGTGAAGGCGGGTCTCGAGCAGGCGGGCGTGCTTGGCATGACCGTCAGCGAGGTCCAGGGGTACGGACGCCAGAAGGGCCACACGGAGGTCTACCGCGGAGCCGAGTACTCGGTCGACTTCGTGCCCAAGGTGCGCGTCGAGGTCGTCGTCGACGACGCCGCCGTGGACAAGGTGGTCGAGACGATCGTCGAGGCCTCGCGGACCGGGAAGATCGGAGACGGAAAGGTCTGGGTCACCCCCGTCGAGTCGGTGATCCGAGTTCGCACCGGAGAACGAGGCACGGATGCACTCTGACCCCAAGGGGTCCGGAACGCGCGGCCCCGATCCCGCTGCTCGTGCAGCGGGATCGGGGCCGCCCGTGTCCTCCGGGCCGGACGCGTCCCTCGCCACCACGGGCGGTGCCGCCGCCGACCTGGCCATCGCCCGCGACCAACTGTTCGCCGGTGGTGTCCGCAACCGCCGCCTCGATTCGGCTGCGCTGCGGCACGCGCTGGTGGACCTGCACGAATTCTGGCTCACGACGAAAGGCTCCGAGGTCGGGATCGTCCCCGACTGCGGTTTCGCGATCGTCGCCGTCGGCGGGCTGGGCCGCCGCGAAATGCTGCCGTACTCCGACCTCGACCTCATCCTGTTGCACGACGACATGGAACCGGCGGTGGTGTCCGACATCGCCGACCGGCTCTGGTACCCGTTGTGGGACGCCCACATCAAACTCGACCACAGTGTCCGCACCGTCCCGCAGGCGTTGCAGGTCGCGGCGTCCGACGTGACCGCCGCCCTGGGCATGCTCGAGGCCCGGCACATCGCCGGGGACATCGAGCTGAGCAACCTGCTGATCGGCGGGGTGCGCAGGCAGTGGCGGACCGGGATCCGAGCGCGTTTCGACGAACTCATCGAACTCACCGAGACACGCTGGCAGCGCAGCGGGCAGATCGCGCACCGCGCCGAACCGGACCTCAAGAGCGGCCGAGGAGGGTTGCGGGACGTGCAGTTGCTCAATGCCCTGTCCGTCGCGCAGCTCACCGACGGCATGCCGGGGTTGGGACCGGACGTGCCCGGCGGCGGACTCGCCGCCGCGCACCGCCGGTTGCTCGACGTGCGCACCGAGTTGCATCGCGTCGCGGGACGCGCCCGCGACCAGCTCCGCGCCCAGGACGCCGACGAGATCGGTGCCGCGCTGCGCATCGGCGACCGCTTCGATCTGGCCCGGATGCTCACCGAGTCCGCGCGCACCGTCAGCTACTCCGTCGAGGTCGGGATCCGCACCGCGGGCAACGCGCTGCCGCGGCGCGGACTGTCGAGGCTGCGCCGGCTCCCGGTGCGGCGCCCCCTCGACGAGGGTGTCGTCGAACACGCGGGGGAGGTCGCGCTCGCCCGCGACGCGCATCCGCGGAAGGATCCGGGTCTGATCACGCGGGTCGCGGCCGCGGCCGCGCAGGCCGGGCTGCCGATCTCCGCCTCGACCCTGAACCGGCTCGCCGACAACGCTCCCGAGCTGCGTGAACCGTGGCCGCGGTCGGCGTTCAACGACCTGCTGGTTCTGCTCGGTTCCGGCCGGCGTGCCGTCGACGTCATCGAGTCCCTCGACCGCACCGGACTGTGGGGCCGGCTCCTGCCGGAATGGGGTGCGGTGCGAGATCTGCCCCCGCGCGACGCGGTGCACACCTGGACCGTGGACCGGCATCTGGTGGAAACGGCGGTGTACGCGGGCGGGCTCACGACCCGGGTCGCGCGACCCGACCTGCTGGTGCTCGGTGCCCTGCTGCACGACATCGGCAAGGGCCGCGGCGGCGACCACAGCGTCGTCGGAGCCGAGCTGGCGACGCAGATCGGGCGCCGGATGGGACTGTGGCCGTCGGATCTCGCGATGCTCACCGCGATGGTGCGGCACCACCTGTTGCTGCCGCACACCGCGACGCGCCGCGACCTCGACGATCCGGCGACCGTGCAGTCCGTCGTCGACGCCCTCGACGGCGACCCGGTGCTGCTGGAACTGCTGCACGCCCTCGCCGAGGCCGATTCGCTGGCCACCGGTCCGGGGGTGTGGGGTGACTGGAAGGCCTCGCTGATCCGGGAACTGGTCCGGCGCTGCCGCATGGTGATGGCGGGGGAGGAGCTGCCCACTCCCGATCCGATCGACCCGGAACTCGCGCAGCTCGCCGCCGACGGCGGTGTGCACGTGGCGCTGCAGCAGGGCGAGGGCCCGCACTCGTACACGGTGTCGGTGGTGGCGCCGGACGAACCGGGACTGCTCGCCGACGCGGCCGGCGTGCTGGCGCTGCACGGCCTGCGGGTGCTGTCCGCTTCGCTCGGCAGCCACGCCGGCAGCGCCGTGAACAGCTTCGTGGTGGCACCCCGGTTCGGGACACCGCCCGAGGCCGGGTTGCTGCGGCAGGAGCTGATCCGCGCACGCGGCGGCGACCTGGATCTGCCGGCGGCGCTGGACGCGAAGGAACAGGCCGCGCGGGAAGCGCAACTGCCGGAACAGCCCGAACGGGCCGTGCCGGTCGTGTACGCGCAGGCACCGCCCCGCGTGATCTGGTTCGACGCTCCCGATCCCGGGCAGGTCATCCTCGAGCTGCGCGCCGAGGACCGTCTCGGGCTGCTCTGCCGGCTCGCCGAAGCGTTCGAGTCGGTCGGGGCCGACGTGCGGTGGGCGCGGGTCACGACCCTCGGCACCGCGGTCGTCGACGCGTTCTGCATCGACCTCACCGGAACCGACACCCGGGCCACCCGGGAGCAGCTCGAGCAGGCCGTGCTCGCGGTGGTGCCGGGCGTCGAACCGAAGAAACCCGAGGCGACCGCCTGAGCGGGTAGCCGCCCGCCGTGACGTCACGATCGCGGCGAGCGGCTACCCTGGATCGCAGCACTGTCCGTCTTTCGCCAGAACCCAGGAGCGCATTCGGTGTTCGAATCCCTTTCCGACAGGTTGACCGGGGTCCTGAAGGACCTGCGCGGCAAGGGGCGCCTCTCCGATGCCGACATCGACGCCACGTGCCGCGAGATCCGTCTCGCCCTGCTCGAGGCCGACGTCGCGCTGCCGGTGGTGCGCGCGTTCATCGCGAAGATCAAGCAGCGCGCCAAGGGTGCCGAGGTGCACGGCGCGCTGAACCCGGCCCAGCAGGTCGTCAAGATCGTCAACGAGGAACTCGTCGGGATCCTCGGCGGCGAGACCCGCCGCCTGCGGCTCGCGAAGAACCCGCCGACGGTGATCATGCTCGCCGGTCTGCAGGGTGCCGGTAAGACCACGCTCGCCGGCAAGCTCGCGGCCTGGCTCAAGGGGCAGGGACACACCCCGCTGCTGGTCGCGTGCGACCTGCAGCGCCCCGGTGCCGTCAGCCAGCTCCAGATCGTCGGTGAGCGCGCCGGCGTGACCGTGTTCGCGCCGCACCCGGGGACCTCGATCGGTGGCGGCGAGAACGAGCTCGGTGTGTCGGCCGCCGACCCGGTCGCCGTCGCGAAGTCCGGCATCGAGGAAGCCCGCAACAAGCAGTACGACGTGGTCATCGTCGACACCGCCGGCCGCCTCGGCATCGACGAGGAGCTGATGGCGCAGGCCGCGAACATCCGCGATGCCGTGCAGCCGGACGAGACCCTGTTCGTGCTCGACGCGATGATCGGCCAGGACGCGGTGAGCACCGCCGAGGCGTTCCGCGCCGGTGTCGGCTTCACCGGCGTCGTGCTCACCAAGCTCGACGGTGACGCCCGCGGTGGTGCGGCGCTGAGCGTGCGCGAGCTGACCGGGCAGCCGATCCTGTTCGCGTCCACCGGCGAGAAGCTCGAGGACTTCGACGTCTTCCATCCCGAGCGCATGGCCAGCCGCATCCTCGGCATGGGCGACGTGCTCACCCTCATCGAGCAGGCCGAGCAGGTCTTCGACGCCGAACAGGCCGAGAAGACCGCCTCCAAGATCGGCTCCGGGGAACTCACCCTCGAGGACTTCCTCGAGCAGATGATGGCCGTCCGCAAGATGGGCCCGATCGCGAACCTGCTGGGCATGCTGCCCGGCGCCGGCCAGATGAAGGACGCGCTCGCCAACGTCGACGAGAAGCAGCTCGACCGCATCCAGGCGATCATCCGCGGCATGACCCCGGAGGAACGCGCCGATCCGAAGATCATCAACGCGTCCCGGCGGCTGCGCATCGCGAACGGTTCGGGCGTGAAGGTCTCCGACGTCAACCAGCTCGTCGACCGCTTCTTCGAAGCCCGCAAGATGATGGCGGCGATGGCCGGTCGCATGGGCATGCCCGGCGCCCGCAAGAACCAGCGCAGCAACAAGAAGGGCAAGAAGGGCAAGAAGGGCGGTCGCGGACCGACCCCGCCGAAGATCAAGGGCGGATTCCCCGGCGGGCTCCCGGCCGGGTTCCCGGGTGCGGGCGGCGGCATGCCGGCCGGCTTCCCGGATCTGTCCAACATGCCGAAGGGTCTCGACGAACTGCCCCCGGGCCTCGAGGGTTTCGACCTGTCGAAACTGAAGCTGCCGAAGAACTAGATCCACCGAAGAACCGACGCTGCCGGATCCCACCCCGATGCCGGATTCGTCCGGGCGGGGTGGGATCTGGCAGAATGGTTCGCTGTCGTCGCATCCGGTTCCGTACCGCGCGGCGGTCACAGGTTAGAGGCAAAACCGGGCGTGCCAGAAGGGCGCGTCGTCCGAATTGCACGTGACATGCGCGTTCGCGCGCTCGAAGGGAAAACAGCAGTGGCTGTCAAGATCAAGCTCACCCGCCTCGGCAAGATCCGCAACCCCCAGTACCGCATCGTGGTCGCGGACTCGCGTACCCGCCGCAACGGCCGGGCCATCGAGACGATCGGCAAGTACCACCCGAAGGAAGAGCCCTCGCTGATCGAGGTCGACTCCGAGCGTGCGCAGTACTGGCTGGGTGTCGGCGCGCAGCCGACCGAGCCCGTCCTGAACCTCCTCAAGATCACCGGTGACTGGCAGAAGTTCAAGGGCCTGCCGGGCGCCGAGGGCACCCTGAAGAAGGCGGAGGCGAAGCCGACCAAGCTCGAGCTGTTCCAGGCCGCGCTCGCGCAGGCCGAGAACGAGCCCGCTGCCGAGGCCATCACGCCCAAGAAGAAGAAGGCCGCCAAGGACGAGGCTGCCGAGGCTCCCGCCGAGGCCGCCGACGCCGAGTCCACCGAGGCTGCCGAGTAATGAGTGCCGTTGTCGCCGATGCCGTCGAGCATCTCGTTCGTGGGATCGTCGCCAACCCCGACGACGTGCGGGTCGAGCTGATCACCGGCCGTCGGGGGCGCACCGTCGAGGTGCACGTGCACCCCGACGATCTCGGCAAGGTGATCGGTCGCGGTGGGCGCACCGCGACCGCACTGCGGACCCTCGTCACCGGCATCGGTGGTCGCGGGATCCGCGTCGACGTCGTCGACACCGACCAGTAGGCGAGCGGCAGTGGAGCTCGTCGTGGGCCGTGTGGTCAAGTCGCACGGCATCAAGGGTGAAGTGGTCGTCGAGGTTCGCACCGACGAACCCGAGGAGCGTTTCGCCGTCGGCGCCGAGCTGCGTGGCCGCAAGCCCCGCGAGCAGACCCTGCACACGTACACGGTGGAAGCCGCCCGGGAACACTCCGGGCGGCTTCTGCTGCGTCTGCGTCAGGTCGCCGACCGCAATGCCGCCGATGCCCTCCGTGGCACGCTGTTCGTCGTCGACAGCTCCGAGCTGCCGCCGAGCGACGATCCCGACGAGTTCTACGACCACGAACTCGAAGGGCTCACCGTCCGGATCGTCGAGGGACGGCCCGACGGCGGCACCGAGGTCGGTACCGTCCGCGAGGTGCTGCACACCGCCGCGGGCGAACTGCTCGCGATCCGGCCGGCCGGTTCGGATCGGGGCGAGCTGTTGATCCCGTTCGTGACGGCGATCGTGCCGACCGTCTCGATCGCCACCGGCATCATCGAGATCGACCCGCCCGAGGGGCTGCTCGACCCCGACTTCGGCGAGCCCCCGGCTCGTGAAAAAGGCCAGGCTCGTGGAAAAGACAAGGGAGACAAGTAGTTCCGTGCGACTCGATGTCGTCACCATCTTCCCCGAGTACCTCGAGCCGTTGCGCGCGGCGCTGCTCGGTAAAGCCATCGACAAGGGCCTGATCTCCGTCGGCGTCCACAACCTGCGCGACTGGACCCACGACGTGCACAAGGCCGTCGACGACTCCCCGTACGGGGGAGGGCCCGGCATGGTGATGAAGCCGACCGTGTGGGGACCGGCGCTCGACGACGTCCTCGCCGGACCGGACGGCGAACCCGACCCCGACGTGCTGCTCGTCGTCCCCACCCCGGCCGGAGTGCCGTTCACCCAGGAAACCGCGCACCGCTGGTCCGGTGAGAAGCGGATCGTGTTCGCGTGCGGCCGCTACGAGGGCATCGACCAGCGGGTGTTCGACGACGCCGCACGGCGCGTGCGCGTCGAAGAGGTCAGCATCGGCGACTACGTGCTCATCGGCGGGGAGGTCGCGGTCCTCGTCATGGTCGAGGCGGTCGTCCGGCTGCTGCCCGGTGTGCTCGGCAATCAGCAGTCGCACCAAGAGGATTCGTTCTCCGACGGCCTGCTCGAAGGACCGAGCTACACGCGCCCGGCGAGTTGGCGCGGTCTCGACGTGCCGCCCGTGCTGCTGTCCGGCGACCACGCCAAGGTCGCGCAGTGGCGCCGCGAACAGTCCCTGATCCGCACCCGCGAACGCCGCCCCGACCTCCTGGCGGACACACCGGGCGACTGAATCCGCTTCCCGCTCAGCGGGTCTCGGAACTACGGGCCTCGGACGACGGGGTCTCGGACGAGGGCCGGATCGCCCGCGTCAGTGCGCCGGCTGCCCGAACGCCTCCTGGACCACCAGGGTCACCGTGTCACGCGCGTGCGCCGCGCTCGCATCGTCGGTGACGTCGACCAGCGCAGTGTCCGGCAACGGTGTCCACTCCGCCGGGTCGGGATCGTCGTAGTGCACCTTCTCGCGGGACAGCACCGCGACCACGTAACGGTGGTCGTCGCCGAAGAATCCGGTCGACAGGTGGATCCAGTTGCCGTCCACGCAGCACATCCAGCCCTGCTTGACGCCCAGCTCCGTCGCCTCGGGCAGCCCGTCGGGCAGTCCGAAACGCTGGTCGTATCCGTCGGAACCGGCTGGTTCGAAGTCGAGCAGATGGCCCACGATCGTCGCGGTGCCGCGCTCGTCCAGTCCGGAGGTGCCGCCCAGCACGGCGTCGTACCAGGTGAGCAGATCGGACGCGGTGGTGACGGTGTTCCACCAGTTCCCGTCGTACGGGGCGCTGGTGTCGGTCAGGCCGTGCCGGTGGACGACCCGATCGACGATCTCGCTACCGCCGTAGCGTGACCACAGATCGCTCGCCGCGGAATCGTCCGAACGCGAGAGCATGGCCGCGATCTCGTCGTATTCCCCCTCGCCGAGCGCGATCTCGCCGGTGCCCGCCCGGAACAGCAGGTCGTCGGCGATGAACAGCTTGACCACCGACGCCGTCTCGATCGGCTCGTCCGCGCCGGCCACCGTACGCGACCCGGTTTCGCGATCGAGCAGCGCGACCGTGACCCGCGCGCCTCGCTGGGCGTCGGCCAGGGCGGCGGCAGCGACCACCCGGTCGGTCAGGGCCTGCACCTTCATCGTGTAGGGCACCTCGGGAGCGGGCACCGGAAGGATCTCCACGGTCGGATTCGGGGCGGTGACCCCGACCATGAGAACCTCGGAATCGGAGGACACCGAGCCGCAGGCCACCGCGGTCGCTGCCGCGAACAGCAACGAGACGATCGATCGGCGTCTGCCCCGAGGCCCGGACATCAGGTGCTCCTACTCCCATTGTGCGGTGACGCCGACGTCCCCGGTATCCAGTTTTCCTCGCGCGTCGCGCGAGGATGACGCGATGAGGATAGCGGTAGGGTTCGACGTCGTGACGACTGCTCTCAAGACCGTTAACCAGCGCCTCGCCGAGGAACTCGACGTCCGGGAGAATCAGGTGGCCGCAGCGGTCGACCTGCTCGACGGCGGAGCCACGGTGCCGTTCATCGCCCGGTACCGCAAGGAAGTGACCGGAGCCCTCGACGACGCCCAGCTTCGGCAGCTCGACGAACGGTTGCGCTATCTGCGCGAACTCGACGAGCGGCGCGCAGCGATCCTCGAATCGATCGAGGGCCAGGGCAAGCTCGACGACCACCTGCGCGGACAGATCATGCTCGCCGACACCAAGGCGCGGCTCGAGGACATCTACCTGCCGTTCAAACCCAAGCGGCGCACCAAGGCGCAGATCGCGCGGGAAGCGGGGCACGAACCGGTCGCCGACGCGCTCATCGGGGATCCGACGACCGATCCCGCGCAGTACACGGCCGAACAACTCGACGGTGCCCGCGCCATCCTCGTCGAACGGTTCGCCGAGGACGCCGACCTGGTGGGGGAACTGCGCGAGGCGATGTGGTCGCGTGGCCGGCTGGTCTCGGCCGTGCGCCCGGGCAAGGAGACCGAGGGCGCGAAGTTCGCCGACTACTTCGAATTCTCCGAGCCGTTCACGGATCTGCCGTCGCATCGCATCCTCGCGGTGTTGCGCGGCGAGAAGGAAGAGGTGCTGAGTCTCACCCTCGAACCGGACAGCGACGAGCCGCAGCCGGGGGAGCGCACCTACTTCGAGGGCCGCATCGCCGCCCGGTTCGGCATCGCCGACCAGGGCCGCGCCGCCGACAAGTGGCTGCTCGACACCGTGCGCTGGGCGTGGCGCACCAAACTGCTCGTCTCCCTCGGTCTCGACACGAGGATGCGGCTGCGGCAGTCCGCCGAGCAGGACGCCGTCGACGTGTTCGCCGCGAACCTGCGCGACCTGCTGCTCGCCGCACCTGCGGGTACCCGGCCGACGATGGGCCTGGACCCCGGTTTCCGGACCGGCACGAAGGTCGCGGTCGTCGACGCCACCGGCAAGGTCGTCGACCATGCGACGATCTACCCGCACCAGCCGCACAACAAGTGGGATCAGGCGCTCGCGACGCTCGCGGGTCTGGTCGCGAAGCACGGCGTCGAACTCGTCGCGATCGGCAACGGGACCGCGTCCCGCGAGACGGACGCCCTCGCCACCGAGCTGATCGCGAAGTCCGGTGCGACGAACCTGACGAAGATCGTCGTGTCCGAGGCCGGCGCCTCCGTGTACTCGGCGTCCGCCTACGCCTCGCAGGAACTGCCCGACCTGGACGTGTCCATCCGGGGTGCGGTGTCCATCGCCCGGCGGCTGCAGGACCCGCTCGCCGAACTCGTCAAGATCGACCCGAAGTCGATCGGCGTCGGCCAGTACCAGCACGACGTGTCCGAGACCCTGCTGGCGCGTTCGCTCGGCGCGGTCGTCGAGGACGCGGTGAACGCCGTCGGTGTGGACGTGAACACCGCGTCGGTGCCGCTGCTCGCGCGTGTGTCGGGCATCTCGGGGTCCCTCGCCGAGAGCATCGTCGCGCACCGCGACCAGAACGGCCCGTTCCGCACCCGCACGGCGCTCAAGGACGTGGCGCGGCTCGGCCCGAAGGCGTTCGAGCAGTGCGCGGGCTTCCTGCGCATCCCCAACGGCGACGACCCGCTCGACAGTTCCGCGGTGCACCCCGAGGCCTACCCGGTGGTGCGGCGCATCGTCGAGCGCACCGGCAGCACCGTGCGGGAACTGATCGGCAACACCACTGCGCTGCGCGCGGTGCGGCCCACCGAGTTCGTCGACGACCGATTCGGTCTGCCGACCGTCACCGACATCATCGCCGAACTCGAGAAGCCCGGCCGCGACCCGCGGCCGGAGTTCAAGACCGCGACCTTCGCGGCCGGCATCGAGAAGGTCGCCGATCTGAAGCCGGGCATGGTGCTCGAGGGCGTGGTCACCAACGTCGCCGCGTTCGGTGCCTTCGTCGACGTCGGCGTCCACCAGGACGGCCTGGTGCACGTGTCGGCGATGTCGCGCAGCTTCGTCAAGGACCCGCACGACGTCGTCAAGTCCGGTGAGGTCGTCAAGGTCAAGGTGCTCGACGTGGACGTGCCGCGTCAGCGCATCAGCCTCACGTTGCGCCTCGACGACGAGATCCCCGCCGGCGACGGCAACGGCGGTGCGGCCCCGTCCGCGCGCGGCGCAGCCCGCCCCGGCGGTCAGCAGCGCCGCAACCCGCGGCAGGGCGGTGGGAACCCGGGCGGCGGCCGGCAGAGCGGGGGACGGCAGGGATCGCGGGATCGCCGGTCCGACTCGGCGCCCGCTTCCGGGTCGATGGCCGACGCACTGCGCCGCGCCGGATTCGGGAAGTAAAAGTGGCGGGCCGGGGTTCGTGTCGGGTCACCGGCGCGGCCCCGGCCTGACATGCTTGGAGCCATGCGGTCGACGGTGGTGGCGCCATGAGCGATTGGCTCCGGCACGAGATCATCGACAGAGGGCGGCTGCCCCTGCTCTTCTTCCTCCTGGGGTTCCTCGCTGCGTTCCTGTTCATCCGGCTCAGCGTGCGACTGATCCGCGCCCAGGTGCGCTGGTGGCCCGGGAACGTCACGCCGGGTGGTCAGCACGTGCACCACGTCGTTTTCGGTGTGGTCACCATGGTGATCTCCGGCGGTGCGCTCATCGCCGTCTACGAGAACGGGAGCCAGGTCACCGGTGCCGCGCTGGCGACGTGCTTCGGGATCGGCACCGCCCTGACCCTCGACGAGTTCGCGCTGATCTTCTACCTGAACGACGTCTACTGGGAGGAGGAGGGGCGGGTCTCGGTCGACGCGGTGTTCGTCGCATTGGCCGTGACCGGTCTGGTGCTGCTCGGCGTGCAGCCGTTGGAGCTGGCCGACGTCACCGATTTCAACGAAAGCACCTCGTGGGGTGTTCGCGCGGGCATCATCGCATCGGCGCTGATCAACCTGGCGCTCGCGGCGATCGTGCTGCTCAAGGGCAAGATCTGGACAGGGCTGATCGGGCTGTTCTTCCTGCCCTTGCTGCTCGTCGGCGCGATCCGCCTGTCGCGGCCGGGAGCTCCGTGGGCGCGGTGGCGGTATCAGGGCAGGCCTCGCAAGATGCGCCGCTCGATCGCCCGTGAACGCCGCTACCGCCGGCCGATGATCCGGGCGAAGATCTTCGTGCAGGACCTCGTCGCCGGGCAGCCCACGCTCGACACCGTGCGGGACAGCGTGGAGCATTCGCGGGTCGCCGCGGAAGCCGAACTCGACCGCACCGTGCACGCAGCGCCCCCACCGATTTCATCGACCGGCGTTGCATCTGGCACAATTGACGGGTTGCCCGGATCGGGCACGCCTACCTGACCTGGGTACGAACCAGTCGAGCCCCGCCCGAAGGCGGCCGCCGCTCGGTTCCTCTGCTCGAGCGAACAAGAGGATGAACAACCGATGAACACCCTGGACTTTCTGGACGCCAAGTCCCTGCGCGACGACATCCCGGAGTTCCGTCCCGGTGACACGCTGAACGTGCACGTCAAGGTTATCGAGGGCTCGAAGGAGCGCGTGCAGGTCTTCAAGGGCGTCGTGATCCGGCGTCAGGGCGGCGGTGTCCGCGAGACCTTCACCGTTCGCAAGGTGTCGTTCGGCGTCGGCGTCGAGCGGACCTTCCCGGTCCACAGCCCCAACCTCGCGAAGATCGAGGTCGTCACCCGCGGTGACGTGCGTCGCGCCAAGCTGTACTACCTGCGCGACCTGCGCGGCAAGGCCGCCAAGATCAAGGAAAAGCGCTGAGCGCTCACGCCTGATCCCACGGTTCACACGAAGCCCGGTCCGGACATTCCCGGACCGGGCTTCGTGGCGTGTGTGGTGTCCGCGCAGTCGAGTAGAGCCCAGACGCTAGTCTGATCCGGTGGCAGAAACACCGCAGGATCCGGCCGCGCCGGAGTCGCAGGACCGCCTCGCCCAGCGGGGATCCGGAGATCGACAGACCATCGGTTCCCGAGAGCGGAAGGATTCGGGGGAAACCAAGAAGCAGAAGTCGTTCTGGCGAGAACTGCCACTGCTGATCGTCGTCGCACTCGTCCTGAGTTTCCTTCTCCAGACATTCATCGCGCGGGTCTACCTGATTCCCTCGGAGTCGATGGAACCGACACTGCACGGCTGCGAGGGGTGTACCGGCGACCGCATCGTCGTCGAGAAGATCAGCTACCGGTTCGGGGATCCGCGGCCCGGCGACGTCATCGTCTTCAAGGGCCCGGATTCGTGGTCCACCGGATACAAGTCGACGCGCTCGGACAACGTCGTCATCCGCGGGATCCAGGAGGTGGGTTCGCTGGTCGGCCTCGTCCCGCCGGACGAGAACGACCTCGTCAAGCGTGTCATCGCCGTCGGCGGACAGACCGTCGAATGCTGCGACGACCAGGGCCGGGTCCTCGTCGACGGCAAGCCGCTCGACGAGCCGTACGTCAAGATGGACTTCCCGTTCACCCCGGGCGTGCTCACCTGCGAGACCGAGATGAAGTCCGGCCGCTGCTTCGGCCCGGTCACCGTTCCCGAAGGCCACGTGTGGGTCATGGGCGACAACCGCAGCAACTCGGCGGATTCGCGCTGGCACGTCGGAGACGAGAACCAGGGCACCATTCCGTTGGACAATGTGATCGGCAAGGCCCGCATGATCGTGCTGCCGCCCGGTCGCTGGGGCATGATCGACTCACCGGAGATCCAGTAATCGTGAACGGTTGGCCACCTCGCCCCGTCGTCCGCCGGTCCTCGGGCCTGTGGACGATGGAATCGACGCTGACCCGCTGCGGTCTCGGACCCGTCGCCGGCGTCGACGAGGCCGGTCGCGGCGCGTGCGCCGGCCCGCTGGTCATCGCGGCCTGCGTCCTCGGACCGAAACCGCACCCGTCGCTCGCGCGGCTCGACGACTCGAAGAAGCTCACCGAGAAGGCGCGCGAGGAACTGTTCCCGATCATCCAGCGTCGTGCGGTGGCGTCCAGCGTCGTCGTGGTTCCCGCGGCGGAGGTCGACGCCATCGGCGTGCACGTCGCGAACATCGAGGGCATGCGCCGCGCGGTCGCGGGACTGGCGACCCCGCTCGGGTACGTCCTCACCGACGGTTTCCGGGTGCCGGGCCTCCCGGCGGCGTCGCTGCCGGTGATCGGTGGGGACGCGGCCGCGGCCTGCATCGCCGCGGCGAGTGTCCTCGCGAAGGTCACCCGTGACCGGATGATGATCGAACTCGACGAGGAACTGCCCGGCTACGGGTTCGCCGTCCACAAGGGCTACAGCACCGCCTTCCACATGGCCGCGCTGCGCGAGCTGGGACCGAGCCACGAGCATCGGCGGTCCTGGGCGAACGTCCGGGCGGTCGTCGGCGCGCGGGAGAATTCCCGGCGATTCGATTCCGACGAGGCGGATGCGGGATGATGGCAGGACACACCAGAACGGGAGGACACCGAGACCGATGAGTGCCGAGGATCTCGAGAAGTACGAAACCGAGATGGAACTCTCGCTTTACCGGGAGTACCGGGACATCGTCGGTCAGTTCGCCTACGTGGTGGAGACCGAGCGCCGCTTCTACCTGGCGAACGCCGTCGAGCTGATCCCGCAGAACGTCGGTGGCGAAGTCTATTTCGAAGTGCGCATGTCGGATGCGTGGGTGTGGGACATGTACCGCCCCGCTCGCTTCGTCAAGCACGTCCGAGTCATCACGTTCAAGGACGTCAACATCGAGGAGCTGGACAAGCCGGAACTGCGGCTGCCCGACAAGCTGGGCTGACGGCGCTCGTTCCGATCCACGACGCGATTCGGAATCCGCCCACGCTGTAGCGTGAGCGATTCGCACTCACCGCGTCGATCGTCGGGCCGGGCGAGCAGATTGCGTACGTAGTCGGAGCTGGTCCCGTGGTTCGACACCATCCAGAACTCGTTCGCCGACGATGCAGCCGTCGACAGGCGTTCGCCGCACCGCGCCGCTGCGTCGACCGACGGTTTCGAGAAGCGTCTGCTGAGGAAGGCGGACGGCGACCGGATTCGCAACATGCTTGTGCATCCGGTCGTCGCAACGCCGCCGGAAGTTCTGCATCGACCGGGGGAGACCGCTCATGTGCCGATCGTAGGTCGTCGGCCCGGAAATCTCCGGGCGTCCATACACGCCGCATCCGACAGATTCCGCGCCCACGGTGCTCCGGGGACAGGGTTGTCCACAGGCGGGTGATTCATCCACAGATTCCGCCGAATTCGGTTTCTCGGGTTCTGCGTCGCCCCCTGCTTCCGCACAGTGGAGGTCACGCAGGGGAGGAGCACGGATGGGACGCAATCAACAGTTGGGGGCGCGCGGGGAGGACCTGGCCGCCGAGTTTCTCGAATCTGCCGGAATGGTGGTGCTCGAACGCAATTGGCGCTGCCGCTACGGCGAACTGGACCTCATCGCCCGGGACGGGGCGGTGCTCGTGTTCGTCGAGGTCAAGACGCGCACGGGCCTCGGCTACGGCAGCCCCGCCGAGGCGGTGACACCGGAGAAGGCCGACCGGATCCGGCGCCTCGCCGGCCTGTGGCTGGCCGAGCAGGAGACGCGGTGGCGCCGCATCCGCGTCGACGTCGTCACCGTCCTGGTCGGTGAACCGGGTGCGCCGATGATCACGCACCTGAAGCAGGTGCTGTGATGGCACTGGGACGAGCATTCTCGGTCGCCGTCACCGGTGTCGACGGCCAGGTCGTGGAAATCGAAGCCGACATCGGCCGGGGCCTGCCCGGCGTCAAGATGGTCGGACTGCCGGACGCGGCCCTGCAGGAATCCCGCGATCGGGTGCGCGCGGCGGTGACGAATTCCGGTGGGGAATGGCCAGATTCGAAGGTGGTGCTGGCGCTGTCGCCCGCGACGCTACCGAAGGTCGGCAGCGTGTACGACGTCGCACTCGCCTGTGCCGTGCTCAACGCGGCGAAAGCGCTTCCGCTCGAAGCACTGACGAGGACGATCCTGATCGGGGAACTGGCCCTGGACGGACGGATCCGTCCGGTCCGTGGGGTGTTGCCCGCGGTCCTGGCGGCCGCCCGCGCCGGATGGGCGCGCATCGTCGTACCCACGGCGACGATGGCCGAGGCGGGACTGGTGAACGGCATCGACGTGTTCGGCGCCGACACTCTCACCGAGGTCGTGCTGTGGCTGCGCGGGGACGGGCCGCTGCATCGTCCCGACGCGAACCCGGTGCCGGAACGCCCGGTACGGGCGGATCTGAGCGAGGTGGTCGGGCAACTCGAGGCGCGGCGCGCCATCGAGGTCGCCGCCGCGGGAGCACATCACCTCATGCTCACCGGTCCACCGGGCATCGGGAAAACCATGTTGGCTCAACGCCTTCCGGGCATCCTGCCGATCCTGTCGGAGGAGCATGCACTCGAGGTCACCGCGATCCACTCGGTTGCCGGCACGCTCAGCCCGGATCGGCCCCTGGTCCTGGATCCACCGTTCATCGCTCCGCACCACACCGCATCGGTCAGCTCTCTCATCGGTGGCGGCACCGGCATGGCGAAACCCGGCGCGGTGAGCCGGGCACACCGCGGCGTGCTGTTCCTCGACGAGGTCGCCGAGATGGGACTCAAGACACTCGAAGCGCTCCGCACCCCACTCGAAGACGGGGAAGTGCGGATCGCGCGTCGCGACGGAGTTGCCCGTTATCCGGCGAGATTCCAGCTGATCCTCGCCGCGAATCCGTGCCCATGTGCACCGCCGCGCGATGCCGATTGCGTGTGCGCGCCGACCGCGCGTCGCCGCTATCTGGGCAAGCTGTCCGGGCCGCTGCTCGATCGCGTCGATCTGCGGGTGCGGATGGAATCCGTCGCGACGAGCGCGTTGATGGGTGATACGGGGGAGAGCACCGAGGACGTCCGCGCCCGCGTCGCGCGGGCTCGAGCGGCCGCCGCCGAGAGATGGTCGGAGTTCGGCTGGTCCACCAACGCCGAGGTTCCCGGACCGGCGCTGCGACAGAAATTCCGCTTGTCACCGGCCGCGCTCAAACCCGTCGAATGGGCGCTGCGGAAGGGCGCAATCACCGCACGCGGGGCAGACCGGGCAATCAGAGTTGCCTGGACGGTCGGGGATCTCGCCGGACTCGACAGACCGGGGGAGACGGAGGTCGCGGCGGCACTCGACTTCCGGGACAGGGGAGTCGCATGAGCGCGCAGGACCCGCGCCGCCTCGCGTGGGCCTATCTGTCGACGGTGGCGCAGGGAGCGTCGCGACGCCTCGCGGATGCGATCGCGCAGCACGGACCCGAAGCGATCGCCGACGCGGTGCGCGACGGCACACACGGGGCGGGGATCTCCCGTCGCACCCGGGCACGGGCGCACCTGGACACCGCCGCCGCAGATCTCGAGATGGTGGCCCGGCTCGGCGGACGGCTCGTCACACCGGACGACGCGGAATGGCCTGCGTGGCAATTCCTGTCGTTCGACGCCCTCACCGGCGGCGCCGATTCCGACACCGGCCCGTTGGCGTTGTGGGTGCTGGGCAACCGGCCGCTCGACGAACTGTTCGAACGCGCGGTCGCGGTCGTCGGCACGCGCGCCGCGAGCGGTTACGGAGAACACGTCACGGCCGAGATCGCCGGTGATCTCGCGGTCGACGGCTGGACTGTGGTGTCGGGTGCGGCGTTCGGTGTCGATGCCGCGGCGCACCGCGCGGCGCTCGGCGTCGGCGGCACGACCGTCGCGGTGCTCGCGTGTGGCGTGGACCGAGCGTATCCGTCCGCGCACACGGTGATGCTGCGCCGGATCGCCGAGCAGGGGGCGGTGATCAGCGAGTATCCGCCCGGCACCACGCCGGCCCGATACCGGTTCCTGGCGCGCAACCGGTTGGTCGCGGGGGTGAGCAGCGCGGTCGTGGTCGTCGAAGCCGGTTGGCGCAGCGGAGCCCGGAACACCGCGTCGTGGGCGCGGCGGCTCGGGCGCCCGGTGCTGGCGGTGCCCGGCCCGGTCACGTCGGCGGCCTCGCAAGGTTGCCATCGGATGATCCGGGAGGGGGAGGCGACGCTGGTGGGGAATGCCCGCGAGGTGGTCGAGGCGGCCGGTTCGATCGGTGTCGCCGACGACGGGGACGCGTCGTGGCACCGTGCGCTGGACGGCCTTTCCGGTGACATGGAACTGGTGTACGAGGCGTTTCCCGCGGTCGGACCGAGCAGTGTCGCGGAACTGTCCGAGTCGGCCGGTCTGGACGTCGACCGGGTCCGTGCGGCATTGCCGATGCTCGAGATGGCCGGATTGGTCTCGCGCGACGACACGGGCTGGTCGCGTCGCGGAGCAGCACCGGACGAGGCCCTCGGCATGTAGGGTCTCGAGTTAGGTAACCCTGATTAATGGAGGTGGCAGGTGGCCCGAAAGGCACCGAAATCGACGGAGCTGACCGTGGTGCGGACCGAACGACTTTCCGACCATCTGGCCCGCGTGTACTTCGGCGGTCCGGGATTTGCGCAGTTCGAACCGAGCGTCTTCACCGACTCCTACGTGAAGATCGAACTCGAATCGGCGGATGGTCCCGTCGTGCGCACGTACACGGTGCGGTCCGTCGACACCGAGCGTCGCGAGATCGCGATCGACTTCGTCGTCCACGGAGATCAGGGCGTCGCCGGACCCTGGGCGGTGTCGGCGCAGCCGGGTGACACCGTCGTCGTCAGGGGACCGGGCGGCGCCTACCGTCCCGACCCGGACGCCGACTGGCACCTGCTCGCCGGCGACGAAACCGCGATCCCCGCGATCGCGGCCGCGCTCGAATCCCTCGCGCCCGACGCGACCGGACGGGTGTTCATCGAGGTCGCCGGTGCCGACGACGAGATCCCGTTGACCGCTCCGGCCGGTGTCGAGATCACCTGGCTGCACCGCGGAACCGACGCGGGATCCGTCGGCGAGGACCGTGCGGGAGCGAACGCGCCGCTGGTCGCCGCGGTGACCGGTGCGCAGTGGCTGCCCGGTGAGGTGCACGCCTTCGTGCACGGCGAGGCCGAGACCGTGATGCACCATCTGCGCCCGTACATCCGCAGGGAACGCGGCGTGCCCGCGGCCCGCGCGTCGATCTCCGGCTACTGGAAGCGCGGCCGGACCGAGGAGACGTTCCGCGAATGGAAGCGTGAACTGGCTGCGAGCGAAGCAGTCTGAGGTTTCACTCCTCGACGGTGCGGTCGTGGGGCTCGCGTGTCAGCGTCAGCAGCGCGGTGAGCGCGAGCCCCCCGCACACCACGATCGCCAGGGCCATCGGCACCGCGGTGTCCTCGCCGCCCAACCCCACCAGCGGGGACACGACGGCCGCGAGGCCGAACTGGCATGCGCCCATGAGCGCCGAACCGGTGCCGGCGGCCGAGGGAACCTGGCCCTGACCCAGCGCTGTCGCGTTGCCCATGACGAAACCGAGGCTCGTGACACACACCCACAGCAGCGGCAGGATCACCCAGCGTTCGGTACCCGCGAACATCGCCGCGAGCAGCAGCGCGATCCCGGCTGCGAAGTGCACGGTCACGCCGAACCGCAGCAGTGCGCGGACCTCGATTCGCCCGATCAGCCGCGTGTTGACGACATTGGCGCCGACCAGTCCGATCGAGTTGGCCGCGAAGACCATCGAGAACTGGCCCGGTGACAGTCCCAGCAGATCCTGGGTGACGAACGCCGACGCCGAGATGTAGGCGAACATCGCGCCGAAACCCAACGCGAACGTGGCGGCGTAGCCGACGAACCGGCGGTTGCGGACGACATAGCCGAAGTTCCGGGCGAGCGCGCTCAATCCGCCGCCGTGACGCTTTTCCGGCGGCAGCGATTCGGGGACGAACATGAGCACACCGAGCGTCATCACCACGGCCACGGCCGCCAGAACCCAGAAGATGCCGCGCCACCCGATCGGGCCGAGCAAGGCGCCACCGAGCAGCGGCGCGACGATCGGTGCCACACCACCGATGATCATCATGATGCCGAACAGTCTCGCCGCGGAGTTGCCCCTCGCGCGGTCGGCGATGACCGCACGCGCGAGCACAATGCCGATGCCACCGCTGAATCCCTGGATCAATCGGGCCCCCACCAGCACCTCGATCGTCGGAGCCGTCGCGCACAGCACGCTGCTCAGTGCGAGCACCACGGTGCCCGCGAGCAACAGCCGCCGGCGTCCCCAGCTGTCGGACAGCGGTCCGACGATCAACTGTCCCGCGCCGAGCCCGGCCATGAACGTCGTCAGGGTGAGCTGAACTCCGACGGTCGTGGTGCCCAGGCTTTCCGACATGATCGGCAGGCCGGGCAGATACATATCCGTGGCGAGCGGCGCGATCGCCGACAGCAGCGCCAGTGCGAACAGCATCGGCAGGGGAATTGTTTTACTCACGAACTAACCCTAGTGGTCGGTCGTCCGCCCGCCGCGGCCCCCGTTCCACGGCGCGGGAACTTGCGCGCGCCGACTCCGCCGACCACCGTGGCGTCATGACCGACCTCCCGGCCCCGCTCGCCGTGCACCTCGAGGAATTCGCCGAACACCTCGCGCTGCAGGGCGGTCGCTCCGCACACACGGTCCGCGCCTACACCACCGACGTCCGCTCCCTGCTCGAACACCTCGAAGCCACGCATCCCGGTGCGCGGATCACCGACTTGAGCCTCGACGTGCTGCGAGCCTGGCTCGCCGCACAGGTCGCCGCCGGTGCCGCCCGCACGACCCTCGCCCGGCGCACGTCGACCGCCCGCACGTTCACGGCGTGGCTCGTGCGGACGTCCCGCCTCGACCACGACCCGGCGGCACGGCTCGTCTCGCCGCGCGCGCATCGCACCCTGCCCGCGGTGCTGCGGACCGATCAGGCCCTCGAACTCATGGACGCCGCGGAATCCGGTGCCGTCGAACGGGACCCGGTGGCGATCCGCGACCGCCTGATCGTGGAACTGCTGTACGCGACGGGGATCCGGGTAGGGGAACTGTGCGGACTCGACGTCGACGACGTCGACGCGGAACGGAACGTGTTGCGGGTGCTCGGCAAGGGCAACAAGGAACGGGTCGTGCCCTACGGGGTTCCCGCCGCAGCCGCGATCGACGAGTGGCTGCGGCACGGGCGGCCGGAACTCGTGCGCCCGTCGTCCGGCCCGGCGTTCCTGCTGGGCAAACGGGGGGGACGGATCGACCAGCGTCAGGTGCGCACCGTGGTCCACGACGCCGTGGCCGCGGTACCGGGGGCCCCGGATCTGGCACCGCACGGGCTGCGGCACAGCGCGGCAACCCATCTGCTCGAGGGCGGCGCCGATCTGCGGGTCGTCCAGGAGGTCCTCGGCCATTCGAGCCTGGCGACGACACAGCTCTACACACACGTGTCGGTCGCGCGGCTGCGAGCCGCCCACGAACAGGCGCATCCCCGCGCCTGATCCGGTCCGAGGGCGTCGGACGGATTTGGTAGCGTCCCCGCGTATTCGATCCGGGGGGAATCAGTGAAAAGCGACGAGTCGACGCATGCTCTGCCGGCCTGGCTTCAGGGGGAGTCGCCGGAACCGGTAGCCACACCCGCCCGGCGCGGGTTCCTGCGCTCGGGCCGGTCTTCACACGACAACCAGGCTCCACAGGAGGTCCAGGCGCCACCGACCGTGCAGCCGGAACCCCAGGTCCCGGCAGCTCCGGGCGCCGCAGACTCACCGATGGTCCCGTCGACGCCGGTCGCGTCCGTTCCGTTCGGGGCACCGCTGCCGCCGCCCTCGCCGGTTCCGGCGCCCTCGCCCGCGCCCGTCCCCGAAGAGCCGGTGCCGGGTCCGATCCCGGAGCCCGCGCCCTACCCGAATCCGCAGATGTCCTGGCACATGCCGCTGCCGGCGCCGGCCGTCGAGCAGCCACCGGTCGCACACCCGGCCGTCGAGCAGGTGCCGCCGGTCCCGCAACCACCGGCCCGGCAGGTACCGCCCTCCGCGCCGCCGGTCGAACCTCGCATGTCGGTTCAGGCGGAGCCGAGGGTGACGCCACCGCCGACCGAACACCGGCCGCAGCCCGCGGCGCCGGCGGACCCGACCCCGACGCTCCAGCCCGAATCCGAGGTCGCGCGACAGCCGCAGGCCCCGGAACTCCCGCCCGCACCGGCTGCCGAACCCACGCCACCGCCGCCGATGCCCGATCACCAGCCGTCGAGCCTCGACCTGGAATCGGGCGTGCTCGTCAAACGCTCCCGCCGGTCCCCGTCGGGTGGCTGGCGGCGCAGCGTGCACCGGCTCACCGGAGGCATCCTCAACCCCGGCGAGTCCACCGGCGAATCCCACCGGCAGGAGATGATCGACCGGATCCGTCAACCCATCGGCGGCGACTACCGCATCGCGGTGCTCTCACTCAAAGGCGGCGTCGGAAAGACCACGACGACCGTCGGGCTCGGATCGACGTTCGCCTCGCTACGCGGGGACTGCGTGATCGCCGTCGACGCCAATCCCGATTTCGGGACGCTGGCCCAGCGGGTGCCGCAGCAGACGCGCTCGACCGTCCGGGACCTGCTCGCGGCCGCACCGAACATCGAGCGCTATTCGGATGTGCGGGCCCACACGTCGCAGGCGGCGAGCCGGCTCGAGGTGCTGGCCGGCGAACGCGACCCGGCCGTGTCGGAGGCGTTCAGCGAGACGGACTATCGGCAGGTCGTCGAAATCCTGCAGGTCTACTACAACATCATCCTCACGGACTGCGGCACCGGCATCATGCACTCGGCGATGCGCGGGGTGCTCGACCTGGCGAACGCGCTGGTGCTGGTCAGCTCGCCCGCGATCGACGGTGCCCGCAGCGCCGCGGCGACCCTGGACTGGCTCGAACACCACGGGTTCGAGGAACTCGTCGCCCGCACCGTCGTTGTGATCAGCGCGGCACGGCCCGGCGCGTCGAACATCGACATGGATGCCCTGACCGCGCATTTCCTCGCGCGCTGCCGGGCGGTGCAGGTGGTGCCGTTCGACGAGCACCTCGCCGAGGGCGCCGAACTCGATCTCGAGCTGCTGCGCCCGGCGACGCGACGGGCGTTCGTGGAACTCGCGGCGATGGTCGCCGACGACTTTCCGCCCGTGTCGGGCCGCCACGCCGTGCGATGGTGAGCGGGTGTCACACCGGTTCGAGCCGGATGACGGTGGGCCGGACCAGCGGTAGCGGGTCGAGGTAATCGGCGCGGTCGCGGCGCAGACCCCAGTGCAGACACGCCGCGACAGGGCAGCCTTCGTGCCCGGGTTCGAGGGTGCCGATCGGTTCGCCGCGCGCGATGCGCCGGCCCGGCGTCACGCTCGCGGTGACCGGTTCGTAGGTGGTGCGCAGACCGCCCTCGTGGTCGACCGACACCACCGGCTTTCCGCCGACGACCCCGGCGAACACGACCGTGCCGGCTGCGGCGGACCGGACCACCTGCCCGATCGATCCCGACAGGTCGACGCCGCGATGTCCCGGAAGCCAATCGTGCTCGGGCGGATCGAACGGCCGGGTCACCGAGGGCCGCGGCTGCAGCGGCCAGTCGTAGTCCGGCGACACACCGTGCGCGGCCGGGACGCACCCCGGTGCTGCCGTGAACCAGAAGGCGAAGGAGACGGCGAGCGCCGCGACGATTCTCATCCGTCGACAGTGATACGCCGGGGGAGACCGCAACAGACCGCTTCCCGCGATTGTGGACAACTCGGGCTCGGTCCACAGCCCCACCGCACGGCGCTCACCGGCCGGTTTACGGTGCGGCGGGCAGAGGCCGTACACTTGTCGGGCGGTCTGCGTACGCAGATCGACTTCGCGCGTCCGCGCGCCGATCGTGCTGCAAGTTGTCGGGCACATCGGAACATGACCATCGGCTGGTCCCGCAAGGGTTCGGTGGGCATGCGGACGCCAGGGCGGGCAGCGTGCCCGCAGCAACCGAAACGAAAGGCAGAACACAGCTATGGCTGTCGTTACCATGAAGCAGCTGCTCGACAGCGGCGCACACTTCGGCCACCAGACCCGTCGCTGGAACCCGAAGATGAAGCGGTTCATCTTCACCGACCGCAACGGCATCTACATCATCGACCTGCAGCAGACGCTGACCTACATCGACAAGGCGTACGAGTTCGTCAAGGAGACCGTCGCCCACGGCGGCACGGTCCTGTTCGTCGGCACCAAGAAGCAGGCCCAGGAGTCCATCGCGGAAGAGGCGACCCGTGTCGGGATGCCCTACGTGAACCAGCGCTGGCTCGGCGGCATGCTCACCAACTTCTCCACCGTCCACAAGCGCCTGCAGCGCCTGAAGGAGCTGGAGTCGATGGAGCAGACCGGTGGCTTCGAGGGTCGCACCAAGAAGGAAATCCTCATGCTCACGCGTGAGAAGACCAAGCTGGAGCGCACGCTCGGCGGCATCCGGGACATGGCCAAGGTTCCGTCGGCCATCTGGGTCGTCGACACCAACAAGGAGCACATCGCCGTCGGTGAGGCTCGCAAGCTGAACATCCCCGTCATCGCGATCCTCGACACCAACTGCGACCCGGACCTCGTCGACTACCCGATCCCGGGCAACGACGACGCGATCCGTTCCGCGGCGCTGCTGACCAAGGTCGTCGCGTCCGCCGTCGCCGAGGGCGTGCAGGCCCGTGCCGGCCAGAGCGCCGACAAGGATGCCAAGCCCGAGGCCGGCGCCGGTGAGCCGCTCGCCGAGTGGGAGCAGGAGCTGCTCGCGCAGGCCACCCCGGCCGCCGAGACCGAGGCACCCGCCTCGGACGCAGCCCCCGAGGCCTGATCCGTTGCACGGCCCCGACCGCTCGATCGCGAGCTTCTGGTCGGGGCCGTTGCACTGCGGGCCGCCCGCGCGGCGTCGCCCGCACCCGATGAACTTTTCCTTCACACACAGGAGGCTCGCTTCCCATGGCGAACTACACCGCCGCCGACGTCAAGCGTCTCCGTGAGCTCACCGGCTCCGGAATGCTGGACTGCAAGAACGCTCTCGCCGACAACGACGGCGACTTCGACAAGGCCGTCGAGCAGCTGCGCATCAAGGGCGCCAAGGACGTGGGCAAGCGCGCCGAGCGCTCCACGGCCGAGGGCCTGGTCGTCGCCAAGGACGGCGTTCTGATCGAGCTCAACTCGGAGACCGACTTCGTCGCCAAGAACGACGAGTTCCAGGGTCTCGCGGACAAGATCGTCACCGCGGCCGCCGAGGCCCGCCCGGCGGACCTCGAGACCCTCAAGACCCTCGAGGTCGACGGCAAGACCGTCGCCACGCTGGTCGAGGAGCTTTCGGCCAAGATCGGCGAGAAGCTCGAGCTTCGTCGCGTCGCCGTCCTCGACGGCCCGGTCGCCGTCTACCTGCACAAGCGCGCCACCGACCTGCCGCCGGCCGTCGGCGTTCTCGTCGCCTACTCGGGCGAGGGCGATGCTGCCGCCGAGGCTGCTCGCGCCGCTGCAATGCAGGTCGCGGCCCTCAAGGCGAAGTACACGACTCGTGACGAGGTTCCCGAGGAGATCGTCGCCAACGAGCGTCGCATCGCCGAGGAGACCGCCAAGGCCGAGGGCAAGCCGGAGGCTGCTCTGCCGAAGATCGTCGAAGGCCGCGTCAACGGCTTCTTCAAGGACGTCGTGCTCCTCGAGCAGCCGTCCGTGACGGACTCGAAGAAGACCGTCAAGGCGATCCTCGACGAGGCCGGCGCCACGGTGTCCAGCTTCGTTCGCTTCGAGGTCGGCGCCAGCTAGACCCACCTGTTCCTCGACCCCGCCGGCCTCGTGCCGCGCGGGGTCGAGGCGCGTCACGGCCCGGCACGACACGGTCGTGACCCCTCACGCCCCGGTCTCGGCCCCACGGTGGTGATGAGGCAGGATGAAAGGGCCGATCCTGCGCGATCCGCGATCCGTCTCAACCAGAGGAGAGCCATGTCCGACCACGCCCACGAACGGCCCGGTTTCCGCCGGGTGCTCCTCAAACTCGGTGGCGAGATGTTCGGCGGCGGGAAGGTCGGACTCGATCCGGACGTCGTGACGACGGTCGCGCAGCAGATCGCAGAGGTCGTCCGCAGCGGTGTCGAGGTCGCGGTCGTGATCGGTGGCGGCAACTTCTTCCGCGGTGCGGAACTGCAGCAGCGCGGCCTCGAGCGTGCCCGCTCCGACTACATGGGCATGCTCGGCACGGTCATGAATTCCCTTGCGCTGCAGGACTTCCTGGAGAAGGAAGGCATCGACACCCGTGTTCAGACGGCGATCACCATGGGACAGGTCGCCGAGCCGTACCTGCCGCTGCGTGCCCGCCGCCACCTCGAGAAGGGCCGCGTCGTGATCTTCGGCGCCGGCATGGGCATGCCCTACTTCTCCACCGACACCACCGCGGCGCAGCGCGCCCTCGAGATCGGCGCCGAGGTCGTGCTCATGGCCAAGGCCGTCGACGGTGTCTACTCCGCCGACCCGCGCGTCGACACCGACGCGACGCTGTTCACCGAGATCACCCACCGCGAGGTCATCGAGAAGGGCCTCAAGGTCGCCGACGCGACCGCCTTCAGCCTGTGCATGGACAACGACATGCCGATCATGGTCTTCAACCTGCTGACCAAGGGCAATATCGCCCGCGCCGTCGCCGGTGAGAAGATCGGAACACTCGTACGGTCATGATTGGACAACGGAACATGGAGGAACTGCCGTGATCGATGAAGCCCTCTTCGAGGCCGAGGAGAAGATGGAGAAGGCCGTCACGGTGGCCAAGGACGACCTCGGTGGCATCCGTACCGGTCGGGCCAACCCCGGCATGTTCAACCGCATCGTCGTCGACTACTACGGCGCGCCCACGCCGATCACCCAGATCGCCAGCATCAACGTGCCCGAGGCGCGCATGGTGATCGTCAAGCCCTACGAGGCATCGCAGCTGGGCGCGATCGAGACCGCGATCCGCAACTCGGACCTCGGCGTGAACCCCACCAACGACGGCAACATCATCCGCATCTCGGTTCCGCAGCTGACCGAGGAACGCCGCCGCGAACTGGTCAAGCAGGCCAAGGCCAAGGGTGAGGACGCGAAGGTCTCGGTGCGCAACGTCCGCCGCAAGGCCATGGACGAGCTGAACCGCATCCAGAAGGACGGTGAAGCCGGCGAGGACGAGGTGAACCGCGCGGAGAAGGACCTCGACAAGACCACCGCCAAGTACGTGGCGCAGATCGACGAGCTGGTCAAGCACAAGGAAGCCGAATTAATGGAGGTCTGACAGTGGGTCGAGCCGACGGGCCGTCCGGCCCGCAGCTTCCACTCGATTCCGGTGACGACAACGGAATCACACCCGCTGCTCCGGCTGCGGAACAAGCGGCCGCACCGGAGAAGGCATCCAAGGCCGGCCGAAATCTGCCGGCCGCGATCGGCGTGGGCGCCGCCCTCGGTGCCCTTGTCATCGGCATCCTGCTCTTCGCGCCGACCGCGTGGCTCGCGGTCGTCGCGTGCGCGATCGGGATCGCCACGTGGGAGGTCACCAAGCGACTGCGCGAGGCCGACGTCCGCGTCCCGCCGATCCCGCTGCTGGTCGGCGGGCAGGCGATGATCTGGCTCGGCTGGCCCTACGGCACCACGGGCGTGCTGGCGGCGTTCGCCGGCACCGTCGTCGTCTCCATGCTCTGGCGGCTGTTCCAGCGGGGTCTCTCCGCGCAGCCGCAGAACTATCTGCGCGACACCGCGGTCACCGTCTTCACGGCAGCGTGGCTGCCCCTGCTCGCGTCGTTCGCGACGCTGATGGTGCTCCAGGACCAGGGCGCGCAACGAGTGTTCTGCCTCATGATCGTGTGCGTGTCCTCCGACATCGGTGGCTACGCCGCCGGCGTGCTGTTCGGCAAGCACCCGATGGCCCCGGCGATCAGCCCGAAGAAGTCCTGGGAGGGCTTCGCCGGCTCGCTGATCGCGTGCGTCGTCGCGGGTGTGCTCACCGTGACGTTGATGCTCGACGCCGCGTGGTGGGTCGGCGTCCTGCTCGGGCTGCTGCTCGTGCTGTGCGCGACCGCCGGCGACCTCATCGAGTCGCAGGTCAAACGCGATCTCGGCATCAAGGACATGGGCACCCTCCTGCCCGGCCACGGCGGAATCATGGACCGGCTGGACTCGATCCTGCCGTCCGCCTTCGTCACCTGGCTGGTCCTCGCGGCATTCGTGTAGTGACCGTGCAACGGGCCGGGCGGGCGGTGCGGGAGAGCGGGGTGATCGCCAGCCCCAACATCTGGCACTGGCCCGCGGTCTACGAGGAGGAGAACCGCGCCCAGGACACCCGTGGCGCCGTGTACGCGGCGCTGCGGGAGGCCGTCGACTGGGCCGGAGCCGATGTCGTCGACGTCGGATGCGGCAGCGGGTTCCACCTGCCGATGTTCGCGCAGGAGGCGCGCACGGTCACCGGTGTCGAACCGCATCCGCCGCTCGTCGAACTCGGCCGCCGGCGCACGGCCGCCGACGAGACGATCACCGTGCTGCGCGGCGACGCGGAGCGACTGCCGCTCCCGGACGGCAGCGTCGACCTCGTGCACGCACGCACCGCGTACTTCTTCGGGCCCGGCTGCGGAGCGGGCATCACCGAGGCGCTGCGTGTGCTCCGTCCCGGTGGGGCCCTGGCCGTCGTGGACCTCGACGCGACCGCGCACCCTTACGGACGGTGGATGCGCGAGGACCTGCCGCACTACGATCCCCCCGCGGTCGAGGCGTTCTTCGCGGCTCAGGGCTTCGACCTGCGACGCATCGACACCGAGTGGGCATTTCCCGACCGGGCGAGCCTCGAACGCGTCCTCGGTATCGAATTCTCGCCGCGCATCGCGCAGCGGGCAGCCCGCGAAACGCAGGGCACCGGCCTGACCGTCCGCTACCGGCTGCACATCCGCCGCAAACCACGGGGCCTGGAACTGTGACGGCGCGTGGCGACCGGCCGACCTATCCGGAGATCGGGGCGACCGCGGGACCTCTCCCGGACGGTTACGACCGCGCCGTGCGCTCCCGCGTCATCGGTTCGGGCGAAGAGGCGTTCCACCGCGCAGCAGACCGGCTGCTCGGATGGCAGCTGCAGCGTCGCGCCGGTGCGGGGTTCCGGGCGGACTCGGCCACCGCGGTGCCCGGCGCGCGGGTGAGCGTGCGGGTCGGATGGGGTCCCGTCGGCATCACCGCACCGTGCGAGGTCGTGTACGTCGTGAACGAACCGCGTCGTCGGGGTTTCGCCTACGGCACCCTTCCCGGCCATCCGGTCCGGGGCGAGGAGTACTTCGGGGTGGAGTGGCGGGACGACGACACAGTCCTTCTGACGATCAAGGCGTTCTCCCGGCCGGCGACGTGGTGGGCGCGTGCGGGCGCTCCCGTCGCCCGGCGGGCTCAACGGCGCATCACCGACCGTTACCTCCGTTCCCTCGACGATTGTTCTTGATGCCGAAGGCGCGCGCCAGCCTCGTGATCTTCTTCGCCTTCGCCAGCCTCGGCAGGTCGCTGCCGTCCTGGACCCGGCTGCCGTCCTCGCCGAGCCGGTCGATCACCTCGTGCGCCCAGGTCACGTCGTCCGGGCTCGGGCTCAGCGCCGCATTCGCGTAGGCGGCCCGCTCCGGTGTCATGCACAGCTTCCCGGTCATCCCCATAGACCGGGTCAGCTCCGCCTCCTGGGTGAGCGTGGCGGGGTCGTCGGTGAGGGACGGGCCGTCGATCGGTCCCACCAGGCGCGCGGCCCGGCTCGCGATCACCAGCCGCGACCGCGGATACGTGAGGGCGAGCGGCGAGTCGCCGACACCGGTGTCGCGGCGGTAGTCGCCGCTGCCGAATACGAGCCGGAACGTTCCGTCGGCCCGCGCGATCTCCGGCGCCGCCTCGAGGCCCGTCGCGGACTCGATCAGCACGAGGATCCGGGTGTTCTCCGGTAGCCGGTCGGCGGTCGCGTCGACCTGTTGACCGCTCTCGGTCTTCGCGAGCATCACGCCTTCCAGGCCGGGAAGCCCGGCCACCGCGTCCAGGTCCTCGGCCCAGTAGGGGGTGGTGGCGTCGTTGATCCGAACCCAGGCTTCGCCGCCGCCGCGGAACCAGTCGACGACTCCGGCACGTGCGCCGGGTTTGTCGGCGGCCGGCACGGCATCCTCGAGGTCGAGCACGACCGCATCGGCGGGGGAGGTCGCGGCCGGGTCGAAACGGTCCGGTGCGTTCCCGGGCACGAGCAGCCACGAGCGGGCGAGTTCGGGGCGGATCCGGGTGGACATTCTTAGATGGTCTCGCGGTTTCGGGCGCCAGTCTCGCGGTTTGGGGCACCGGGGCCGACCGGGCACAGTCGCCGTTACCGATCGCACACCGGGGCAGCGCCCGCATCATGGGATAATCGGTGATTATGGCTTCTTCCCTGCCCCTGGTTTTCGATGCGCCCAAGCGCGGTATGCCCCCGCGTCACCTCGCCGACCTCGACTCCGAGCAGCGGCGTGAGGCGGTGCGCGAACTCGGGCTGCCCGCGTTCCGCGCCGACCAGCTCGCCCGCCAGTACTACGGGCGGCTCGAGGCGGATCCGGAGAAGATGACCGACCTGCCCGCGGCGATGCGGGAGAAGGTCGGCGAGGCGTTGTTCCCGCCGCTGCTGACTGCCGTCAAGCACATCGCATGCGACGGCGGGGAAACGCGCAAGACGCTGTGGCGGGCCGGCGACGGCACGCTGCTCGAGAGCGTCCTCATGCGCTACCCGGACCGGGCGACCCTGTGCATCTCCAGCCAGGCCGGCTGCGGCATGGCCTGCCCGTTCTGCGCGACCGGGCAGGGCGGACTGAACCGCAACCTGTCCACAGCGGAGATCGTCGATCAGGTCCGAGCCGCGGCCGCGGCCCTGCGCGACGGCGACGTCGCCGGGGGACCGGGCCGGCTGTCGAACGTGGTGTTCATGGGGATGGGGGAGCCGCTCGCGAACTATAAGCGGGTCGTCGCCGCGGTTCGCCGCATCACCTCCCCGGCGCCGGAGGGCCTCGGGCTGTCGCAGCGGTCGGTGACCGTGTCGACGGTCGGCTTGGCCCCGGCGATCCGCCGACTCGCCGACGAGGGCCTGCACGTCACGCTCGCCGTCTCGCTGCACACCCCCGACGACGAACTGCGCGACACGCTCGTGCCGGTCAACAACCGCTGGTCGGTCTCCGAGGTGCTCGACGCGGCGCGGTACTACGCGGACAAGACCGGTCGCCGGGTGTCGATCGAGTACGCCCTGATCCGGGACGTCAACGACCAGCCGTGGCGCGCCGACATGCTCGGCAAGAAGCTGCACAAGGCGCTCGGTCCGCTCGTGCACGTGAACCTGATCCCGCTCAACCCGACTCCGGGCAGCAAGTGGGATGCCAGCCCCAAGGACGTCGAGCGCGAGTTCGTGCGGCGCGTGCAGGCACAGGGCGTCTCGTGCACCGTGCGCGACACCCGCGGTCAGGAGATCGCGGCGGCCTGCGGTCAGCTCGCGGCGGAGGGCTGACTCACTCCTGCTCGGCGGTGAGCAGGTCGGAGAGGTTGTCCAGGCTGGCGCGCACCACACGCGAGTACGCCGTGCTGACGATGGGGTCGGCCAGCTTTCCGAAGATTCCTCCGAGCCCGCTCTCGGTCTCGAGACGATAGGTCAACCGGGTTCCGCCGTCTGCCTCCTCGAACTTCGTGCTCGCGCTGAAACCCACCTTGTTGCCGTCCACGGACTTGGCTGTGGTGGCCTTCAGCGGTCGATACTCGGTGAACTCGGACTCCCAGTCGACACGCTTTCCCAGGACACGGCTGACCCCGCGCCAGCGGGTGCCCACCTCGACGTCCCCGTCGGTGATCTGTTCGCATTCGAGCATCGACGATTCCCAGGACGGCCAATTGTGCGCCTCGATGAGGAAATCCCACACTTCCGAAACGGGGCGGGGGATGACGACGGATTCTTCGGTAACCGGCATGATGATCACTTCCCGAGTGATGACAGTTGATTCGCGCAATTCCTACGCCCTTGTACCCCAGGTGTCCCCGGTGGCTAGCTGTCGAAATCGCAAAGGTACAAAGGGAATTCGATTAGTGATGGCGTCGGTTTCGAGCGGATTGCCGGGAACGTTCTGATCCGTTGGCGCAGTTGCCGATACCGGACCTGTAAATCGAAAGTTGTTTTATTCCAGCAATATGCGGATTCGAGACGTTTCCCGACTCTTCTATTCCTCTCGGAAAGACTGTGCAGCGCGGTGCAATTCGGATGCGGCGGCGGCGAGGATCGGCTGTGACCGGCTACCGGCGCGGTACGCGATACGGGTCCGCCGGCCGATCGGCAGGGCTGTGAGAATCACGCCCTCGGGCACGTCGGTCACGGCGAGTTGCGGAACGAGCGCGACTCCGGCGCCGGCCGCAACCAGTTGCAGCACACCGGCGAAGTCGTCGATGCGATGGGCCACCCGAGGTTCGAAACCGTGGTTCCGGCAGCTGCGCACCGCCATGGTGTGGCAGAGCGTGCCGGGGTTGCCGACGATCCAGCGGCTCGTGGCGTGGCTGCCGATCGCGGCGTCCGCGGGCACCTCCGGAGCGGTCTGCGACGCGAGGTACACGGCTTCGTCGAGCAGCGGTTCGAGTTCGATCCCCGCGCCCATCGTGGACGGCACGTTGTCGTATTCGTGGACGAGCGCGATGTCCAGGTGATCTCCGCGGAGCAGATCCGGCACATCGGCGGGGTCGACCTCGGTGAGCGTCGGTTCCAGTCCCGGCTCGGTGCGTCGCAGCTCGATCAGAGCGGGGAGCACGATCGTCCGCAGCGCGGTCGGAAATGCACCGAGGCGAACCGATCCGGTCAGCCCGGTCTCGCTCGCCGCGAGTGCGGCCGACGCCCGTTCCAGGTCGGCCAGGATCACCTCGGTGTGCTCGACGAGAACCGTTCCCGCCGCGGTCAGGCGCACGCGACGACCGGTGCGGATCAGCAGCGGACGGCCGGCTTCGCGTTCGAGGGCGGACAGTTGCTGCGAGACCGCCGACGGGGTGTAGGACAGCGCTTCCGCGACCGCCGCGATGGTGCCGCGGTGGGCGAGTTCGCGCAGCAGACGGAGTTTGCGGATATCGAGCATCAGTTCAGCTTACGTATTGCGTCATGAAGAGTAACTGGACCTACAGCCTTTGTGGGCCGAGGCTGGGCACATGACCTACCACCCCTCGGGAATGCTCGTCCCGCTCGTGACCCCGTTCACCGACACCGGCGAGATCGCCCTCGCGGATCTGGAGCGCCTCGCGCACATCGTGATCGACGACGGCGCCGCCGGACTCGTCGCACTGGGCACTACGGCCGAGGCGGCGTCGCTGAGTCCGCAGGAACGCCGCGAGGTGGTGCGGATCTGCGCCGCGGTGTGCCGCGAGCGGCGGGTACCGCTGCTCGTCGGCGCCGGAACCAACGACACGGCCGGCACCGTGCGCGCCCTCGACGAGCTGGGGGAGCAGCCCGATGTCACAGCCGCGCTGGTGGTGGTGCCGTACTACACGCGCCCGACCGAGGCCGGTGTCGTCGCGCACTTCGAGCACGTCGCCGACCGCAGCCCGGTGCCGATCGTCCTGTACAACGTGCCGTATCGCACCGGGCAGCAACTCGGCTGCGAGTCGATCGTGCGGCTGGCGGAACATCCGCGGATCGTCGGCATCAAACAGGCCGTCGGTGCGGTCGATACCGATACCGCGCGCCTGCTCGCCGAGCGTCCGGATCCGTTCTCGGTTCTCGCCGGTGAAGACACCCTGGTTTCACCGTTGTTCGCGATGGGGGCAGCGGGAGCGATCGCGGCGACCGCCAACGTCTACGCGGCCGAATTCGCCGACCTGTTCCGGCTGTGGCGCGCCGGGCGGGTCGAGCAGGCGCGGGACCTGGGCAACCGGCTCGTCGGTCCCGTATCGGCGCTCATGTCCGGCCCCAACCCGACCGTCATCAAGGCGGTGCTCCACGCGCAGGGAAGGATTTCCACGCCGTGCGTCCGACTGCCGCTGCTGCCGTTCGAGGACACCGCAGCGATCCACCGTTTCCGAGCGAATGTACCGTTCGTCTCCTTCAATCGACTGAGCGATACATTCGCTCGGAAAACAGGGCAGGGTAGCAGGTAGGTCGGCGGCGCGGTGCCAGGATGAACGCCGCGGATCAGCGGGGCACGCCCCCGCCGTCGGTTGCGGACGGCAGGTGGGGGAGCAGTTCGTCCTCGGGCTCGATCCCGAACGAGCGCAACGCCATTGCCAGCGTCGAGTAGGCGCCGACGGTGAAGACGAGATCCATCAGCTGATGTTCGTCGAGCTCTGCGGACAGGATCGCCCACGTCCGGCTGCCGATCGCGCCGTCGTCGAGCAGTTCGTCGACTGCGGTGAGCATCGACCGTTCCAGCGGGATGAGGGGTTCCGCACCGCCATCGTCCGCAACCAGGGAGATTTCGGCCTCGGTGATCCCGGCCTTGCGGGCCAGCAGCACGTGCTGAGCCCACTCGTAGTCCGAGTTGCGACGGTGCGCGACCCGCAGCACGAGCAGCTCACGCCACCGGGGGGAGAGGGATGTCCCGCGCAACAGGTGATTGTTGAAGCCGAGGAACGCGGTGGCCAGGCCGGGATGGCGGGCGAGGGTGCCGAGAAGATTCGAGCCGGAGGCACGTCCCTCCTCGGTCGGGGCGCTCGCGACGGACGAGCGGAACGCCCGGACGTACTGCACGAATTCGGGAGCCCAGTCCGCTACAGCGGCAGCGGGAATGCGCGCGGTTCCGGCCGGTGTGTCTTTGTGGCGGTCAGGACCGCCGGAAAGGCACACCGGTTCGTCAGGTGTTGCGGCCACCGTTGACTCCGAACACCTGGCCCGTGATGTATCCGGCCTCCTCGCCGACGAGGAACGCGCAGGCCGCAGCGACATCGGACGGCCGGCCGATCCGTCCGACCGGCGTCCTCGCGGTCTGAGCGTCCAGGTCGACGAACCCCTTCTCGACGGTTCGGCGCAGCATCGGGGTATCGATGAACCCGGGTGGGATCGTGTTGACGGTGATGCCGTGCCGGCCGAATTCGAGCGCGAGAACCTTGGTCAGTCCCACCACTCCGGACTTCGCGGACACGTACCCGGCCAGACCCGGGGAGCCGCTGTGCACGCTCGACGACGAGATGTTGACGATGCGTCCCCAGCCTTCTGCGATCATGTCCTGCAGCACGACCTGGCAGCAGTCGAACGTGCCGGTCAGGTTGATCGCGATCGAACGCGCCCACAGTTCCGGGGTGATGTCGAGGAACGGCGAATCCAGGCTGAGCCCGGCATTGTTGACCAGGATCGTGGGTCGGCCGAGGCGGGCGCGGACCTCGTAGACCCCCGCCTCGATCGCTCCGCGGTCGGTGACGTCGACGCGCAGCCCCAAGGCTTTGCCGCCGTCGTCCTCGATGCCCGCCGCCACCGCGTCGGCCGAGGCGGCATCGAGATCGAAGATCGCGACGGTGTCGCCGTCGGCGGCGAGGCGTCGCGCGATCGCTTCGCCGATGCCGGATCCGCCGCCCGTGACGATCGCTGTCCGCCCGCTCAACTGATCGCCTCCGTGCCCAGCAGCGTCGATCGGTGCATCCGCCGAGGCTTCCCCCGATCGAACGGGCACGCCCGATGCACGAGCCCGGTGTTGTCCCAGATGACCATGTCCCCTTCGGACCACTCGTGCCGATACACCAGATCGTCTGCAGTGGCACGTGATTCGAGATCGGCGAGCAGCTTGCGCCCTTCGTCGACGTCGAGGCCGACGATGTGCGAGGCGGTCGCACCGAACACCAGCGAACGACGCCCCGAATCGTGCTCCCACACCAAGGGCAGTTCCCGCACCGCGCGCGAGGCCCACTCCTGGATCTGTTCCGGAGTCGGATCCGGGTAGGTCAGACGCTGGATGGCTTCGAACGTGTGCACCACGCGCAGCGTCGCGAAGCGCTCCTTCTCCTCGTCGGTCAGCGCGTCGTAGGCCGCGTAGGTGCTCGCGAACTCGGTTTCGCCGCCCTCCGCTGCGGTGACCCGGGCGGAGAGCACCGACGCCTTGGCCGGAATCTCGTCGAGAGCCCCGTCGATGTGCCAGTAGTCGTTGCTCGCGAAGTACTCCCTATTCGGGTTGTCGGGTTCGAAGCTGATCTCCATGATCTCGGGGATCCGGTACTTCGGGAACAACGCGAGCTCGCCGAGGCGCCGGCAGAACTTCACCTGCGCGTCGTCGTCGATGTGCAACTGCCGGAACAGCAGCACACTGTGCTGCTCGAGCAGGTCGAGCAGTGCACCGGGTACGGTCTCGTCGGTGAGCAGACGCTCGACGTCGACGTCGAGTACCTCCACGCCGATGGTGTCGGCGAGTTTCTTCGTGGCAAGGGTGGGCATGGATGTCCTCACTCGTGGGCCGCCGGGTTGCCGTGCCCGGCGGAATCAGGTCTGCTGGGGCTCGTAGCCGAGGATCGCCTTGACTTCGAGGTAGTCGTGGAAGCCGAATTCGCCCCACTCGCGACCGGTGCCGCTCTTCTTGAAACCGCCGAACGGGGCGCAGAAGTCGAAGGCGTCGTTGATGGCAACGGATCCCGCCCGCAGCCGCCGCGCGACCGAGCGGGCCAGTTCCGGGTCGGCGCCGGCGACGAACGCGGACAGCCCGTACTCGGTGTCGTTGGCGATCTCGACGGCGTGGTCGATGCTGTCGTACCCGATGATCGTCAGGACGGGGCCGAAGATCTCCTCGCGGGCGATCGTCATGTCGTTCTTCACGTCTGCGAACACCGTCGGCTTGACGTAGAAGCCGACCTCGAGCCCGTCCGGCCGGCCCGGACCTCCCGCGACGAGCGTGGCGCCTTCGTCGATGCCGGTGCGGATCAGGTTCTGGATCTTGTCGAACTGTGCCTTCGACACGACCGGTCCGATTACGAAATCGCCGTTCGGATCTCCGACCGTGACCTGTTCGGCAGCCGCCCGCGCGACCTCGATCGCCTCGGCCATGCGCTCGGCCGGAACGAGCATGCGCGACGGGGCGCTGCACGTCTGCCCGGAGTTGAGCATCATGGTGCCCACGCCCTTGCCGACGTTCTCGGCGAAGTCGGCGTCGTCGAGGATGATGTTCGGGCCCTTGCCGCCGAGTTCCTGGGTCACGCGCGTGACGCCGGGCGCCGCGTTGATCGCGATGTCGATGCCGGCCCGGGTCGATCCCGTGAAGGAGACCAGATCGACGTCGGGGTGGCCCGACAGTGCCCGTCCCACACCGGGTCCGTCGCCCTGCACCAGGTTGAACACGCCCTCCGGTACGCCCGCCTCGTCGATGATCTCCGCGAAGATCTGCCCCGTGAACGGCGATTGCTCGGACGGCTTGAGGACCATCGTGCAGCCGGTCGCCAGCGCGGGGAAGACCTTGACCGCGATCTGGTTGAGCGGCCAGTTCCACGGCGTGATCAGGGCGCAGACCCCGATAGGTTCCTTCACGATCCGGGTGGCTCCGCGCTGCTCCTCGAAGGTGAAGTTCTCGAGAACCTCGATCGCGGTGGTCAGGTGGCCGAGACCGAGATTCATCTGGAAGCCCCCGGCGAGTGCGGCCGGGGCGCCCATCTCCTGCGTGAGCGCGGCCGCCAGATCGGGAACCCGGCGGGTGAAGACTTCGAGGATCCGCTTCAGCACGGCGATCCGGTCGTCGCGATCGGCGGCCGACCAGGACGGGAATGCTCGCCGCGCGGCCGCGACGGCCTTGTCGACGTCGGCGGCGGTGCCGGCCGGCACCGATCCGGCGACCTGCTCGGTCGCGGGGTCGACGACGTCGATCCGGGCGGTGCCGGCGGGCGCGACCCACTGTCCGCCGATGTAGAACTTGTCGTACTCACGCATGGCCGACGGGTCCTTCCGTTGTCGTTTCGGCACTGTGGTTCGGGGTGTGCGGGTTCGGGGTGCGGTGGTTCGGAGCAGTTGTCACTGTTGCCCTTCGGCGTACCAGGTGCGGAACTCGTCGTAGCTCGGCATCTCCTCGGAGTTGGCCTTGGGGTCGACGACCACGTGGATGACGCCGGGTTTGCCGCTCGCGTAGGCCCGTTTGATCGCGGGCGCGATGTCCTCGTCCTTCTCGACGTATTCGCCGTAGCAGCCGAACCCCTCGGCGACCTTGTCGAAGCGGGTCTCGGTGCTCCAGTGCACGCCGGTCTCGAGCGAGCCGTGCCCGTAGGTGCGCTTGTACACGCCGACCTCGAGGCCCCACGCGTAGTCGACCGCGACGACACACACCAGCGGAAGGTTCAGTCGCGCTGCGGTTTCCAGCTCTGCGATGTGGAACTGGAACGACGAGTCGCCGGTGATGAGCATCATCGGCCGCTTGCCGCCGTCGGCGACACCCGCGCCGACGGCATACGGCAGGCCGGTGCCCAGGTGCCCGAAGTTTTGGTTCCACATCACGTCGTGCGGTTTGGCCTGCGAGTACGTCCAGCCGAAGATCGTGGTGGCGCCGCCGTCGCGGACCATGATGCCGTCCTTCGGAAAGTCCTTGGTCGCCTCGACGATCAGGCGCGCCGGATGCACCGGCGTCCGCCCGGACGGCGCCGTCTCGGCCAGCTCGGCGAGGCGCTCGGCGTCCTGCCTGATCCAGCGGGCCAGCTCGGGCGTCGCGGTGCGCGGGGTGTCCTTCAGCGCGTCGACGAGCTGCGGGACCACCGCCCGCAGGTCACCGACGAGGGGGACGTCGATGGGCCGGTTCACGCCGATCGCGGCCGGGTCCTGCTCGACGTAGAGCCACTTGCGGTTCGCCTCGTTCGCGAGCCAGTGCCGTCCGCGCCCGAAGTGGACCGGCTCGCCGAGTTCGGTTCCGATCGCCAGGCACAGGTCCGATTCGACGACGGCCTCGATCGCCGCCGGCGAGAACCCGTACGGGAAGGTGCGGTCCTCGAGTCCCTCGATGTACGACGTGCCGCCGGACGTCTGGATCACCGGGCACGCCATCAGGTCCGCGAGGCGGCGCACGGACTCACCGGCGCGGGCGGTGTGCACGCCGTGCCCGACGAGCAGCACCGGCTGCTTCGCGGCCCTGATCAGCTGGGCTGCCTCGGTGATGCGGTCCGCGCCTGCGGTCTGGCCGACCAGCCGATACCGTTCGGGCGGTAGGACAGGCGGGACGTCGAGCTCCTCCTGGATGATGTGCGACGGGTACTCGATGTACACCGGACCGGGTGTGCCCGACAGCGCCTTGCGCAGACCCTCACGGATGACTTCGTCGGTCTGGTCGGCGTATTCGATGCTGGCGCTGTACTTCACGGAGTTCTCGATCAGCGCTTCCTGCTGCACGAACTGGATGCGTCCCCGGCGTACCCGTTGTTCGGTGATGCGGGCGCGCTGCCCGCCGAGGAAGATCACGGGGGAGTTCTCGACCTTGGCGCACATGATGGCGCCGGCCAGGTTCGCGATGCCGGGGCCGAGCGTGCCGATGCACACCGCGGCCTTGCCGGTCATGCGGGAGACGGCTTCGGCCATGAAGCCTGCGGACTCCTCGTGATGTGGGGCCACGACGTTCCAACCGCGCTCCTCGGCGGTGTGGAACAGGTGGACGAAATTCGGGTCCGGGATCCCGAAGATGGTGTTGATACCTTCGGCTTCGAACAGGTCCAGGATGCGTTCGTAGACCTTAACCGACATACGTGTTTCCCTTCCGTACGCCTGCGCCGGCATCGACGCCGGAGGCGGTCGCAAAGCTTCTGACGATGTGGTCGACGTGACCGGACAGGGTCGGCAGGATCCACGGATCACCCGTGTCGCGGATCGTGTCGATCTGCTCGCCGACCTCCTCGATCGTCCACGACGGCCGGTACACGCCGGGTGTCTCGGCGACGAATGCCCGGGCGATCCGGCCCGCGATCGAAACGAGCATTTCTCCTGTGATCGAGCAGGATTCGTGGGCGAGCCAGCCGACGGCGGGCGCCGCCAGCTCTGGATCCATCGGCGGATACTGCGAGGTGTCCAGGCCCTCGGCCAGCCGCGTGAGAGCCGCCGGCACGATGACGTTGGACTTGACGCCGCGCTCGGCGCCTTCGATCGCGGCGACGTTGGACAACCCGATGATGCCGGCCTTCGAAGCGGCGTAGTTGGCGACCCGATGGTTGCCGTACAGGCCGCCGATCGACGACGTCAGCACGATCCGCCCGTAACCGGCCTCGCACATCAGCGGGAACGCCGGGCGTACGACGTGGAACGCACCGCGCAGGTGCACGTCGAGCACGGCGTCGAAGTCCTCGTAGCTCATCTCCGCGAGCGGCGCGTACCGGTTGTTGCCCGCGTTGTGGATCAGGACGTCGATGCGGCCGTACCGATCGACGGCCGCATCGACGATCGCCTTGCCGCCCTCGGCCGTCGCGACCGTGTCGGTGGAGGCGACGGCTTCGCCTCCGGCTGCGACGATCTCGCGCACGACGTCGTCGGCGGGACGGTTGTCGGTGCGCTCACCGCTGATCGCCGCACCGGTGTCGTTGACGACCACCTTCGCGCCCAGCGACGCGAGCAACAGTGCGTACGCACGCCCCAGCCCCCGGCCGGCGCCGGTGACCACCGCGACGCGGCCATCGAATCGCAGATCAGGCACCGCACGCTCCTCTCACGGCGGGTCTGTCGAGTCGGCCGGTCATTTCTCGAACACCAGGCCTTCCAGCTCACCTGTACTACGCCAGTTCTCGAGCAGTTCGGTGAGTTCGTAGAAGCCGCCCCAGAACGGATCTCCGAGGAAGGACCGTCCGTTCGGTTCGCCCTCGCTGTTGTAGTAGCCGGGAGTGCATTCCATCGTGAACTTGCTGTTGTCGACCGAGTACTGACGGATGGTCTGGACCCATCCCTCCTCGGCTTCCGCGGTCGGCTCGACGAGCGTGACACCACGGGTCTGCGCCTGTTTGATGATGTACGCGATGTGGTCGGCCTGCTGCTCGAACATCAGCGTCGTGGCCGCGGTGACACCGCCCTGGACGAATCCGGTTGCGAAGTGGTTCGGGAAGTTGTGCGCCATGATCCCGTGCAGTGTGCGGAATCCCTTGCCCCAGTGGTCGTAGAGCGACGTTCCCTGGCGTCCGGTGAACGGTGCGATGGCGAACTGGCGCTCGAGGGCCGTGGTGATCTCGAATCCGCTGGCGAAGACGATGCAGTCGAATTCGTGCTCGACACCGTTCGCGATGATGCCCTTCTCGGTGATCTGCTCGACCCCCTTGGTCTCGGAGACGTCGATCAGGGTTACGTTCGGCCGGTTGAAGGTGGGCAGGTATTCGTCGTTGAAGACCGGCCGTTTGCACATGTTGCGGTAGTACGGCTTCAGTTTCTCCGCCGTTTCCGGGTCCTCGACGATCGATTCGACTCGCTGACGCAACCGCTCCATCGCCTTGTAGTCCTCGATCTCCTTGAGTTCGAGAAACTTGACGGGGTCGGCGAGGGCGGCCCATCCGTTGGTCTCGTTGAGCTTCGCGGCCAGATTGCGTGCGACCTCGGTCCAGCCGTCGCAGATGAGGTCGGGCTCGCCCGGGTTGTAGAACGCGAACGCGGCGTTGTGGAAGTTGCGCTGCCGCTCCGCCCGCCAGCCCGGCTTCAGGCTCTTCACCCATTCCGGATCGGTCGGGTAGTTGGCACGTTCGAAGATGTACGACGGAGTCCGCTGGAAGACCGTGAGGTGCTTGGCTCCGCGGGCCAGGTGCGGAATTGCTTGGACTGCACTGGAACCCGTGCCGATGACGGCTATCCGCTTGTCACCGGTCCTGTCGAGTCCACCGTGCAGGTCACCGCCGGTGTATTCGTAGTCCCAGCGGGCGGTGTGGAAGGTGTGCCCCTTGAAGTCCTTGATGCCGGGGATCCCCGGGAGTTTCGGGCGGTTGTACGGGCCCTGGCACATCACGACGAATCGGGCGGCGATCTCGTCGCCGCGATTGGTGCCGATCCGCCATCGCCTGATCTCCTCGTCCCATTCCAGCGACCGGATCAGGGTGTGGAAGATCGCGTGCTCGTAGAACCCGAAGTGGTTTCCGATGCGCTGAGCGTGCTCGAAGCACTCGTCGCCCTTGGAGAACTTCTCCTTCGGCATGTAGCCGGTTTCCTCGAGCAGAGGAAGATAACAGTAAGCGTCCGAATCGATCTGGATGCCCGGATAGCGGTTCCAGTACCAGACGCCACCGAAGTCGCCACCGAGTTCGATGATCCTGAAGTCCTCGACGCCGGCTTCCTTCAGCCGGTGGGCGGCGATCAGGCCGCTGAACCCGCCGCCGAGGATCACCACTTCGATCTCCCCGACGATCGGCTCGCGGGGCTCGACCGGGAGATGTGGGTCTCCCGTGTAGAACTCTTCGAACTCGCCGTCTGCCTCGAGATATTGCTGCTGGCCGTCGGAGCGAAGGCGCTTGTCGCGCTCGAGGAGATACTTCCGGTGCAGTGCTTCCTGATCGACCTCGGGTGTCTGCGAAGGGGCGCAGGGTTCCATGTGAATGTCCTCGGTTGGTGGGAAATCGGTGGTCAGGCGAGGTCGCGGGGTGCGCCGGTGCCCATGTAGGTGGCGAGATTGTGGTGCAGGTTGACGACGCTGCGCTCGCGATACGGGTTGGGTTTCGGGCCCGAGAAGCCGCGCGTCTTCATGCCCTGCTGGACGGCGGCCATGTTGGAGAAGTCCTGCGGCAGCACCGTGCGCCACCCCGAATCGTCGGCGGGGGTGTACTCCCACTCGGTCTCCGGTTCCTCGCCGGCCGGAAACAGTTCGTACACAGCGGCTTCGAAGATGCACTTGTTCGGATCGTAGCCGTAGGGGCGTGCGCTGTAGCAGAGCATGTTGTTGACCGCGTGCCCGATCTGGAAGTTCGGGAAGATCTGCCAGGCGGTTCCGCTCTTCGCGACGGTCTGGGGGTCGACCGTCGGCCAGATCACCCCGCGCGCCGCGTCGTCACGGCGCGCCGAATCGAGCCAGTGCCGCAGCACCTGGTCCGGGGGAGTGCCCTCGGGTAGTTCGTCGAGCAGCCGCTGTGCGGCGTCGACGAGGGTGCGGGTGGTGTTGGTGTTGGCGTTCTCCCACGTGAAGTTCTGGAGCTCGATCGTGGCCTTCCGGGCGTCGGGGCCGTTGCCCACGCGCAGCTTCGCCTGCTGTTCGTCCATGCCCTTGGGGGCGTCGTAGCCGATGTTGCTGTGCTTGCCCTGCGCCCGCGACCACCCGAGGAAGTTCCCGAAGTTCATGAACTCCGGGTGGGTGTACGGCACATGGTAGGTCTCCATGAAGGCCTCGAGCGCGACCTTCCAGTTGCATTCGAACACAAGCCATTTGCGCCAGCGGTAACGCATGTTGTGAAGTTCGAACGGCTCGAGCAGCGACGCCGCCGGTTCCAGGTAGTCGCGCAATGGTTCACAGTCGGGATCCATGTTGATCCAGATCCAGCCGCCCCACGTGTCGACCTTGACGTCGACCAGTCGCGACCGCTCGTCGGTGAGCGCCCCCTTCCAGTCGTCCCGCTCGGCCGCGAACGTGTTGTTGCCGTCGAGGTCGTAACGCCAGCCGTGAAATCCGCACACGAACTGCCTGGCGCAGCCGCGCGCCTCGTGGGCACCGTCCGGGGTGTCGACGAGTTTGCGTCCGCGGTGCGAGCACACGTTGTGGTACGCGCGGAGGGTGTCGGGACCGGTCCGAACGACGATGATCGAGTCGTCGAGGATGTCGTAGGTGAGGAAATCACCGACCTTGACGAGTTCCTCGACACGGCCCACCTGCTGCCACACCTTCGCCCACAGTCGGTCGCCTTCGGCGCGGGCGTAGTCCTCGGACAGGTACGCCTCGACACCGATCGTTAGGGGCGTCGAGAGTGGTTCTGCTGCTTCGGAGGTTTCCTGGATGTTGTCGACTGTGTCGGTCATGTGAGCCTTCTCCTGGTGCAACGTGCGTGTCAGCGGGTGATGGCGGTGCGGAACGTTTCGTCTTTGAGGAAGAGCGACGTGTGGTCGGCGCCCATGTGCGTCCACTTGAGATTCAGGCCGCCGTCGACGAGGAGCGTCTGCCCGGTGATGTAACTCGACAGATCCGAGAGCAGGAACAGGATCGCCCCGGCCTGCTCCTCGGGTCGGCCGCGGCGGCCCATCGCGATGGCGCGCCGGTCGCGTTCGGGGTCCTCGTCGACGTAGGTGCCGGACGCCGGTGTCGCGGTCACGCCGGGAGCGATGGCGTTGACGCGGATGCCGTCGACGGCCAGTTCCACGGCCATCGTGCGGGTCGCGGCCACCAGGGCGGCCTTCGCGGTGCCGTATCCGATGTGGAACGGTGCGGTGTTCATGCCGCTGATCGACGAGATCGAAACGATCGAACCGGGATTGCCCCGCGATTTGATCTCGGCGGCGACGGCCTGGCTCATGAAGAACATCGTTTCGAGGTTCTGGGTGAACAGCGCACGCCAGTCCTCGCGGGTGACGCGGGTGGCCGGCATCCACGTGGCGGGCGCCGCGCCCCCGGCGACGTTGACGAGCCCGTACAGGTCGCCCTCGGTGCTGTGTGCCGTCTCGATCACCGAGGCGACGCCCTCGTCGGTCGATGCGTCCGCCGCGAGGGGAACCACTTGGAGCCCTTCGGCGACAAGGGGTTCGATGTGCTTGTTGAGATTGTCCTCGGACCGGCTCACCGCGATCACGGTGGCGCCGGCCTGCGCGACCATCCGGGTGACCGAGGTCCCGATGCCGCCACCGGCGGCACCGGAGACGACGACGATGCGACCCTCGAGTCCGACGAATTCGTTGCTCACGGCGCTCACCGGACCTTGCGGATCGCGAGGACGCTGCCTTCGGCGTCGGCCGACACGTAGAGGGTGCCGTCCGGTCCGGCGGCGATACCCGCGAACGGACCTTGCGGCCCGGAGAACGGGGGCAGGCCGAGCAGCGGCTTCGGTGTCACACCCTCGGGCGCGCCGACCGGGAGGTTTCGCGCGATGACTTGCTGAGCCTTGGTTTCGAGATCGACGCCGATCAGGGTTTTCGCGTCGACGTCGACGATGAACAGCGTGCCGTCGTGTACGACGATGCCCTCCGGTCGTTCGAGGCCGTCGATCAGGGTGTCGACACCGGAGGCGGTGATCGAGAGGATCCGTCCGGCCCCGGCTTCGGAGACCAGGGCCGTGCCGTTCGACGCGAACGCGACGCCGATCGGCTCGGCCAGCCCGTCGGCGACCACCCGGGCTTCACCGGACGCGACTGCGTAGACCTTGCCGGCGCCGAGGTCGGCGGCGACGACGGTTCCACTGTGGGACACCGCCACTCCGTAGAGCGCTTCGAGTCCGTCGGCGAGGACCTCGCTCTCGGCGGCAGCCGGGTTGTATCGGGAGACGATGCCGTCGCCGGTGACGATGAATTCGCCGTTGCCGACGGCGGTCACGCCGCGGATGTAGCCGGGCCAGCCGGGACTGAACAGCATTCCGAGAGTGCGGGTTCCGCCGCCCGGCTCGAGCGCGAGCAGGAAGGTGCCGTCGGCGATATAGACGGTGCCGTCGGGTCCGACGGTCAGGTCCAGTGGCCAGGTCAAGCCGTCCGACAGGGCTTCGCGGGTCTCGCCGCCGGCGAGGATCTCGGTCACCTTGCCGGTGAAGCTCGACACGAACAGCCGGTCGCCGAGGAAGGTGAGGTTGTCGAGTCCGGGATTCAGCTGGGCCAGGACCGTGCGGTCGCCGTTGCGCGGGTTGATCCGCAGCACCTGGCCGGAGGCAACCTGGGTGGAGACGATGAAACCGTCGGAGTCGAACTTGACCGCGTCCGGGACGCCGAGGTCGCCGGCGACGCGTTCGGGCTCGCCACCGTCGGGATCGATGCGCCAGATGTCGTTCGTGCCGAGCAGCGGGTAGTAGAGCTTGCCGTCCGGACCGACCTCCATGCCGTTGGGCATCGGGAGTTCGTCGAGGAGAACCTTGGGGGCGCCGCCGGCCGGGTTCAGTTCCATGAGGCGGCCACCGACCCGGCACTCGTTCACGAACAGCCGGTCCTGGTGGATCGTGATGCCGTTGGCGCCGGGCAGGTCGTCGCGCAGCAGACGGGTGCTGCCGTCGGCGCCGCGGATGCTGACGCGCCCGTCGTAGTACTCGGTGATGTACATGTCGCCGCGGCTGTCGAACGCGACGTCGTCGGGGGCGACGATGTCGCTGCCCTTGGGGCTGATCGTTTCGAGCGCGCCGGTAACGGGGTCGAATGCGCTGATCTGGCTGCCTGCGACCTGTGCGACGTAGATGCGGCCGTCCGGGCCGCTGCGGAGACCGTTCGCGCCGAAGAGCCGGCTCGGCGGTGTGAGTCGTTCCAGTCCCCATCCCTCGATGAGACTTGTCGATGTTCCGGTGTAGCGCGCCCCTGATGTCAAGGTGGGGTCCCCTCCCGTGATGAGAACCTGATTCTCCGAAGTGTGGAACTCGGTAGTGCGTTTCGTGTGAGGCTTGTCGCGACGGTGCGCTGCGTATCCAGGTTGAGTGACGCAGGCCACTTTCATCGAGGGTGAGTGTAGACACGAGACTGCGAGCTTTACAAGTATTACTATCTTTATAAGGATAGCCACATGGGAAGGGTTGCCGTGCCGGGTGCACGCGGTCCGTCGGACCCGGTCACGTTGCGGGACAGTTGATTACGTGTCGAAAACACACGAAACTCCGGATGCGGGATCCGCAACCGGAGTGTCTCGACTGGGGGATCGGATCCGGGGGACTAGATCCGGGGACGCTGACCGGCCTGCCGGGCCATCGCGGACGACGCGTTCACGACGCCGTCGTCGAAGCGGTCGAGCAGGAGTGCCTGCGTCGCGGCCAGGTGCGCGCGGGCGATGCGTTCGGCCTCGTCGTCGCGGCCGGCGGCGATCTCGTCGACGATCCGGCGATGGACGCGCACCGCGTCTTCGGCCTCCTTCTCGGACGGGTACTCGCCGCGGCGGGTGAGCACCTCGGCCCAGGCCATCTCCTGCGCGGACCACAGCGCCACCAGGCTGCTGACGACGTACCGCATGGTGACGTTCGGCGTGAACGAGACCACCAGATCGTGGAATTCGCGCGCGATCCGGGTGAATGCGACGCCGTCGTCGACCACCTCGGCGCACGCGTTCACGTTCGCTTCGAGGGTCGGAACGATCACCTCGGCGCGGTCGGGGCGGCGGGCGAGTTCGGCCGCGCACATCGGTTCGAGTTTCTGCAGGCCGGCGGCGAGATCGCCGAGGGTGACGCGAGCGCCCTGGAGTGCCAGGCCCAGGTGGTAGGCGGCGGAGAACTCGTCCGGCCGGTGCACCTCGGCGCCGCCGACGTTGCCGCGACGCACCGTGACCAGGCCCTCGGTCTCGAGGATGCGCAGTGCCTCCCGGATCGAGGGGTAACTGACGCCGAAATCCTTGACCAGCTGGTCCTGCGTGGGCAGTCGGTAGCTGTCGTCCGAGAGGATGTGGTCGCGAAGCTCGGCGGCGACCGTTTCCGCTATGCGCCGCTGGGGAACTCGGCCGCGCCGCGGGGTCGTCACGAAGTGCGCCTTTCATCCATGCGCGTCAGTCTATCCGTAGGTCGAGTCATACTTCCAATTATTGACAGTCTTATAACATCAAGCATTGCTATCCTTATTAGGATTGACGTAGTGTCCGCTCATGGACTTCACGATGGGTGGAGAAGCTCCGGAGTTGCGGCGCGAACTTCGCAGGCTGGTGCAGGACCACGTCCCCGAGCACTTCCTCGGAGCATTCACCGACGATCCGGCCGATCTCGAAGCGGCACAAGCGTTCTGCCGGCTTCTCGCCGACCGCGGTCTGCTGTGCGCGGCCTGGCCGGAGGAGTTCGGCGGCCGTGGAGCCACGATCTGGGAACAGACCGTCGTCCGAGAGGAGATGTGGGCGCATCACGAACCGCGGGGCGCGCAGTACATGGGCGTGAACTGGGTCGGGCCCACCATCATGCGGCACGGAACCCCCCACCAGCAGGAAAGACACCTGCCGCCCATCGCGCGCGGCGAGGTGATCTGGTGTCAGGGCTTCAGCGAACCCGAGGCCGGCTCCGATCTCGCGTCGCTGCGCACCGCGGCCCGCCGAGACGGCGACGGCTGGCTGATTTCGGGCCAGAAGATCTGGACGTCCTACGCGACCATGGCGCAATGGTGTTTCCTGCTGGCCCGAACGTCGACCGGGGAGCGGAAACAGCAGGGGCTCACGGTCTTTCTCGTTCCCATGTCCGCACCGGGAATCGAGGTCCGGCCCATCCGGTCCATGCTCGGACCGCACCACCTCAACGAGGTCTTCTTCGACGACGTGCGCGTCACCGAGGCCGACGTGCTCGGCGAGGTCGACAACGGCTGGTCCGTCGTGCAGGAGGTCCTGTCCTACGAGCGGGTCGGTATCGCCCGGTACGCGCGCTGCGAGCGGCTGCTGCAGGCCGCGCCCTCGGTGCTCGGCGACCGCTGGGACGACGTGCCTGCGGAACTGAAAGCTCGCTGGGCGCGCATGCTCACCCACTGCCGGCGCGCGCGGCTGCTCGCGTATCGCGTGGTGTCACTGCAGGAGACCGGCACCGTCCACCCCGGCGACGCCGCGGCCTACCGGATCGCGGTCACCACCCTCGATCAGGGCAGCGCCGAGGTGCTCACCGAGATCGCCGTGTACGCAACACCCCCCGACGACAGCGCGGAAGAATTCGACAATGCGACGGCCCTGTGGTTCCGCCGGGCGGTGGAGGACCACTGGCGGTACTCCCAGGCGGCGACCGTCGCGTCGGGCAGCATCGAGATGCAGCGCATTCTTCTCGCCCGAGCCCTCCTGGCGGCATCATGAACATCGAATTGAGCCCGGAAGCAACGGACTACGGGAAGGAGGCGCTGCGGGCACTCGAAGCGGCCGGCGGTGACGAACTCGTCCGGCGAGTCGAGGGAGACCCGGCGCTCCGGCAGGACATCGTCGCGCCCGTCCTCGCCGAGCTCGGCGCGTGGGATCTCGATCCGCGTGGCGACGCCGACGAACTCGAGGCGGCCGCCGCGCTGTGCCGCAGCGTCGGCTACTGGGCGGTGCCCTATCCGGTCGCCGAACGCCTGTCCCGTCCGGCGGATCTCGACGTCGACGGACTCGTCGTCGTCGCCGATTCCGATCCCAAGGCACCCATCGCGAACCTCGATCTGCGTTGGGCCGCAGTCGCACTCGACGGACAGCGCAGCCGTGCGATCGCGCGCCCGCCGAGCACGCCGCCCCGCATGTCCGCGTTCGCGGCGCAACTCGATCTGCAGTCGATCGACGACGACGGCCTCGGCGATCTCGCCCTCGCGCTGACCCTGCCGTGCTGGACGCTTCTCGGAATGCTCGATCGGGCAATGGATCTCACGCGGTCCCACGTCCTGCTCCGGGAACAGTTCGGTGCGCCGCTCGCACGTCTGCAGGGCGTGCAGTTCCAGCTCACCGAGGCCGAGGTCGAACGCAGCGGGCTCGATGTGCTCGCCAAGTACACGCTGTGGAGCGTCCAGGCAGGCAACGCCGAGGCACTCGACGACGCGCTCGCGTTGCGGCTCGCGGCCGTCGAGGCAGCACAGGTCGTGTTCCGCATCGCCCACCAACTGCACGGGGCCGGTGGCTTCTGCGACGAGACGACGGTGTCGTGGATCTCCCGCTACAGCATCCCCTTGCGGCGCATCCCGTGGGGCCCGTCCGGCACGCTCGACGCCCTGACGTGCACCGTCGGCCGGCGGGGCCTGACCGGCCTGTTCAGTCCGACCGCCGAGGCGGCGCTGCTGTGAACGGCAACCTCCCCGACGTGCTCACCGTCGAATCCGATGGACCCGTCCGGATCGTCACCGTCAACCGCCCCGACGAACTCAACGCCGTGAACAAGGAACTGCACTGGGCGCTGGCGAACGTGTGGCGCCGGCTCGCGGCGGACCGGGATGCCGCCGTCGTCGTGCTCACCGGTGCGGGCCGGGCGTTCAGCGCCGGCGGCGACCTCGACTGGATCACGTCGTTCCTCGACGACCCGGTCGCGCGCGACGAGAGCATCCGCGAGGGCGCCGAGATCGTCGAGGAACTGCTGCGATTCCCGTTGCCGGTGATCGCCGCCGTCAACGGTCCCGCGGTCGGGCTCGGGGCCAGCATCGCCGTGCTGTGCGACATCGTGCTCATGTCCGAGCGCGCATACCTGGCCGACCCGCACGTCGCCGTCGGGCTGGTCGCCGGTGACGGCGGCGCAGCCTTCTGGCCGCTGCTCACCCCGATCCTGCGGTCGCGGGAGTACCTGTACACCGGCGACCGCATCCCCGCTGCCACCGCCGTCGAGCTCGGCCTCGCCAGCCGCGTCACCGCCCCCGACGACCTGCTTCCCGAGGCCCGGCTGCTCGCGGCGCGGCTCGCCGCGCAGCCGCCGCAGGCCTTGCAGGGCACCAAGCGCATCGTCAACATGTACCTGTCCCAGGCGCTGGCGGGGCCGATGCAGGCCGGCTTCTCCGCGGAGGTCCACACGATGCAGACGCCGGAGCATCGGGACCGCCTCCTGGCGTTACGGGAGAACACCGACCGGCAGACCGGCAGACGGAAGGAGCCCGCGAGATGAGCCCGGCACCGCCCGCGCTCGACGAGTTCCGCACCGAGGTACGCGCGTGGTGCCGCGATCACGTTCCCACACAGTGGCGTTCGGCGCAGACCGGTGCCTCCGACGACGAGTTCGTCGCCTTCCAGAAGGAATGGTTCCGGACACTGCGCGACGCCGGATACGCCGTGCCGCACTGGCCGAAGGAATGGGGCGGCGGCATGTCCGTCGCCGAACAGGTGGTCCTCTACCAGGAACTGGCCGCCCACGACGCTCCGCGGCTCGTGCTGCCGTTCGTCTCCATCCACCACGCGGCCTCCACGCTGCTCGCCGCCGGCACCGACGAACAATGCCGGCGTCACCTGCCCGCGATCCTCGACGGCGAGATCTGGTGCCAGGGCTTCTCCGAACCCGGTGCCGGATCCGACATGGCAGCACTCGCGACGACGGCCCGTAGGGACGGTGACACCTACGTCGTCGACGGGCAGAAACTGTGGGCGAGCGGCGCAGTGCACGCGGACTGGTGCCTGCTGCTGGCCCGCACCGACCCTCACGCGCCGAAACGGCGCGGCATCTCCTACTTCCTGATGGACATGCGCACGTCCGGCGTCGAGGTCCGGCCGATCCGGCAGGCCACCGGCGAATCGCACTTCTGCGAGATCTTCCTCGACGGCGTCATGGTACCCGAGGCCAACCGCGTCGGGCCGGAGAACGAGGGGTGGACGGTCGCGCAGGAAACCCTCGGCGCCGAGCGCGGCATGACGATGCTCGAACTCGCGGAACGGCTCGGCACCGGCGGATTCCGCCGGCTCGTCGAACTGTGCGCACGACCCCGGCCCGACGGGAGCGTACCGCTGGACGAATCGGTCGTCGCCGACCGGCTCGCCGCACTCGAAACCGAGATCACCGGACTGCGCGCGCTCTGCGCCGATTTCGTCGCCGACGACCGGCCCGGGCCCGCGGACGCGTCCATCGTCAAGCTGTACTACAGCGAACTGCTCCAGCGCACCACCGATTTCGGTGCAGACGTCGCCGGTCTCGCCGCCCAGACCGAATTGCGCAAACCGCTGTCGAGCAGCTGGGAATCGGGCCCGTGGGTCCTTGATTTCATCGGCTCGTGGGAATGGACGATCCCCGGAGGTACCAGCGAGATCCAGCGCACCATCATTGGTGAACGCGCACTGGGCCTGCCGCACGAACCGAGGAGCGCGACATGACCGGCACCCTCGATCTCACCGAGTTCCACGACGAACTCGGAGCCGTCGCACGGAGCGTGCTCGCCGCCGCGGACCCGGACAGCGCACCGTCCTGGAGTCGCGTCGCCGACTCGGGATGGCTCGGACTCGAGGCAGGCGAGGAATTCGGCGGTGCCGGAGCAGGATTCGCCGAGACGGCCGTCGTTCTGCGTGAATACGGACGGGCCGCAGCCCGGGGACCACTTCCCGCCGTCGCTGCCCTCGCGGTGCCGGCCCTCGGACTCGTCGCCCCCGGTCCGGCGCAGGACCGGCTGCTGCGCGAGGCCGTTGCAGGTGCGACCGTCCCGGTCGTCGTGCTCGGCGGCGGGACTTTCGGGGTGACGCCGTTTCGCCTCGACTCCGGCGTGGAGGGGCCGGTGCTGCGCGGGGAGGCCTCGTTCGTGCTCGACGCGCCCGGCGCCGACCGGCTGCTCGTGCCGGCGACGAGACCCGACGGCACCGTCGTCCTCGTCGACGTGGATCCCGGCGCCGGTGGTGTCGAGGTCACGGACCAACCGGTGCTCGATGCCACCCGTTCCTTCGGCAGGGTGGTCGCGGAGGGGACCGTGGTCGCCGACGACGCCGTTCACCCGTTCCACGGTGGCGAGTCCGCCCTGCGGCATCTGGCCGACCGGGCGGCCGTCGCGGTCGCGTGCGACAGCCTCGGCCTCGCCGATGCCATGCTCGACACCACCGTCGCGTATGTCGGGGTACGCGAGCAGTTCGGACGAAAGATCGGCTCGTTCCAGGCCGTCAAGCACGCGTGTGCCGACATGCTCGTCTCGATCAGCGTGTCCCGGCGTCTCGTCGACGCCGCGGTGCGGAACGTCGCGCAGGACGCACCGGACGCAGGGGTGTCGGTTTCGATGGCGAAGTCGCACGTGTGCGCCGCGGCCGTCGACATCGCAGGCAAGGCAATGCAATTGCACGGCGGCATGGGCTACACGTGGGAGAGCGGCATCCACGTGTACCTCAAACGCGCGACGCTGAACCGGTCGCTGTTCGGGTCGCCCACCGAGCACCGCCGTCGGCTGGCGCGGCGCTACGCGCCCGGTGTGCCTTTGTGGCGGCCCTGACCGCCACAACGGCACACCGGGCGTCAGCCCTGCAGCCGTGCGACCGCGAGCTTGCGGACCTCGTCGGTCTTGATCTTCGCGCTGCCGGTCAGCGAGATCTCGCCCTCGTCGAAGAACAGCACATGGCGCGGGACCTTGTAGCTCGCCAGCTGTTCCCGGAGGTGACTGCGGATCTTCTTCGCCTCGAGGTTCGCGTCGGCGTGCGGCACGATGCACGCGACGACGACTTCGCCGAGCGTCTCGTGCGGTACCCCGACGGTGCGGGCGACCTTGACTCCCGGGAGACCGATCAGTGCCTCGTCGACCTCGAGCGGGGAGACGTTCGCGCCACCGGTCTTGATGATGTCGTTGAGCCGGCCCTCCCAGAACAGCCGGCCCTCGTCGTCGAGGTGCCCACCGTCGCCGGTGTGGAAGAAGCCGTCGGCGTCGAGCGTGTCGGACAACGGGATTCCGAGGTAACCGAGCATCAATGTCGGCCCCTTGACGCAGATCTCACCGCTGGCCCCGACCGGGACCGGGACGCCGGACAGCGGTTCGACGACCTTTACGGTGACGCCCGGCAACGGCACCCCGCTGCTGCCGGCGGTCACCTCGTCGGGAGTGTTCGCCGGGTAGGCCGTCGAGATCGTGAATGTCTCGGTGTTGCCGTAGGCGTGGCCGGGTTCGCGGTAGTCGACCGACACCGAGGGATGTCGCGCGATCGGAGTGCTGTTGTCCACGAACCGCATCGCGCTCAGGTCCGCGTCCGCCCAGTTCGGAGCGGCTTCGAGTTGCGCCCACTGGTGCGGCCACGCGACCGGGAAGTTCACCCGCTCGCGTTCCATGAGATCGAGCGCTTCGGCGGCGTCGAACACGGACTGGAGGACGAGCGAGCCGCCCTTCGACAGGGTCGCGCCGAGCGCCATCCCGAAATTGCCCGACCAGAAGAAGCCGTTCGCCGACCAGCAGCGCACGTCGTCCGCGGGCTCGAAGCCGTACATCCGCCCGAACCGCCACGACTGGATGCTCACCCCCCGGTGGGCGCTGAGGATGCCTTTCGGCTTGCTCGTGGTGCCCGAGGAGAAGAACAGGACGGCGGTGTCGCTCGGCCTGACCGCAGCGGCGGTCGCCTCGACGAGTCGCCTGGGCACGTCTCGGCCTCGTGTGAGGAACGTGTCCCACGACTCGATCGCACCGTCGGGTGCCTCCCCGACCGTGGCGAGGTACCGCAGGTGCGGATAGCGCGCCGACCGCAGATCGCCGGGGGAGGACCGGCCGATCTCCGGTTCGAGTTCGACGAGCGCCTGGGCCAGGTCCCGGTTCGCGACGGTGCGTTCGAACAGCAGCACCGAGATCCCGGAGGTCTCGATGAGGAAGTCGAGTTCGGCGGGGGCCGAGAACGTGCTCAGCGCGACCGCGACACCGCCGGCGAGCGACGCGCCGAAGGTCGCCGCGAGCCACTCGGGCCGGTTGGTCATCAACACCCCGACCCGGCCGTCCTTCCCGATCCCCAACGCGCGCAATGCTTTCGCAACCTCGATCGCGCGTTCCCAGAGTTCGGAGTAGCTCCAGCGGGTGACGGCGCCGGCTTCGTGCATCACGAGGGCCTCACGGTCGGCGTACGCCGTGGTGACCTCGCGCAGGAAGCCGGGCAGCGTCAACGTCCCGAGGCCGGGCTCCTCGGCGAGTGGTGGTCCCGAGACGATCGAAAGCGGTTGTGCCGATACAGCATTCTCTACGGTCGTCATGTCTGCCCTCGTGTGCTCGATGCGTTCAGTACGGCAGTTCGATCTCGGCGGTGCAGTCGACCAGGACGGCGGAATCCTGGTTGGTCAGGCGCAGTTTCACCTGGACGAGGGGCACGCCCCACGGGGTGTCGGTCTGCTTGTCGATCACCTCGGCGTCGAAGTAGGTGACATCACCCTCGAACGCGGGACCGCGGAAGTCGGCCTTGGTGTGACGGACCATGCCCTCGTTGCCGGCCCAGTAGGACAGGTAGTCGGTGCACCATGCGCCCATCGTCGCGCCGTAGCCGTAGGCGCGGGCCATTCCGACCTCACTGGCCTTGTCTGCGTCGATGTGCCCACGCGACGGGCCGACGTAGAGCCCGTCCCGCTTGCGTGGATCGATCCGGGCGCCGTCCTCGTCGAAGCCGAATCCTTCGACCCAGCCGGGATCTTGGTTGATCCACGGATCTTCGAGACCTTCCGGCGCGGTCCAGTGGAAGGTGCCCCAGATGTTGAACAGGAACGCTCGGTATTCGGTGGTGAACGTCGCGATGCTGTGCGGGCCGATCACGCGCCGCGGCAGGGTGTCGCCGACCTTGACCTCGTCGAAATGCGGCGAGACACCGAGCCTGTTGGACAGGATCCACTCGTGGCGCAGCGATTCGATCTCGGTGAGTTCCTCGGCGGTCCACCGCTTGATCTCCCCGAGCTGGTTCTCGTACATGCCGCGCTTGGTCGCCTCGGACGACAGGTAGCGGATCGCGGTGGACCGCTCCTTCGCGACGAGCGCACCGTGCTGATTGCGATGGACGGTGTCGCCACGCGAGAACATCGTCGGACCGGCGAACTTGGTCTCCACCACCTTGTAGTCGTGGAAACGACGATCCTGGAAGAGCTTGTCACCGGGGCGGACCGGTGTGCCGTAGAACCACCATTCCTCGCCTCCGAAGATCAGGTGGCTGCCGGGAATGCGGCCCACGCAGGCGGGTTGCGCGCCGTGGCCGTAGTCGAGAGCCACCGCGATCGACTGCGGTGCGACGATGCCGCCGAAGCGCGATTCGCGCGCGAACTCCTCGTCCCAGTGGAGCGGGTTCGGATAGTCCATGGCCATCACCCAGCGCCGGATGTCGGAGCCGCTGCACGGGTCCCACAGCTGGCCGCCGCCGACGGGCTTGCCGACGCGATGATCGACGTCGGACAGGTCGAGTTCGGTGACCTCGGCCGGATTCGATTTCTTGCTCACGTCTACTCCTCGATCATCGATTGACGTCGACGACGATGCGACCGCGCACGGTGCCGTCCATGAGCTTTTCGGCGGCACCGATCGCTTCCTCCAGCCCGATCTCGTGGGTGATCGCGTCCAGCGCGCTCGCGTCGAGATCTCGGGCCAGCCGTTCCCACGCGGCGGTGCGCCGGGGGTGCGGGGCCATCACGCTGTCGATGCCGAGGAGCGAGACGCCGCGCAGGATGAAGGGTGCGACCGAGGCCGGGAAATCCATGCCCTGGGCGAGACCGCACGCTGCGACCGCGCCGCCGTAACGGGTCTGGGCGCACGCATTGGCGAGGGTGTGGCTACCCGCGGTGTCGACGACGCCGGCCCAGTGTTCCTTCTGCAGCGGTTTGCCGGCCGCGGACAGTTCGGCCCGATCGAGGACGTTCCTCGCACCCAGCGAGGTGAGATACTCTGCCTCCGAAGTTTTTCCGGTCGCCGCAGTGACGGAGAATCCGGCCTTGGCGAGCAGGGCGATGGCGACGCTGCCGACGCCGCCGGTCGCGCCCGTCACCAGGATGTCGCCCTGGTCGGGGGTGACACCGAAGTCGACGAGAGCGTCGACGCACAGGCTCGCGGTGTAGCCGGCGGTCCCGATCGCCATGGCCTGCCGCGTGGTGAACGCATCGGGCAGCGGGACCAGCCAGTCGCCGTCGATCCGGGCGCGTTGTGCCAGTCCGCCCCAATGGGTTTCGCCGACGCCCCAGCCGTTGAGCACCACGCGGTCACCCTCCGACCACCGCTCGTGCGAACTGCCGGCGACGACGCCTGCGATATCGATCCCGGGCACCATGGGGAACCTGCGCACGACCGGGGACCTACCGGTGATGGCGAGAGCGTCCTTGAAATTGAGGGTCGAGTACTCCACATCGACGGTGACGTTCCCGTCGGGCAGGTCGGTGTCCTCCAGGATCTTGCGCGTCACCGTCTGTCCGGTTTCGTCCTTCTCGATCACCAAAGCGGAAAACATGGTCGAAGCAATTCCTTCCTCGAGCCGTCGAGCGATATCGGACGTGCATTCGTCGGACCGGGCGCCGTGTGCGGAAGCGGTGTCGCCGAGGCCTGTGCAGCGGACATTACTTCAATCCTTGTAAGGATGACAATGCTATGAATCATAGGAGCCGGCCTCAGCGTGCGGTCCAGCCACCGTCGACGACGATCGTCTGTCCGGTGACGTAGCCGCCGGCGTCGCCGGCGAGCCACACGACCGCACCGACGATGTCGTCCGCGGTGCCCTCCTTCGGGAGCGGCGTGTTGCGGCGCAGATACTCGGTGGCCCGTTCGCTCTCGTAGAGCGGACCGGTGATCTCGCTGCGGAAGAAGCCGGGCGCCACGGTGTTCACCCGGATCGAGTGCCGTGCCCACTGCACCGCGAGTTCGGAGGTCAGACCCGACAGGCCGAGCTTGCTCGCGGCATAGGACGCCTGCGGGATGCCCGGGACCCCCACCCGGCCGCTGATGGACGAGATGTTGACGATCGATCCGCGACCGGCCGCCCGCATGTACGGAAACACGTCCTGCGCGAGCCGGAACGGCGCGAGCAGGTTCAGATCGAGCGTGCGCCGCATCGCGCCGAGCGGCTCCGACTCGGCGCGTTCCTCGGTGAACATGCTCCCCGCGGCGTTCACCAGGATCTCCGGGGGTCCGAGGTGCTCGAGCACCGCCGGTACGACCTCGGCGACCCGGTCCAGGTCGGACAGGTCGCAGGCCACGGGCAGTCCGTCGATCCGCTGTGCCAGGTCGGCGAGCCGGTCGCGGCGCCGTGCGACGAGCGCGACCTTCGCGCCCAGCGACGCCAGGGCCTCGGCGACGGCTGCACCCAGACCGGACGACGCCCCGGTCACGATCGCGACCCGTCCATCCAGGTCGAACATCCTCGCGGCGGCGTCACCGATGGGCGCCACAGGGCTCTCCTCTCGACAGGGGCTCGATCCTCGCACGGATCGGACGGCTGCGCCGGGACTATGCACGCCCGGCATCGCGGCGTTCGGTGACACGCTGTTCGGTGACACCGTGGGCGGCGACGAATTCGGCGAGGCCGGCGCGCTGGATCTTGCCCATCGCATTGACCGGCAGCGCGTCGACGCGGGTCCAGATCTCCGGAACCTTGTACGACGCGAGCGCGCGTCGGCACAGCGCGGTGATCGCGTCGAAATCCGGTTCGGGACGGTCACTCTCGACGACCGCCGCGACACGCTGGCCGAGGCGGTCGTCGGGGATGGGGTACACGGCGGCCTTGGTGATGTCCGGGTGGGTGGCGAGCACGCGTTCGACCTCGAGGGGGTAGACGTTGGCGCCGCCGCGGATGATGACGAGTTTCTTGCGGTCGAGGACGGTCAGCCATCCCTCGCCGTCGACGGTTCCGACGTCGCCGGTGGGGATCGGGCCGGGCTCGGGTGGTCGGATGCGCCCGTTCTCCCAGTAGCCGAGCATCGGCGTCCACGCGTTCGCCCACGGGCCCTCACCGGTGCCGGCGAGTTTCAGTTCGCCGAGTTCGCCGTCGGGGAGCCGACGGCCGTCGTCGTCGTATGCGGCGACGTCGTATTGCGGTAGGACCCGTCCGCTGGTCCCGGGGCGCCATTCGTCATCGGCCGGATCGATGGACACGACCGTCGGCGCCTCCGTCAGCCCGTAGGTGACGCGGGGAACCAGCCCGTGCGTCTCGGCGAAGGCGCGGCGCAGTGCGTCGGGGGTGTCGCCGCCGCCGCTCCACACCTCGCGCAGCGACCCGAGGTCGATGTCCGGGCGGCGGGCCAGGTCGAACAACTGTGCCGGAGCGCCGTTCCACACCGTGACCTTCCGGGTGGTGATCCATTCGGCGACACCGTCGAGGTCGCGGCGGTTCATCACGACCGCGCATCCTCCGGCCTGCGCGGTGAGAAGCGTGGACAGGACCATCAGATTCAGGATCGTCAGCGGGAAGCTGTCGCCCTTGCGCAGATCCGGTCCCCAGCCGCGGGTGGCGACGAGCGTCGCGCCGGGCAGCAGCAGATTGCGGTGGCTGTGCACGACCACCTTCGGGCTTCCGGAAGTGCCGCTGGTGAAGGCGATTCCGGCGGGGGAGTCCGGCTCGACGTCGACCGGGGGCGCGTCGTCGGTGTGGGTCAGCAGGTCCGACCACCGGTCGGGGCGCACGCACTCGGGGGTGTCCAGCGCGCAGTGGTCCCCGGCGAGCACGACCGTCGGCGCGCACAGGTCGAACAGGTTCCGCTGCTCGGCTTCCGTGAGCGCCTCGCCGATTCCCGCCCAGATCGCGCCGATGCGCACGGCGCCGTGGAACGCCGCGACGATGTCGAGGTCGTTGGGCAGGCACGCGGCGACACGGTCGCCGGGGCGGACGCCCAGTGACCACAGGGCGCCGGCCGCGCGTCGCGCCTGTTCGTCGAGTTCCGCGTAGGTCCACACGCCCGACGCGGCGTCGATGGCGGGCGCGTCCGGTCGCTCGGCGAGTGCGGTGTCGAGGACGAAGTTGACGGTGGTGTGCCTTTGTGGCGGCCCCGGGCGCCACAAAGGCACACGGGCGCGGTCGCCGGAATTCGTTTCCACCCCATAGTCATACCACTATCCTTGTAAGGATTCACCTGATAATGTGACGCCGCCCGGGAGGGATTCGAAAGTGCGTCACCGATCCGACAGAACGCAGTGAGGGTGAGCAGGATGGAACACACAGGTCCGCTGTCCGGCGTGCGGGTCGTCGACCTGACGGCCATGGTGATGGGCCCGTACTGCACGCAGATCATGGCGGACATGGGTGCCGAGGTGATCAAGATCGAACCGCCTGCCGGGGACAACACCCGCTACATCTCCGCCGGACCCGAACCGGGCATGAGTGGGGTCTTCGTCAACGTGAACCGCGGCAAGCGCAGCGTCGTGCTGGACCTGCGTGCCGACGAGGACCGGGCGGTGCTGCGCGAACTCGTCACCGGCGCCGACGTGTTCATCCATTCGATGCGCGCGAAGGCGATCGCGAAACTCGGATTCGGTTACGACGACGTCTCCGCGCTGAACCCGGCGATCGTCTACACCAACTGCTACGGATACGGCCGCGGCGGATCCGACGCCGACCTCACCGCCTACGACGACACGATCCAGGCCGAATGCGGACTGCTCTCCGCCCAGGAACAACTCACCGGTGACGCCGGCTATGTCGGCACCATCATCGCCGACAAGGTGGCTGGCCTGACCGCCGTGTACGCCACGGTGATGGCGCTGTTCCACCGGGAACGGACCGGCGAGGGCCAGGAGGTCGAGGTCGCCATGTTCGAGACCATGGCGTCGTTCATGCTCGTCGAACACGCCAACGGTGCGATGTTCCACCCCGCCGTGGGGCCGGCGGTCTACCCCCGCGCGGTCGCCCCCAACCGCAGGCCGTACCGGACCGAGGACGGCCGGATCTCGGCACTGGTGTACAACGACAAACAGTGGACCGCGTTCGTCGAAGCCGTCAAACCACATTGGGCCGGACCGCATTACGCGACGCTCGAGCAACGAGCCCGCGACATCGACACCGTCTACGCGCGCCTCGGGGAGACCTTCCTCGAACGGACCACCGCCGAGTGGCTCGACCTCCTGCGCAGCCTCGACATCCCCGCTGCGCCGGTCCGCAGCCTCGACGAACTGTTCGACAACGATCACCTCGACGACGTCGGCTTCTTCCAGGAGGTCGAGACCCCGTACGGCAACGTCCGATTCCCCGGGCCCCCGACGTGGCTGTCACGAACACCCGGCCGCGTCGCCGGAGCTGCACCCCGGCTCGGGGAACACACCCGCGAAGTGCTCGACGAACTGCACGCCGCCGGCGCGCGAGCGAACGGCACCGAGTCGTGATCGGGTCGAGTTCCCACCGCGGAACATGCACGCCCACCGTGGATCTGGCCGAGTATCTGCGGCCCGGAGATCACATCGTCATCGGGCAGGCGTGCGGTGAACCGACCACCCTGATCGAAGCGTTGATCGAGCAGGGCCGCGACATCGGCGGACTCACGGTGTTCGTCGCCACGAGTTTCTCCGGGATCTTCACACCCGGCCGGACCGGCAGTTTCGCGATGTCGAGCATGGGCGCGATCGGCGCGCTGCGGGCGCTGAGCAAGGCCCACGAACTCGATGTGATTCCCTGCCACGTCAGCCGGATCGGACCGATGATCGAAGCCGGAACCATCCGGTGCGACGTCGCATTCGTCCAGGTCGCTCCCGCGGACGCGGACGGATACCACAGCTTCGGTCTCGTCAGCGACTACGTCCAGTCCGCCGTCGCGACGGCCCGGGTGGTGGTCGCCGAGATCAACGACCGGGTTCCCGTCACCCTCGGCGAATCTCTCCCGTCCTCGAAAATCGATTGCGCGGTGCATGTTTCGCGGTCGCCGGTCGAGGTCCCGCCGGCGGCGATCGGGGAGGTCGACGCGGCCATCGCGCACCACGCCGCCGCCTACATCGACGACGGATCGGTCATCCAGACCGGGGTCGGCGCCGTGCCCGACGCAATTCTGCGGCTCCTGCACGACCGGGTGGACCTCGGTGTGCATTCCGGGATGATCGGCGACGGGCTCGTCGATCTCATCGAATCGGGTGTGATCACCAACGCGCGCAAGCGAATCGACCGGGGCGTCTCGATCACCGGAGCGCTGATCGGAACCGCGCGGCTCTACGGATTCGCCCATCGCAACCCGCAGATCCGCATGTGCACCACGGCCTACACGCACGACGCGGGCGTCCTCGCGCAACTCGACGATCTCGTCACGATCAACTCGGCGATGGAGATCGATCTGACCGGGCAGGTCAACGCCGAACAGAGTGGCGCGTCGTATTTCGGCGGCACCGGCGGGCAGGTCGACTTCGTGCGGGCCGGCGCGCGGTCGCCCGGTGGACACGCGATCACGGCACTACCCGCGACCGCGAAGGGCGGCACGGTCAGCCGGATCACCGCGGCCCTGTCCGGGCCGGTGACCACCGCGCGCTCCGACGTGGACGTAGTCGTCACCGAGTTCGGCGCGGCGGAACTGCGGGGCCGCACCCTGCGTGAACGCGCGCGGCGGCTGGTCGCGATCGCGCACCCGGCCTTCCGGGAGGACCTGGAACGGCAGGCCCGCATCATCGAGCAGCGAGGTTTCTAGTGAGCGAGGACCGGCGGATGAGCGAGGCCGTACTGTTCGATGCCCGCGACGACGGCATCGCAGTCGTCACGCTGAACCGGCCCGAGACCCGCAACTGCCTGACCGCGGAGATCCGCCGGGGGCTCTACGACGCGTGGGAGCGCTTCGAGCACGACCCGGACCTGCGCGTGGCGGTTCTGACCGGGGCGGGGGAGAAGGCGTTCTGTGCGGGTGGTGACCTGAAGGAAATGGTCGAGATCGGCATGCGGGTGCCGCCGCGCGATCTGATTCCCGTCCCGTACGACACCGTCGAACTGTCGAAGCCGACGATCGCCGCGGTCAACGGTGCCGCGTTCGCAGGCGGCTGGCTGATTGCCCAGAGCTGCGACCTGTGCGTGGCGAGCACGACCGCGACCTTCGCCGTCACCGAGGTCAAGGTGGGCCGCAGTTCCCCGTGGGCGTCGCCGCTGATCCACATGATTCCGCAGCGCATCATGATGGAGATCCTGCTCACCGGAAAGCCGATCACCGCGCAGCGCGCGTACGAGATCGGCCTGGTCAACAGAATTGCCGAACCCGCCGAGTTGCTCGCGTCGGCGCTCGAGCTGGCCGGGGACATCCTCGCCGGGGCACCGCTGTCGGTCCGCGCCGCGCGTGAGACCGTGATGATCTCCACGGAGATGGGACGGTCCGCTGCGTTGCGGGCGGCCCGGCACGCGTCGGAATCCTGCTACAACAGTCACGACGCGCAGGAGGGGCCGCGCGCGTTCGCCGAGAAGCGGGCTCCACAGTGGCGGGGCCGCTGATTCCGGTGTGACGTGGGTACTCACTGCCGACCGGAGTATTGAGGCTCCGGTTCCGTCCCCGGGCCGGTCGCGGACGTGACAGCCTGAATGCAGCGGCCGAGAACGCTGGCCGGGGCAGGAGTGACGATGACCTCATCCCCATCCCGCGTTGCCGACCCCGCCGCCGAAGGTTCGGGTCCGACCATCGGGGTGGAGGAGGAATTCGTCCTCGCCGATCCCGAGACCGGGGCACCGTGGCTCGACAACGTCGCCGTCGCCGCCGCCGGGCGCGAACTCGGCATCGACCTGCAACTGGAACTGTCCCGATGCCAGATCGAAACCGCCACCCCGGTGTGCACGAGCATCGAACAGTTGCGGACGCAACTGCGGCGGACGAGATCTCGTGCCGCCGCGGCCGCCGCGTGCGCGGGCGCGGTGCTGCTGGCCACCGCGGTTCCACCGGCCGGTCCACCGCCGCGCCTGATCACCGACCAGGAGCGATATCACAGCCTGCTCGGGAACTTCGGGCTGCTCGGCGAGCAGGTCATCTGTGGCTGTCACGTCCACGTCGCCATCCCCGACCGGGACGCCGGGGTGCGGGTCAGCAATCATCTGCGGCCCTGGTTGCCGGTCCTGCTGGCGCTGACCGCGAACTCGCCCATCGCGGCCGGGCGCGACACCGGATACGCCAGTTGGCGTCATGTGTTGTGGACGCGGTGGCCCAATGCCGGGCCGCCGCCCGTCTTCGAATCCGCGGAGCACTACGACACGGTGATCGCGACCATGCTCGAGCGCGAGGTCATCCTCGACAAGGCGATGCTCTACTGGGACATGCGCCTGTCGGCGCATCTGCCCACGATCGAGATCCGTATCGGCGACACCCAGGCCACCGTGGACGAGGCGGTCCTGCTCGCGACCCTGGTGCGCGGCCTGGTCGTCACGGCACTCGATTCCACCCGGCAGGGTGAGGAACTCGACGTGGAGCCGGAGGTTCTGCGCGCCGCATACTGGCGAGCTTCGCGGGACGGCGTCACAGGGCGCGCGGTCGACACCGTCTCCGGGCAGCTCGTGCATGCCGCGCACCCGATCTTCCGACTCCTCGAGCATGTTCGGCCCGCTCTCGAACGCACCGGCGACTATTGCGCCGCCCGGGAGGCCGTGCAGCGCATCCTGGCCACCGGGAACGGCGCCGCCCGGCAGCGAGCGACCCTCGAGGCCGGCACGCTCGCCGACGTCGTCCGGCTCGTGACCTGCGCTCCCGAACCGGACATGTCGTGAAAAACCTGTCGGATCCTGCTGGTAACTCTGGATCGACGCGGAAGTTCCGGTGCGTGTTCGGCGCCGGCGCCGCGACCGGTCACGATCACACTCGGGGGAGTAGTTGGAATCTTCGATCACACGGGCGGCGCAGCGGATCGCGACGGTCGCGCACGCCGGTCAGGTCGACAAGGCCGGGCGCCCGTACATCACGCATCCGGCCCGAGTCGCGGCCCGGGTGGCCGGCGACGATCACGCTGTCGCGGTTGCCTGGCTGCACGACGTCGTCGAGGACACGACGGTGACGCTCGCGGACCTCGGGGAACAGTTCCCGCCAGAGGTCGTCGCTGCGGTCGACGCGTTGACCCGCCGGGGCGGTGAGGAACCGGACGAGTATTACGCACGGGTGCGCCGGGTCCCGCTGGCGTTGACGGTCAAGCTCGCGGATCTCGCGGACAACAGCGACCCGGAGCGACTGGCCAGTCTGGACGATGCGAGCCGTGAACGACTGGCGGCGAAATACGCTCACGCGCGCGCCGAGCTGACATCCTGCGGTTGACCCGTCCGTGGAGACGCGTCGGGCCCGCCCGGAACTTCCGGACGGGCCCGACGAAATCTGTGCGGCTCTACCGCGGGCGGCGGCGCCGGATGGCGTCGACCACGAGGATGAGTACGAGGAGCACGGCGAAACCGATGAGGTACAGGTCCTCGACGTGACCGGCGTGGTTGCCGATGAGCATGAACAGCAGGAAGATCGCCCCGATGATGCCCATGGTGCGGTACAGCTTGGGAGCTTCACCGCTCCAACCCCACTCCGCCGAGGGCACCTCGGCCGTGTCGACCTTGGTGGACTGCAACTCGGTACCGGCCACGGTTGTTCCTCCTGCTCGAAAGATCGCGCTGTTGGGCTAATCGTGACATACGACCGCCTGTCGTATGAAGTGGGGGCGGTGCCCGCGCGTCGCCGGTGGTCGCGACCGATTCAGGGACACCTCAGGTGCATCAGGAACAATGGTCGCGTGGTCGACACTCAATCCCGCTCCCGCACCCGCGTCCTGCTGCTCGGCAGCACCGGATCGATCGGCACCCAGGCGCTCGAGGTCATCGACGCCAACCCCGACAAGTTCGAGGTAGTCGGCCTCGCCGCGGGCGGCGGCAACCTCGAGCTGCTCGCCGAGCAGATCCGCACGACGGGTGTCACCGACGTCGCGGTCGCGAACCCGGACGCCGCGGCGCGGCTGGAGTTGCCCGGGGTGACGGTCCGCAGCGGCCCGTCCGCCGTCACGGAGCTCGTGCGCGAGACGGAAGCGGATGTCGTTCTCAATGCGCTCGTCGGCTCGCTCGGTCTCGAGCCGACGCTCGCGGCCCTCGCGACGGGCGCGCGGCTCGCGCTCGCGAACAAGGAGTCACTCGTGGCCGGGGGCGCGCTCGTCACCGCCGCGGCCGCGCCCGGTCAGATCGTGCCCGTCGACTCGGAGCATTCGGCGCTGGCGCAGTGCCTGCGCGGCGGCTCCGCGGCCGAGGTCGCGCGTCTGGTGCTCACGGCCTCGGGTGGCCCGTTCCGCGGGTGGAGCGCCGAGCAGCTCGAGGACGTCACGCCCGAGCAAGCCGGTGCGCATCCGACCTGGTCGATGGGGCCGATGAACACCCTCAACTCGGCGACCCTGGTCAACAAGGGACTCGAGCTCATCGAGGCGCACCTGCTGTTCGGCATCGACTACGACCGCATCGACGTCACCGTGCACCCGCAGTCCATCGTGCATTCGATGGTGACGTTCGCCGACGGGTCGACGCTCGCGCAGGCGTCGCCGCCGTCGATGAAGCTGCCGATCGCGCTGGCCCTCGCGTGGCCGGACCGGGTGCCCGAGGCGGCTCCCGCTCTCGACTTCGCGACGGCGTCGACCTGGGAGTTCGAGCCCGTCGACAACGTCGTCTTCCCGGCGATCGAACTCGCCCGCGCCGCGGGACGCGCCGGCGGCAGCCTCACCGCCGTGTACAACGCGGCGAACGAGATCGCCGCAGAGGCGTTCCTGGCGGGTGCGCTGCCGTTCCCCGGCATCGTCCGCACCGTCGAGACAGTGCTGAACGACGCACACGAGTGGTCCGCAGAACCCGCTACCGTGGAAGACGTGCTCGCCGCCGACGGCTGGGCTCGGGACCGAGCCCGCGCGCTCGTGAAATAGGAGGAGCGGCTACAGATGATGTTCGTGCTGGGCGTGGTGCTCTTCGCCCTCGGCATCACCGCCTCCGTCGCGCTGCACGAGGCCGGTCACATGTGGACCGCGCAGAAGCTCGGCATGAAGGTGCGGCGGTACTACATCGGGTTCGGCCCGCGGATCTTCTCGTTCCGCCGCGGCGAGACCGAGTACGGCCTCAAGGCGCTGCCCGCAGGCGGATTCTGCGACATCGCCGGGATGACCGCGCTCGACGAGCTCGCACCCGACGAGTACGACCGCGCGATGTACAAGCAGAAGACCTGGAAACGCCTGGTCGTCATGTCCGGCGGCATCGCGATGAATTTCCTGATCGGCATCGTGCTGGTCTACGCCCTCGCCGTGACGTCGGGTCTGCCGAACACGGACACCCGCGCCGTCGTCGGCACCGTCGGGTGCGCGGCTCCGACCCAGGCCGGCGCGGAAGGCGGCTACGCGCCCGCCGAATGCGAGGGCACCGGTCCGGCTCAGGCCGCGGGTATCCAACCGGGCGACGTCATCGTCGCGGTCGGCGACACCCGCGTCGAGACGTTCGGTCAACTGGTTCAGGCCACCCAGCCGCTGTCCGGCACGGTCGACTTCACGGTCGAACGCGGCGACGAGACCCTCACGTTCCCGGTCGCGATCCAGCAGGTGCAGCGCTGGGTGTACGAGAGCGACGACCCCGACGCCCAACCCGTCTCCCGGGAGGTCGGTGCCATCGGTGTCGGCGGGGAACCGCGCGTTCTCGAGTACACACCGGTGACGGCGGTCCCGGCGACGTTCGAGTTCACCGGATATCTCGCGGCCCGCACCGCCGAGGCGCTCGTGCAGTTGCCGTCGAAGGTGTCGGACCTGTGGACCGCGGTGACCGGCGGGGAACGGGCCGTCGACACGCCCGTCAGCGTCGTCGGCGCCAGCGTCATCGGCGGCCAGTTCGCGGAAGCCGGCATCTGGCAGTCTTTCGTGCTGCTGCTCGCGCAGCTGAACTTCTTCCTCGGCGCGTTCAACCTGCTGCCGCTCCTGCCGCTCGACGGCGGGCACATGGCGGTCGCGATCTACGAGCGCCTCCGCAACTGGGTGCGCAACCTGCGTGGTCTCGCCGACGGACCGCCGGTGGACTACATGAAGCTGCTTCCCCTCACCTACGTGGCCGTGGTCGTCGGCGGTGCCTACATGCTGCTGACGCTCACCGCGGACATCGTCAACCCCATCAAGCTGCTCTGACCTGCGCCGCTAGAATCGGCCGGTAGCAACGAAAGAAGGCGAAACGTGACCAGCCCCATCGGTTTGGGCATGCCCGAAGTACCTGCGGTCCTCGCACCGCGACGCAAGACCCGCCAGTTGATGGTCGGAAATGTCGGTGTCGGCAGCGACTATCCGGTGTCGGTGCAATCGATGTGCACCACCAAGACGCACGACGTCAACGCGACCCTCCAGCAGATCGCCGAACTCACCGCCTCCGGCTGCGACATCGTCCGTGTCGCGTGCCCGCGGCAGGAGGACGCCGACGCACTGGCGACCATCGCGAAGAAGAGCAAGATCCCGGTCATCGCCGACATCCACTTCCAGCCGCGATACATCTTCGCGGCGATCGACGCCGGTTGCGCCGCGGTGCGCGTCAACCCCGGCAACATCAAGGAGTTCGACGGCCGCGTCAAGGAGGTCGCGCAGGCGGCCGGGGACGCCGGCATCCCGATCCGGATCGGCGTCAACGCCGGTTCCCTCGACCCGCGGCTGCTGAAGAAGTACGGCAAGGCCACCCCCGAAGCGCTCGTCGAGTCCGCGCTGTGGGAGGCGAGCCTGTTCGAGGAACACGGCTTCGGCGACATCAAGATCTCCGTCAAGCACAACGACCCGGTCGTGATGGTCGAGGCGTACCGGCAGCTCGCCGCGCAGTGCGACTACCCGCTGCACCTCGGCGTCACGGAAGCCGGACCGGCCTTCCAGGGCACGATCAAGTCCGCGGTCGCGTTCGGTGCGCTGCTCTCGGAGGGCATCGGCGACACCATCCGCGTGTCGCTGTCCGCGCCGCCGGCCGAGGAGATCAAGGTCGGCACGCAGATCCTGCAGTCGCTGAATCTGCGTCCCCGCAAGCTCGAGATCGTCTCGTGCCCGTCGTGCGGCCGCGCTCAGGTCGACGTCTACACCCTGGCCAACGAGGTGTCCGCCGGTCTCGAGGGCATGGAGGTGCCGCTGCGCGTCGCCGTGATGGGCTGTGTCGTCAACGGTCCGGGCGAAGCGCGCGAAGCCGACCTCGGAGTCGCCTCCGGCAACGGCAAGGGACAGATCTTCGTCAAGGGGCAGGTCATCAAGACCGTCCCGGAGGCGCAGATCGTCGAAACCCTCATCGAGGAAGCGATGCGCATCGCCGAGGAGATGGAGGGCGACGCCGGCAGCGGCACACCCACCGTTTCGGTCGGCTGAACCTTCCGACACTCCCGATTCGGGAGTGGGTTTCCGTCGGGCCGTAGCTCATGGCAATCTGGTCGGTATCGGCAGTCGACAGGTGGTGGGCACGTGCTCAAGCTTCTTGGGGTCCGGTCGCTCGGTGGACGGGACACCGCCGCGGTGTTGCGCGTCCTCGCCCGAGACCCGGTGGCGACGTGCATGGTCACCGGCCGTGTCGAGGAGTACGGCATCGCCGGCCGCTCGGTCGGCGGTGAGATGTGGAGCCGCGGCGGGGCGGAGACCTCGCTGTGCTTCTCCGGAGCCAACCTGATCCCGCTGCTCGGGTCTCCCGACGACCTGCAGGCCTTCGCCGAACGTGCTGCCCGTGGACCGCGCCTGTGCTCGTCGGTCGTCGGCCGTGCCGAACTCGCCATGCCCATGTGGGAGCTGCTCGAGAACGCGTGGGGACCCGCCCGGGAGGTGCGCGCCGAACAGCCGCTGCTCGTCCTGGACCGCGAACCGCTCGTGACGCCCGACCCGCTCGTCCGCCGGGTGCGGCCCGAGGAGATCGACGCCTACCTGCCCGCCGCGGTGGCCATGTTCATCGAAGAGGTCGGCATCGACCCGCGTGCGGGCGACGGGGGAGTGAGCTACCGCCGTCGCGTCGCCAGCCTCATCGCGACCGGCCGCGCCTGGGCTCGGTTCGAGAACGGCGAGGTCGTGTTCAAGGCCGAGGTGGGATCGCAGTCGTCGACGGTCGGTCAGATCCAGGGCGTCTGGGTGAGCCCGGCCATGCGCAACGCCGGAATCGGATCGGCCGGCACCGCGGCGGTCGCCGCTGCGATCACCGCGGGCGGCAGGTTGCCGAGCCTGTACGTCAACAGCTTCAACATGCGGGCCCGCGCCGCGTACGCGCGTATCGGCTTCCGGCAGGTCGCCACGTTCTCCACCGTCCTGCTCGACTGAACGACTCCGCACAACGGAGACGCCCACCACGTCCGTTGCGCCTCCCCGATGTCCGGGCATCGGCCTCCTACGATGACGGGCGATGAAAGCCAGCTCAGTTCCCCGGGCGACCTCGCCCGCCCCCCGCCGTGTCCTCGTCCGGATCGTGGCGGCCTCGCTCGCCGCGGTCGCGGTCCTCGGCGGCGTCGTGGCCTGCACACCGAAACCCGCCGGACCCGAGTCGGCGGCCCAGGCATTCCTCTCGGCGTTCTCCGAGCAGGACTTCGCGACCGCCGCCGACCACACCGACCGGCCCCAGGACGCCGAGGCAGCTCTCGCCGAGACGTGGGACGGACTGCAGGCCGAATCGCTGATCGCCGAGACGACGGGCGTGCAGATCCACGGCGACGCCGCGACCGTCGACTACGCCTACGAGTGGCACCTGCCGAAGGACCGGATCTGGCAGTACACCGGGACGATGCAGATGGGACGCAGCGGCGACGACTGGATCGTGCGGTGGACCCGCTCGAACCTGCACCCGCAGCTCGGCGACCGCCAGACGATGCACCTGCGCACCAAGGCCGCGCCCCGGGCGCGCGTCAACGAACACTCGGGCGGGGACGTGCTGGTGCCCGGGACCGTGTACTCCATCTCGTTCGACGCGTCCGCGAACAGGGATGTCCTCGGTGCGGCCCGCGCTCTGTCCGCCGCTCTGACGCGGTTCGACACGTCCCTCACCGCCCAGTCCATCGCCGAATCCGCGACCGCGGCGAGCGGCCCGCTCGCCGTCATCCGGCTCGTCGCGGACGACTACGCGACCGTCTCCGACACGCTCGACGCCATCCCCGGCGTCGGCGTCGTCGAACAGGCCGATCTCGTCGCCACCGACCGCAACTTCGCCCCCGACCTGCTCGGCCAGATCAAGAAGACGGTGATCGACGAGGTCGACGGGGTCGCCGGTTGGAGTGTCGTCGTGACGAACCAGTACGGCGTCGACGTCGGTGTCCTCACGGAGACGGCTCCGCAGCCGGCGCCGTCGTTCTCCATCAGCCTGGACCGGCCGATCCAGCTGGCCGCACAGGCCGCCGTCGACGCCCGCGTCGAGCAGGCGATGACGGTCGTGATCGAGGCCTCCACCGGCGCGGTCCTCGCCGTCGCCCAGAACAAGGCCGCCGACCGGGACGGACCGGTCGCGATCGCGGGACACTACCCACCCGGATCCACGTTCAAGATCATCACGTCGGGTGCGGCGATCTCCAACGGTCTCGCCACCCCAGAAACGATGGTGCCGTGCCCGGGCCGGATCACCATCGGGGAACGCAGCGTCCCCAACTACAACGAGTTCGAACTCGGCACGGTGTCGATGGCGACGGCGTTCGCCCGCTCCTGCAACACGTCCTTCGCGAAGCTGGCCTCCGAGATGCCCGCCGATGCGCTCACGAACGCCGCCGCCGCATTCGGCATCGGACCCGAGTACGACGTCGTCGGGCTGCCGGTGTTCTCGGGATCGGTCCCGCCCGCGGAGAACGTCGTGCAGCGGGCCGAGGACGGATTCGGGCAGGGCAAGGTCGTCGTCAGCCCGTTCGCGATGGCGCTCGCCGCCGCGACCGTCGCGGCCGGCCGGACACCGGTCCCATATCTGATCAAGGGACGCGAAACGACGGTCGAGGGCGACCGCCCGGCGATCACCCCGGAGATGGTCGACGGGCTGCGCGGCATGATGCGGCTGGTGATCACCAGCGGCACCGCCGACCGCATCCGGGACCAGGGCGAGGTCTACGGCAAGACCGGTGAGGCCGAGGTCGAGGGCGGATCGCACGCGTGGTTCGTCGGCTACCGCGGGGACCTCGCGTTCGCCACGCTCGTCGTCCGGGGAGGCAGCTCCGACAACGCCGTCGCCGTCACCCGGGACATGTTCGCGGCGCTGCCGGAGGGCTACTGACCGCCCGGGCCTCGCGGCGGTTCACTTCTCGACCAGGTGTTCCGGGTCGATCGTGGGGCCGCGGCCACCCCTGCGCTTGGCCAGGAGCCAGGTGATCAGCCACAGCACGGCCCCGAGGCCGAGCAGGACCGCCGCGATCCGGTACTGCACCACGGGGCGGTCCACCAGCGGTGACACGAGGAAGATGCAGCTCGCGGCGCCGAGCACGGGGAGGACCGTCGGCGTCCGGAAGTGCGGGTGGTCGATCGGTCGGCGACGCAGCACCAGCACGCTGACGTTGACGATCGCGAAGACCATCAGCAACAACAGCGCGGTCGTGCCGCCCAGTTCCGGCACCTCGCCGACGAAGGTGACCAACCCGAACGCCAGCAGCGTCGTGAACACGATCGCGACATAGGGCGTGCGCCGCGTCGGGTGCACCCTGCCGAGCGCCGCGGGCAGCACGCCTTCGCGGGCGATCCCGTAGACCAGCCTGCTGGCCATGAGCATGTTGATCAGGGCCGTGTTCGCCACCGCGAACATGGTGATGAACGCGAAGATCCCCACCGGGAACGCCGGCGCACCCGCCTCGACCACCTTCAGCAGGGGAGTGTCCCCGGTGCCGAGTTCGACGGCCGGGACCAGCGCGATCGCGGTGACGGACACCAGCACGTAGATCAGGCCGGTGATCCCGAGTCCCAGGAGCAGCACCCGGGGGAAGATCCGGGTCGGGTTCTTGCACTCCTCGGCCATGTTCACCGAGTCCTCGAAACCGATCATCGCGAAGAACGCGAGTGCGGTGCCGGCGACGACCGCGCCGAAGACCGAGCGGTCGCCGGTGTCGACGTCGAGCACCCGCGAGAAGTCGCCCTCGCCGATCCCGAGCGCCCACATCCCGATCAGGATGATGATGAGCAGCCCGGACAGCTCCACACACGTGAGGACGATGTTCGTCTTGACGCTCTCACCGACGCCGCGCAGGTTGATCAGCGCCACCACCAGCATGAACGTCAGGCCCAACGCCGTGATGCCGATGCCCTCGCCGATATCGAGATCGAACGCCTCGACGAAGTTCGCGGAGAACGCCCGCGCCGCCGTCGACGCCGAGGTGATACCCGACGCCATGACCGTGAAGGTGACCATGTACGTCAGGAAGTGGATCCCGAAGGCCTTGTGCGTGTACAGCGCGGCGCCCGCGGCCTGCGGGTATTTGGTGACCAGTTCCAGGTAGCTGAACGCCGTGATCACCGCGACGACGAACGCGAGCACGAACGGCAGCCACACGGCGCCGCCCACCTCGTTCGCGACCCTGCCGGTCAGCGCGTAGATGCCGGTGCCGAGGATGTCGCCGACGATGAAGAGCAGCAGGAGTCCCGGCCCCATGACCCGTTTCAGCTGCGGAGACGAAGCCGTGTCCGACATAGGGAATCCTCTCCGGCCCGGAAACGGGACTGCTCAGGGCAGCAGCGACAGCCGCCGGGCGACGACGACCGCCTCGTGCCGGGTGTGCACGTCGAGCTTGCCCATCGCGCTGCGCAGATAGCTCTTCACGGTCTCCGGAGTCACCGAGAGGCGTTGCGCGATCTCGACGTTGGTGCAGCCCAGCGCCACGTGCGAGAGCACGTCGGTCTCGCGCGGGGACAGCACGATCGCGGTCGCCGGTGCCGGTGCCGGAGTGGTGGTGCCACCGCATGCCCCGGCGAGTCGGTCCGACAGCGCCCGCAACTGCTGCCGCAGACCGGAGTCGCCGACCGTCTGGGCGAGACTGCGCAGTTCGGCGTGCACTTCCCGGACTTCCGCCGTCGCCAGCGGATCGCGGTCCACGGGGCTCATCCGCGCCATCAGCGCGAGCCGCCGGTCGACCTCGTCGCGCACCGTGATCTCGTCGGAGAGACGCCGCGCAGCCTGCACGAACGCCCCCACCGCGCGATCACCCAGCGGCGCACACTCGCGGATGGCCCCGTACAGCACCGCCCGCGCGGCCCCGCCGACGAGCACCGGCACCGCGAGGATCGAGCGCAGACCCTCGCCGAGCACCGGACGATCGAAGTGGTGGGTGATCGACGACGACCGCCCGTAGTCCGCGACCGTGAGCGGCTTGGCCCGGTCCACGACCAGTCCACCGAGCCCGGCCTTCGGCGGCACGATCACTCCCTCGAGCCCGTTGGTGCGGGTACCGAGGAACTCGCTCAGCTGTAGATGGCCGCTGCGGACCTCCCCGGCGAACACGACGGAGACCTGCGCGTCGGCGGCAGTGCGTCGCAACTCGGCGCGCAGCGCGTCGCCGTCGCGGGGACGGAGGAGAGACGAGGGACCGGAAGCCGGCACGATCACCCACCCCTTTCCGGGGGTATCGAGAAGATTCTGTGACTCGGATCATAGAGGTGGCGGTACGTTCGGGTGACGCGCATCCCCGCGGCGTGCCGCCCAGACACCCCCTGTGAATGCAGACAACCCTGTGAACGCTCGACGAGGAGGACGGATCGATGGCTGCCGATTTCGCTGCCCGTGTCCGCGAACTGCTGGACCGCTACGACACCGCGGACGGATGCGCTGCGAACCTTTTGTGCGACGACCATCCCGCCGACGCTGTCGCGTTCACCGTCGTCGAGTCCGATCTCTCCTCGACCGATCTGACGTACGGGTACCTGCGCGAGCAGTCGACCCGCTTCGCGGCCGCGCTGAACGACCTCGGTGTCGAGCCCGGGGACCATGTCGCGACGCTGATGGGCAAGTCCGCCGACCTGGTCGTCGCGCTGCTCGGCATCTGGCGGCGCGGCGCCGTGCACGTGCCGCTGTTCACCGCGTTCGCGCCGCCCGCCATCGCGTTCCGGCTGCAGGCCAGCGGCGCGAAGGTCGTCGTCTCCGACGCCGACCAGCTCGGCAAGCTGGCGCCCAGCGAGGACATCCCGGCCGACGCGCCGTGGCAGATCGTCGTCGCGGGGGACTCCGGTGACGCCGGGATCGGGCTGCACTTCGCGGACCTGCTCGCCGCCCACACCGGCGACGATCCGCGCGGTGCCGCGGTCGCCGTCGGTGGCTCCGGTGGCCTCGTGCAGCTGTTCACCTCCGGCACCACCGGGACCCCGAAGGGCGTGCCGGTTCCGGTGCGGGCGCTCGCCTCGTTCCACGCGTACATGGACTTCGGCCTCGACGTGCGCCCCGACGACGTGTTCTGGAACGCCGCGGACCCCGGCTGGGCGTACGGGCTGTACTACGCGCTGCTCGGTCCCATGGCCGCCGGCCGGCGCAGCATCCTGCTGCACGCCGGGTTCTCGCCGGCGCTGACCTGGCAGGTGATGGAGAAGTTCGGCGTCACCAACTTCGCCGCCGCACCCACGGTGTACCGCAGCCTGCGGGCCGACTCCGGCGAGGGACCGCAGATCCCGCTGCGCCGCGCGTCGTCGGCCGGTGAGCCGCTGACCCCGGACGTGCTGACCTGGTCCGAGCACAAGTTCGGTGTCGTCGTCCACGACCAGTACGGGCAGACCGAGCACGGCATGTTCGTCGTCAACGCGTGGGCCGACGGACTGCGCGAGGACGTGCCGCCGCTCTCGATGGGCAAGCCGCTGCCGGGCTGGTCGGTGGCGGTGCTGAAGGAGGACAGCGACGAACTCGCGGACACGAACGAGGTCGGCCGCGTCGCGATCGACACCCAGGCCAGCCCGCTGCTGTGGTTCACCGGCTACGTCGACGCTCCGGAGAAGACCGCCGAACGCTTCAGCGAGGACGGCCGCTGGTACCTGACCGGCGACGCGGGCCGCGTCGACGAGAACGGCTTCTACTTCTTCTCCTCCCGCGACGACGACGTGATCATCATGGCGGGCTACCGGATCGGGCCGTTCGACGTGGAGAGCGTGCTCGTGATGCACGAGCAGGTGGTCGAGGCCGCGGTCGTCGGTCTGCCCGACGAGCTCCGCGGCGAGGTGCTCGAGGCGTTCGTGGTGCTGCGGGAGGGCGTCGAGGGCACCGACGAACTCGAGGCCGAGTTGCAGCAGCTGGTGAAGAAGAAGTTCGCCGCGCACGCCTACCCGCGGGCGGTGCACTTCGTGCCGCACCTGCCGAAGACCCCCAGCGGCAAGGTCCAGCGCTTCCTCCTCCGTCAGCGCTGACCCGCGTCCCGCGGGTGATGCCTCGGAGGCATCGCCCGCGGGCCGGTGGGCATATTCTGGTCGTCATGTCTGTGCGCACAGCTCTCGTTCCCGGCACGCCCACCCCCATCCGTTCGGTTCCCAAGCTCATCGAACGACCCGAGTACGTGTGGAAGCCGACCGCAAAGGAAGGCAACGAGCCGTGGGTGCAGACCCCGGAGACCATCGAGAAGATGCGCGAGGCGTGCCGGATCGCCGCGCAGGCGCTCGCCGTGGCCGGCGAGGCCGTCGCCCCCGGTGTGACCACCGACGAACTCGACCGCATCGCACACGAGTACATGTGCGACCACGGCGCCTACCCGTCGACCCTCGGCTACCGGGGCTTCACCAAGTCCTGCTGCACGTCGCTCAACGAGGTGATCTGCCACGGCATCCCCGACTCGACGGTGATCGAGGACGGCGACATCGTCAACATCGACGTCACCGCCTACATCCACGGGGTGCACGGTGACACCAACGCGACGTTCCTGGCGGGTGACGTCTCGGAGGAGCACCACCTGCTCGTCGAACGCACCCGTGAGGCGACCCAGCGGGCCATCAAGGCCGTCGCGCCCGGCCGCGCCCTGAACGTCATCGGCCGGGTCATCGAGGCGTACGCCAATCGGTTCGGATACGGCGTCGTCCGCGACTTCACCGGCCACGGCATCGGCGAGACCTTCCACAACGGCCTGGTCATCCTGCACTACGACCAGCCGTCCGTGGAGACGGTCATCGAGCCCGGCATGGTCTTCACCATCGAACCGATGATCAACCTGGGCACGCCCGACTACGAGATCTGGGACGACGGCTGGACGGTCGTCACCAAGGACCGCAAGTGGACCGCGCAGTTCGAGCACACCATCGTCGTCACCGACAGCGGATGCGAGATCCTGACACTGCCGTGACCGTGTGATCGCGTACCGTTCTGCGGCATGGAATCGACTGACGTGAGCACCGCGAGCGGCACCGTCCGGGTACGGATCGACGGACCAGAGAGCAGGCACACCGTGCTGCTGCTGCCGGGAGCGGGGGAGAGCGCCGACGTGTTCGACGCGGTGTGCGAACGCCTGCACAATTCCGACCTGCGGACGGTCGTCGCGGAAAGCATCGAAAACCTCGATGCGGCCGGGATATTCGCGCTGCTCGACGAACTGAAACTGCCGTGGGTGCACCTGGCCGGCAGCGGTGCCGGCGCGGAACTCGCCTGGTCCGTCGCAGCCGGCAGATTCGGCCGGTTCGCGAGTCTCGTCGTCGCCGACCGCGGTCACCCGGCCGTTCCCGACGCCGACGGCACCGTGCGCGACGCGTCGGCCCCTGCAGCCGAGGTGCCCACCACCGTCGTGGTCGGCAGCGGCGCGCGGCGCGCCGAGGCCGACGCATCCATGCGCTACGTCACCGGGGAGTTCCGGGTCGTCGAACTCGACGGCATCGAGAACGTCCCGGCGCAGGCTCCGGCCGAGTTCGCCTCGGCGATCGCCCTGCGTACCGGCAGCTGGTAGCGGACACGGCGGCGCCGTCCCGGCCGGACGGCGCCGCCGACGCTGTCACAGTCCGAGCAGCGCGTTCTCCACGACCTCTGGCAACGCCGGATGGATCCAGTACTGGCCCGTCGCCATCTCCCGGGCGGTCAGACCGAAACTCATCGCCTGGATCAGCGGCTGGATCACCGTCGACGCCTGCGCACCCATGACGTGCGCGCCGAGCAGCAGACCGGTCGACCTGTCCGCGATCAGCTTGCAGATGCCCTCGGTGTCCTCCATCGCCCAGCCGTACGCGACGTCCCCGTAGTTCTGGATCTTCACGGAGATGTCGTATCCCTGCGCGCGGGCCTGCTCCTCGGTGAGCCCGACCTCGGCGATCTGGGGGTCGGTGAACACCGCCGCCGGCACGAACCGGTGATCGGTGCGCCGCAGCGCCGACGTGTCGTCGCCCCACGCATCCTGCAGCAGGTTGTGCTGCACCACCCGCATCTCGTGATTGGCGACGTGCTTGAGCTGATAGGGCGACGACACGTCGCCGAGCGCGAACACATCGCGCGCGGTGGTGCGCTGGAACTCGTCGACGACGATGCGGCCCTGCTCGTCCAGTTCCAGGCCCCCGGCGGCCGCGTCGAGCAGGTCGCCGTTGGGCTGCCGTCCCACCGCGACCAGCAGCGCGTCGCCCGCGACGACCGTGCCGTCGGAGAGCACGACCTCCACGCCGTCCCCGACCGGGCGGAACTCCTTGGCCGGATTCGACAGATGCACGTCCCACTTCTCCTGCGCGATCCGCGTGAACCGCTCGGCGATGTCCGTGTCGAGGTGACGCAGAAGCCGGCTGCTGCGCGCGAGGATCGAGACCCGCACCCCGAGCGCGGAGAACACGTGCGCGAACTCCATCGCGATGAACCCGGATCCGAGGATCACCATCGACTCGGGCAGCTTCGGCAGCCGCATCACGTCGTCGTTGGTGTGGTATTTGACGCCGCTGTCGAGGACCTCCTGCGGAACGATCGGGCGGGATCCGGCCGCGACGACGACCTGATCGGCGGTGATCGTCTCGCCCGTGCCGGTGTCGAGAGTGCGCTCGCCGACGAACCGCGCGTGCCCGCCGTACACCGTGACGTTCGCGCAGTCCTCGCGCCGGTACCGTTCACCGCCGGCCGCGATCGGGTCGATCCGCCCGAACACCCGGTCGACGATGTCGTTCCAGCGCACCCCGTCGACACTCGCGTCCACGCCGTATTTCGCCGCGGTGCGGACGGTGTGCGCGACCTCGGCCGCGTACACGTACATCTTCGTCGGGATGCAGCCGACGTTGAGGCAGGTGCCGCCGAAGGTGCCCTCCTCGAGGATCGCCACCTTCTTGCCGTCGTAGCGTTCGTCGAGGATCGAATTGCCCGATCCCGTGCCGATGATCGCGAGGTCGTAATGGGTCACGCGGGGTCTCCTGCGGTTCGTGTCCGCACGTTGCCGGCGGCCGTGCGGATGTCGGCGGTGTCGTCGTTGCTGTCGTGGTTGTCCAACCCCTCCAGCCACCGGTCCAATTCCCGGAACGCCGCGGCGAGCGGACCGGGGGTGGACAGGAACACGTCGTGGCGGGCTCCGTCGATGGGCACGATCGTGGTGCGGTCGCCCAGGCAACCCGCCCAGCGCGCGATCTGCCGCACGTCGAGGACCGCGTCGACGGTGTCGATCGCGGGGTCGTACTTCGGTGCGGACCGGCTCGCCGTGGACCGGAGGATCAGCGACGGCACCCCGATGTCGAGGCCGCGATGCAGCTGCGCGTGCCCGCGCCGGACCGCCCGTAGCCAGCCGAACGTGAGCGGGAATCCCGTCAGCGGCTTCCAGTCGAGGTTGTAGTTCCAGCCGCCGGTGCGCAGGCTCATCCCGTACGTGTCGAGCTTCTTCAGTGGGATGACGTCCTTGGGCCGGATCCGCCCGAGGAGATCGATCGCGAGGGTGCCGACGTTGCGCAGATAGGACGGTCCCTGCAGGTCGAACCAGGGGCTGTTGAGGACGACCCCGCGGATTCCGGCGCCCGCGGTACCGCCTGGACGCTTGTTCAGCCGGTCGAGCCACAACGGCAACACCAGCCCGCCCGTCGAATGCGCGACCAGCAGCACATCCCCGCCGGTCTCGGCCCGCACGATCCGCAACGCCTCCTCGAGCTCGGCGGCGTAGTACGAGAGGTCGGTGACGAAGTGCGGAGTGTGGCCCGGGGCGCGTGAACGGCCGCATTTGCGCAGGTCCAGCGCGAAGAACCGGTACCCCTGCGCCGCGAAGTGCTCCGCGAGGTGCTGCTGGAAGAAGTAGTCGGTGAACCCGTGCACGTAGAGCACCGCTCGGCGCGGAGCGTCGCCGGCGGGCTGATAGCGGACCAGGGTCGCGCTGATTTCACCTTCCCCGTCGGGATCGGTGCCGAGGGGGAGAACGAGCTGCTGATAGCCGTCACCGAGGATGTCGGGCTGCCAAGTAGTCACTATCACACTGTATTGGTGTTCATGCCGGATCGTGGTCGGGGCACAATTGGGGGGAAGGAAACGCCGAGCGACGTGCGGGTAACCTATTCGTCGCAGTCGGCGCGGCTGTGGTGGTTCCCAGATCCGGTTCGTGATCGAACGGAAGTGGAGCGGGACCACGGACGTGCACGGGACACCCTCGCGACGCGATCCCTGCGGATTCTGCGGCGCGTGCGAACAGACAAGGAAGTCGATCCTCCAGTGTCAGACAACGTGTTAGAGGCGAAGACCGATGTAGTGCTCATCGGCGCGGGCATCATGAGCGCTACCCTCGGTGCGCTGCTCCGCCAGTTGCAGCCCGACTGGTCGATCACCGCTTTCGAGCGGCTCGACGCCGCTGCCGCGGAGAGCAGCGACCCCTGGAACAACGCCGGTACCGGCCACTCCGCGCTGTGTGAGCTGAACTACACCCCGGCCAAGGCCGACGGCACCGTCGACATCACCAAGGCGATCAACGTCAACGAGCAGTTCCAGGTCTCGCGCCAGTTCTGGGCCTACGCCGTCGACAACGGGATCCTGTCCGACCCCAAGGACTTCATCAACCCGATTCCGCACGTCAGCTTCGTGCACGGCGCCGACGACGTGAAGTACCTGCGCGCCCGCTACGACGCGCTGGCCGGCCACCCGCTGTTCGCGGGCATGGAGTACTCCGAGAGCCCCGAGCTGTTCTCCGAGCGTCTCCCGCTCATGGCCGCGGGCCGTGACTTCTCCGACCCGGTGGCCCTCAACTGGACCTCGACCGGTACGGACGTCGACTTCGGTGCCCTCACCAAGCAGCTCATCAACAACGTCGCCGCCTCCGGGGGCACGGTGTTCTTCGGTCACGAGGTGACCAACCTGTCGAAGCAGTCCGACGGCAGCTGGATCGTCAAGGTCCGCAACCGCCGGACGGGCGAGAGCCGCAAGGTCAACGCCAAGTTCGTCTTCGTCGGCGCCGGCGGCGGTGCCCTGCACCTGCTGCAGAAGTCGGGGATCAGCGAAGCCAAGGGCTTCGGCGGCTTCCCCGTCTCCGGTGCGTTCCTGCGCTGCACCAACCCCGACGTCATCGCGCAGCACAGCGCGAAGGTGTACGGCAAGGCCGCCGTGGGTGCGCCCCCGATGTCGGTTCCGCACCTCGACACCCGCGTCATCGGCGGCAAGCAGGGCCTGCTGTTCGGCCCCTACGCCGGCTGGTCGCCGAAGTTCCTCAAGCAGGGCGGCGTCCTGGACCTGCCGAAGTCGGTCAAGCCCAACAACATCATGTCGATGCTCGGCGTCGGCGCCACCGAACTCGGCCTGGTCAAGTACCTGGTCGGCGAGCTCACCCAGTCGCCCCGCGACCGGATCGTCACCCTCTCCGAGTTCGCGCCCAACGCCAAGCTCGAGGACTGGGAGCTGATCGTCGCCGGTCAGCGCGTCCAGGTCATCCGGCGCAAGGGCATCGGCGGTGTCCTCGAGTTCGGCACCGCCGTGGTCAGCGCCGGTGACGGCACCATCGCCGGTCTGCTCGGTGCCTCCCCGGGCGCCTCGACCGCCGTGCCCGCGATGCTCGACGTTCTCGAACGCTGCTTCCCGAAGCAGTGGACCGGCTGGCAGGGCAAGCTTCACGAGATGGTGCCGTCCCTCGGCACGAAGCTGTCCGACGATCAGGCGCTGTTCGACAAGGTGTGGCAGTGGAGCACCAAGTCGCTGCAGCTCGACGTCACCTCCGTGGCGGAGACCACCGCCCCGATCGAGCCCGCGTCGGTCTGATCCGACCGTCACGACCCGACCCCGTCACAGGCCGGCCCGCACGCCGCGGACCGGCCTGTGTCACGAGGCCAACCAGAAGTGGGGAACCCGGTGCCTACCAATCCTGCAGACGAGTCGTCCACCAACGGGGCAGACGAGTCCAGCTACCTCGTCGGCCTGAATCTGTCCGGTCGCCGGGTCGTCGTGGTCGGCGGAGGTTCTGTCGCCCAGCGGCGGCTCGGACTGCTCGTCGCATCGGGTGCCGCGGTGCACGTCGTCACCCGTGAGGCGACGCCCGCCGTCGAGAGCATGGCCACCAAGGGCCACATCACCCTGGAACTGCGCGACTACCGCGACGGTGATCTCGAGGGCGCCTGGTACGCCATGGCCTGCACGAACGAGCCGGAGACGAACGCGGCGGTCGTCGCCGAAGCCGAACGCAACCGCATCTTCTGCGTGCGCGCCGACAACGCCCGCCGCGGCAGCGCCGTCACCCCGGCCACCGCGACCTACGACGGTCTGTCCATCGGTGTCCTCGCCGGCGGCGACCACCGCCGGTCCGCGGCGGTGCGCACCTCGATCCGGGAATCCCTCGCCGGGGGCGCCGCTGTCGCCGACACCGCGCCGGCCCCGGTCGGGGTCGCGCTCGTCGGCGGCGGCCCGGGCGACCCGGATCTGATCACCGTGCGCGGTCGCCGCCTGCTCGGTCGCGCCGACGTGGTCGTCGCCGACCACCTGGCCCCGCAGGAACTGCTCGACGAACTCGGCCCGCACGTCGAGGTCATCGACGCGTCGAAGCTGCCCTACGGCCGGGCGATGGCGCAGCAGGCCATCAACGAAACCCTGATCGACCGGGCCAAGGCCGGCAAGTTCGTCGTGCGCCTCAAGGGCGGCGACCCGTACGTCTTCGGCCGCGGCTTCGAGGAACTGCAGGCCTGTGCCGCCGCGGGCGTCCCGGTCACGGTCGTTCCCGGTATCACCAGCGCGATCGCGGTGCCGTCGGCGGCCGGCGTTCCCGTCACCCATCGCGGGGTCACGCACGAATTCGTGGTGGTCAGCGGACACGTCGCCCCCGACCATCCGGACTCGCTGACCGATTGGTCGGCACTTGCGAAGCTGCGCGGCACGCTGGTGCTGCTCATGGCAGTCGAACGTATCCAGCAGTTCGCCGACGCCCTGCTCGCCGGGGGCCGTCCCGCGGACACACCGGTCGTCGTCGTGCAGGAAGGCACGCGCCGTACCCAGCGCGTTCTGCGCGCCGAGCTGCAGACCGTCGCGGCGCGAGTGCGCGACGAGCAGATCCGGCCGCCCGCGATCATCGTGATCGGACCGGTCGCCGGTCTCACCGCGGATTCCGAGTGAATCGGATGCTGGGTAACGTCGACGCCGTGCCGGACCCCTCGAACGCCGCCCGTTCCGCGACCGCCCGGGCTCTCGGCGCGGCCATGCTCGTCCTGAGCGGGCTGCAGTTGATGGTCGTGCTCGACGGCACGGTCGCGAACCTGGCGCTCGCGCCGCTGCAGGCCGACCTGGGACTGTCCGACGCCGGGCGCAACTGGGTACTCACCTCGTACGCGCTGGCGTTCGGCGGTCTGATGCTGCTCGGTGGCCGGCTGGGCGACAGCTTCGGCCGCAAACGCATGTTCGTCGCCGGGGTCGGCCTGTTCACCCTCGCGTCGTTGCTGTGTGGCCTCGCGACCGGCGAGGCCATGCTCATCGCGGCCCGCGCGTTGCAGGGCGTCGGCGCCGCAGTCGCGTCGCCGACCGCGCTCGCCCTGGTCGCGACGACGTTCGCGCCGGGCCCCGCCCGCAACCGCGCAATCGCGGTGTTCGCGGCGATGACCGGCGTCGGCTCGATCGCCGGACTGATCCTCGGCGGCGCGCTCACACAGGTGTCCTGGCGCTGGATCTTCCTCATCAACGTTCCCATCGGTGTGCTCATCGCCGTCGCCGCGACCCTGGTGCTGCGGGAAACCGCGACCGAGCGCCTCGCGCTCGACGTGCCCGGCGCGGTGCTGGCAACCCTCGGCTGCACCGGTGTGGTGTTCGGTCTGAGCGAGGGACCCGAGATGGGCTGGGGCAGCCCGGTCGTGATCGGGGCGCTCATCGGTGGTGTCGTGGTCCTCGGGCTGTTCCTGCTCGTGGAGCGGCGCGCCGAGAACCCGCTGCTGCCGTTCGTGCTGTTCCGCGACCGTGACCGGGTCGCCACTTTCGTGGCGATCTTCTTCGCGGGGTCGGTGATGTTCTCGCTGGCCGCGTTCGTGGCGCTGTTCGTGCAGGACATCCTCGGTTACACCCCGCTGCAGGCGGGTCTGGCGTTCGTGCCGTTCGCGTTCGGTCTCGGCGGTGCCGCAGCGGTCGCCTCGAAGCTCGTCGTCCGGGTGCAGCCGCGCTGGCTGGTGGTCGCGGGCGCGCTGATCATGAGTGTGAGCCTGCTCTTCGGCTCGACCATGGACGAGACGGTGCAGTACCTGCCGACCCTGTTCGTGCTGGTGCTCGTCGTCGGGTTCGGCGTCGGACTGGCGTCCGTGCCGCTGCCACTGTGCGCGATCGCCGGGGTCGGTACCCACGAGATCGGGCCGCTGTCGGCGATCGCCCAGGTCGCGCAGACCCTCGGCGGTCCGATCGGCTTGGCCGTGATCGGGGCGATGGCCACGTCGCGGACCATGTCGCTGGGCGGGACGTCCGGTGCGGTCGCCGACATGACCGAGGCGCAGCTGTCCGCGCAGGGCGCCGGCTACATGTTCGCCCTGGTCGGCTGCGCCGTGTGCGCGGTGATCACCGGTATCGCCGCGCTGTTCATCCGGTTCAGCCCGCAGCAGGTCGCGCAGGCACAGGAAGCCGAGAAGGCCGCCCAGAACGCCTGAGGCGGGCCGCCGTCACGCCACGCGGGCCCGCTGCGGCTCCACCGCGGTGGAGGCCGGGATCGGCGCCTGCGGGCCCGTGGCGCGGCGGCGCCGGATTGCCTTCTCGGCCTCGATCACGATCGGCACGACGACCGACAGTCCGATGCACGCGAGCCACTGGCCACCGGTCAGCGAGGTCGTCATCAGCAGCCGCTGCAGGAAGTCGAGTTCGACGGCGAGCACGGTGATGACCGTCGGGATCGCCAGGATCTTCACGGCTCCCAGAATGGGCGCTGCCAGGCCCGTGTCCGGATCACGCCGCATCACCAGCCCACCGAGGATCGACCCGAACGACATGACCACGAACGCCATCGTCATGGGCACGTTCGCGACGGTCGAACTCATCTCACCGGGCGCCAGCAACAGCGCGGCCAGCGCGACCGCGAACTCGACGGCGCCGTAGAAGACCCACTGCCACACGGCGAGCGGATTGGTGATCGGCACGGCCGGGTCGCGCGGTGGCTTGTTCATCAGGTTCGGCGGTGCGGGGTCGTGCATGATCACGATGACCGGGAACAGGGTGATGAAGAAGTTCTGGAACAGCACCATCAGCGGCGTGAGCGCGACACCGTCGTTGATATCGAACACGCTCGCGACCAGGAACAACAGGATCAGCGAGAACAGTTTCGCCATCTGGCAGCGGATGAACGCGACGATCTTGTCGTAGATGCTGCGCCCGAGGCTGATCGCGGTCACCAGCGTCCCGAAGTTGTCGTCGGTGAGGATCATGTTCCCGGCCTGCTTCGTGACCTCGCTGCCCGACCCCATCGCGACACCCACGTCGGCCTGCTTGAGGGCTGCCGCGTCGTTGACGGCGTCGCCGGTCATCGCGACGATCGCGCCGCCACGCTGCATGAGTTCGGCCAGGCGCAGCTTGTCCTGCGGGGTGACCCGGCCGAAGACGTGAAGGTTCGGCAGCGCCGCGGCCAGTTCGTCGTCGGACAGCGCCTGCAGTTCCGGACCGCTGATCGCGCCCGGACCGAGGCCGAGTTCGGCACCGATCGCGGACGCGGTGATCGCATGGTCGCCGGTGATCATGCGCACCTCGATGCCCGCGGCGTGCGCGGTGCGCACGGCCTCCACGGCCTCGGGCCGCAGCGGATCGATGATGCCCACCATGCCGACGAACGTCAGGTCCTCGACGAACGACATCGGATCGGCGATCACCTCGCTCTCCCGGCCCGGCAGCAGGCGCGCCGCGAACGCCAGCACCCGCAGCCCCTTCTCCGACATGCTGCGGTTGGCCGCGAGGATCTGGTCGCGCATCACGTCCATCGGTTCCGGCCCGGTCTCGGTGAACGCCGTCGAGCAGCGTGCCAGCACCACGTCCGGCCCGCCCTTGACCAGTTCGACGAACGTGTCGCCGCCGTCCAGCGGCAGCCGGTGGAAGGTCGCCATGAACTTGTACGCCGAATCGAACGGCACCTCCGCGACGCGCGGGTAGGCGCGCCGGGTCTCCTCCGCGTCGACGCCGAGCTTCGCGGCCAGCACCACCAGCGCCGCCTCGGTGGGATCACCGACGACGACTCCGCTGTCGGACACGGTGGCGTCGCTGTCGAGGCACAGCCCGTACGCCAGCCGCGTGAAGTCGGGAACCTCCGCACCGGCGACGTGCCGCACCGCACCTGTCTTGGCGTAGCCCTCGCCCTCGACGGTGAACCAGCGCCCGTGGAAGTACAGCGACCGGACCGTCATCTGGTTCATGGTGAGGGTGCCGGTCTTGTCGGAGTTGATCGCGCTGGTCGCGCCGAGCGTCTCGACGTCGTTGAGGTTCTTGACGACGGCCTTTGCGTCGGCCAGTTGCTTGGCGCCGTACGACAGCATCGACTGCACGAACGTCGGCAGGCCTGTCGGGATGGCCGAGATGGCCATCGAGATGCCCAGCAGCAGAACCGTGGTGACGCTTTGGCCGCGCAGCAGCCCGATCACCACGATGACCGCGACCGCACCCCAGGCGACGATGCCCAGCACCTTGGTCAGCGAACCCAGTTCGCGCTGCAGCGGAGACTTCTTCGGAGCCACCGCCGACAGCATCGACGCGATGCGACCCATCTGGGTCTGCATCCCCGTCTCGGTCACCACCATCGTCGCGGTGCCGCGGGTGACCGAGGTGTTCTGGAACAGCATGTTGCTGCGGTCGCCGAGCGTCACGTCGGGGGAGTCGAGGGTCGTCACATCCTTCGCGACGGGAGCACTCTCCCCGGTCAGCGCCGCTTCCTGGGTCTCGAGCGTGGCGGAGACGAGGATCCGTCCGTCCGCCGGCACCAGATCGCCGGCCTCCAGGTTGACGATGTCGCCCGGTACGAGCTCGGTGGAGGGGATCGCGGCCAGGGTGCCGTTGCGGGTCACCCGGGCCTGCGGCACCTGCATCTTCGCCAGCGCATCCACGCTGGCCCGGGCCTTCAACTCCTGGCGGGTCCCCAGCACGACGTTGAGCACCACCAGGCCGGCGACCGTGAGCGCCACGGGAATCTGGCCGATGACCACGCTGACGACGACGACCGCCACCAGCATCACATTCATCGGATCGGTGAGCTGGAGAAGCGCGACAGCCCAGATCGACGGGGGGGGTTCGGAGGCGATGACGTTGGCGCCGTAGCGGGCGCGACGCTCCTCCACGGCGGCGCTGGTCAGCCCGGACGACTCGTCGGTCGACAGCGCCGCCACCACGTCCGCGGGGCTCAGGGCGTGCCACGCGCGCGCGTCGTCGGGGGAGTCGGGGGCCCGGGTGTCACCGGATACGGATCTTTGACCGAGCATGCTCGCGGACCTCCTCGTTCCGGTGCGGCGCATCGTCAGTAGGGTGTGGGAATCCAGTCGACGACCACGCCGGGATCGCGATAACCGCCCGGTTTCTGTCGTTCGGGCAGCGTGACGGCGGGAAGCTCCAGCGGCTCGTAGGGCACCCGGCTGAGCAGGTGGCTGATGATGTTGAGCCGGCCGCGTTTCTTGTCGTCGTTGATCGCGACGTGCCACGGCGACCATCCGGTGTGCGTGAGCCGGAACATCTCGTCGCGGGCCCGCGAGTAGTCGTACCAGCGGCTGTACGACTCGAGGTCCATCGGCGACAGCTTCCAGATCTTGCGCGGATCGTCGATGCGGCTCTGCAGCCGCAACGTCTGCTGCTCCTGGCTCACCTCGAGCCAGTACTTGATCAGGATGATCCCGGACTGCTGGATCGCGCGTTCGACCGCCGGGACGAGCTGCAGGAACTGGTCGGTCTGCTCCTGGGTGCAGAACCCCAGGACGGGCTCGACGCCGGCGCGGTTGTACCAGCTGCGGTCGAAGATGACGACCTCACCCGCCGCGGGCAGGTGCGGCATGTACCGCTGGAAGTACATCTGCGACTTCTCCCGCTCGGTCGGGGCGGGCAGCGCCACGACGCGGAAGACGCGGGGGCTCACGCGTTCCGTGATCGCCTTGATGACACCGCCTTTCCCCGCGGTGTCCCGGCCCTCGAACAGGATGCACACCTTCGCACCGGTTGATCTGACCCATTCCTGCATCGCGACGAGTTCGGCGTGCAGCGACTTCAGGTGCTGCCGGTACTCCTTGTTCTTCATCGGCGGTAGGTCGGGAGCGCCACCGGTCGGCGGTGGGCGCAGTTCACCCGTGTGGGTGCGGGAATCGGTCCCCGCCTCGTGCCCTGCCTTGCTTCCCTTGGACTTCTTCCCCATGGGCGCTCCCGGGTCGGCCGTCGAGACCAGAACTATACGGCAGGACCAGCGGTTTCGGCGGAAAACTCAGGTCAGCACGATCAGCTCGGTGGGCGACGCGACCTCGACCCGCAGACCGGCTTTCGCGGCCACCCGCGCCACGGACCTGACGTCGGACGGTTCCGCGCGGGTGAGTACCAGCGCCCGGGCCAGCAGACCCTTGTGGTGCTTGTTGAAGTGGCTCACGACCTTGCGGGTGCCGTCGGGCTGTTCGGTGAGCACGGTCGCGGTCACCGCGCCGGGCACCGGACCGAGCTGCTGGTAGACCCCCGACCGCAGGTCGACGACGAGATCGCCGGCGGCCTCGGCCACCAGCGCGTCGGTCAGTTCCGGTTTCCACAGCGCCTGAAGGGTGCCGAAGCCCGGCAGCTTGGAGCCGCCCGAGAGCCGGTAGGCGGGAATGGGATCGCCCGCGCGCACCGCACCGAACAGCGCCGACCCCATCGCGAGCCGTCGGTATGCCTTCTCGCGCTGCACCCGGGTGAACGACGACGCGTCGAGCGCATCGAACAGCACCCCGGTGTATCGCTCGAGCGCGGGCCGGGTCGCCGAGACCCACAGCTTGGCGTTGCGTTCGATCTCGTCGGCCTGGGTGGCGCCGAGACCGAGGGCCCGCATCGACGCTTCGCTGTCGGCGGCCAGATCCACCAGCGCCTGGACGAGCATCTCGCGCGTGTCGGTGAGCTGAGGCATCGACAGCTCGCCCAGATCGAGGGGCGCGCCGTTGCCGCCGTCGGACTTGGTTTCGGAAGGAGGCAGAAGCACCAGCACAACCGGTAACCGTACCGAGGCCGGTTCCGGGCCTGCGGGTAGGCTGCCACTCCGTGATCACCCGCATGTCGCATCTGTTTCTCCGCACGCTCCGCGACGACCCGGCCGATGCCGAGGTCGCCAGCCACAAACTGCTCGTTCGCGCAGGCTACGTGCGGCGCATCGCGCCGGGCGTCTACTCGTGGCTGCCGCTGGGCCTGAAGGTGCTGCGGCAGGTCGAGCGCGTCGTGCGCGAGGAGATGAACGCCATCGGCGCGCAGGAGATCTCGCTGCCGGCGCTGCTGCCGCGCGATCCCTACGAGACCACCAACCGGTGGACCGAGTACGGCGACGGCCTGTTCCGGCTGCAGGACCGCAAGGGCGGCGACTACCTGCTCGGACCCACCCACGAGGAGATGTTCGCGCTCACCGTCAAGGGCGAATACAACTCCTACAAGGACTTCCCGGTCACCCTGTACCAGATCCAGACGAAGTACCGCGACGAGGAACGACCCCGCGCCGGCATCCTGCGCGGCCGCGAATTCGTCATGAAGGACTCCTACAGCTTCGACCTCACCGACGAGGGGCTGACCCGGTCCTACCAGGCCCACCGCGACGCCTACGAGCGGATCTTCGCGCGGCTCGGTGTGAAGTACGTGATCGTCTCCGCGACGTCCGGGGCGATGGGCGGCAGCGCGTCGGAAGAGTTCCTCGCCGAGTCCGACGCCGGTGAGGACACCTACGTGCGCTGCCTCGAATCCGGCTACGCCGCGAACGTCGAGGCGGTGAAGACGCTCGCGCCGGAGCCGATCCCGTTCGACGGCCTGCCCGACGCCGTGGTGCACGACACCCCGGACACCCCGACGATCGAATCCCTCGTCGCCTCCGCCTCGCAAGTCCTCGGGCGTGAGGTCACCGCGGCCGAGACCCTCAAGAACATCCTCGTGAAGGTCCGGCAGCCGGGCGGCGATTGGGAACTGCTCGGCATCGGCATCCCCGGCGACCGGGAGGTCGACGACAAGCGCCTGGAAGCCTCGCTCGAACCCGCCGAGGTCGAGTTGCTCGGCGAGTCCGACTTCACCGCCAACCCCTTCCTCGTCAAGGGCTACATCGGCCCGAAGGCGTTGCTGGACAACGGTGTTCGCTACCTCGTCGACCCGCGCGTGGTGGACGGCACGAGCTGGATCACCGGCGCCGACGAAGAAGGAAAGCACGTCTTCGGGCTCGTCGCCGGCCGCGACTTCACCCCCGACGGCACCATCGAGGCTGCAGAGGTCCGCGACGGGGACCCGTCGCCGGACGGCGCCGGCCCGCTCGTCTCGGCGCGCGGCATCGAAATCGGCCACGTCTTCCAGCTCGGCCGCAAGTACACCGACGCGTTCGCGGTCGACGTCCTCGGCGAGAACGGCAAGCCGGTGCGCCCCACCATGGGCTCGTACGGCGTCGGCGTCTCCCGCCTGGTCGCGGTGATCGCCGAACAGCAACACGACGACAAGGGCCTGCGCTGGCCTGCCGAGGTCGCGCCGTTCGGGGTGCACCTGGTCATCGCGAACAAGGACGACGCGGCCCGCGAGGGCGCCGAGGGCCTGGCCGCCGATCTCGACAAGGCGGGCGTCGAGGTTCTGCTCGACGACCGCAAGGCGTCGCCGGGTGTGAAGTTCAAGGACTCCGAACTGCTGGGTGTGCCGCTCGTCGTCGTCGTCGGACGCGGATGGGCCGAAGGCAACGTCGAGCTGCGTGACCGCTTCACCGGCGAATCCCGCGAAGTGCCGGTCGAGTCGGCGCTGCAGGAGATCCTCGCGGCCGTGCGCGGCTGATCCCTCTCCTTCGGCTCTCGCCTTCAGCCGAGCGAACGTACCGTTCGCTCGGCTGACGGGCTGTTGCGAAATAGCCGAAGGTCCGCGACCGCGAACCACAGCGCCGGTCCCGGGGCGGGGTCTCCCGCCCCGGGACCACCGCTTCACACGACGGCCGGCAACCCGCCCCCACCCACCATGGTG
>NZ_JALPTB010000069.1 GCF_023218075.1 Rhodococcus sp. HM1 | reverse complement strand
GCTCACCGCGTGCGGCGCCTCGGCCCCCGCGCCGGCCGAGGCGCCGCACGCGGTGAGCGCCGCGGTCGCCGCGACGGCCCCGGCACCGCCGAGCAGGACTCGACGCGGCAGTGTGGTCGGTGTCGTGGCTCGTGTCTCCGATGCTCCTCCGACGGCACCACTGTCGCGGTGTTCGGTCTTCATTCGCGTTTCCGTTCCGATCGCCGTGATGTGCGCCGGAAAGCCTATCGACGACGCCGGGCGCGGGCAGCGACCTGCGTCACTGCCCGCGCCCGGCGGTGTGTGGATGTGCGGTGTCAGTGCACGACGACCGGCGCTGCCTGGTCGGCGTGCTCCGAACGCGTGCGCGGCAGGAACGCGGCCGGGATCAGTGCGAGCACCATGACGCACGTCGCGACGAGGAAGGTGGTTCCGAATGCGTCGGCGAGCGAGGACAGGATCGACTGCTGCACCTCGGGCGGAAGCTGCGCGACCATGTCGGCGTCGGGGGTCGCGGCGCCCTCGGGGGCACCGGCGGGAGCGGCCATCTGGTTGGTGAGGATCACCGACATCGTGGCCGTACCGATCGAACCGGCGACCTGCTGCACGATGTTCATCAGCGTCGATCCCCGCGCGATGCTGTGGTCGGTGAGGGTCTGCAGCGCCGCGGTCATCGTCGGCATCATGGTGCAGCCCATGCCCATACCCATCACGAACAGGGCGCCGAGGAGCAACACGTACGAGGTGTCGACGCCGACCTGCGTGAACACCGACATGCCGACGCCGATCAGGGTCAGACCGACCAGGACGATCTTGCCGGGGCCGATCCGGTCCACGAGCTGACCGGCGATCGGCATCGTGAGCATCGCGCCGATGCCCTGCGGGGCGAGCAGCAGACCGGCCGACAGCGTGGTCTCACCCCGCACCTGGAGGAAGTAACTGGGGAACAGCAGACCCGCGCCGAAGAAGCCGATGGCGAACACCGACATGGTGAGCACCGCGAAGGTGAGCTGACGGTTGCGGAACAGGCGCAGATCCACCAGCGGGTTCTTCGCACGCAGCGCGTGGAACACGAACGCCGCGATCAGGATCACACCGATGATGCCGTTGATCAGCACGCGCGGAGACGCGACGGTCCCGACCTCGGGAATCGACGAGACGCCGAACAGGAACAGCGCCAGACCCGGCGACAGCAGCAGCATGCCGACGAAGTCGAACGACTCGGATTCGCTGGGCTCGTCCTTGGGCAGCACGACGAATGCGGTGATCAGCGCGACGATGCCGATCGGCAGGTTGATGAGGAAGATCCAGTGCCAGCTCGCGGACTCGATCAGCCAGCCGCCGAGGATGGGGCCGCCGATGGGGCCGAGCAGCATCGGGATACCGAGCACTGCCATGACGCGGCCGACGCGGTGCGGGCCGGCGGCACGGGTCATGATCGTCATGCCGAGCGGCATGAGCATGCCGCCGCCGAGGCCCTGCAGCACGCGGAACGCGATGAGCGAGGTGATGTCCCACGCCATGCTGCACAGCACGGAGCCCGCGACGAACAGCACGAGCGCGGTCAGGTACAGCCGCTTCGAGCCGAACCGGTCGGCCGCCCAGCCGGTCAGCGGGATGACGCTGGCCAGCGCCAGCGTGTAACCGGTCATCGTCCAGGCCACGGTGGCGTAGCTGGCCTGGAACTCCTGCATGAACGTCGGCAGAGCGACGGACACCACGGTGACGTCGAGGATGGACATGATGGCACCGAGGACCACCACGGAGGCGATCTTCAGTACGGCAGCGTCGAGTTTGCCGTCGGACGCGGCGACGTTGGAACCCTCGGATGGGGGTGTCATGGGTGTTTCTCCTGGGTCGCAGGTGGCACAGTGCACGCCCACCCGCGCCGAGGACGACGTCGGAGAAGCGCGTGATGACTCATCAGCGAAGTCGCGGTGCCGATGTTCCGCGATCGTAACGAGTTCCGCCGACGCACCCCAAGTGACTTAATTTTCGTGGCTCGGCATATCCGCTGGTCAGGCGGCCCCAAAACGGTCCCTGGGCGACCTACGTCACATCGGGACCAGGCGACGGAACAGCCGGGCCGGTCCGCGACGGGCGCCGATCTCGACGAGCCGGGCGCGATCGGTGATCTTGACCCGCGGGCGGCCCTGCGCCCGGCCGGCGGCGCGCTCGGCCTCGTCGATCGCTTGCCAGCCCCGCAGATCCACCCGGTTCGGGCGGCGCGAGGCGAGCAGGCGCGTCAGCTCGCGACGTCCCGCGGCCGGTGCGGTCAACCGGCCGGCGTCGAAGTCTGCGAGCAGTGCCGCGACCGTCTCCTTCGCACAGGCCTTGTTGGTGCCGATGACCCCGCTCGGGCCACGTTTGATCCATCCGGTGACGTACACGCCGTTCTCGACGCGGCCGCCGGTGTTCGGGACGACGCCGCGACGCTCGTCGAACGGCACGCCGGGCACCGGCACGCCCCGGTACCCGATCGACCGCAGCACCAGCTGCGCAGGCAGATCCTCGTGGTCGCCGGCGGGCCGGGCCACGAGCGTGCCGTTCTCCCCTTCGATCAGCTCGTTGCGTACGAGCCGGACACCGGTGACGCGGTCGTCGCCGAGCAGTTCGGTGGGCGAGGTCAGGTACCGGAAGACGATGCGCTTGCGCCAGGGGATCGGCTGGGTCTGCGCGTACTCGCGCGCGAGACGCATGCGCAGCTCGACGGCGGGATCGGCGGCGGCGAGCCGTGCGCTGACCGGATCGAGTTCCAGCTCCGACTCGTCGACGACGACGTCGACGCCGTGCAGATCGCGCAGCGCCAGGAACTCGGGGTTGCTGTAGGCCGCCTGGGCCGGACCCCGCCGGCCGAGGAGCACGACCTCCCGGATGGCGCTGCGGCGCAGGGCCTCCAGCGCGTGATCGGCGATGTCGGTGCGGGCCAGCTCGTCGACGTCCGTCGTGAGGATCCGGGCGACGTCGAGCGCCACGTTGCCGTTGCCGACGATCACCGCGGTGGTTCCGCTGAGGTCGAAGGTGCGGTCCGCGTAGTCGGGGTGCCCGTTGTACCACCCGACGAATTCGGTGGCGGCGTGGCTACCGGGGAGGTCCTCGCCGGGGATGCCGAGGTGCCGGTCGGCGGAGGCACCGACGGCGTAGATCACGGCGTGGTGGTGGGCGAGCAGATCGGCGTGGGAGAGGTCGCGGCCGATCTCGACGTCGAGGTGCAGTCCGAACGCGTCACGCCGGAACGACCGCTCGAACGACTCGGTGACCGTCTTGGTGCCGGGATGATCCGGTGCGACGCCGGCGCGGACGAGACCGAAAGGAGTCGGCAGCCGGTCGAACATCTCGACCTCGACGTCGGAGCGTTCGAGCAGCTCCTGCGCGGCATAGCAGGCGGCGGGCCCCGCACCGACGATCGCAACCCGCAACGTGCCGCGATCGCGCGGCGGCGCCGGGGTGGGTGTGAGCGGAAGCCAGCCGTCGGGCGTCGGGTGCGCGGCGTAGTAGGCGGCGTTCAGTTCGGCGAACCGGGCCCGCTCCGGGGTCAGGGTGTCCTCGGGGAAGATCGCCTCGACCGGGCACGCGTCGGCGCAGGCACCGCAGTCGATGCAGGTCTGCGGGTCGATGTGCAGCATCTCGGCGGTCGCGAATTCCCGTTCCTCGGGGGTCGGGTGGATGCAGTTGACCGGGCAGACGGCCACGCAGCTCGCGTCGTTGCAGCACGTCTGGGTGATCACGTAGGCCATGGTCTGGGTCCTCGGGAGCCGGGCGGCCGGGCCGCCGCATTTCATGTGACACTGCGTAACAGTTAAATGCGACTGTAGTCGCCTCGCCACGAACACCGCAAGACACACTGCACACGACGTCCGCTCCTGCGAGAATCGGGCGATCCACGAACGCAAGGGGGCTGCGGATGGGGACCGACACGACTGCCACACCGTCGGCGACACAACCGCTCAGCGATCTACCCGCGGACGCGTCGCCCTACACCACGGAACGCACCGTCCGCACCGGCGACGTCGACAACAACCAGCGGCTACGGCTCGACGGCATCGCCCGCTATCTCCAGGACATCGGCACCGACAACCTCGCCGCCCTCGACGCGACCGGCACCGATCCCCTCTGGATCGTCCGGCGCACCGTCATCGACGTGCACCGTCCCGCGCGGTACCCGCAACACCTGCGGCTGCGCCGGTGGTGCGACGCACTGTCGACGCGATGGGCCAACATCCGGGTGCGGATGGACGAGATCGAACCCGACGGCGAAGGAGCCCTGATCGACACCGCGGGATTCTGGATCGACATCAGCCCGACCAGCGGCGCCCCCACCCGCATCAGCGATCCCCTGTTCGAGCGCATGGCGCGGCACGCCCACGACACGCGGCTCCGGTGGCGCGCATGGCTCTCCCCCGACGCCGACGGCACCGACCACGCCGCGCCGTTTCCACTGCGTGTCACCGACATCGACCCGTTCGACCACGTCAACAACGCGACCTACTGGCACGGCGTCGAGGAACACCTCGCCGAGCGCAGCGACCTGCAGGACGGCCCGTACCGGGCGGTGGTCGAGCACCTGCGGCCCGTCGTCGCCGGCGACGAGCTGACCATCCGCACCCGCCACGAGGACGACGCGCTCTCCCTGTGGTTCACCGTCGGCGACGAGGTCCGGGCCGTCGCCAGGGTCGCGCGGGCGACGGTCACGAAGGTGCCGACACCCGGCAAATCCGGCATCGCCACTCCGTCCGGCAATGGGTCGGAACACCTACGGTGGGACGCATGACGCGCACCCTCATCCTGCTGCGACACGGCAAGTCCGCATACCCGGAAGGCGTCGCCGACCACGAGCGTCCGCTGGCCCCGCGCGGGCGACGTGAAGCCGGACTCGCCGGCCGGTGGCTCCGGGCACACCAGCCGCCGATCGACGCAGTGCTGTGCTCCACGGCGGTGCGCACCCGCAGGACGCTGACCGAAGCTGCGATCGAAGCGCCGGTCGACTTCCGGGACGATCTCTACGAAACGACCCCGGACATCCTCATCGACGCCGTCCGCACTGTCGACGACGACGTGGCGACCCTCCTCGTCGTCGGCCACGAGCCGACGCTGTCGCGGACGGCACTGTTGCTCGCCCCCGATCACGAGAGCGAGGCCGCCCACCAGCTCGCCGAGAAGTTCCCCACGTCCGCCGTCGTGGTGCTGACGGTCCGCGGAGCCTGGCACGAACTCGAGGCCGGCCGCGCCGAGCTCACGGACTTCCACATCCCCCGCTGACGTCCGCCCGGAAACCCGTCCGTCAGGGCACCTTCGCCACAGCCTCGTCACCACTCGACGCCGCGCCCCCCGACATACCGGTGCCGGGGTCGTTGCTCTCCGGGCGGCTCCGGCCCTGGATCTTCGCGTGGAACCGTGCGAGCGGCGCCGGCGCCCACCAGTTGAGCCGCCCCATCAGCTTCATGAACGACGGCACCAGCAGAACCCGGACCACCGTGGCGTCCAGGACGACCGCGAGCGCCATCCCGACCCCGAACATGCGCATCAACGCCACCGACGACGTGCCGAGCGCGGCGAAGACGATCGCCATGAGCAATGCCGCGGCCGTGACCACCCGGCCGGTGTGGGCGAGCCCGCGCGCCACCGCCTCCTCGTTGGATCGGCGGGTGCGGTCCGAATCCACCCAGAACTCCCTGATCCGATCGAGGAGGAAGACCTCGTAGTCCATCGACAACCCGAACGCGACGCAGAACATCAGGACGGGGACGATGGCGACCAGGAAGCCGGTGCCCGTGGCACCCAGACCGCCCAGGTGGCCGTCCTGGAAGACCCAGACGAGGAACCCGAACACCGCCGAGAGCGAGAGCAGGTTCATCACGAGTGCCTTGATCGGAAGCAGGACGCTCCCGGTGAGCACGAACAGGACACACAACGTCGTCAGCGCGATCAGACCGAGCGCCCACGGGAGTGTGCCCATGATCCCGTCGACCGCATCCCGGTCGTGCTGCTCCTTGCTGTGGAACAGCGTCTCGGCGGGAGCCGGCACCGCGCGCAGATCGGCCAGCATCGTCGCGAGGTCGTCCCGGGCGTCGGACGAGGTGGCGATCGTCAGCATCGCCGCCCGGCCCGCGACGGCACCGGGATCGCCGTTCGCAACCCTGACCCCGCCGACGTAGGTGCCCTCCGGCGCCAGTACCGCCGCGACCCCGTCGACCGAGGACAGGCCTGAGGCATAGGTGTTCAGCTCCGACCGCACGGACGCCCCTTCGGGCAGAACGATCTGCGTCTGCGCGAGAGCACTCTGGGCGAAGTCCGCGCTCAGTTGCTCTGCGGCCCGCCGCGGCGGCGCATCCTCCGACAGGACCCGTTCGTCGGGATACCCGAGGTCGATTCCGAGGATCGGCGCGCCGACGGCGAGAAGCAACACGACGAGCGACGCAGCCACCACCGCCGAGTTCCGCATCACGCGGTGCGTGAGCCGGTACCACCCCGACCGCTCGACGGGCCGTTCGGCGGCGGCCCGCCGTGCGCTCTTCCGCACCGCGAACATCTCCAGGCGATCACCGAGGACGGACACGATCGCCGGGGTGACGGTCATCGTCACCAGAACGGCGAAGGCGACCACGGCGACGCCGGCGTACGCGAAGGACCGCATGAAGTACAGCGGGAACAGGGCCATGGCGGACAGGCTGAGCCCGACGATCAGACCCGAGAACAGCACCGTCCGTCCGGCCGTGCTCATCGTCCGGACCAAGGCGTCGGCACTGCCGAATCCGGCGGCACGTTCGTGTCTGTACCGGTTGACGATGAGCAGGCTGTAGTCGATCGCGAGTGCCAGGCTCAACGATGCGGCGAGGTTGAGCGCGAAGATCGACACATCGGTCACGAGTGTGATCGCCCTGAGGATGCCTGCCGTGGCGACGATCGTCGCCACCCCGACCGCGACCGGGATCAACGCCGACACCACACTGCCGAACACGAACACCAGCACGACGAACGTGATCGGCACGGCGATCGACTCCGCGAGCAGCAGGTCCTTCTCCAACTGGGTGGACATCCAGTCGTAGACCATCCCCTCGCCCGCGACATCGATCTCCACGTCCCCGGTGGAACCGCCGTACTCGTCCGCGAGCGCCCGCGAGTTGGCGGCACCGTCGTTGTCACCGCCCCGCACACCGGCGACCACCAATCCCGTCGAGCCGTCGGTACTGCGCAACGCGATCGCCAGTTCGGGGTTGCCCCAGAGCGACACGACCGATGTCACCCTCGGATCACCGGCGAGATCCTCCGCGATCCGGGTACCGGCAGCGCGGGCCGTCGGCGAATCCGCCCCGTCCCGGGCCTTCACCGAAAAGACCAGTGTCATCCCGCCGCGGTCGAAGACTTCTTCGAGTTGCTGTGCAGCAACGGAGGATTCGGCGGTCGGAGCGACGAACCCTCCCGCGCCGAGGTGCGAGGCCACCCCGGCGCCGAACACACCCAACATCGCCACCACGGCGATCCAGATGCCCAGGAGCAGCCGCGGCGCGGCGATTGCAGTGCGCGTTGCCATCTTGATCACTCGGGTCCCTGCCTCACGGAATCGTTCGCTTCGCCCCACACTGCATTGCCCACCGGCTCAGCCCTTCGTCGCGAGCCAGCTCTCGAACGCGGGAAGGTCGGGAACGATCACCTCGGAGGTGGACAGCACCGCCAGGTTCTGCCGCATCTCGGTGATGCTGGCGACGACGCTGCCACCGCAGTGCGCGGCATACATCTCCATCGCGGTACCCATGCTCGGTACACCCCCAGGCAGGAATGCGACCAACAGATCGCACTCGGCCGCGTAGGCCGTCAATTCCCGGAACTTCTCCCGCAGCAGACCCACTTCGCTGTCGAGCTCCGCCTCGTCGACGACCTCCGTCTCGGCGAGCTTCTGATAGCCGACGGCCAACGGCATCCCGATCGACGCGATGAAACTCTGCATCGCCTGGTGCGGGTCGAAGCACTCGATGTCGGGATTGTAGGCACGCAGGATGTCACCGATTTCGTCTCGATAGCCCTGATCCCGGATCGCGAAGCCCGGAGTCGCGCCCTGCATGGTGCCGGCGACGAACACCGTCCGAAACTTGCTCATCGTCACTCACTCTCGAACGAATAGGGTTGGACGTCGCCGTCGGGATCGGCGACGCTCCGATAGATGTCGGCGGCGCACAGCAGGTGATCGACGATGTCGGCGGAACCGAGCCCCGTCGAGGCGGCCAGTTCGTTCCACACCGGCGCTGCGGCCGGATCCGAGTGCGGGAAGGACACCCCCGCGCTGTCCCGCAGCCAGAGGTCGCCGGCCGAGAAGATCCGCCCTGCATAGCCGTGCAACGGAAGGATGACCTCACAGGTGTGTTCCAGCGAATCGTCCAGCGCCCGGATGGACAGGCTGGTCTGCTCGGGATCGGTCAGGATCGACGCCAGGAACTCCCGCGGCAGCGCCTCGACCCGAAGCCCGCCGTCGGGCCGGTCGAATGCGTCCTCCGAGCGCAACGTGAACAGCCTGGACAGCAGATATCTGCCCCGGGTGGGGCTGAACTTCGAATACTCCAGGCGAACGACCCAGCCGTCGCCGTAGGTCCGGTAGCGCGCGGTGAGCCGTCCCGGCCGGACCACTCCCCTGGAGTCCGTGCGCACAGGAGCCGCGGTCGAGACCACCCGCCCCGACCCCGCGCGTACAGTACGTGCCTCGATGTGGATCGGAGTCGTGTGCAGCAGGTAGGGATCGAGCAGGACGAGTCCGCCCTCGTACTCGAAGATCGCTGCCAGGTGCCGGCCGTCCGGTATCAGACGAGCAGGAATACCCGTGCGTTCCTCGACCCGCCTCGCGACCTCCAGCGTCTGGAACACGCACGCCGCTCCGAGCCGCGGACTGCGTTCCCCGTCGCCGAAGAGGTCGACGAACTGCGCCGCACTGTTGTAGGGAACGGTGCGCAGGACCTCCCGGAGCTCACCTTCGAAAACCGCGAACACCTCGTCGACGAGGCCGTCCCTCGCGGTTGCCTCTAGGTCCACGTGCTCACTCCGTCACCGAGCTCGGTCCCCACCAGCGACCGCCGGAGTGCGCCGCGGCGAACCTTCCAGGTCGAGGTCCGCGGGAGGTCCTCCCACGCGATCACCACCGGATCGGCCATCGCAGGCAGGCCCTTCGTCGCCGCCCGCCATTCCGCGTCGCTGATCGAGCCCCCGTCCAGGCTCAGCACGGGCAGCGGCGCACTTCCCGAGACCCCCAGCACGATCACCTCGATCGCGTTGGGAATGCGGTCGAGCAGGATACTTTCGAGTTCGGTGCCGCTCAGCCCGGGAATCTCGTCGACCGCGCGATCCACGAACCTGACCCGGCCCAGCAGATCCTTGTATCCGAGATCGCCGGTGTTCCACCATTCCCCGGCGGACTTCAGTTCGTGCCGGTCCGTCTCGCCGAGATAGTCGATGCAACGGGATCGACTGCGCGACATGAGTATTCCGGTCCGCCCGCGCCTCACCGGTTCTCCCGTTTCCGGGTCGACGACCCGGGTCCGGATGAGCCAGGGCACCGACCACCCGACGTTGTTCGTCGAGGCGACACCCCGCCGGCGGACCATCGCCCGCGTATACAGCGCACCTGCGATCGGGCCCACCTCGCTCTGACCCCACGACTGCGCCCAGACGGGAAGACGCCGGCTGGACGCGTTCAGGAACGTCCGGACGGTCGACGGGTGCATCAGGTCGAAGGTGTTGAGGTAGAACCGCACGTGAGCGAACAGCTCGGGCCGCCTCTCCGCCAGGACCTTCCACCGCTGGTAGACGTTCGGTGTGGCCTCGACGGTCGTGGGCAGATGCTGCTCGAACACCTTCTCCACGGATTCGGGTTCGTACCGGCTCGCCACGACGACCTTCGCCGGAGCCCATTTGAGTTGCGCACCGATCCATGCGAGCGAGCGGGAGTGGGCGAACGAAATCGATACCAGGGTCGTGTCCGACCGGCGATTGACGATCACGGGGAACGGCGTCAGCTCGAGCCTGCTCGCGTAGTGGTTGGACGTCGCGGAGTGGACGACCAGCTTCGGCACCCCGGTCGTGCCGGACGTGTGGGTGATGAACATCGGCGCGTCGTCGGGGGCGGGGTCGGGCTTCGGAACGGGCTTTCCCCGTAGCGACTTCAGGTCCAGTTCGTCGGCGCGGGCGGGATCCGCGTCGCGCCCGAGCACGATCGTCGTGCCGTGTCCTCGCAGGTCCAGCCCGGCGGATGCGGCTCGTTCGAGGACGTCCGACGAGATGATCGAGACGACCGGCCGAATCCGATCGAGCAGTGCGGCATGGTGGTGCGGCGTGTCCGCGGCGGACACGAGCGCTGCGACCGCGCCGATCCGGGCCGCGGCCGCTGCCAGCACGATCATGTCGAAATGATTCGGTTTCACGACCGCCACGTGGTCGCCGCGGCCGACCCCCGCGGCGCGGAGCCAGCCCGAGGCTTCCGCGACGAGGTCGGCGAGCGCCCGGCCGTTGTAGAAGAGCGGCCCGTCCGGACCTTCGATATCGAGTGGACGATCGAGATGGACGGTCAGCTGCCTCGACCTGCCCGCATGCCATTCGAACATCAATCCCAAGTTCTTGGGTCGCTTGAGCATGTGTAACAACCACTTTCGCTCTAGATCACAGAGGATGCCCGCGCGCCCCATCGCGCGCGGGTGAAACAGAGGGGGGGCAATCAGCGAACGCTGATGGATTCGATGATCTGGTGCGCGCCGCCGGAATGCTCGACGATCGATCGGCACTTGTGCCGCTGAATCTTGCCGGACGGCGTGCGGGGCAACGTGCGCCGCGGAACCAGGACGACCCTGTCCAGGACGAGCGCGCTTCTGCGCCTGCACGTGTGTGCGATCTCGCGCGCGATACCGGCGCCGTCGATGTTCGTCCCGCCCACCTCGGCGATGTAGACCAGCGTGCGATCGCCGGCGTGGGGTGTCGAGTCGATCAGCGCGGTGCTTCCGCTGCGCAGTCCTTCGATCGTGGCCTCGATCTCCGACTCGATGGCGTTCACGTACACGTTGCGCCCGCCGATACAGATCAGATCGTCCGCGCGGCCGACCGGGTACAGCTCACCGCCGTGCACGAAACCCAGATCACCGGTGTCGACGAATCCGTCGGCACCGAAGCGGGCGGCCGTGGCTTCCCGGTTCGAGTAGTAACCCGTCGCCGCCGACGGCGAACGGAACCTGATCGACGCCAATCGGCCGGCCCCTTCCGGCACGTCCAGCTCGACACCCGGCAGCGGCACCCCACAGCTGACGATCCGGCACGAGTTCTCGTCGCTCTCGGGCACGAACCGGACGTGTCCCTCCGCCAGCTCGAGCGCGTCGACACTGCAGTATCCGGGTTCGCGATCGTTCGCGGACGCGGTCACCACCAGCGTTCCTTCCGCGAGGCCGTACGCGGGCCGTACCGCGTCCGCCCGGAGCCCGTACGGACCCAGGCATTCCTGTACGTCGGCCACGACCTCCCAGCTGATCCGTTCCGCGCCCACCATGAGGCACCTGAGGGAAGCGAGGTCGCCCGGCAACGGCTTCTTCCGGATGTGCATGACCTTTGCTGCGACGTGCAGAGCCGTCGGCGATGCCGAGGTGTACGTCGCGCGATAGTGGGCGAGATCTTCCAGCCAGGTGCGGGGCGACAAGCGGAATCGTGCCGTCGTCGAGTAGTAGCCCTCGCCGTCGTTCCACAGTCCGCTCATCAGACCGCCGAAGAACCCCATGTCGTGCGAGAACGGCGCCCAGTTCACACCGACCGTGCCGGGCCCGAAGTCGACCATCTCGGCGATCATGTCCAGCTGGTGTGCGATGGCCGAAGCACTGAGCACGCAGCCCTTCGGATTGCCGGTGCTCCCGGACGAGAACTGGATGAACGCCGGGTCGTGGAGACCGGGAAAGTCCGGTTCCGATGCGATTGCGACCTGCTCCGATCCCAGAGCCTCGAAGCTGCGCACCACCGACGCCACGCCGGCCGACTGCCGGATGTCCGCAAGCGCCCGGTCGCTGCAGAGAAGGAGGGGCGGACGGATCCGATCGACGATGGATTCGATCTGGGTGCAGTAGCTTTCGGCGTCGGTGCCGACCACCCGTTCGGGTAGGGACGCAACGGCGGCGCCCAGATACCAGCAGCCCAGCAGCGACCTCACGGCGGCGGCGGAGTTGTCGAGCACGATGGCCACGACGTCGCCCTTCCGAACCCCGTCCGAGGCGAGTTCTCCCGCCACCCTCCTTGCCTCGGCGACGAGATCCGCGCGCGAATAGGGCGCATATTGGCGCCCCTCCCAGAAATTCAGACCGGTCCGATAATCGGTTGCGGTGACAAATATTCGCGTCCAGAAATTGTCCGGCGCTTCGTTTCGCGGATTCAATTAGGTGACTTCCCTTGCCTGTTCCGTCGCAGACCACCGGGGTGCCTGCTGTTCGAGAAGGTCGGCGAGTTCGCCGACCGTGACGACATCGGCGACCAGATAGAGGTCGAAGTCCGAGCCGAGTTCGTCCTCCAATTCCATGAGAAGGTCGCCGAACTGCAGGCTCGTCAAACCCAGGTCGTCCAGTCGCGTTTCCGCCGTGATCTCGAATTCGTCCGGAACGACGTCCCCCAGACGCTCCCTTATCCGATCCTCCAGGTGGCCGACAGTGATGAGACCCCCACTCAAATTCGACCCTTTCTCCATACATAGATTGCGGTTCGTGATCCGAATTTCGCGTACCGGCTGACGATCTCCTTCGTCACGCCTGCGAAGAATCCGGAGAAATACAGATTCCGTGGGCTGTCGTCGGATCGCACCAGCTGCATGAGTGCATTCATCCCACCCAGGCCGACAGCCTGGCCGACGTAACCCATCGAGTACGGCGCGAGATCCTTCCCGCGGGAGATCCGCTGCAGATTGTCGGCCGTGTGCGCGCCTTGCGGTGATGCCGTCGCACAGGACGGACGTGCGCCGGGAACTGCCGCACAGTCCCCCACGACGAAGACGTTGGGCGATCCCTCGCTCCGCAGGAACCGATCGACCAGCGCCCGGCCCCGTTCGTCTACGGCGAGGCCACTCTGCGCCACGAAGTCCGACACACCGGAGATCACGGCCCACAACGTCACGTCCGTCTCGAACGCGGAACCCGATGCGAGACGAACGACGTCACGCCCCTGCCCCTGGGAGATGCCGACGATCCGGTCCGCCAGGATTTCGACACCGGCCTTCTCCAGCGACTTCCGCACCTTTCGGCGAGCGCCCTCGGACAGGCCTGCCGCGAACTCGTCGGCGACGAGCCGCACCTTCAGCCCCTTGCGGGAACGTGCGATCTCGGACGCGGTTTCGATGCCCGTCAGTCCCCCACCGACGACAACGGCGTCGCCGCCGTCCTGCAGACCCGCGAGCCGCGCTTCCGCGATACGGGCACCTTCCCAGGTCCCGACAGGAATCGACCCGGGAATCGGATGGACCGATCCGCCGGTGGCAATGACGGCGTAGTCGAATCCCAGCTGCTCGCCGTCGGCGAGGACGACCTGGTTGCCCCCGATCTTCACGGCGCTTCCGAGACGGAACGCAATCCCCTTGCGCAGCATCGACGACAGTGGCGTCGCGGCGCCACCGGTGCCGGCGGTCTGCTGGTGCAGGCGAACCCGCTCCACGAACTCCGGACGATCGTTCACAATGGTGATCTCGGCATCGGGAACCTTCTTCGCCAGCCGATTCGCGGCAATCGTTCCCGCATATCCGGCGCCCACGACGACGACACGCATACAACTTCTCCTTATTTTTCATCCGCGCAGGATTCGATACCGCACTGCAATTACAGTGCGGCAGACAGAGAATGTGCAGTTCGTTTCGAGATATGCCGACGCATCGTTTTCCGCCGGCCACACACGTCACGCGAGCCGGCCGATACCGCGTCGATCGAAACTTCAGAAATAACTCGAATTACGAAAAGCGAGAATTCGACGAACGTCGAGAAACCGATCCGCGGGAATTCGCGGACCGGCCTGATGTCGAAACCGAAAGCTGCTCGAGCAGCTGAATGCGATAAGTCACCGTGCCCCCAAGGTGTATCGAATTTCGCCGACCCCTCCCGATCGACTTTCACAGGCTAGCACGGGCGTTCCGCATAGCACAATTAATACCCGATGGGGGCCGTATTCGTTTACAAATATGCGGTTCCAGTCAAAGAAACTGTCTATGGGCTCGAAGTTGTCGATCCGGAACTCACTCATCGGGGTTGATAATCTAAATTTCGACCATCTCGGGATTTACGTTCCGGGATCTCGCCGCCGGGCCCGAAGCCGGGGCCTGCGAGCGGCGCAGGCAGTGCCTGCGATCCAGGATCGGAATCTGTTGCAGCACAATCGAATCGAAAGAGTCGTCATCGCGGTACGGCCCGCCCGAGGAGACTTCGTGCAGGAGTCCGTCCACGGATGGGGTGCGGCGTCCCGTACGCCGAATACACGAAGGTCCCGCCCCCGAAGAGAAAGGGGCGGGACCTGCGTGTCTACGGTAGTTGCCTACCGGTAGTCGCTCGAGTAACCGTAGTCGTCGAGCGGGACCGCGGCGCCGGTGTTCTGGCCGAAGCCCTCCGGCGAGTAGTACTGGTCGTCGTAGGCCGGGATGGCGTACGCGGCCGCGCGGGCCTCCTCGGTCGGCTGGACCTGGATGTTCCGGTACCGGTTGATGCCGGTGCCGGCCGGGATCAGCTTACCGATGATCACGTTCTCCTTGAGACCGATCAGCTTGTCCGAGCGGCAGTTGATCGCCGCGTCGGTCAGCACGCGAGTGGTCTCCTGGAACGACGCCGCCGACAGCCACGAATCGGTGGCCAGCGACGCCTTCGTGATACCCATGAGCACGGGGCGACCGGCAGCGGGCTCGCCGCCCTCGGCCACGACCCGGCGGTTCGATGCCTCGAACTCGCTCCGCTCGACCAGCGAACCGGGCAGGAACTCCGTCGCGCCCGAATCGATGATCGTCACGCGGCGCAGCATCTGGCGCACGATGACCTCGATGTGCTTGTCGTGGATCGACACACCCTGGCTCCGGTACACCTCCTGGACCTCGTTGACGAGGTGGATCTGCACCTGGCGGGGACCCATCACACGCAGCACCTCGTGCGGATCGGCAGCACCCTCGAGGAGCTGCTGACCGACCTCCACGTAGTCACCGTCGGCGAGAACACCTTCGGTGCCGTTCGCCTTGCGGATGACGTGCAGGCGCTGACGCTTCGACAGCTTGTCGTACACGACCTCGTCGCCACCGTCGTCCGGCACGATCGTGATCTTGTAGAAGCGGTCGTCGTCCTCGAGCCGGATGCGGCCGGAGACGTCGGCGATCGGGGCCTTGCCCTTCGGGACGCGGGCCTCGAACAGCTCCTGGACTCGCGGCAGACCGCCGGTGATGTCCTCACCGACGCCACCCTGGTGGAAGGTACGCATCGTCAGCTGCGTACCCGGCTCACCGATCGACTGCGCGGCGACGATACCGACGGCCTCGCCGATGTCGACGAGCTTGCCGGTCGCCATCGAGCGGCCGTAGCAGGTGGCGCAGACACCGGTGCCGGTGTCGCAGGTCAGCACCGAACGGACGCGGACCTTCTGGATACCGGCCTCGAGCAGCGCCTCGATGGCCGGATCGCCCAGGTCGGAACCGCGCTCGACGATCACGTTGCCGTTCGCGTCGACCGCATCGGAGGCGAGCGTACGGGCGTACGTGCTCGTCTCGATGTGGGCGTCGCGGACCAGCTTGCCGGTCTCGTTGCCCTCGGCGTCGCGCTCCGGCTCCGCGATGGTCATCTCGATGCCGCGCGGCGTGCCGCAGTCGACCTCGCGAACGATGACGTCCTGCGAGACGTCCACCAGACGACGGGTCAGGTAACCCGAGTCGGCGGTACGCAGAGCGGTATCGGCCAGACCCTTACGGGCACCGTGCGTGTTGATGAAGTACTCGAGAACGGTCAGGCCCTCACGGAACGAGGACTTGATCGGACGCGGGATGAACTCGCCCTTCGGGTTCGTCACCAGACCCTTCATGCCCGCGAGCGAGCGGATCTGGGTCATGTTGCCCGCAGCACCGGACTTGACGATCGTCGGGATCGGGTTGTCGTCCGGGTAGTGCGCCTCCATGGCCTGACCGACCTCTTCGGTCGCTTCCTGCCACAGCTTCACCAGCGAGTCGCGACGCTCCTCCTTGGAGAGAGCACCACGCGCGAACTTGCGCTCGAGCTGATCGGCCTGCGCCTCGTACCGCTCGAGGATCTCCTTCTTCTCCGGCGGAACGAGCACGTCCGCCATCGAGACGGTCACACCCGAACGGGTCGCCCAGTAGAAGCCGGCGTCCTTGAGCTTGTCGACGGTCTGCGCGACGACGATCATCGGGTAGCGCTCGGCGAGATCGTTGATGATCGCGGCCTGACGCTTCTTCGGCATGATGTCGTTGACGAAGCCGTAGTTGACGGGCAGCAGCTCGTTGAACAGCACGCGACCGAGGGTCGTGTGCGCGGTCCACGCGTCGCCGTACCGCCAGCCCTCGGGGAACAGCTCGTTCTCGATCTCGCGCGGCGGACGCTGCTGCGTCAGACGCACCTTGATCGGGGCCTGCACCGACAGCGCACCGCGGTCGACGGCCATGATGGCCTCGGCCGGGGACGAGTACACGCCCTGCTCCGGCTGATCGGCGGTGGCCGGGGCGTACGCGCCGACGGCGTCCTCGACGAGACGGGTCAGGTGGAACAGACCCGTGACCATGTCCAGACGCGGCATGGCGAGCGGACGACCCGATGCCGGCGACAGGATGTTGTTCGAGGACAGCATCAGGATGCGGGCCTCGGCCTGCGCCTCCGCGGACAGCGGCAGGTGCACGGCCATCTGGTCACCGTCGAAGTCGGCGTTGAAGGCCTCACACACGAGCGGGTGCAGCTGGATCGCCTTGCCCTCGACGAGCTGCGGCTCGAACGCCTGGATGCCGAGGCGGTGCAGCGTCGGTGCACGGTTCAGCAGCACCGGGTGCTCGTTGATGACCTCTTCGAGGACGTCCCACACCTGCGGGCGCTGACGCTCGACCATGCGCTTGGCGGACTTGATGTTCTGCGCGTGGTTCAGGTCGACCAGACGCTTCATCACGAACGGCTTGAACAGCTCGAGCGCCATCAGCTTCGGCAGACCGCACTGGTGCAGCTTGAGCTGCGGGCCGACGACGATGACCGAACGGCCCGAGTAGTCGACACGCTTGCCGAGCAGGTTCTGACGGAAACGACCCTGCTTGCCCTTGAGCAGATCGGACAGCGACTTGAGCGGGCGGTTGCCCGGACCGGTCACCGGCCGGCCGCGACGACCGTTGTCGAACAGCGCGTCGACGGACTCCTGCAGCATCCGCTTCTCGTTGTTGACGATGATCTCGGGCGCGCCGAGGTCGATCAGTCGCTTGAGGCGGTTGTTGCGGTTGATGACACGGCGGTACAGGTCGTTCAGGTCGGAGGTCGCGAAGCGGCCACCGTCGAGCTGAACCATCGGGCGCAGCTCCGGCGGGATCACCGGAACGGCGTCGAGAACCATGCCCATCGGCGAGTTGCCGGACTGCTGGAACGCCGCGACGACCTTCAGTCGCTTCAGCGCACGCAGCTTCTTCTGGCCCTTGCCGCTGCGGATGATCTCGCGCAGCTGCTCGGCCTCTGCGTCGATGTCGAAGGTCTCGATGAGCTTCTGGATGGCCTCGGCACCCATCGCGCCGGTGAAGTACTCACCGTAGCGATCCTGCAGCTCGCGGTAGATCAGCTCGTCGACGATGAGCTGCTTCGGAGCCAGCTTGGTGAAGGTGTTCCAGATCTCGTCGAGACGGTCCAGCTCGCGCTGGGCGCGGTCGCGGAGCTGACGCATCTCGCGCTCGCCCCCGTCCTTGACCTTGCGGCGGACGTCGGACTTGGCGCCCTCGGCCTCCAGCTCGGCCAGATCGGCCTCGAGCTTCTGCGCGCGGGCCTCGAGGTCGGCGTCGCGCTGGTCGGCGACGGTCTTCTTCTCGACCTCCATCTCGGCCTCGAGGGTCGAGAGCTCGTTGTGGCGGAGCTCGTCGTCGACCGAGGTGATGACGTAGGCGGCGAAGTAGATGATCTTCTCGAGATCCTTCGGCGCCAGATCGAGGAGGTAGCCGAGGCGGCTCGGCACGCCCTTGAAGTACCAGATGTGGGTGACGGGTGCGGCCAGTTCGATGTGGCCCATCCGCTCACGGCGGACCTTCGCGCGGGTCACCTCGACGCCGCAGCGCTCGCAGATGATGCCCTTGAAGCGGACGCGCTTGTACTTACCGCAGTAGCACTCCCAGTCCCGGGTGGGGCCGAAGATCTTCTCGCAGAAGAGTCCGTCCTTCTCGGGCTTGAGCGTGCGGTAGTTGATGGTCTCCGGCTTCTTGACCTCGCCGTACGACCAGTTGCGGATGTCCTCTGCGGTGGCCAGGCCGATGCGGAGTTCATCGAAGAAGTTGACGTCGAGCACGTAACTTCCTTTCCCCTGTGCGGGTTGTGTTGCTGCTAGTTGTCGCTATCGCTGCCGGGCCCCCGGGGAGGCGCGAAGGATGCGGCGTCGTCGTTGCCGTCCATACGCGCCTCCTCCGGGGTCGGCTTCCTAGTTCGCGAGGTCGTCGACCGTGGCCGACTCGTTGCGGGAAAGGTTGATGCCCAGGTTGGCCGCTGCCCGCTCCAGGTCCTCGTCGTCGCCGTCGGCCATCGCGATGGCCGCGCCGTCGCTCGAGAGCACCTCGACGTTCAGGCAGAGCGACTGGAGCTCCTTCAGGAGAACCTTGAAGGACTCGGGGATACCCGGCTCCGGGATGTTCTCGCCCTTGACGATCGCCTCGTACACCTTAACGCGGCCGACGACGTCGTCCGACTTGATGGTGAGGAGCTCCTGCAGCGTGTACGCCGCACCGTAGGCCTGCATGGCCCAGCACTCCATCTCACCGAAGCGCTGGCCACCGAACTGGGCCTTACCGCCGAGCGGCTGCTGGGTGATCATCGAGTACGGACCGGTCGACCGAGCGTGGATCTTGTCGTCGACGAGGTGGTGCAGCTTGATGATGTACATGTAGCCGACCGACACCGGGTACGGGAACGGCTCGCCGGAACGACCGTCGAACAGCGTCGCCTTGCCGTCCTCACCGACCATGACCTCACCGTCGCGGTTCGGCAGGGTCGAGGCCAGCAGACCGCTGAGCTCGTCCTCGCGCGCACCGTCGAACACCGGGGTCGCGATGTTGGTGTTCGGCTCCGCCGACAGCATCTCGTCGGACAGGTTCTGCGCCCACTCGGGACGGCTGCCGTCCTCCGCGACCTGAATGTTCCAGCCGGCCTTGCCGATCCAGCCGAGATGCGTCTCGAGGATCTGGCCGATGTTCATACGACGCGGAACACCGTGGGTGTTGAGGATGATGTCGACCGGGGTGCCGTCGGGCAGGAACGGCATGTCCTCCTGCGGGAGGATCTTGCCGATGACGCCCTTGTTGCCGTGGCGGCCGGCGAGCTTGTCGCCGTCCTGGATCTTGCGCTTCTGCGCCACGTACACGCGGACGAGCTCGTTGACGCCCGGAGGCAGATCGTCGTCGTCCTCGCGGGAGAACACGCGCACGCCGATGACCTTGCCGGTCTCGCCGTGGGGCACCTTCAGCGACGTGTCGCGGACCTCGCGGGCCTTCTCGCCGAAGATCGCGCGCAGCAGCCGCTCCTCGGGGGTCAGCTCGGTCTCACCCTTCGGGGTGACCTTGCCGACGAGGATGTCGCCGTCGCGGACCTCGGCACCGATGCGGACGATGCCGCGCTCGTCCAGGTCGGCGAGGACCTCGTCCGAGACGTTCGGGATGTCGCGGGTGATCTCCTCGGCACCGAGCTTGGTGTCGCGGGCGTCGATCTCGTGCTCCTCGATGTGGATCGAGGTGAGCACGTCCTCCTCCACGAGGCGCTGCGACAGGATGATCGCGTCCTCGTAGTTGTGGCCTTCCCACGGCATGATCGCCACGAGCAGGTTCTTGCCGAGCGCCATCTCACCGTTCTGGGTGCAGGGACCGTCGGCGAGGACCTGGCCGGCCTCGACGCGCTGACCCTCGTCCACGATCGGACGCTGGTTCGAGCAGGTGCCCTGGTTGGAACGGTCGAACTTGCGCAGACGGTAGGTCTTGCGGGTGCCGTCGTCGGCCATCACGGTGATGAAGTCGGCGGACACCTCCTCGACCACACCGGTCTTCTCGGTGACGATGACGTCGCCGGCGTCGACGGCGGCACGCAGTTCCATGCCGGTACCGACGACCGGAGCCTCGCTGCGCACCAGCGGCACGGCCTGACGCTGCATGTTCGCACCCATGAGGGCACGGTTGGCGTCGTCGTGCTCGAGGAACGGGATCATCGCGGTCGCGACCGACACCATCTGACGCGGCGAAACGTCCATGAAGTCGACTTCGGCGGCCGGGATGTACTCGATCTCGCCGCCCTTCTTACGGACGAGAACGCGATCCTCGGTGAACCGGCCGTCGGGACCGATCGGCGAGTTGGCCTGCGCCACGACGTGGCGGTCCTCCTCGTCGGCGGTCAGGTAGACGACCTCGTCGGTGACGACGCCGTTCTCGACCTTGCGGTACGGGGTCTCGATGAAACCGAACGGGTTGACCCGCGCGTACACCGACAGCGAGCCGATCAGGCCGATGTTCGGGCCTTCCGGGGTCTCGATCGGGCACATGCGGCCGTAGTGCGACGAGTGGACGTCGCGGACCTCGAGGCCGGCGCGCTCACGGGACAGACCGCCGGGGCCCAGCGCGGACAGGCGGCGCTTGTGGGTCAGGCCCGAGAGCGGGTTGTTCTGGTCCATGAACTGCGACAGCTGGGAGGTTCCGAAGAACTCCTTGATCGCGGCCACGACGGGACGGATGTTGATCAGCGTCTGCGGCGTGATCGCCTCGACGTCCTGCGTGGTCATACGCTCGCGCACCACGCGCTCCATGCGGGACAGGCCGACACGGATCTGGTTCTGGATGAGCTCGCCGACCGTGCGCAGACGACGGTTGCCGAAGTGGTCGATGTCGTCGACCTCGACCGGGACCTCGACGCCGTCGGGGGCGGTCATCACGGTTTCACCGGCGTGCAGGCGCACCAGGTACTCGATCGTGGCGACGATGTCTTCCTCGGTGAGGGTGGACGCCGCGATCGGCTGGCCGCTGTTCAGGCCCAGCTTCTTGTTGATCTTGTAACGTCCCACGCGCGCCAGGTCGTAGCGCTTGTCCTTGAAGAAGAGGTTCTCCAGCAGGGTCTGCGCGGACTCCTTGGTCGGCGGCTCGCCCGGACGCAGCTTGCGGTAGATGTCGAGCAGCGCCTCGTCGGTGCCGGCCGTGTTGTCCTTCTCCAGCGTGGACATCATGATCTCGGAGAAACCGAAGCGCTGGACGATCTGCTCGTTCGTCCAGCCCAGGGCCTTGAGCAGCACGGTGACCGGCTGGCGGCGCTTGCGGTCGATGCGGACGCCGACGGTGTCGCGCTTGTCGACGTCGAACTCGAGCCATGCACCGCGGCCCGGGATCACCTTGACGCTGTGCAGGTCCTTCTCGGTGCTCTTGTCGACGTTCCGGTCGAAGTAGACGCCAGGGGACCGCACCAGCTGCGACACGACGACGCGCTCGGTGCCGTTGATGATGAAGGTGCCCTTGTCGGTCATCATCGGGAAGTCACCCATGAAGACCGTCTGGCTCTTGATCTCGCCGGTGTTGTTGTTGATGAACTCGGCCGTGACGAACAGCGGAGCCGCGTACGTCATGTCCTTGTCCTTGCACTCCTCGACGGAGGCCTTGACCTCGTCGAAGCGCGGGTCGGAGAAGGACAGGGACATCGAACCCGAGAAGTCCTCGATCGGCGAGAGCTCTGCGAGGATCTCCTCGAGGCCGCCGACAACAGGCCCGTCACCACGTTCGGCAGCCTTCGCGCGCCAGCGCTCGGAGCCGATCAACCATTCGAAGGAATCTGTCTGTAGATCGAGGAGCCCGGGGACCTCGAGCGGCTCGCGAATCTTCGCGAACGAGACTCTCTTCGGGGCTCCGGGGATTCCGGCAACTGCCTTGGTCTGGCTAGAGACTGCCAAGATGCGTCCTTCCAGCACCTCACGCGGGCCGCTCCAACCGGTGCGACCGCCGCTGTACCTGCTTCTTCAGTGGGGCGTTTCGGCTGGTCACAACCCGAACGACAGCCCCATCACGAAGACCGGCGGCGGGCACCCCACGAGGGGGCACTTCCGGCTTTGCGAACGAGGTTTGGACAGGAGGCAGCCAGCGCAAAGTCCTAACCTACACCGAAAAACGGCAGATGTCCAACAGGGGTGCCTGAAGCAAGCCCCTCTCCGGAACTCGGACTTTCTCGCGAGTTCGCGCGGGCGTACCGATAGAGTGACCGCTACCGCTCTCCGCGTCAAGAGATCGTTTCGCCGGGACCGCGCCGACCGCAGCGAAACAGCCCCCGACCGGGGTCACCTGTCGGTCAGTTCCGAGACCAGCCAGCGTCCGTCGATCCGCTCCATCCGCACCCGCAGCGGCGCCGCCGCGCTGCCCTGGGCGATCCCGTCGCCCGTCGCGCTGACGTTGATGTATGCCGCCACCTCCGCACGCGAATCGTCGAGCATGGACACCCCGATGTGCGTGACGTCGACCTGCGTGACCGTGTGCGTCTGCACCGCGGCCTGCTTCGTCACCTCCGCGGTCCGGTCGAACTGTTCCTGCATCTCCGGCGTCAGCACCTTGCGGATCGCCGCGAAGTTGTCGTCGATCGTCTCGTAGTTGTAGCCGTGCATCGTCTCGATGGCCTCGGTGGCGGCGCGCTCGACCTGTGCGGTCGCGGCCGTGTCGACCCACGCCCGGTTCTCGACCCTCGCACCGGGCTGGAACGCGGCGACCACCGCGAACACGCCCAGGGCGACCGCGGCGCCGCCGAGGAGCAGCAGCGGACGCGTGCCGGCCCGTGCCGTGGGCTCCGTCCCGGCGGCATCCTCCGGAGCGACCTCCCGGCCGGGCTCCGGCTCGGCGGGCACGGCAGCAGCCTCGGCAGTCCCGGTGCTCTCGGCAGACTCAGTGCTCTCGGCAGACTCAGTGGCCTCGGCAGACTCAGTGCTCTCGGCAGACTCAGGGGTCTCGGCAGACTCAGGGGTCTCGACGGCCTCGGCTGCGGTCTCCGGCTCGGATTTCTTGGACAGCTCCACCGCCGCGCCCTCGGGCGTGCCGGCTTCGACGACCGATTCCCCGACCTCGGGCTTCGGCGCGCTCGTGTCCTGCCCGGGAGCCGCCGGCCGCGCAGTCGGAGCCGTCGGCCGGGCGGCGCCGGCAGGGCCCTGCGCGCGGCCGGTTCCGGCGATCTTCGGACGTCGGCGCGGCCCACCGGTTCCCGGATTGCGTCGTTGCGGCGGCACTACACACACTCCTCGAGTTGCTCGGTCACCGTCGGTCCCCTACTGCCCGGGCGCCGGTCCGGCCGGGGCCGTCGGCTCGGCGGGCAGCGGAGTTTCGGGCAGGGGCGTTCCGGCGGGCGGCGCGGCCGGTTCTGCGGGAGCCGGAGCGGCCTCCGGATTCGCACCGGACTCGAGCTCCACCGAACCGAGCGGCTGGATCGTCTCCGCCTTCCAGATGTCCCCGTCCTTACGGACGGCGACCTCGACCGACACCTTGTTCTTCACGAAGTTCGTGGGCGTCGTCGTGGTCACCGACAACACCACGAGCGCACGCGCGGTGTCGTCGTCGGTGTTCAGCTCCGTCAGCGACCCGAACAGAACATCGGCCGCCATCCCGGTGCCGGTGGCCGCGACCTGGTCGCGGATCTGCTGTTCGGTGGCGTTCAGATCGTTCACCAGCGCATCACCGGTGATCGACGACCGCATGTTGTCGAGCGATCGGTCGACGTCGTCCGCGTCGACACTGTTCAGATTGATCGCCGCCTGCATCGCGCCGGACAGCGCCGCATCCCTCGCGTCGGCCGTGGGCCGCTCGACGAACAACGCCCGGCCCCAGCCGACACCGAACCAGATCGCAGCCGCCAGCGCGACCAGCGCGACGACGCCGACGACCGCGAGCCCCACCGTGCGGAACCTGTCGCCTGCCGGTCGGGTTGTGGTCTCCTCGCTCACTCCAACAACCTACTCACTTCACTTCGGGGTGACCCCGAGCAGCGGTGCCAGTTGCGTCGCGATCGGGTTCAGGTTCAACTTGTCCGGGTCCTTCTTCGGGATGAAGTCCCACGGCTGGAGGGTCAGAGGATCGGCGAACACGATCCGGTTGGCGCTGCGCACGCCGGTGACGCTGCCCTGCGGCACTTCGCACGACGCGTTCGTGTTGAACGGGAAGTCCTGCTGCGTGTCGTCGAAGTTCGGGTTCTGCCGGTGCATCTCGTCGAGGATCTCGTAGGTGCCCTCGTATCCGATCGTGCAGGACGGCGGGTTGTTCGTCTCGAGGACGATGCCCTGCCGGACCGCGCCGTCGCCCGGTGCGACCGTCGAGGAGCTGCCGGCCACCGCGGGCAGGAACGCCAGGAGCGGCTGCAGCGCGATCGCCTGGGGCGCGAGCTTGTCGCCGAGCAGTGCCAGGTTGGTGAGATCGGTCGTCAGACCCGGACCGCTGTCCGCGACCAGCTGGGTCAGCTGCTCGCTGGCGGCCTGTCCCGTCTCGATGAGACGCCGGATGTCCGGGTCGCTTTCGCGCAATTGCGCCGTGACCAGGTCCAGATCGGAACTGAACTGCTGAATCGCCGACGACTGCACCGACTGCGTGTTCAGCACGGTCTCGCTGTCCCGGACGAGAGTGACCGTCTGCGGCAGGTAGTCCACACCGGCCGCGCTGAGCTCGGCCAGCGAGTCGACGAGCACCTGCAGATCGTCACCGCGGCCGTCGAACGCGTCGCCGAGTTCCGTGATGAGGGTGTGCAAGTCGTCCACCGGGACCGATCGCACCAGGTCGTTCGTGCTCACCAGCAGGTCCTCCACCGGGATCGGAACGGCGGTCCGGTCCTGTTCGATGACCGACCCGTCCACCAGGAACGGGCCTTCGTCGGTGTCGGGCCGCAGGTCGACGTACTGCTCACCGATCGCGGAGCGGTTCGCCACGACCGCGCGTGCCGACGCCGGGATGTCCGGGCCGCCGTTGTCGAGTTTCAGCTCGACGTTGAGGCCGTCCTCGGTGAGCGACAGTTCACCGACCCGCCCGACCGGGACACCACGGTAGGTGACCTCCGCGTTCTTGAAGACACCACCGGACGTCGCGAACTGCGCGTTCACCGTGTACTGCCCGAAGCCCAACAGGTTGTCGAGACGGACGTACCGGGCGCCGACGAACAGCACACCGAGCAGCGCGATCACCACGAACACCGCGAGCTGCGCTTTGACCAGGCGCGATCTCATCGGCCACCCCCGAGTCCGAGCTGGTTCATCAGGCCCTCCAGGGGATTGGGCGGCGCGGCCGCGTCCCCGGGGACGGCGACACCCGCCGGGAGACCCGGCACCGCGACCGTCTCGGGCAAGGTGGGCGTCGGCAGGATCGGCAGGAGCGACACCGTCGGCCATCCCGGCCGCGGACCGTTGCCGTCGACGTACGGGTTGGACGGATCGACCAGCGGCTTGGGGTTACCGAACTTGGGCTCCCGGTAGACCGGCTCGCCCTGTCCGACACCGAGGGCCGCGAGCGCGTCCCCGATCTGCAGATCGACGATGAGGAACAGGTTCACCGAACTGCCGAGCGCGATCTTCTCCACCCCGTCCGGGAACGGCACGGTCGGGATGAACGGCAACGCCTCGACCAGGTCGTCTCCGGAGATCGCGAGTTGCTGCAGAGTCGGGCGCAGCGCCAGCAGGTCGGCGATCAGATCGTCCTTCGACTGTTCGAGCACATCGGTTCCGACCGTGCCGAGCCGATCGAGCTGCGTGAGCAGTTCGACGAGCTGCGGGCGTTGCTGCTCGAGGACCTCCGTCGCGACCGGAAGCTCGTCGAGAATCCCGGCGATCCGGTCGGTCTGCGCGGCCACGTTCGTGCTCAGCGTGTCCAGCCCGTCCAGCGCACGCGTGATGTCGTTCTTCTGCTGTTCGAGTCCGGCGATCAGCAGATCCGCCTGTTCGAGCAGACTGCGCGTGGTTCCCTCGCGCCCGTCGAACGCAGTCGACAGTTCCTTGACCACCGGCGCGAGCTGTCCCACACCGCCGCCGTTGAGCAGCAGCGACAGCGCGCCCAGCACCGGTTCGATCTCGGTCGCGGCGCGGGTCCGCTCGACGGGGATCGAATCGCCGTCGGCCAGCCTCTGCGTCGACGGGTCCGTCGGGGGCGAGCTCAGCTGGACGAACTTCTCGCCGAGGATGCTGGTCTGCTCGACCTCCGCGAGCGCATTCGCCGGCAGATCCACCGAGGACTGCACCACGACGTCCACATCCGCCGTCCAGCCGTCCGGGGCGACGGAGATCGATTCGACGCGACCGACCGGCACACCGTCCACCTTCACCGCGGACTGCGGCACGAGGTCCAGCACGTCCTCGAACGCGATGGTCAGGTGCATCGGGTCACTTCCGACGTCCGGGCCACCGGGCAGCGGAATATCGGAAACCCCGCCGCAGCCCGACACCGTCACCGCCACGACACACAGCCCCGCGGCGAGGGCGACCGCACGTCCCGACCCCACCGAGGGGATCCCCGATTTCGAGTGCCTCACCGATCACCCCCCTCTCCGCCGAGCTGCAGTCGCGGCGATTCGACGCCGGGCACCGTGCCCGGAACCACCTGCCGCTGGATGTTCTCGCCGCTCAGGATGCCGAACGGCAGGATCAGATCCGGCGACCTCTGGTCCGCGGTCACCTGCGCCATGATGTCGCCGCATCGGTCGATGAGCGGCTGCATCTGTCGTCCGAGCCGTTCGAAGCGTTCGTCGCCCGGCACCAGCTTTCCGAGGTCGATCAGCTTGCACACGGCGGCGTTCGGATCCTGGAGGTCGGTAAGCACGAGTCGCGACGACAATGCCCCGGCCTCCGCGTCGTACGAGTTGACGAGGTTGCTCACCGCCAGCGGCAGCAGGGTCAGCGAGTTGACCAGCGAATCCCGGCGATCCGCGAGCGTCTGCGTGATCGGCACGAGCGCGTCGACGTTGTCCTTCAGGATCGCCTGGTTGTCCTGCACGAACGTCGCGACGTCGCCCAGCGTCACCGACAGCTGGTTCAGGGCCTGACCGAGATCCTCCCGCTCCCCCGCGAGGAATCCGGACAGCTCGGCGAGCTGGCTGTTGAAGACCCGTACCTGCTCGTCGTTCGCGGCGAGAGCGCTCACGAACACCTGCAGGTTCTCGACGGTGCCGAACAGGTCGTCACGCGAGGAGTTCAGGGTGCGGGTCGCCGCGGACAGCTGATCGATACTGCGGCCGAGCGCTTCCCCGTTGCCGGCGAGGTTCTCCGCGCCGACCTCGACGAACTGCGACAGCGCGCCTTCCTTGTTCGCGCCCTCCGGTCCCAGCGCGCGCGACAGCTCGTCGATGGTGGCGTAGAGCTCGTCGACCTCGACGGGCGTGGCCGTGCGTTCACGCGGGATCACCGCGCCGCTCTGCATCGTCTCGCCGCCCGTATAGGCGGGAGCGAGCTGCACGTACCGGTCGGCGACGACCGACGGCGTGATCTGCGCGGCCCGCGCGTCGGCCGGGATGTCCACCCCGCGGTTCACGCGCATACGGACCTGCACGAGATCGCCCTGCGGCTCGACCGACAGGACCTTGCCGACCTCGACACCCAGCACCCGGACGTCGGAGCCTTCGTAGATGCCTACGGCCTTGTCGAAGTACGCGGTGATCTCGGTCGTGCCGACACGTTGGTAGGCGTACCAGCCGCCGGCGACGAGCGCTGCCACCAGTGCCGCGGCGAGCGCGACGAGCACTGCCGTGCGTCCGTTCCCGCGCGTGGAGTCGTCCCCGTTCTCGGCGTGCGCCATCAGTTACCCCCTTCCAGCGTGCGGCCCGGCTCCCGGTAGCCCGGAATGTCCGGCAGCCCCGGCGGGGTGAGGTTCACGACGACCTGGTCGAACCAGCGGCCGTTGCCGACGACGTTCGTGTACAGGCGCACGAAGGGTTCGTACAGCTCGAAGGCACGATCGAGATTGTCGTTGTTGTCCTGCAGGATCTGCACGACACCGCGGAGCTGTTCGAGTGCGGGACCGAACTGCTCCTCGTTCTCCTGGACGAGACCGCTCAGCTCGGTCGACATCCGCTGCGTGCCGTCGAGCAGCTGCGAAATCGCCTCCCGGCGGTTGTTGAGCTCCGCGACCAGCAGCGCACCGTCGCTGATGAGCCGGTTGAACTCGACATTGCGGTCGGCGAGGATCTGCGAGGTCTGCGCGGTCGCGTCGAGCAGCTTCTTCAGCTCCTGGTCGCGGCTCGCGATCGTCTCCGAGATCCGGCTCACCCCGTCGAGCGCGGCCCGCACGTCGTCGGGTGTCTCGGAGAACGCATCGGACAGGGCAGCGAATCCGGCGGCGAGCTGTTCGGAGTCGATGTCACCGAGGGTGGTCGCTGCGGACGAGAACGCCTCGATCACGTCGTACGGCGCCACCGTGCGCTCGAGCGGAATCACGTCCGACGGATTCAGCACCTCGGTTCCGCGCGGATCGAGCGCGAGGTACTTCTGGCCGAGGATCGTCTTGATCTGGATCGAGGCCGACGTGTCGTCGCCGATCCACGCGTCCTTGACGTTGAACTCGACGACGACGCGGTCGCCCTCGAGCTCGACCGCGGTGACCTGGCCGACCTTGACGCCGGCGATGCGCACCTCGTTGGTGGGCTTGAGGCCTGCCGCTTCACTGAACTCGGCCTTGTAGGTGGCGCCGGCGCCGATGATCGGCAGCGAGTCCAGGAAGAACGCGGACAGCGTGGCCAGCAGGACCACCAGAATGCCCAGGGCACCGGCCGCTGCCGGACTGCGACGTCTACTCATCGTCCCTGCAACTCCTGCATTCCGTCCTGCGTGCACCGTTTCGCGGCATTGGTGTAGATCGGCTGGTTCACCGTGGGCAGCCCGGTGGGCAGATTCAGATACGGGACCGAGCCCGGACCGGCGATGATGTCGATGCCGCACAGATAGAACTGGAACCACGAGCCGTAACTCGCGACCCGGCCGAGCTTCTCGAGCTTGACGGGCAGCGTCTCCAGAACCTGGTCGACGGCGCCGCTGTTGGCGTTCAGGGTGCCGGCGAGCTGGTTCACCGCGGTGATCGACTGTGTGATCGCCGGACGGGTCGGTTCGAGCACGTCGGCGACCGCGTCCGTCAGACCGGCGAGGGACTGCACCGCGGATCCGACCGTCTCACGATCCGCGGCCAGGCCGCTGACCAGCGCCTGGGTGTTCACGAGCAGCGCATCGAGCTCGTCGTCCCGCTCGTTGACGGTGGTCAGCACCGTGTTGAGGTTGTCGATGACCGCGCCGATGACCGCGTCCTTGTCGGCGATCGTGTTGGTCAGCGACGCGGTGCTGCGCACCAGGTCGTCGACGGTTCCCGATTCGCCCTGGAACACCTGGACGATCTGGTACGACAGCTTGTTGACGTCCTCCGCCGACAGGGTCTGGAACAGGGGCCGGAAACCGTTGAACAGCGTGGTGAGGTTCACCGCGGGCTTGGTCCGCTCGAGCGGGATCGTCTCGCCCGGATTCAGCTTCTGTCCCTGTGCGCCCTCGCCCTGCCCGAGCGCGATGTACCGCTGGCCGACGAGGTTGCGGTACCGGATCGTCGCGGTGGTGGATGCGGGCAGGTAGTCGCGGTCCTCGACGGTGAACGTCACTTCGGCGTTGCGCTCGTCGACGATCGAGATGTCCTCCACCTGCCCGACCCGGACGCCCGCGATGCGGATCTCGTCACCTTTGTTGAGCGAGGTGACGTCGGAGAAGATCGCGTGGTACTTCTCGCCGCCACCGCCGCCGAGGCTGGCGATGGTCGCGGCGAGGATGCCCGTCGCGACGACCGTGACGACCGCGAAGACGATCAGTTTGATCAGAGGTGCTGCCAGTCCCCTCATTCGAAGCTCACCTCCGTTCCCCGCATCGCCGGCGCGCCGAGCCGGGTGGTCCACCGCGGCACGTCACCGGGTTCGAGACCGGTCGCGGCCCCGTAGATCACGTCGAGCGTTTCCTGTTCGGCCGCCGAGCCCGTGTAGGACACCGGAACGGTGCCGATGATCACGCCGACGTCGTCCGGAACCCCGGAACCCTCGGGGGCCGGGAAGAACGGGATCGTCTCGGGCCCGGGGTTGCGGGACGGCACCTGGTAGGAGCCGTCGTTGATCGAGCCGCCCGGGTACTGCGGGAACTTCCGGCCGGGCGCGGTGACGTTGTCGTAGCAGGCCGGTCCCCGGTCGTCGAGCAGCCGCGGTTCGTCCTGGTTCGGCAGGTAGCGGCCCTTCGGATTCGTGAACTGGACGCTTGCGCGCACACCGGGGAAGGGATCGTCCACCGCGAGCACACCCGCGGCGGCCGGGGCGGCATCGGCGAAACCCTTCAGCATGCACGGGAACGACGGCGAGTACCGGGCCAGCAGCTGCAACGCCTCCTTCGAGTCCGCGGAAATGCTGATGATCGACGCCGCGTTGGTCTCCAGCAGTCCGGCGGTGTCGGACGATGCACCGGTCGCGGAGACCAGCAGGGTCGCGATCTGGTTCTCCTGCTCGACCACGGTGTTTCCGGTGGTGCGCAGGTTGTTGAACGCGTTCACCAGGTCCGGTGCCGCCTCCGCGTAGGTCTGCGAGAAGTCCGCGAGTCCGCGCAGGTCCTCCTGCAGGGCCGGCAGTTCGACTCCGACCTCGCGGAAGATCTGCTCGAGATGCTCGACCGTGCGTCCCAGGGTCTCGCCGCGACCGCTGAGGCCCTGCGCGAGCGCACCGAGCGTGCTCGCCAGGTCCTCCGGCGGGATGGCCTGCAGGAGCGGGAGGACCCCGTCGAGAACTTCACCGAGTTCGACGGTCCGCGCGCTCTTGTCCTGCACCAGGACGTCGCCGGCGGCGAGCGGACGGGCCGGGTCCTCGGGCAGCAGCAGGGCGACGTAACGCTCACCGAACAGCGTCTTCGGCAACAGCTGGGCCGTCGAATTGGCCGGAATCAGTTCCGCCTTGTCCGGGTCGATCGCCAGGTGCGCGGTGACCTGACCGTCCTCGACCGACGTCGACCGCACCTCGCCGACGATCATGCCGCGGACCTTGACGTCGGCATTGTGCGGCAGCGCGTTGCCCACGCTGTCGGTCAGCAGGTCGACCTCGACGACCTTCTTGAAGGCCTTGTTGTACATCGCGATGGTGCCGGCCAGGAACAACGCCAGGACCAGGAAGAACACCAGTCCCAGCACGCGGCGGCGGAGCGTCGAGGGTGTCTCGATCATCCGGCGACCCTCACCGTCGTCGTCGTGCCCCAGATCGCGAGGCTGAGGAAGAAGTCGAGAACGGCGATGGTGACGATGGCGGTGCGGACCGCCCGGCCGACCGCGACACCCACACCCGCTGGGCCACCGCTGGCGTGGAAGCCGTAGTAGCAGTGGATGAGGATCAGCACGAACGCGAAGATCAGCACCTTCGCGAACGAATAGAGCACGTCCTCCGGTGGCAGGAACAGATAGAAGTAGTGGTCGTACGAGCCGGACGACTGACCGTTGAACAACGTGCTGATCACGCGTGTCGCGAGATACGCGGCGAGCAGGCCGATGATGTACAGCGGGATGACGGCGACGAATCCGGCGATCATGCGGGAGGTGACCAGGAACGGCACCGACGGCACCGCCATCACCTCGAGCGCATCGATCTCCTCGCTGATGCGCATGGCGCCCAGCTGCGCGGTGAAGCCGCACCCGACGGTCGCGGACAACGCGAGCGCGGCCACGACCGGCGCGAGCTCACGGGTGTTGACGTAGGCCGACAGGAAGCCGGTCAGCACCGACGATCCGAGCTGTTCGAGCGCGGCGTAACCCTGCAGGCCGACGACGACGCCGGTGAAGCCGGACATCATCGCGATGACGCCGATGGTGCCGCCGATGACGGCGAGCGCACCGCTGCCGAAGGTGACCTCGGCAAGCAGCCGCAGCACCTCCTTGCGGTAGTGCGTGATCGTCTTCGGAGTCCACGCGACCGCCCGCGCATAGAACGACATCTGGTCGCCTGCGCGATCCAGGACGTTCAACGGTGCGCGCAGCACCCTCCTGCCCCGGAGCAGGAAGAGATCTCCGCGGCCCTTTGCAATCGTCATCGCTTCAGGATCCCTTCGCAGGCACGATCTGCAGGTACACCATCGTCAGGATCAGGTTCGCGAAGAACAGCAGCAGGAACGTGATGACGACGGTCTGGTTCACGGCTTCACCGACGCCCTTCGGGCCGGCCCCGGGATTCAGGCCCTTGTAGGCGGCGACGACTCCGGCGATGAGACCGAAGACGGCCGCCTTGAGTTCGGCGACGTACAGGTCGGGCAACTGGGCGAGCGCCGAGAACGACGCCAGATACGCACCCGGGGTGCCGCCCTGCAGGATGACGTTGAAGAAGTAGCCGCCGGCGATGCCGACGACCGAGACGAGTCCGTTGAGCAGCAGCGCCACCAGGATCATCGCCAGGACACGCGGGACGACGAGCCGCTGGACCGGATCGATGCCCAGCACCCTCATGGCGTCGATCTCCTCGCGGATCGTGCGCGACCCGAGGTCGGCGGTGACGGCGGATCCGGCCGCGCCGGCGATCAGCAGGGCGGTCACGATCGGACTGCCCTGCTGGATCACCGCGAGCACGCTGGCGGCACCGGTGAACGATTCGGCACCGAGCTGCTTGATGAGCGAGCCGGTCTGAAGGGACACGACGGCCCCGAACGGAATGGCGACCAGGGCGGTCGGCAGGATCGTGACGCTCGCGATGAACCACGCCTGCTCGATGAACTCCCGGAACTGGAACGGGCGACGGAAGGTGTTCCGCACGACGTCGACGAACAGTTCGACGATGTTCCCGGCTTGAGTGAGTGCACCGTGTACCGGACGCACCAGCGAACTACTGCCGACCCCCATCTGGTCTCCTACTTCTGGCCGTACTGCTGATCGAATTCCTCGCGATAGACGGGGATCACCTGCGTGTCGTCGTCACGGCCGTCGTAGCCTGCGGGTACCGCTGCCGCGACGTGCGCGGCTTCTTCCTGGTCGTAGCTCTCGAGGATGGCGGCCTGAGCGCTCTCCGGGAGGGTGTGCAGGATCTGCCGCACCCGCTCGTGACGGCGCGCCACGGCCTTGCGTTCGGGCATGCCCGGCGTGGCCTGCATCTGCGGCACGATGCCCTCGACGTCGTCGACACCACCGGCATGATGCCCGGCGTCGACGAGCGCCTGCTCGTGCGCCATCTGCGCCTCGTCCTTCTCC
>NZ_JALPTB010000068.1 GCF_023218075.1 Rhodococcus sp. HM1 | reverse complement strand
GAAAGAAAAGAACCCCTCCGATGATCACCTCGTTCGTCCTCCGACCGGTTGCTCGCACAATCGCCGTCGCCCTGATTCTCGCCGACACCGTCCTGGCCACCCGGATCCCGGAGCTGCCCGACTGGGACGAGGCAGGCAACCCCGTCCGCCACTGACACCCCACTCGCCCCGAACGAACTCCTGCGGCCCGACGCATCGACACTTCCGTCGTTGCATCACCGGTGCAGGCCAGGGCGAGCGCCACGCGGCTGCGGACAGGCTCCGCGGCGGCGACGGTCAGGATGCCCGACCACTGCACCTCGGAGGGAATCCGGGGCAGCTTCGTCAACCGGGACACCACACGCCGCGTCAACCGAGTGTGAAGCGGCCCCGGCCAACGGGATTGGACTCGCGCAAACCAGCCGTCCCTTGCTGCACTCGTGTGTCGACACCTCACACGTCGGGGACGGTGGAACGCCGTCTCAACAATCGGTCAGATGTTCAGATTTGTCTACACACGACGAAAATTGTGGTTGGCGTACGCATATATCGGTACGCCAACCACGATTTCGGACGCACCTGGGTTCAATCCGAGATGACGGACGGCGGAGCAACCGCACGCAGCGGCACCGCCGCGGTCTATCGGCTCAGCCTCGCGCCATGTCCACGAAGCGTGACAGGTGCAGCTGGTGCGCAACCGTGATCGTGGCCGTCGGACCGTTACGGTGCTTGCCCACGATGAGGTCCGCCTCGCCACCGCGCGGGTCGTCGCGTTCGAACGCGTCGGGACGGTGCAGCAGGATGACCATGTCGGCGTCCTGCTCGAGGCTGTTGTGCACCGAGATGCCGTCGGCCACGAAATTATGGGTGCCCGGGACGGTTCCGTCGAACACGTCCTGCTCGCCGAGGCTCTCGATGGAGACGATCTCGTCCCAGAACACGTTGTTCGTCGCGACCATGTCGATGTCGGCGGTGTCCAGGACACCGGCGACCTGCGCCAGGCTCGATCGTGCACCCGATGCGGACCGGGATACCGCGGCGGCGACCAGTTCGGCGGGGGCGAGGTTCTCGACCGCGAGGAGCCGGGCGAGTTCGGCCTCGATCTCGGGGGTGACCGTATCGGCGCTGTGCCGCACCAGCTTCGGGCCGAGCTGCGCGAGCACCCACTGCGCTGCGGTGCCGTACTTGCCGACGTCGTGCAGGAAGACGGCCTCGTTCTCGCGGCCGGTGACGACCACGCCCCAGCCCGCAGCGGTCTCGACGATCCGCGCGAACACACCGATCCGTAGGAGCAGGCGGGCCAGGTCGTCCGCGAGCCGCCGACCGGCGGACGGGAAGCGGATCACCGCGCGCGCGGCCTCGGCATCCCACGCGACCTCGCCGCCGTCCTCCCAGACGTGGCAGACGAACGCCGCAACCTGAGCCTTCGGCAGCGAAAATGCCTGTGCGGGAACACAACCCTGCGCGACCGCACGACCCGCGAGATCGAACACCTCGTCGTCCGACAGTTCGACGACCTCGAGCGGAGCAGGCAGGGCGCGGGGAACCGCGACACGCTCGCCGGCCATCAGCTCGCCGAGCGGAATCCAGCCGTCGACGGTGAGGAACGGATGGTTCGCCGTGGCCTCGACCCGACGACCCGAATCGAGCGTCAGCCGGAACACTTCCTTGCGCCCGGACGGGAACACCTTCACCATCGGACGGGCGACCATGCGCATGCGCTCGTCGAGCGACCACACCTCCGGCTGTTCCCCGGACTCCAGCAACTCGCCGAGGGTGACCTCGCAGCCGTTGTCCGCCCGCAGCACCCGCGTGCTCGCGGGAAGGCAGCCCGACTCGCGGAGGTCCGAAACCTGCGGCTTCTTGTCGGTGCGCTGCTCGGGGCCACGGTTGAGCTGACACACCGCGACGACCGGAACCTCGAGTTCCTTCGCGAGAAGCTTGAGGCTACGCGAGAATTCGGAGACTTCCTGCTGACGCGACTCGACCTTCTTGCCGGACGACATCAGCTGCAGGTAGTCGATGACGATGAGACGGATGTCGTGCTTCTGCTTGAGCCGCCGCGCCTTTGCGCGGATCTCCATCATCGTCAGGTTGGGGGAGTCGTCGATGAACAGCGGGGCCTCGCTGATCTCGCTCATCCGTCGGGCCAGGCGCGTCCAGTCGTCGTCGGTCATACGGCCGGACCGCATGTCGCCGAGCTTGATCTTCGCCTCGGCGGAGAGCAGACGCATGACGATCTCCGTCTTGCCCATCTCCAGGGAGAAGATGACCGACGCCATGCCGTGCTTGATCGAGCACGACCGCATGAAGTCCATGCTGAGCGTCGAATTGTGGGTGGGGACCATCGACCGGCCCGCCAGGTACAGGTGCTCGCCGTCGACCTCGACGCACCTCACCGGCACCGACGCGACGGGCCGTACCGCGACGACGCGGCGTTCCTGCGCGACGGCGCGACGGTTCTCCTTGTGCTGCAGGGCTTTGCTGGGCAGCACGAACACGTCGTCGTCGGCGGTGAAGGACACCGAACCGGATTCGAGGGTGCGGGTGTAGCCGAGGCCGGCGAGCAGTTCGGCGATGTCCTCGAGCAAGCGCGGACAGTCGCTCTCGAAACGGACGGTGCCGTCGTCCTCGACGGTGGCCCCGGCATCGAGGACTCCGGCGAGCAGGTCGCGGCGCTGCCGTTCCGAGGCTCGCAGATAGGCCTCGGGGATGTGGGCGCCGAGCGTCATCAGCTCCTCGGCGAAGTCGCCGTCGCCTTCCATCCGCATGTGCAGGTCCGGGTCCTCGGAGGGCCCACCGAGCCACGCACCCAACGTGAACGGCGCGACCGGCAGGTCCGCGTCCGGCAACTGCAGCGCCGCACTGTTGGCGACGACGTGACCGTCCGCGACGGTCGCGGCCAGCTCGCCGGTGGTGCGGATCCCCGCGACCGTGCGCCACTGGTGCTGTTCGTCGGCGACGACGACGGTGCCGTCGGAGAATTCGATCTCGTAGCAGGGACGGCCGGTCATGACCGGCGTCGCGGCGACGACGCGTGTCGGCGCGCCGTGGGCGTCGAGCAACAGATCGCCCACCGCGACCTCGCCCATCGTGGTCCACCCGGTGGGGGTGGGCAGGGGAGTGTCCAGCGCGAGCGCCTTACCGACACCGGGGCGCGCGGCGACGATGATCATCTGCCCGGCGTGCAGGCCATTGGTGAGTTCGTCGAGTTCGGCGAATCCGGTGGGGACACCGAGGGAGATGCCGCCGCGGCTGGCGATGGAGTCGATCTCGTCCATCGTCGGCTGCAGCAGTTCCTCGAGGGGAACGAAGTCCTCGGTGGTGCGTCGCTCGGCGACGTCGAAGATCTCGGCCTGGGCGCGGTCGACGACCTCGGCGACGTCCTGTCCTTCGGCGCCGGCGTAGCCGTACTGGACGATGCGGGTGCCCGCCTCGACGAGGCGGCGCAGCACTGCCTTCTCGGCGACGATCTCGGCGTAGTAGCCGGCGTTGGCGGCCGTGGGCACCGTCTGGGTCAGTGTCACCAGGTAGGCGGCGCCGCCGATGCGCTTGAGTTCGCCGCGGCGGTCGAGTTCGGCGGACACGGTCACCGGGTCGGCCGGTTCACCGCGGCTGTAGAGGTCGAGGATCGAGTCGTAGACGACCTGGTGGGCGGGCCGGTAGAAGTCGCCGGGCCGCAGCACCTCGAGGACGTCTGCGATGGCGTCCTTGCTGAGCAACATGCCGCCGAGCACCGACTGCTCCGCGACCATGTCCTGGGGAGGCTGCCGACCGAAGTCGCCGCCCGGTTCTTCCGGGGGTTCGTTGTAGTCGGAATGGCCTCGATCGTCCACAACAGCCACGCGATGCCATCCTTCCCCATCCGCGTTCCACGTTCGGTAGGGCGTGGTCGACGCGTATGTCCGTACACACGTTCTACTCGCCCCCACCGACATTCAGCGTGCAGGCTCGCTCGACGTTAGGGACTCCGACGCGCCGATCCAAATCGGGTTGTGCACATATCTGTGGATGAAATGTGGAAAGGGGAGGACACGCTTGTGCACCTCCTGTGGAAAAACTGGGGACAACACATCTCACACTTGGGATACGACCAGGTCATCGGCCCAAAATCGCTTTTCACAACTGTGTACAACGACGATTTCGGCGTGTCGCACACCGGGCGTGTTCGCTGCTTCGTTCCCGAAACGATATGCCGTAGGTCACATCGGAGCATGTCTATCCACAGGGTTGTGGATAGACGACGAAGAGCCCCACGCACTTGGTGCGTGGGGCTCTTCGGGAGCCGGAATCAGGCGCCGACGACGTTCAGGGTGAACTTCGCGGTGACGTCCGGGTGCAGCTTCACGACGACGGCGTGCTTGCCGGTCGCCTTGATGTGAGCCTTGGGCAGCTCGATGATGCGCTTGTCGACGACCGGGCCACCGGCAGCCTTGATGGCACCGGCAACGTCGGCGGCGGTGACCGAGCCGAACAGCTTGCCCGAGTCGCCGGCGGTCTTGACGCTCAGCGAGACGCTCTCGAGACCCTCGATGGTCTCCTTGAGCTCCTTGGCGTGATCCAGGCCGCGCACGGCGCGCGCTTCCTGGGCACGGCGGATGCCCTCGACCTGCTTCTGGGCACCACGGGTGGCGACGATCGCCAGGCCGCGGGGCAGCAGGTAGTTGCGGCCGTAGCCGTCCTTGACCTCGACGGTGTCGCCAGGCGCACCGAGGTTGTCCACGTCAGCAGTCAGAATGAGCTTCATCGGTTCCTCCCTTTCCTCAGCGAGCCGTCGAAACGTAAGGAAGCAGGGCGACCTCACGAGAGTTCTTCACAGCAACAGCGATGTCGCGCTGGTGCTGCACGCAGTTGCCGGTGACGCGGCGAGCGCGGATCTTGCCGCGGTCGCTGACGTACTTACGCAGCAGCGTCGTGTCCTTGTAGTCGATCTGCACGTTCTTTTCCTTGCAGAAGGTGCAGACCTTCTTCTTCAAAACCTTGTCGCGCGCAGGCGCCTTAGGCATGGTCTTTCTCCGTATTTCTGGATGTTCCGATCGAGGTCGGATCAGAACGGGGGCTCGTCGTCCCCGGGACCACCGAACGAGCCGGCCTGCGGAGCGCTGCCCCACGGGTCGTCGCCACCGGTGCTCGCGCCGGCGCTTGCGCGCCCGCCGCCCGATCCTGCGGAGGAACCACCGAAGCCACCGCCGCCGCCACCACGGCCGGCCTTGGTGACCTTGGCCGTCGCGTAGCGGAGCGAGGGGCCGATCTCGTCGACCTCGAGCTCCACGACAGTGCGCTTCTCGCCTTCACGCGTCTCGTAGCTGCGCTGCTTGAGCCGGCCCTGCACGATCACGCGCGAGCCACGGGTCAAGCTCTCGGCCACGTTCTCCGCTGCCTCACGCCAGATGTTGCAGCGCAGGAACAGAGCCTCGCCGTCCTTCCATTCGTTGGACTGACGGTCGAACACGCGGGGCGTGGACGCGACGGTGAAGTTCGCGACCGCGGCACCCGCCGGGGTGAAACGCAGTTCGGGATCGGCGGTCAGATTGCCGACCACGGTGATGACGGTGTCGCCTGCCATGTGGTTCCTCCTGCTGTGTGTGGAGTCCTGATGCGCCCGAGCCTACGGTCAGGCGCCGACAGGCTCACTTGTCGTTGCGCAGAACCTTGGTGCGGAGCACCGACTCGTTCAGGCCGAGCTGGCGATCCAGCTCCGCAACGGCAGCAGGCGTCGCGCTGATGTCGATCACCGCGTAGATGCCTTCGCTGTTCTTGGCGATCTCGTATGCGAGACGACGCTTACCCCACACGTCGACCTTGTCGACCTTGCCGCCTTCCTGGCGGATCACGTTGAGGAACGTCTCCAGCGAGGGAGCGACAGTGCGCTCATCCAGGCTGGGGTCCAGGATGATCATCAATTCGTAATGACGCATAAGACCTCATCACCTCCCATGGACTGTGAACGGTCACGGACGATCCGTGACAGGAGGGTCGTTGCGTCAGCAACCCAAGAAGGGTACATGACCACGCCTTGACCAGCGAAATTCACCTAGGGTGAGGAACATGCGCACGAGCACCCGGATCCCCGCGCTCGTCGCCGTCCTGCTGTGCGCGGTCACGCTCGTCCTCGGCTACCTCAACAAGGCACGTTGCGCCGGACCGCGTTTCGACGAGCTCGGCCGCACTCTGCGTTTCGAATCGGTCAAGGATGCCGACGTCTGCTACTCCGACATCCAGCAACTGTGGATCGGACGGGACATCAACCTGCACCGCTTCCCGTTCCTCGACGGCGCCATCACCGCCACCGGCCACCTCGTCGGCGGCACCGTCGAATATCCGGTGCTCAGCGGTGTGCTGATGTGGCTCGGGGCCGTCCCCGCCCACACCGATGCGGAATTCCTGTTCTGGTCGGCGCTGCTGCTGGCACCGTTCGGTCTGCTCACCGCGTGGATGCTGGGCCGGCTCGCCGGCTGGGCCGCGCTGCTCTGGTCGGCGACGCCCCCGCTCGTGCTGTACGCGTTCCACAACTGGGACCTGCCCGTCGTCGCGACGACGGTGGGCGCGATCGCGATCGTCGCCACCCGACGCTGGTCGCTGCGTACCCGCGGGGTGCTCGCCGCGGTGCTGCTCGGCATCGGCTGCTGCCTGAAGCTCTATCCCGGGATCTTCCTGCTGACACTCGTCGCCTATGTCCTGACCCGCGGTGACCGCACGGATCGGGACCCGGCCGACCGCGCCGGAGCGGCTGCTCGCTTCGACGTGCGCGGCGCCGTAGCGGTGGCAGCCGCGGGTGGCGCGACCGTCGTCGCCGTCAACCTGCCGTTCGCGTTGCTCGGCTACCCGGGCTGGCGCGCGTCCTTCGAGTTCCAGAGCAACCGCGCGGCCGATTCGACGAGCAACTCGATCTGGTTCTGGGGACTGCGCCCGCTGCTGGGCGGCTACGAGGGCACCGAGGTCACCCCCGCCTACAACGATCTCGTCTCCGTCCTGTCGCCGTTGCTGATCTGCGTGTCCTTCGCGGTGGCCCTGGCGATCGGCTGGCGTCGCTACCGGCGCGAGGGCACGTACCCGTGGATCGCGATCGGTGCGGCGATGCTGTGCGGGTTCCTGCTGCTGCACAAGGTGCATTCCCCGCAGTACACGCTGTGGTTGCTGCCCCTGCTGGTGCTCGTGCGCGTCCGGTGGTCGCTCGTCGCCGCGTACCTGATCGCCGACGTCGCGATCGGCGTCGGCGTCTTCCTCTGGTTCGCCGCCACCGCCGGTCAGCGCGACATGACCACGGCGATGCTGCTCACCCAGGTGGGCGTGTGGGGACGCGCGATCCTGCTGGTCGTACTCTTCGTCGTGTTCGCGCGCGCACCCCTGCGGATGCGTGCCCCCGCCCCGGCTCCCGAAAGGACCAGGCCGATGACGACCGCTGGACGTGCCCGATGAGCGAATCCTGGTACCGGCAACCCACTCTGGAAGGCACCCTCGTCCGCCTCGAGCCGCTCACCATGGAGCATGCTCCGGGACTGCTGGCTGCCGTCGACGACGCCGAGGCGATCTTCCGGTGGACATCGGTGATCATCGAGGAACTCGCCGACGCCGAAGCATTCGTGCGCGCCGCGCTCGACGACTCCGATCGCCTGCCGTACGCGATCGTCGACATCCGCACGAATTCGGTCGTGGGCACCACCTCCTACTACGGGATCGACCCCGCCCACCGGAAACTCGTCATCGGCTACACGTGGCTGTCGCGCGCCGCCCAGGGCACCGGCGTCAATGCGGAATCGAAACTGCTGTTGCTCCGCCGCGCCTTCGAGGAGCTCGGCGCGGTGCGCGTCGAGTGGCACACCGACGAACGCAACGCGCACTCGCGCGGGGCCATCGCCAAACTCGGTGCCGAATTCGAGGGACTGCTGCGCAAGCACCGTCGCCGGCGCGACGGCAGCTGGCGGACCACCGCGCTGTTCTCCATGACGGACGACGACTGGCCGCTCGCCCGCGCTCGCCTCGAGGCGCGGGTCGCCGACAGTTCCGCGCAACCCTGAACACCGGGCGAGGACCACGACCGTGCACGCCGCACTGAGCAGGCTCGCCGCCCCCGCCGGGGTGGCGGCCCTGTCCGCGTGCGTGTGCGCCGCCGTGGTGTGGGCCGACCCCACCACGCCGGGCGGACCGATCCCGCCGTGCCCCACCCGCGCGCTGTTCGGGCTCTGGTGCCCCGGCTGCGGTTCGTCCCGCATGTTGTATTCGCTTCTGCATCTGGATGTTCCGTCGGCGCTGCGGTACAACGCCGTCGGTGTGCTCGCGGTGGTGGTTCTGCTGTGGTCGTTCGCGGTGTGGACCGTGGGACGGGCCCGCGACCGCCGCTACGTCCAGTGGTACCAGTGGCGACGGTCCCCACAGATCGTGCTGGTGATCGTCTTGTGCTGGTTCGTGATTCGCAACATCCCCGCGGAACCGTTCTCGTCCCTCCGGATTTGATCACCGGCCGGCGCAGGGATTCCGGTAGGGGATACCAGGAAGGAACCGTTCCCACTCCTCCTCTGTGATCGCGGATCCGGCGTTCTCACACACCCGGTCCGTCGCGGCCTCGGTGTCGGGGGTCCACAGTCGCACCAGCCGGTCCGGTCCCCCCCGGCGAGGATCTCACCGTCGTGCGCCCACGTGGCATCGTTGACCCGTGTCCCGGACGCGGACAGTACGGCGTAGGCCGCAGGGTGTTCCGCATCCTGCACATCCCAGAGCCATGCCGCGCCACCGCCGACCCCGGCGGCGAGCCGATCGCCGGACGGTGAGAACTGCAGCGAATACACCGCATCCGCCGGCCCCGTGATCCGAGCCCGATCGCGCGGCGCAGTGCGATCGGTGACGTCCCACAACCGGATGCTGCGATCGGCGCTGCCCGCGGCGAGCGTCGCACCGTCGGGCGTGAATGCGACCGCCTGCGCCTGACTGTCGAATCCACCGACGGTCGACAGCAGGGTCGGTTCCGACGACCCGGCGGTCGCCCACAGTTCGACCTCGCCGTCCGCGGTCGGCACCGCCAGGGTGCAGTCCGGGGCGAACGCCATCATCTGCGGATAGTTTCCGGCCGTGAAGGTGCCGATCGTCCGTGGCGCGTTCCGGTCCGTCACGTCCACCACCGCGACCGTCGCATCGTCCTGCGCGGACACCGCCATCCGGTGCCCCTCGTGATCGAAGGTGACCACGCCGACCATTCCCGCCACCACGGGCGGCGGCGAGGATGGATTCCGGCGCGCTCGCGCCGTTCCCCTTTCCCGGCGTTCTCGCGCCGCACCCCGTTTCGGCTTCCTCCGGAAGGAGCTCCATGACTGCGCCCCAACCCGTGACCCGGATCCGTTCATCCCTGGTACGTCGACCGCTGCTGAGCGCCCGCGAGGTGGAGGTGTTGCTGACCTGGCTGTCGTCGGATTCGAAATCTCGCGCGGCGCAGGAGTTGTTCGTCTCGGAATCGACGCTCGACACCCACATCACGCGGATCCGTTCGAAGTACGCGTCGGTGGGACGCAGCGCCCCCACCAAGGCCGCGTTGTTCGCGCGGGCCCTGCAGGACGGTCTGACGACGCTCGACGAGTGGTAGCCGACTACAACTCGTCGAGGGTGACGAGGCCGTCCTGCAGGGCCCGAGCGGTGAGCGCGGCCTTGGTACCGGCATTCCGGCCCACCGCGGCGTATTTCTCCCGTATCCGGGCCAGATGCGTGTTGACGGTGGCGACGGAGATGAACAGCTCGGCGGCGACTTCGGTCTTCGAATCGGATCGGAGCCAGCCGCGGAGAACCTCGACTTCACGAGGGGACAGCGACGGGCGGGTCGGTTCGGGGTTTACGGCAGCAACCGACCACGAAACATCAGCTGACACGGGATCCTCCTCGATCGGCCCACCGCCGCAGGTCCCCCGACCTTCCGAAAAGTGATGCTCGGGATAATAACGGTTACGGACCGACGAGGCCGTCCGACGACTGCAAGGGAATCGTCACAGAGCGCAAACGTAACGTCGCGCCGACGTCATGCCACGCGCAGGGATTTCAACGCCGCGTGCTGTTCCAGCCGGACCCGGCCGGGGCTGATGCTCAACACCGCCGCGGTCTGTTCGGGATCCAGCCCGACGATCGTGCGCATGATCAGCACTTCCCGGCGCAACTGCACCGCCGTGTCCGTGGATACCGAATCGACGGCACGGGATGCGATCTCGTAGACGAGAGTGGCGAAGTTCCGATTCGCACCCGTGGGGGAGGAGAGTTCGGCGAGCACGGTCCGGCATGCGTCGAGAGCGATCCGGTCGGCTTCGGCGAAGGGGATACCACCGTCGTGGGCCCGGGCGCGGCAATAGCCCACCACCCGCGGGTGCAGCACACGCAACAAGGCCGGGATCGCGGACGAGTCGCCGCGGGCAACAGCCCACGCGAGTTCACACGGAACCGATCCGGTCGTCGCCTGCCCCGACGAGCCGCGGTGATTCGCAGCCACAGCGCCTCCTCACGTCCCCGTCGAGACTAGGTCGAGGCACCGACAGTCCGCGTCGTCCCATCGGATGACTTCGTGGGTGATTCGCGGCCGTCCCGGGGGCGCAGCACCTTCGGCCACCAGCGCGGGAAGTCGTCCGGGGCCTGATCGACGACCCCACCGATCGGGTCGTCGACGAACCCGTAACGCACGAGATCCTCGGCAGGTCTCCGGATCTGCCGGATCACCGCGACGCACAGCGCCAGCACCGCCAGGTCCCGGATCAGGACGGTGACGGTGAACCACTGTTCGGGCAGTCCCTTCTCCGCAGGACCGAGGTAGTAGTACATGCGCGGCACCCACACGAGCGCATCGATCGTCATCCACGCGAGCAGCGCCCGGCGATGAGGCAGCGCGAGCACCGCGAGCGGCACCAGCCACAGCGAATACTGCGGACTCCACACCTTGTTGGTGAGCAGGAACGCCGCGACCACGAGAAAACACAACTGGGCCAGCCGGGGCCGGCGCGCGGCGGTCAGGGCGAGCCACGCGATCGCCGCGCACGCGGCCGCGAACAACAGCAGCGACACCAGGTTCGACGTCGCCGGATCCCACCCGGACCACGTGGTGAGGGAACGCACCACGTTGTAGATCGAATCGGGATCGACGCCGCGTTCGGTGTTGAGACGGAAGAACTCGGCCCATCCGCGCGGGAACAGCAGCATGATCGGCAGATTCACGACCAGCCACGCCGCCGCAGCCGCCGCCGCGGTCCGGCCGAAGGCACGCATCTTGCCCGCGCGCAGACACAGCAGGAACAGCGGGCCCAGCAGCAGCAGCGGATACAGCTTCGTGGCGCCGCCGAGTCCGAGGAGAACGCCGGCCAGGACCGGCCGGCGGCGTGCCCAGGCGAGCAGTCCACCGGCGGCGCACGCGGTGGCGAGTGCGTCGAAGTTGGTGAACGCGTGCACGATCACCAGCGGGGATGCCGCGACGAGCGCGGCATCCCAGATCCGGCGGCCGGCGGACAGCGCGGTCGCCCACACCGTCACGAGCCACGCCATGGCCGAGCCGAGCGCGACGACGTTGAAGTAGATCGCCACCTGCAGGCCGCCGGGCAGCCACGACGCGGAATCCCACGCCTTCGCGATCCGCATCGACACGTACTGGTACAGCCCGGCGACCACCGGGTATTCCATGTAGCGGACCTGCGTGCCGCCGTCCGGTGCGGGTTCCTCCCAGGACGTCGCGTACGGGAACGCGCCCTCGTTGAGGCGTTCGGCGCCGTACAGCGGCACGACATCCGAGTAGCACATCGCGACGTACTGGCGGTTGCCACGCCAGTCGAGTCCCAGTTCACCGTTCGGTCCGATCGGCGCCTGCTGGATGCAGGCGGCCTTGGTGAACCAGCCGAAGGACAGGAACACCACGGCCAGAAGCAGCAGCACCCGCAGCGGAGTGAAGAAGCGGGTGCGGCCGAGCAGCGCGTACCGGCCGACCGGCCCACCGATCGCGGTGGACAGGCGCGACACCATCGGATCGTTCCATCCGGGAGTGTCGCGCCAGTCCGCCGAGCGGAGGTCGGGTGCGAGCGGTGCCGGCGACACGACCCTCGTCTTCGCGCCCGCGGGCCTGCCGGTCGCCTCCTTGTCGCTCACGGAGGCGAGGTTACCTGCCTGGTACTGCTCCGCCGGGTTGCTGCCGGCCGGCCTGTCCGCCCGGTGCCGGAACCGCTTCCTCCACGGACGGTTCCGTTCCCTGCTCGTCGCCCGAATCCTCCTCGGTTCCGAAACCTGGTGAGTCCTCTTCCGGGGTCGTCTCCGTCTCCCGGCCGGGCCGCTGCGGAGTGGTGGTCGGCTGTTGCGCCACCCCCGGCAGCTGAATGGTCACGCCCGGCAGGATCTCGACGTCCCGCGTCGTGATCTCGGGGATCTCCGGCAACGACGGAATCGTGCGGCTCGTCTCCGGGGCCTTGGTGGTCGTCGGCACGGCCGTGACCTCGGCCGTGAAGGCGGGCACACCGGACACGCCGGCGATGGCGCCCGGGGTCGGGAACTTCTCGACGTCCGTGCCCTCGAGAGCGCCGTCCATCGTCGCCTTCCAGATGTCGGAGGGCAGACCGGAACCGTAGATCATGCCGCCCCAGCTGTTCTCGAGCGGCAGGCCCTGTTCGGTGCCGACCCACACCGCCGTCGACAGCGACGGGGTGTACCCGACCATCCAGGCGTCCTTGTTGGAACCGGTGTCGCCGAGCTGCGCGGTGCCCGTCTTCGCCGCCGACGGACGTCCGCCCGCGAGAGCGTGCCCGTTGGAGTACGCGGCGATCGGCTGCATGGCGGCGGTGGTGTTGTCGGCGACCGCGTCGTCTACGACCTTCTCACCGGTGGGTGAGCCGCGGTCGAGCAGCACGCTGCCGTCGGCGGTGACCACCTTCTGCACGAAGTACGGCTCGTGGTAGGTGCCGGACGCGGCGAGGGTCGCGTACGCGGAGGCCATGTCGATGACGCGGGACTGGTACTGGCCGAGGACGATGCCGTAGTTCGGGCCGGCGCCGTCCGGTTCCGTGAGGGTTTCCCCGACACCGGGGATCTCCTTGGGGATGCCGAGCTTGTGCGCCATGTCCGCGATGGCCTGCGGGCCGTTGTCCATCGACAGCATCATCCGGTAGAAGCTGGTGTTCAGCGACCGCTTCAACGCCTCGGCGATGGTGCACTGGCCGCACTGCTCACCCTCGACGTTGCCGATCTTGATGCCGTTCACGGTGAGCGGGCCGCTGTCGTAGGTCGTCGACAGGGGCTTGCCCTGCTCCAGGTTCGCGGCCAGGCCGAACACCTTGAACGACGAACCGGTCTGCAGGCCGGACTGTGCGAAGTCGAACCCGATGCCGCTATCGCCGCCGTAGTACGCGCGGACGGCACCGGTGTGCGGGTCGACGGACACGACGGCGGTGCGCAGTTCCTCCGGTTCGCCCTCCATCGTCGAGCGGACCGCGTCCAGGGCCGCTTCCTGTGCCTGCGGGTCGATGGTCGTGGTGATCTCGAGGCCCTCGGTGTTGAGGAGCTTCTCGTCGATGCCTTCCGCGGACAGCTCCTGCAGCACCTGGTTCTTCAGGAGTCCTTCGGGACCCGAGGATTCGTCTCCGTTGTCCAGTTCGGCGAGCGGCACGTACGCGGGGTACTTCATGCCGGCGCGATCCTGGGCGTTGAGGGTTCCGGCCGTCACCATGCCGTCGAGCACGTAGTTCCAGCGAGCCTCGGCGCCCTCCGGGTTCTGCTCCGGGTCCAGCAGCGACGGCAGCTGGATCGACGACGCCAGCACCGCACCTTCCTCGACGGTCAGCGCGCCGACCGGCTTGCCGAAGTAGGCGTTGGACGCCGCGGCGATGCCGTACGCACCGCGACCGAAGTAGATGGTGTTCAGATAGGCGGCGAGGATGTCATCCTTCGACCACTGGTTGGCCATCTTCGACGACAGCACCAGTTCCTTCATCTTTCGGGTGAGCGTGCGCTCCGACCCGACGAGGGCGGTCTTGACGTACTGCTGGGTGATGGTCGAGCCACCACCCGCGCTCTCACGGCCCAGGATGTTGTCGCGAGCCGCGCGCGCGAAGCCGGTGACCGAGAAGCCCGGGTTGGTGTAGAAGTCGCGGTCCTCGGCGGCGAGCACGGCGTTGCGGACGTGCTCGGGGATCTCGTCGAGCCGGACCTCGGTGCGGTTTCCTTCGGGCGGGATCACCTTCGTGATGACCGTCGAGCCGTCGGACGCGTAGATCGTGGCGACCTGATTGGTTTTGAGGTCACCGGGCCGGGGCACGTCCTGGACGACGTAGGCGACCATGAACGTGAGAATCGGAACGATCAGGCCGAGCGCGACCGCCACGTAACCGATGCGCCGGATGGTGCGCCACCGGGACGACTTGCCGCCCTTGCCGCCGCCGTCGCCGCCGCCGCGGGCGGTCGGGGGCGGAGTCGGCGGACGTCCACCCGGCGGGGTACCTGCGGGGCGTGACGGAGGCTGCCGGTTGGCGGCCACGGCCTGCCGGGCCTGATCCTGCGGGATCCGTACGGTCGGGTCGGCCTGAGGCCGGCCGCCGGCCGGCTGCTGGGGACCCGTCTGTGCACGGTTCGGCGGCGCGGCGGCGAACTGCTGGGGACGCTGCTGCGGCATCGGTCCGCTGCGCGGGTTCTGTTGGGGCATAGGTCCGCTGCGGGGGTTCTGCTGGGGAACCGGTCCGCTGCGCGGATTCTGCTGCGGAATCGGCCCGCTCCGCGGAGACTGCTGGGGACGCTGAGGCCCCTGCGGATATTGGGGGCCCTGCGGTTGCTGCGGGCCCTGCTGCTGTGGTTGCTGCGGATTCCGGGGCATCGGGTTCCGCATCGGCGGCGGTCCCGGCGGGCCCCCGGCGCGCGGGCCGGGCTGTCCCTGCTGACCCGGCCGGCCCTGCTGCCCCGGATAGGGCTGCGGCGGCAGCGGCCGGTCCTGGGCGGATCCCCCGACCGGTCCCGGTCCCGGGACCCGCTGCTGGCGCGGATCGGCAGGGCCGGTCCGGCGCGGCGGGGTGGGCCGATCGACCTGTGGATCGTTGTCAGGGGAATTCACGTACTCATCTCCAACTGGTTGCGCGGACGCGGTACGACACGTCCTCGTTTCACGCCGGTGGGCACCCGACAACATCGTCGGGCCTCAACGGACAGCGTTACGTTCAGGCAGCGTTCGATCACGGGACCGGGCGTCCTCGTTCACTCGCTCGCGGTGCGACGGCTCTGCCCCGTCGACCGGCGTCGCGGCCGCGGCGGCGCAGGCTCGGCGCCGACGACATAGGACTGGACCAAATGGTTCCAACTGCAGGTGCGGCACACCTCGACCACGTGGACCGAGAACGCCTCCTGGCTGGCTGCCAGGCGGTCGAGTTCCTCGGCGGTGCGGGCGGACCCGGACACCTGGCCCAGTTTCTCGCCGAACACCCACGAAACGAGTGTGAGCTGCTCTTTCCTGCAGATCGGGCAGACGACTTCGCTGCCCTTCCCGTGGAACTTCGCGGCACGCAGCAGATAGGGACTGGCGTCGCAGACCTCCGCGACGCCCCGTCGTCCCGAGTAGACCTCGGCGAGCAGCGACCGTCGCTGCAACGCGTAGTCCACCACCTGCCGCTGTGTTCGCACGCGTTCCAGAGTACGTGCGGGTGCTGTCGAAGTGGTCGGGGTGTGTGCTGCGTGACGGTTTCCCCGCGATCGTTCGGGACGAATTACTCTGCACCGGTGTCCACCCGACAGACGCCGCAGACCCGGGCCCGCGACATCGATCGCGTGAACACGTGCGCCCGGCTGGACCAGGCCTACGCCGACGGTCAGCTCGACGCATCCGAGCACCGCGAGTTCGTGGCCCGGGCCCAGTCCGCGAAGACACTGCGTGAACTCGCCGACCTGGTCCGCGACCTGCAACCACCGGTGGAATCCGTCGAGGTCACCCCTCCTGCGGCCCGCTCGGGGCGTGGCCGGAAATCGGCCTGGGTCGTCGCGGCCGCAGCCGTCGCGGTCACCGTCGCCGTCGTGGTGTCGAACGGGAGCGATTCCCCCGAATCCGGATCGCCGGCGCCTGCGGGCGAGGCCGCGTCGGCCGATCCCCCAGGTCCGGCCGAATCGAGCACGGTTGCGGCCGTCGAGCCCGTGCGCCCGCTCCGGCCCGGCGGCTTCCAGCGCGTCGTCGACAGCTACCGCGCGGAGTTCGGCGACACCATCGCGTACGAGGTCATCCTGTATCCCGAACGGGCGGCGGCGGGTCGTGCACTGCCCGAGGCTCCCGACCGCATCGTGCCCTACACGTTCAAGGGTGGCTGGGAGCGGACGAACGTGCCGGCGTCGTCGCGTTTCCCCGGCTTTCGCGATTTCGATGCCGCCCTGGTCGATGCTGCGGCCCTGGACGACCTGATCGCCCGGGCCCCGGGATTGCTGGGCGCGCCGGAGGGCGTGGTGACCCACGTCATCATCCGGGACGACGGCACGCCCACGACCAACATCTACGTCGACTACCGCAACGACCTGGGAAACGGGTATCTGAAGGCCGGTTTCGACGGATCCGTCCTGCGCGAATACCGCTGACTCCGCGTCGGCGCGACCGCTCGATCCGCGCGGCGACCGCGGCGCCGGTCGGGTTCCCGCACGCCTCGAACAGGCCGGTCCCCCCGACACATGTGGCAAACCTATCGGCGCGGAGTATCGTCATATATATCGGTGCGATATAGTTCCGCGTCGTATCAAGTCGGTTTTGTCGGATCGGGAGAGTCGAGGAGGTAACCCCTGTGCTCGAACTGGCAATCCTCGGGCTGCTTCTCGAGTCCCCGATGCACGGTTACGAGCTACGCAAACGTCTGACCGGACTACTGGGCGCCTTCCGCGCCTTCTCCTACGGTTCCCTCTATCCGACGCTGCGCCGCATGCAGGCGGACGGCCTCATCGAGGAGGACTCCGGAGTTCCCGGCACCGTCAGGCGGGCCCGTCGCGTGTACCAATTGACGGACGCCGGTCGGGAACGTTTTTCCGAACTGGTCGCCGACACGGGACCGCAGAACTACACCGACGACGGATTCGGCGTGCACCTCGCCTTCTTCAGCCGCACTCCCGCCGAAGCGCGGATGCGGATTCTCGAGGGCAGGCGCCGCCAGGTCGAGGAGCGCAGAGAAGGGCTCCGCGACGCAATCGGACGGGCAAGCGGCACTCTCGACCGCTACACCCGTCAGCTCCACCAGCTCGGTCTCGAATCCAGCGAACGCGAAGTCCGCTGGCTCAACGAACTGATCGCCGCCGAGCAGTCGACAGCACCCAGCAAGAAAGAAGGAGAACCCGACCATGGGTGAGAACAACACCTCGGTGCGCGTGGCCATTGTGGGCGTGGGGAACTGTGCCTCGTCCCTGGTCCAGGGCGTGCAGTACTACAAGGACGCGGACGAGACCTCGACCGTTCCCGGCCTGATGCATGTGAAGTTCGGTTCCTACCACGTGCGCGACGTCAAGTTCGTCGCCGCGTTCGACGTGGATGCCAAGAAGGTCGGCTTCGACCTGTCCGAGGCGATCCTGGCCTCGGAGAACAACACCATCAAGATCGCCGACGTCCCGCCGCTCGACGTCCCCGTCCAGCGCGGCCCGACCCTCGACGGCATCGGCAAGTACTACGCGCAGACCATCGAGCTGTCCGACGCCGAGCCCGTCGACGTCGTCCAGGCTCTCAAGGACGCGCAGGTGGATGTTCTCGTCTCCTACCTCCCGGTGGGCTCCGAGGAAGCCGACAAGTTCTACGCCCAGTGCGCCATCGACGCCGGGGTCGCGTTCGTCAACGCGCTGCCCGTGTTCATCGCTTCCGACCCGGAGTGGGCCGAGAAGTTCAAGGCGGCCGGTGTTCCGATCGTCGGCGACGACATCAAGAGCCAGGTCGGCGCGACCATCACCCACCGAGTGATGGCCAAGCTGTTCGAGGACCGCGGTGTCGTGCTGGATCGCACCTACCAGCTGAACGTCGGCGGCAACATGGACTTCAAGAACATGCTCGAGCGTGAGCGTCTGGAGTCGAAGAAGGTTTCCAAGACCCAGGCCGTGACCTCGAACCTCAACGGCCCGCTGGCCGGCAAGGTCCACGACCGCAACGTCCACATCGGCCCCTCGGACTACGTGGAGTGGCTCGACGACCGCAAGTGGGCATACGTCCGCCTCGAGGGTCGCGCGTTCGGTGACGCCCCGCTGAACCTCGAGTACAAGCTCGAGGTCTGGGACTCGCCGAACTCCGCCGGCATCATCATCGACGCCATCCGCGCCGCGAAGATCGCCAAGGACCGCGGCCTCGGTGGCCCGATCCTCCCGGCCTCGGCGTACCTGATGAAGTCCCCGCCGGTCCAGATGGCCGACGACAAGGCTCGCGCCGAGCTCGAGGCCTTCATCATCGAGGCCTGAGTCTCGAATCTCACCCGACGGCGGTGGGTCGGTCCGGATCACTCCGGGCGACCCACCGCCGTCGGCGTGTTCCGGGCCGGGACGGAACGGGACGAACACTCTCTTCCACGAAAGCTCCAGTCGCGGTAGAACACTCGACTAGGCTCGGGCCACCGGCGGTCGGTGGACCCGGTATGCGCCGAAGGAGCGGTCATGGACACCTGGTGGACGGCACTGCAACTGCTCGCACCCGCGTTCTGGCTCGGGTCGGTGTTCGCGATCTCGTTCCTCGAGGCGCCGTTGAAGTTCCGCGCGCCCGGCGTCACGATCCCGATCGGCCTGGGCATCGGGCGCCTGGTGTTCCGGGCGCTCAGCATCACCGAAGTGGTGATCCTCGTGGTGCTGTGGATCGCGACCCTCGCCGCCACGGCGGCCCCGACCACGGCGATGTGGTGGCTGCTCGGCACGGCCACGGTGGTGTTGCCGGTGCAGGTGCTCGGGGTGCGGCCGGCGCTGACGAGACGGTCGGATCAGGTGCTGGCCGGCGCCGAGCTGCCCCGCTCGCGTGCCCACTACGTGTACGTCGCACTCGAGGTGGTCAAGGTGCTCGCACTGGTTGCGTTGATCGCCGTGAGCACCGACGCGTTGCTGTCGTAACGACGCCGGGCAGCGGCACCGTCGGATCAGAGGCGGGCAGAAGCGTATCCGTGCGCCTCGGCGACCTCGGCGGACAGCAGTTCCCCTCGGTGCGTCGAAAGACCTTCCGCGAGGCCGGGATCCGCCGCTACAGCTTCTTCCCAACCCTTGTCCGCGAGGGCTACGACATAGGGGAGCGTCGCGTTGGTCAGCGCGAAGGTGGAGGTGCGGGGGACCGCGCCCGGCATGTTGGCGACGCAGTAGAACACCGAGTCGTGCACCCGGTAGGTCGGCTCGGCATGCGTCGTGGGTTTCGAGTCCTCGAAGCAACCGCCCTGGTCGATGGCGATGTCGACGAGCACCGATCCCGGCTTCATCCGGGACACCAGGTGATCGGACACCAGCTTCGGAGCCTTCGCACCGGGCACGAGGACCGCGCCGATCACCAGATCCGCCTCGAGGACCGCCTGCTCGAGTTCCAGCGTGTTCGAGACGACGGTCTTGACCTGGCCGCCGTACAGGGCGTCGATCTCACGGAGGCGGGCGACGGACAGGTCGAGGACGGTGACGTCGGCGCGCATTCCGTGTGCGATCGCGATGGCGTTCTTGCCGGAGACACCGGCTCCGATGACGACGACCTTGGCCGGACGCACGCCCGGAACACCACCCATCAGGACGCCGCGGCCACCGCCCTGGCTCATGAGGTGGTACGCACCGGCCTGCGGGGCCAGGCGGCCCGCAACCTCGCTCATCGGCGCGAGCAGGGGCAGCGAACCCGCGGCCGTGACGGTTTCGTAGGCGATGGAGGTGGTTCCCGAGGCGAGGAGCGCGTCGGTGCACTCCTGGGAGGCGGCGAGGTGCAGATAGGTGAACAGCACCTGGTCCCGGCGCAGACGCGAGTACTCCTCGGCGATGGGCTCCTTGACCTTCAGCAGCAGGTCGGCACTCTCCCAGACCTGGTCGGCGTCGGAAAGGATTTGTGCTCCTGCAGCTTTGAAGTCCGCGTCGGCGAACGACGAGCCGACGCCGGCGCCGGTCTCGATGAGCACCTCGTGGCCGCGGTCGACCAGTTCGTGGACGCCGGCGGGGGTGATCGCCACCCGGTACTCGTGGTTCTTGATCTCGCGGGGGATACCTACTCGCATGTGAAGCTCCGATGATGGGGGGTCGCGTCGGCGGCGTTGCCGGACTGCGTGGGATTGTCGGACTGTGTGATGGAGAGCGTCGGGAAGGTAATCGCTCACCGAAAATGTTGAAGAAACTGCACAATCAGCACAAGAGATCCGAACATAATTCTCTAGAATCGGGATATGCCTGTCGACAATTCGAAGAACCCGGCCGTCGGGGACGCTCGATCGAACGATGTTCGGCCGGGCGTCACGATCGACGCCGTCGACCGGATCATCCTCGACGAGCTCTCACGGAATGCGCGAATACCCAACAACGCCCTGGCCGCTGCCGCCGGTATCGCCCCGTCGACCTGCCTGGGCCGTGTGCGGTCGCTCATCGAGCGGGGAGTGATCCGCGGTTTCCACGCCGAAATCGATCCCGCGGCCCTGGGACGGGACCTTCAGGCGATGATCGCGGTCCGTGTCCTGCCCGGCGCACGCCGACATCTCGGACAACTCGCCGAACAGCTCAACGATCTCGACGAAGTCCTCAACGTCTACTTCCTCGCCGGTGCCGACGACTATCTCATCCACGTCGCCACCTCGAACACGGACGCGCTGAGGCGCTTCGTCGAGCACCTCAGCGCAAACCCCGCCGTCGCCTCCACCGAGACCAGCCTGATCTTCGAGCACGTACGGCCGAGCCCGCGATCGGAGAATGCCCCGTCGCCCGACGCACCGGGGCGGTGACAGGATCGATCGGATCCCGTCACCGCCCCGGGTGGTCTCGGACTCGTCAGGCCATGCGCCGCACGACCGCCGACGGCAGCACCTTCATCGCGTAGGCGATCGGCGTCCACGGCCACGCCGGGACGTACGCCTTGGCCGGTTCCTTCTCGATGGCGGCAGCCAGTGCCCGGCAACCGGTTTCGGTGTCGACGATGAACGGCACCTTCTTCACCTTCTCGTTGATCTCCGACCGGATGAAGCCGGGGAAGATCGCGCTGACGTCGATACCGGTCTGCGCGAGGTCCGCGCGCATGCCTTCGCCGAGCGACGCCACCGCCGCCTTCGACGCCGCGTAGGTGGTGAGGTTGCGGGGCATGCCGCGCACCGCACTCACCGACGAGATGAGCACCAGGTGGCCGGCATTGCGCGGCCGGAACAGTTCGAGCGCCGCCTCGCTCTGGGCCAGCGCCCCCAGGAAGTTCGTGCGGGCGGTCGCGACGTTCGCGTGGAAGTAGCCCGTGCCCAACGGTTGTCCCTTGCCGAGACCGGCGTTGACGACGACCCGGTCCAGACCGCCGAGCTCGTCGTCGAACTCCCGGAAGACGCGGAAGACGTCGTCGTGCACGTCCACGTCGAGCGTGCGGATCGCGACGGTGATCTGCGGGTGTGCGGCGAGTAGTTCGTCGCGCAGTTCCTCGAGCCTGTCGGTGCGGCGGGCAGCCAGCGCCAGATTGCGCCCGCGCGCGGCGAATTCACGTGCCATGCCGCGACCGAGCCCCGAACTGGCGCCCGTGATGAGAATGTTCTTGCGTGTCGTGCCCCTGCCCACTTACTTCCCCTCCGCCTTGTCGATCAGTTCGTTGCAGCGGGCGTCCAGGTAGCCCACGATCATCCAGAAGTTCTCGAACATCGGGTTGGTCGTCTGCCCGTGGTGGAAGCGGTAGTAGATCTGCTGGGCGATCACCGCGAGCCGGAAGACCCCGAAGACTTCGTAGAAGCTCCAGTTGCCGATCGGCAGACCGGTTCGCTCCCTGTAGTATTCGACGATCTCGCGACGGGTGAGCATGCCCGGCAGGTCCGTCGGTTGCAGCTTGGTGGCGAGCATCGTCGGATCGTCGTCGGCCTGCACCCAGTACGCGAGGGTCGACCCGAGATCCATCAGCGGATCGCCGACCGTGGCGAGTTCCCAGTCCAGCACGGCGCGCGGCGTCAGATCGTCGCCGAGAACGATGTTGTCGAGCTTGAAATCACCGTGGATCACCCGGGAAGCGACGTCGGCAGGCTGGTTGTCCGCCAGCCATTTCGTCACGCGCGCGAAGTCGGGGACGTTGTCGGTGCGGACGGCAGCGAACCGCTTGGTCCACCCCTCGACCTGGCGCGCCACATAGCCCGAACCGTGGCTCAGTTCGACGAGACCGGACGCTTCGGTGTCGACGCCGTGCAGCTCGATGAGCAGGTCGATCACGCGCAGGCACAGCTCCCGCGTCTTCTCCGGGGTGAGCCCGAGATCCGCGGACGTCGACCCCGGGCGCACGATGGTGCCCTCGACCCTCTCCATGACGTAGAAGTCGCTGCCGAGCAGCGACGGGTCGGTGCACAGCCCGATCATCTTCGGTACGTGCGGATAAACGGGGGCGAGCAACGATTGGATCCGGTACTCCCGGACCATGTCGTGCCCGGACTTCGGCTTTGTGCCGGCCGGTGGACGTCGCAGCACCAGGTCGCGATCGGGATACCGCAGAAGGTAGGTGAGATTGGATGCACCACCGGCGAATTGACGCACCTCGGGAATCCCGGTGATACCGGCGTGTTCGGTGAGCCACGCAGCGACGGCGGCGACGTCGAAGTTGTCCTCGTCGCGAACGGGCCGGGCGTTGTCGGGAAGGCTGCTCACGGGTCCCCCTCAGTTGTACTTGCCGAGTTCGAATCGGGCCACGAGACCCTGGTGCACCTCGTCCGGACCGTCCGCGAGCCGCAGTGCCCGCGCGGCCGTCCAGGCGCCTGCGAGCGGGAAGTCCTCGGAAAGCCCTGCACCACCGTGGATCTGGATGGCGAAGTCGACGATCTGCTGGACGACGCGCGGGGTGGCGACCTTGATCTCGGACACCGCCGACCGGGCCCCGGCCAGGCCCTGGGTGTCGAGCAGCCAGGCGGTGTGCAGGACGAGCAGCCGCAGCTGGTTGATGGCGATGCGGGCGTCGGCGATGCGTTCGCGGTTGCCGCCGAGATTGACCAGGGGCTTGCCGAACGAGACCCGCTCGAGGCCGCGGCGGCAGGCGAGTTCGAGGGTGCGTTCGGCGAGACCGATCAGGCGCATGCAGTGGTGGATACGGCCGGGTCCGAGGCGGCCCTGCGCGATCTCGAATCCGCGGCCGGGCCCGGCGATGATCGCGTCCAGCGGCAGGCGCACATCGGTGAACGACACCTCGCCGTGGCCGCTCGGCTCGTCGTAGAAGCCCATCGTGGACAGCATCCGCTCGACCTTCACACCGGGGGTGTCGATCGGCACGAGCACCATCGAATGCCGTTGGTACTTGTGGGCTTCCGGGTCGGTGAGGCCCATGAAGATCAGGACCTTGCAGTCCGGATGCCCGACACCGGTGCTCCACCACTTGCGGCCGTTGAGGACGACCTCGTCGCCCTCGACGACCGCGGTCGCGGCCATGTTGGTCGCGTCCGACGAGGCGACGGCGGGTTCGGTCATGCAGAACGCGGAGCGGATCTCGCCGTCGAGCAGCGGACGCAGCCAGCGGTCCTTCTGCTCGGCGCTGCCGTAGTGGTAGAGGACCTCCATGTTCCCGGTGTCGGGGGCGGAGCAGTTGAAGACCGCGGACGCGAACTGGGAGCGGCCCATCTCCTCGGCCAGCGGTGCGTATTCGACGTTCGACAGCCCGGCACCGAGCTCGGCGTCCGGGAGGAACAGATTCCACAGCCCCTGTTCCCTGGCCTTGCGCTGCAGCTCCCGGAATTCGGGCGGCACCGACCAGGTGGCCGCCCCGGAGCTGTCGCCGCGCTGCGCGAACGGTGCGACGCGCGCCGCGTGCATCCGCTGTTCGAACGGTTCGACCTCGCTGGCGATGAAGGTTCGCAGACGTTCGAGGTAGTCGCGGGAACGTTCCGACTGTGCGAAATCCATGGGTTCCTCCGTCGAGCTCTAAATGAGCAATGCTCAGTTAGAGTATCGGGGTGACCCCAGCACGACAAGCACCACCGCAGCCCGCACCCCGGCGGCGAATGCCTCCGGAGGAACGCAAGCGGCAACTCGTGGCCATCGGCCTGCAGGAACTCGCCACGCGTCCCATCCACGCGCTGTCCGTCGACCGGGTCGCCGAGATCGCCGGCATCTCCCGCGGCCTGCTCTTCCGCTACTTCCCGACCAAGCAGGACTACTACGCCGCGGTCGTCGGTGCGGCCGCCCGCCGCCTGCTCCGCGCCGCGGTGCCCGACCCCGGCGACGACGACCCGCTGCGCGGCATCGTGCGGGCGTTCGTCTCGTTCATCGACCGGCACGGCCGGAACTACCAGATGCTGTTCCACGGAGCCGGATTCGGTTATGACCCGCAGATCCGGGAGATCCACGAGAACGTCAAGACCACCATGGCCGTACGGATCCTCGACGCCACCGGCACCGAGGCGAGCACCGCCACCACCATGAAAGTGTGCGGCTGGTGGTCGATGGTCGAATCGGTCGCGATCGACCGCACCACCGAACCGTCGATCACGGTCGACGACGTCGTCGACTTCGCCCTCCGCACGCTGCCGGTGGTTCTGACCTGAAGGACCCCTGGTGTCCTGGATCCGGAATTCTGGTGACCCGGACGCTCGAGACGACCCCGAAGAATGCGACGCGCTGGTCGATGCGGGCGATGGCGCAGGAGATGAGTCTGTCGCAGTCGACGGTCTCGCGGATCCGGGGGCCTTCGGTCTCCAGACGAGAGCGAATCCTCAGTCGGCCCGATCACCCGAGATGGCGGTCTGCGGCGTCTCGAGCCGCGAGGCCGCATCGACGTGCATCGCCCCGGCCGGCGCCGCCTCCTCGGGCGGAGTGGGGCGTGCACCACCGCGCCGGCGCAGGTACCGAGTCTTGAGGTGGTACGCGGCGACGATGACCGCGAACGCAATCAGCGACTGCACCAGTTCGGCGCGGGCACCGGTGAACCACATACCGCCAAGAATCGTGACGATGACGATCGTGACAACGACAGGCAGGACGGGATAGAGCCACACCCGGAACTGCAGGACCTCGGGCGAAATGCGTTCCCAGCGGCGGCGCAGCACAAGTTCGGACAGACAGATCATGATGTACACGATCAGGCAGATCGCACCGGACGACGTGACCAGGTACAAGAAGATCGTGTCGGGCCAGACGTAGGCGGCAACGATGCACACGTATCCGACGAACGTGCACGACAGCACGCCCTTCAGCGGGACACCTCGGGAGTTGACGGCCGTCATCCATGCGGGTGCGTCGCGGTGAGCGCCGAGCACGAACAGCATGCGCGACGCGGTGTAGAGCCCGGAGTTCAGGCACGAGAGCACGGCGACCAGCACCACGAAGTTGAGGATCTCGGCCGCGCCGGGGATACCCAGGACCTCGAGTGCGGACACGAACGGGGATTCACCGACGACGTAGCTGTCCCACGGCAGCATGGTGACGAGCAGGAATGTCGCGCCGACGAAGAAACCGAGGATCCGGAACACGACGGTGCTGGTGGCGCGGCGGATCGCCGCGGCCGGTTCCTTCGACTCGGCCGCGGCGATCGTGACCAGCTCGGCTCCTGTCATCGAGAAGATGACGGCGACCACCCCAACCATGACGGGTGTGAAGCCGTTCGGCAGGAAGCCGCCGTGAGCGGTCAGGTGGCTGAACGACAGGTCGGCCCCTGGCCAGACGCCCAGCACGTAGAGACCGGCCAGGACGAGGAACGCGATGATCACCGCGACTTTGATTCCGGCGAACCAGTATTCGGCCTCGCCGAAGTTGCCGACCGACAACAGGTTCACCACCGTCATGATCAACAGTAGACCGGCCGCCATCAGCCACAACGGAACACCGGGGAACCAGCGGCCGAGCAGTGTAGCCCCGACTACGGCTTCGATTCCGACGACGACCACCCAGAAGTACCAGAACAGCCAGCCTGTGGCGAAGCCCGCCCAGTTGCCCATGGCGTCGCGGGCGTACTCGGTGAACGAGCCGGTGCAAGGCTTGGCGACGGCCATCTCCCCGAGCATCCGCATGACGAGGAAGACGATGAGCCCGCAGATCAGGCAGGTGAGGATAGCGCCGGGGCCGGCCTGGCCGATGATCGCGCTGATGCCCACGAAGAATCCCGCGCCGATCACCCCGCCCATGGACAGCATGGTGAGATGGCGCCTCTTCAGCGCGTGACCCAGGGTGTCGGACCTCTCGGCCGGTGAATCGGTGTGCACGGCACTCCCTTCGAGACCTGGTGTGCGGTGCCGTCGGGTACTGGTTCCCGCGTCCCGGCGGCACTGTCGCTCGGATGGGAGAACCCTACGACCACGATGTGACCCACGACATGTCCGTGATGTACATGGATCGGAGTCACACTCGCCGCCGAGGCGATTGCCGTCGGAGTCAGACGGGCTGCGCCTCGTCCGGCGCCGCCTCGGGTTCCGCCGGCGCTTCAGGTTCCGACGACGCACGACCTGACGCGCGTGCACGCGGGGTGAGCAGTACGTAACTGCCCGCCGCCAGCAGCACCGTCACCGCCGGGGCGAGCTGCGCCCACGTGGTGCTCACTTCCTGCACGGTGAGTCCGATGCCCGCGATGGAGGAGATCAGCCACGCCAGCGCCCCACCGGACGCGGTGCGGGGCATGACACGACCACGATCGCGCAGCACGTAGACCACCGCGATCGCCACCCACGCGGTGATCAGCACGCCCTGCCAGGCAAGGGCCTGCAGCAGATACCCCAGCACGTCGGTGAGCATGAGCAGATAGGCGAGCATCGCGGTGACCACAACCCACACTGCCCGCGGCACGTCGAGGCGCAGTGCCCGGCGGACGAACACCTGCAGATTGGTGGAGGCAAGGTAGAAGTTGGCCGAGTTGATGCGGGTCTGGGACACGATGATCAGTAACACCCCGGCGAAGCCGAGGGAACCGACGACAGCGTCTACCACACCGGTCTCGGTTCCGGCGATGTCCCACGCTCCGAGCAGATAGAGGCCGACAAGTCCATTGACGCCGAAGGTCAGCGCGTAGAACACCCAGCCGAAGGTGACGGTGCCGTGGAAGCCGGCGTCGGTGCGGCGGCCGAGCCTGGCGTAGTCGAAGGTGTACATCATCAGCACCCAGACGCCCATGTAGACGAGATAGACGGTGAGCCATCCCGGAAGCGGACCCGATGCCACCGTGGCGGTCAGCCACCCGGTGGGGTACCCCCGTTTCACGGTCGCTGCCACCACGACGGCCACCATGCCGACAACGTAGAACGGCAGCAGGATCCCGTTGAGCTTGTCGAGCCACGCAGCAACGCCCCCGATCACCACGGGGATCATGTAGACCGTGCACAGCAGGTACCACAGCCTGATGTCGCCGCCGAAGTACTCCTGCAGCGCCACGGCGACGATGGATCCTTCGAACACCCCGTAGTAGAGCGCGGTGGCGGCGAACAGTGCCGGAGCGAGCAGTGAGCCGACGGCGCCGAACATGCGCCGGGACAGCAGCTCGACGGAAAGTCCGGTGCGGATCGCATAGCGGGAGAGCAGCAGATTGACGACGCCGAAGGTGCCGATGGAGGCGGCCATCCCGACCAGGGTTGCCGGCACCCCGACCGCGCCGGCCGAGGCGACCGCGACGTAGAGCCAGAACATGGCACTGAACATGGCCCACCAGGCCATCGTCAGCGACCATCGGGGCAGCCGACCGGATTCGGGCAAATGTTCGTGTTCCACGAAGGAGTCGGGGGCGGAGTCGGTGACATGATCGGACAAAGGGTCTCCTCTCGAGGGGAGGGAATCCGAACCGGCGCAGGGCCCATGACCGCGCAGCACGGGAGGTTCGGCAGGGGTCTTCGGGGGAGTGAAATCGAAAACCGATGTGGGGCAGCGGAATCGCTGCCCCACATCGTGTTCACGACCAGTGCGCGACGGACCGGGTCCGCAGCAGATCGCGGAACTGTGCGGTGGTGGTGGGCAGCAGCTCGCCGGTGCCCCAGTCGACGATCACGCCGTAACGGCGCACGAGGTCGAGCATGGACAGCTCACCGTTGCGGTAGCGGACGGCGACGGATTCGGGGTCCTCGTCGAGCCAGCCCCGGCGTGACGTGCGGATCTTCGTGCGGAGTTGATCGGTGGCGTCGTCGTCGAGTTCGTAGCGGTCGATCTCGGGATCTACGGGCACGACGACGACGCCGTAGTCCAGCGCGGCACGCTCGACGGAGACGTAGCCGTCGATCACGTCCTCGAGCACGGCCTCCGGGTCCCGCCGCAGCGGATCCCCGTACCCCCCGCCACCCGCGGACGGCCGCTCGAACGAATCTCCGGACTGAACCGGAACATTCGAGAACACGGACCCGAGGAAACGCTCTTCGGGGGTGCCGCGGTTGAGCCAGACACCGTGCGGGATGGAGGGCAGACCACCCTCGATACCCCAGGTGACCGACCGGGAACGGTCACAGCAGTACGACATCACGCTGTTGTCACTGTCGGTGAGGACACCACCCTTGGACAGGCCGCACCCTCCACGGTATTCGCCGGGCCCTCCAGAATCGGTGATGATGGCGTGCTCGGTAGTGAGCACGGGGGTGAGGCGTTCCTGTCCCTCGCACGGCTGAACGGCCAGGCCGATGCCGAAAACCGGTGCGGTGGCGCTCGATCCGTCCTTCGAGCTGCGACCTCCCCAGCCGCCGGCCATCCAGTCGTACCACATGAAGAACGGCCGCTCCTCGGTACGGGCGTCGCGACCGCCGACCAGCAGGTACTCGAGGTTGAACGAACAGGCGATGGCCCGCGAGGGCACGACCTTCGACCACAGTTCGAAGATCGCGTTCATGATCTTCTCGTAGGGGCCGGAGCAGAACCCGGTCACCGCGTGTGGCCAGCCTGCGTTGACGACGGTGCCCTCCGGCCCCAGGTCGGTGTGAATCGCGTTGTACAGGCCCGAGTTCAGCGGCACGTCGGGGAAAAAGGACTTGGTGCCCGCCACGATTCCGGAGAACGCGGTGCCGTAGCCACTGTTGAGGAAGCTGGCCACGGCGGGCGCGCTGCCGGTCAGGTCGTAGCTGAGCTGGTCGCCCTCGATCGTCATGGTGACGCGGATCGGGACGAGACCTTCGGCACGCGCCGGATCGGAGTCGAGGAAGTCCTCGGTGGTCCAGGTGCCGTCCGGCAGGTCGGCGACCCGGCTGCGCACGATGCGCTCCACGTAGTCCTGGACCTCGCGCATCGCGTCGGTCACCGTGCTGCGTCCGTATTTGTCTACGAGCCTTTGGATTTCGCGTTCACACACCCCGGTTGCCTCGGCCTGGGCGTGCAGATCGCCCATGCTGATCTCCGGAGACCGGGTGTTCGCGACGAGCAGTTTTGCGACGTCGGCGAGGAAGCGGCCCTCGTGCCACACCCGCACGGGGGTAATCCGCAGACCCTCACCGAAATGCTCGGTGGCGGTCACGTCGAACGATCCCGGCACACTGCCGCCGATGTCGGCCCAGTGTCCCTTGTTCTGCGCGAAGGCGATGAGGACACCGTCCGCGAAGATGGGCCGGACAAAGCTGACGTCGTTGAGGTGGGTCCCGCCCCGATAGGGGTCGTTGACCATGAAGATGTCGCCGGGGTTGATGTCGGAGCCGAATTCCTCCAGCACGGCCTTGCACTGGAAGTGGAGGGTGCCGACGTGGACGGCGATGTCCTGACTGCCCTGCATCACAGTATTGCCCTCGGCGTCGCAGAGCGCGGAGGAGAAGTCCCGCGAGTAGATGACGAACGAGTAACAGGTGCGCAGGATCTGCTCGGACATGAGGTCGACCGAGGTGGCGAACGCGTTCTTGAGGACCTCGAACGTGACCGGATCGAGGGTGGGGGACGTGGTGGTCATCGGGACTCCTGGATGTCGATGCGGATGTTCGCCCACTCGTCGATGGTGGCGGTGGTCCCAGGGGGGACGACGGTGGTGGAATCGAGCTGGGTGATCACGGCGGGGCCGGGAATGCACACACCGAACTCCAGTGTGTCGCGGTCGAAGACGGGCGTGTCGACCCGGCCGCGCTCCTCGTCGAAGTAGACACTGCGCCGTTCCATGGGCACCGGCTCCGTTGTGCTGGGCTCGGAGGTTCGTGGGAAGTTCGGCTTCGGCGTCGTGCCGACCGCGCGTAGGCCGATCTGGTAGATCTCCACGGGTGTGTCGTCGCGCCGGAACGAGTAGTCCCGCTCGTGTTCCTCGTGGAATCGTTCGACGGCCTCCGCGAGGAAGTCGGGTCCGTTGCCGGCGGTGACGGTGAGCGACCGCCACTGCCCCGCGTAGCGCATGCTGATGTGGCGGTCGAGCACCATACGTTCGGGTGCGACCCCCTCATGGCGCAGACGCTGCGTGCCCTCCTGCTCGAGGCGCAGGAACTCGCGTTCGAGTGCGGTCGTGTCGATCTCGTCGACGCGACCCTGGAACATCGCCGACAGGTCGTGCCGGATGTCGACGAGCAGACAGCCCTGCGCCGAGGTGATACCCGGGTGGGGTGGCACCACAACGGTCGGAATGGACAGTTCCTTCGCCAGCGCCGCACCGTGCAGGGCGCCCGCGCCGCCGCAGACAACGAGGACGAAGTCACGCGGATCGTAACCACGACGAATCGACAACAGCCGCACGGCATCCGCCATATTGGCATTGGCCACCTGGAGGATGTTGCTTGCCGCGGTGTCGGCGTCGAGGCCCAGCGGTCCGGCCACGCTCTGTTTGATCGCGTTCTCCGCGGCCGCCACGTCCAGGGTGAGGCCGCCGCCGATGAGAGCGGTGCCCAGTCGGCCGAGCAGCACGTTCGCGTCGGTGTTCGTCGGCTCGGAGCCGCCGCGCAGGTAGCAGGCAGGGCCGGGGGAGGCGCCGGCGGACTGCGGCCCGTTGCGCAGCGAGCCTGCCTCGTCGAGCCAAGCCAGCGATCCGCCACCCGCACCGATCGTGAGCACCTCGATGCTGGGGAAGGAGATGGGGAAGCCGTACTCGACCTGCCACTGCTTGGTGGTGCGGACCTCGCCGTCGTAGACGAGCGAGATGTCGGTGCTGGTGCCTCCCATGTCCAGGCCGATCGCGTTGGGGTATCCGCAGCGGGTCGCGATATCGGCCACGGCGATCGCTCCGGCAGCGATGCCGGAAGCGGCGAGCCGGACAGGGAACTTCTCCACCATTGCGGGTGTCATGGAACCGCCGCCGGAATGAAGCAGGAGGAGGTCGCCGCCGTACCCGTCGGCGCGTAGTTGCGCTTCGAGCCGGTTGACGTATCCGCTGACCAGCGGTGCAAGCACGGCGTTCGCGACAGTGGTGGAGGCGCGGTCGTACTCGAAGATTTCGGGGAGGATCTCGCTCGAGGTCGAGACCGTCACATCGGGAAGCTCGGCTTCGAGCAGGGCCCGGACGCGTTGTTCGTGGGTGTTGTTGACGTAGCTGTTGATCAGGCAGACCGCGACGGTCTTGATGTTCTTGCGGCGAAGGATTCGGGCCAGCTCGCGGACTTCGGTCTCGTCGAGCGGCGTGACGACTTCGCCGGCATAGTCGATGCGCTCGGTGACCTCGTACCGGTCCCGGCGACGGATGTAGGGGGTGCCGACGTCGACGTACGTGTCCCACAATTCGTCCTTGGTGCCGTCGCGGATCTCCAGCACGTCGCGGAACCCGCGGGTGGTCACCAGAGCTGCGGGTGGGAACCTACGGGTGATGAGCGCATTGGTCGCGACCGTGGTGCCGTGGGAGAACAGTGTCACCTCGGTCAGATCGATGCCCGCTGTGCGCACGCCGTCGATCACGGCTCGCATCGGGTCATCGGGGGTCGAGGGAACCTTCGCGATGCGGGTGGTCGAGGCGCTCTCATCGAAGATGCACACGTCCGTGAAGGTGCCGCCGACGTCCACGGCGACGCGCAGATGGGGATTGCGAGATGTGATCATCGTCATACTCCTGGTTCGGGTGGACTCAGTATTCGGCCTGGTCGGCGGCCCATCAATTGGAGAAAGTGAATCGAGTTCCCGAAATCATTGGAGATTCTCACACTGGAGAGGGAAAGATGTCGGGCATGCTTCCGGACCGTTTCCGGCTCGTCGATCTGCTGCTCGAACCCGATTTCGGGCTGCGGCTGGTGACCGACGCCGACCCCAACGTGGGAATCACCGGTGCGCACCCGATCGAGATCGAGAACCCCACCCGCTGGCTGCGCCCGGGGTCGATGATGCTCACCACCGGCTCGCGCTTTCCCGCCCTCGAGCACCCGCAGCAGGCCTGCCGTGAGCTGATCCGCGAACTCGTCGGGTCCGGCATCGCCGCACTCGGTTACGGCGTCGGAGTGATCACCGACGACATTCCCCGGTCCCTGCTCGACGAGGCCGAACGCCATCGGTTCGCCGTGGTGGCGGTCCCACCGGAACTGCCCTTCATGGAAGTGGTCGGACGCGTCAGTACGGCCGTGCAGGCGCAGGACTCGATGCTGCTGCGGCGTACGCTGCAGATGCAGAACCACCTGCTCGAGGCAATGACAGCCGAGGCTCCGGAGACAGACCTCGTCGCCCGCCTCGCAGGGCTGCTCCGCAGCAGCGTGGTCCTCTACAACGAGGTGGGCGATGTCGTGGCCTCGGCCGGCGGCGCGCCTGTGCATCTGATCCGTAATCAATTGCGCGGCCGGGACGGGCGACTGCGGTTCCGGGTGGGCCGCTGGTCGGTCAGCGCGCACTCGATCTCGCCGGGCGACCAGCACTACTGGCTGACCCTCGCCTCCAAGAGCAACGAACTCGCCGACCCGCTCACCGCCCCCGCGGTCGAGGTATCGCTGCGGCTGCTCAACACAATCGAACGCACCCGCCAGCGCGCCACCGTCGAGAACCGCGCGCGGCACGCCGCGCTGGTGAGGGCACTGACCTCGGGTAACCCCACCGATGCCGACACCGTCCTGGACCAACTCGAGATGCTCCGGTTCGGTCCTGAGCCGGACATGCGGATGCTGGTTCTGTCCGCGGCTCCCGACTACGACAACCGCCGATGGGTGTTCCGCGCCAATTCACTGCTCGACGCCGTCGAAGCGGACGTATCCGGGCTGGCGCGTGACATCGGGCTGACCCTGCTGCTCGCCCGGGACGACGGCGGCCTCGTCGGAGTCGTTCCGGCCCGGGCGGAGGCCTTCGATTCCTGGTCCGCCAACCTTCCGGAGGGATTGACGTGCGGCGTGAGCGAACCGTTCAGCGATCCCGCGCGCGGACCCGGCAAACTACGTGAGGCACGCTGGGCGCGACGGGCCGCCGAGCGGCTGGGTAAGATCGCCCAGCGCTTCGAGGACGTCGGTCTCGCCGACTGGCTGTTGGCGGGCCGTGCCCCGGAGACAGCCCTCCTCCGCGCTACCGCAGTTCTGGCACCCCTGCTCGACGGCCACGACGACCTGATCGATTTCCTCGTGCTGCACCTGGCCCGGGAATTGGACGTCGGGCGCACGGCACGAGAATTGAACCTGCATCCGAATACCGTGCGGCACAGGGTAAAACGTGTCGAAGACCTGCTGGGCCGGTCCCTGCGCTCGCCCCGCGACGTCACAGACATCCAGCTGGCACTCGAAGTACTCGCCGAACGCCCCACCGCCTAGCTGCCCGGCGCGGGAAAGGACTCTCAATGATCCTGTCAAGCCGCAACAGCGGTACCCGGCAAGCTCGGTTGCCAGGTGCGGTTGTCGCGGATGAGGGCATAGAGAACATCGACGCGACGCCGAGCCAGACAGAGGGTGGC
>NZ_JALPTB010000067.1 GCF_023218075.1 Rhodococcus sp. HM1 | reverse complement strand
AACTTCTCGCTGTGATGCAGGTGCCGGATCAGAGCCCAGTCTTCCATCGAGATCACCCATCCGATCGTGGTTGGGTGGCCTGGTTTTCATCCGTCGTTTCTGGCCTGGTTTTCGGCCGCCGTTGACAACCCCCACCGTGAAGCGGGAATGACGCCATTTCCAGAATCTGTGCGTCGCACACACCAGAACGAGCACCATGCCGAGCAGTGCGGGTAGCTGTGCAAGGGACATCGCTCGGCCGGTCATCATCGCGGTGAGCATCCCGAGCGCGAGCATCGACACCAGCATTCCCCCCGGCGCGAGGATGGCCAGGAGCAGCGGCAGGATCGCGAGCGGTCCCGCGGTGACACTGGTCGCGGCATAACCGAGTTTGCTCTTCCAGCCGGCAGGGAACAGCGCACCCAGACCCACCAGCGCCAGTTGCAGCTGGGTCCGGCGCAGATCCGGACGGCGCAGGAGGTCGGATACCGATTCTTCGCCGACGTCCGCGAGGAGTTTCAGCGCCGGCTTCGGGTCCTCCGCCACCGTTCGGGCCGGTGTGCGCAACTCGCGGCCGGTCGAGCTCGGGGGCCGGTCCTTTCCGGACTTGCGCTCGTGCAGCTTCCTGAGGTGTGCGAGTTCGTGCTCGAGGATGTCCCAGTGCAATCGTGTGGTGATCGCGGCGACGACCTTCTCCGGTGGGTTGTCGGCATACATGCCGTTCACCCATTCGCGGTTGAGCAGATCGCGGAACGGGCCGCGTTCGGGGGCACCGGCGAAGAACAGTGCGCGCAGCGTCTCGGCATCGATGTTCGCGGTGCGGTCCCGCGTGGCGACGAGGCGAACCAGACTCTGGGCGCTGTCCATCCGCCCCCACAACCAGTCGTTCTGGCGCCACCGCGCGCTGAGAAATGCGGCGAAGTTTCCGATCTGGTTTCCGTTGAGCTTGCGGGAGATTCGTTCGGTCTCCTTCAGTTTCTCGCCGTAGATCCGATCCTCGAGCGGGCTCTGCTCTGCGGCGGATGCGACCACCAGCTTGGGTGCGACCGAGGCTCCCAGCGGATCCGGCCGCGACGGGCCGGTGACGATCTCCAGGCGGCACAGCGTGTGGTCGGCCCGCGCTGTGTCGGTGGCGCGCCGCAGGACCGTGAGGAGAGGGTCGGTCCGGACCGATCCGGGCGGAAGGAATCGGTTGACGAGATCAGCGACGGATACCGTCTGCGCGACGATTCCGTCCCACAGGGCTCCGTAGGGATCGGCCTTCCAGGTGACCGCGTCCGGGGGTGTCCGCGGTGCCGGCGGCACTCCCGCGGCGGCGGCCGCCGCGTGCCGCGTCCACGTGCGCCAGTGCGATCGCTTCGTACCGCGGTCGGGAAATGCTTCGGGATACTCGAAATCCGGTTTGTTGGACGCCTTTTCGAGCAGGGAGTCGGGCTTGCGCCAGGGTTCGCGGGTGATGGTGTCGAGCAGGACGCGGTCGCGGTGGGCCACCGTCACTTCGCAGGTGAAGCGCAAGGTGTAGATCTCCTTGCGCAGTTCCGACATCTGTTCGCGGAATTGCTCGTCCTGTTCCCGGAATTGCTTGTCCAGCTCGTCGAAGCGCTCGGTGTCCCGCGGGTAGGGGTTCTGCCGTGTCGCCTCGAATTGCCTTCGCGCCGTCTCGGTTTGCCGCAGCGCATGCAGCAACAGCGTGACTGCTCTCGCGGCGACCAGTGGGGTGCGTGCGCAGCGCCCGACGTTCGATTCGCTCACTCTCTCGTCCGGCAGGACGAGTTTCTTGGCGTCCGCGTCGCTGACGGGGGCGAGGGGTCCACCTTTGGACTGGTCGTAGGCTGCGAACGCCGCGAGCAGCGGCTGTTCGGTATCGGGGATCGGCAGGGGGTCCAGGCCGACGATTGTGAGGGGCGCACTCGCCAGTCGCTGCAGCCTGCGTACTTCGGCGCACCCCACGGCCGCTCGATAGGCGTCGATCTGTTCGATGCTCGGGGCGCGCTCCGGTGCATCGAGGTCGGGATCGATGCCGAGAAGGACAGCCAGCTCGCGACGTTCCGCGGCGACGAGCTGGCGGAGGTTCTCCTCGTCGTCGAGGATGGATTCGGAGTTGTTCTTCAGCTGTGAGGTCTGGAACAGCGACCGCAGCATTCGCGTGGCAGAGCGGGTCTGCGGCGGATTCTCCACATGGTTACCGGGATCCGGTTGCAGGTAGAGCAGCCACCGGTTGACGGCCTGGTCGGCGGGCATTCCCGCGACCGCGCGTACCGCCCAGGTCAGCGGAACGTTGTCGAGCACCCCGCCGTCGATCAGCTCGATGCCGGAGTCGTTGGGATTACCTGTATCGGAGCGTGTTTCGGAACTGACGCCGTGGACGTTGGGTGCGCCCGTCTCTCGCGTCAGGGACTTCTTCGGGTGGGGGTTCACGGTCGCGGGTTCGAATGCGCCGGGGAACGACGACGTGGTGCGCGCGACGTACGCCATCTGTTCGGCGTCGTCGAAGTCGTCGAAACCCTGCAACTCGCGGGAGCGACCCTGGTAGCGGAATCGGAAGAACGCTCGCGACTCGGTGGCACCGAGGCGGGGGCCGGCACCGGGGAACACGGCGTCGGTACGTGGCCGCAGCCGTGTGGCGGTGACGAGCAACCGGAGGGGATGGTTCGCCTGTGCGCACGGAACGCCGTCATTGTCGAGCTGTTCGAGCGCCTTCCGGACCTGAGGGAAGAAGTAGTCGTCGCCACGCAGCAGCGACTCGTGCCCGTTCCACAGCGGCCGCCGGGCCAGGTCGCCGAGGTCGCCCAGCCGCAGCCACATGTCTCGGACGTCGTCCCCGAAGCCGGCTCCGCGCGCGAGGTGCCACCCGAGCAGGACACCGTTCAACCCGCCGGCGCTGGTGCCCGCGATGACGTCGATCTCGACCGGCTCGCTGTATCCGCATTCCTCCAGCAATGCTTTGTAGACCTTCGCGCCGGCGGCGCCGTCCACGAATTCGTCCGGGATTCCGAGAGAACCCTGTCGCAGTCGGACCAGCTCTCGGCAGGCCCCGCCCATCCAGACCGCCAAGCTCACGCCGCCGCGCATCGCCACGGCGATGCGGAGTTGGCGAGCGTAGGTCTGGGACGAGTCGTGACAGGTGGCCGTTGCTCGCGATGGCTGATCCGCCGGGGCCGGAAGTGCCTGGGGAGCGAAGGATGCTTCGTAGGGTGGAGGTGGCAGGGCTTCGGGATCCGGCGGGTATTCCCGTCCGTTGCGCCGGCTGCGGCCGGATTGTCGGCTCGGGAGTCCGAGCGTTGTGAACAGCCATCGTGGCGCGCACATGGAACGACCCCTTTCGTCGGGACATCTGCCGGGCCGGCCGGTCCCGCCGATCGGTCGGCGCCGATTCGAGTGTGTCCTCCGAGGTCGCTCCGGGGCACGAGTAGTCGACTACCCGAATTCCGTGCCCCGTCCGTCGTGTCCGCAGATGCTCAGCTGCCCCCGGAGCGCAGCGCGGCCAGCGCCATCCGCCGCAGCACCACGCGCGCCGCGGTGGGGGAGTAGGGGATCGCGCTGTGGGGCGTGGAGTTGATGAGCCCGAACGTCGCGTGCGCCATCGTGCGCGCGTCGGATTCGCGCAGCGTCGGATCGATCCGCCGCAGCACGTCCACCCAGATCTCGACGTAGCGGCGCTGCGTCTGCCGTACTTCGCGGCGCGCGTCGTCGGGCAGCGACTGCAGTTCGCGGTCCTGGACACGGATGAGGTCGGGTTCCCCGAGCGCGAAGTCGAGGTGGAAGTCGACGAGCCGCACGAGCGTGCGCTCCGGGTCGGTGGTCTCGGCGGCGACGGCCGTGCCGCCCGCGAGCAGCCGGCGGCTGATGTCGACGAGCAGTTCGACCAGCAAGGCGTCCTTGTTGGGGAAATGCCGGTAGACGGCGGGACCGCTGATGCCGACCGCGGCGCCGAGGTCCTCGAGCCGCACGCCGGCGAATCCGCGCTCGGCGACGAGCCTCGCCGCGGCCTGCAACAGCTGCCGCCGCCGATCCGCTTTCGCCTGGCTGCGCCGGGTCAGGGGCCGCTCTTCGGGTGGGAGCGTGGGGGCCTCGGGGGCGTCCTGCACGTCGGGCTCCGACATCGCTTCCCCTTCCGTTTCGTGTGTGGTCTGGACAACTCAGTTAATCACAGTTAACCTCGTTTTCAGTTATCGAAGATTAACTCCAGTGACGAGGACGAGCCTGTGACAACCCCTCGAACGACTCTCCCCACCCACCGCGACCAGCACCTCGCGCTCGTCGGTGAGCTGCGGGAACGCCTCGCGGCCGCCGCGCTCGGTGGCAACGAGAAGTCCCGCGATCGCCACGTCTCCCGCGGTAAGCTGCTGCCCCGCGACCGCGTCGACGCTCTGCTCGACCCGGGCAGCCCGTTCCTCGAGATCGCGCCGCTCGCCGCGAACGGCATGTACGACGACGAGTGCCCCGGCGCGGGCATGATCGCCGGCATCGGCCGGGTCTCGGGACGCGAGTGCGTGATCGTCGCCAACGACGCGACGGTCAAGGGCGGCACCTACTACCCGATCACCGTCAAGAAGCACCTGCGGGCGCAGGAGATCGCGCTGCAGAACAACCTGCCGTGCCTCTACCTCGTCGACTCCGGTGGCGCGTTCCTGCCCCGGCAGGACGAGGTGTTCCCGGACCGCGAGCACTTCGGCCGCATCTTCTACAACCAGGCGACGATGAGCGCCAAGGGGATTCCGCAGATCGCCGCGGTCCTCGGTTCCTGCACCGCCGGTGGCGCGTACGTGCCGGCGATGAGCGACGAGGCCGTCATCGTCCGGAACCAGGGCACCATCTTCCTGGGTGGGCCGCCGCTGGTGAAGGCCGCGACCGGCGAGGTGGTCACTGCGGAGGAGCTCGGCGGCGGCGACCTGCATTCGAAGGTTTCCGGTGTCACCGACCACCTGGCCGAGGACGACCGCGACGCGCTGAACAAGGTCCGCGAGATCGTCTCCACGTTCGGTCCGCGCACCCCGCGCCCGTGGGATGTGGCGCCGACGTTCGCGCCGGCCACCGACCCGTCCGATCTGTACGACGTGGTGCCGACCGATTCCCGGACCCCGTACGACGTGCGGGAGGTCATCGAGCGGGTCGTCGACGGTGATCCGACGGGGCCGGGCTCCAGCTTCAAGGAGTTCAAGGCCGAATACGGCAAGACTCTGGTCACCGGTTTCGCGCGGATCCACGGCCACCCCGTGGGGATCGTCGCGAACAACGGCGTGCTGTTCGGGGAATCCGCCCTCAAGGGAGCTCATTTCATCGAGCTGTGCGACAAGCGGTCGATTCCGCTGGTGTTCCTGCAGAACATCTCCGGCTTCATGGTCGGCCGCGACTACGAGGCCGGGGGCATCGCCAAGCACGGCGCGAAGATGGTCACGGCCGTCGCGTGCGCACGGGTGCCGAAGCTGACCGTCGTGGTCGGCGGGTCCTACGGTGCGGGCAACTATTCGATGTGCGGCCGGGCGTACTCGCCGCGGTTCCTGTGGATGTGGCCCAACGCCCGGATCTCGGTGATGGGTGGTGAACAGGCTGCATCCGTCCTCGCGACCGTCCGTTCCGAGCAGCTCGACGCGTCGGGCAAGCCGTGGTCGCCGGAGGACGAGGAGGCGTTCAAGGCGCCGATCCGCGAGCAGTACGAGGCGCAGGGCAATCCCTACTACTCGACTGCGAGGTTGTGGGACGACGGCATCATCGACCCCCTCGATACCAGAGAAGTTCTCGGCCTGGCCCTGTCGGCGTGCGCGAACGCGCCGCTCGAGCCGGTCTCCTACGGCGTCTTCCGGATGTGAGTGAAATGAGCATGAACGAAACTGCCGGTGGCCCCGGCCTGTTCGATACCGTTCTGGTCGCCAACCGCGGTGAGATCGCGGTCCGGGTGATCCGGACGTTGCGCCGCATGGGGATTCGTTCGGTGGCCGTCTACAGCGACCCCGACGCCGGAGCCCTCCACGTCCGGGAGGCGGACACCGCGGTGCGGCTCGGACCCGCCGCCGCCCGCGAGAGCTACCTCGACATCGCGAAGGTGATCGACGCGGCCCGCACCTCCGGTGCACAGGCGATCCACCCGGGATACGGCTTCCTGTCGGAGAACTCGGCGTTCGCGCAGGCCTGCGCCGACGCCGGGCTGATCTTCCTGGGCCCGCCCGCCAAGGCGATCGAGACGATGGGCGACAAGATCACCGCGAAGAACGCCGTCTCCGCGTTCGACGTACCCGTCGTCCCCGGCATCTCCCGGCCGGGTCTGACCGACGACGAACTGATCGCCGCCGCCGGCGAAATCGGGTTCCCGGTGCTGATCAAGCCGTCCGCCGGTGGTGGCGGCAAGGGCATGCGCCTGGTCACCGAACCGGGTCAGCTCGCCGACGCGCTGGCGTCGGCACGCCGTGAGGCCGCCTCCGCGTTCGGCGACGACACGCTGTTCCTGGAACGGTTCGTGCAGCGGCCCCGCCACATCGAGGTGCAGATCATCGCCGACACCCACGGCAACGTCGTGCACCTCGGCGAGCGCGAATGCAGCCTGCAGCGCCGCCACCAGAAGGTCATCGAAGAGGCGCCGTCGCCGCTGCTCGACGAGGCGACCCGGGCTCGCATCGGCGAGGCCGCGTGCAACACGGCCCGCAGCGTCGACTACACCGGCGCCGGCACCGTGGAGTTCATCGTCTCCGCCGACGCTCCCGACGAGTTCTTCTTCATGGAGATGAACACGCGCCTGCAGGTCGAGCACCCTGTCACCGAGCTGGTCACCGGACTGGATCTGGTCGAATGGCAGGTGCGGGTCGCGGCCGGCGAGCCGCTCGGCTTCGAGCAGGACGACATCACCCTGACCGGGCACGCGATCGAGGCCCGCGTCTACGCCGAGGACCCTGCGCGCGGCTTCCTGCCGACGGGTGGCACGGTGCTCGGCTTGGATGAGCCCGGCGGGGCGAGCGCAGCGACGGGGAATGACACTGTGATCGGCATCCGAGTCGATTCGGGCCTGCGTGAAGGCACCGTCGTGGGCAGCGACTACGACCCGATGCTGTCCAAGGTCATCGCGCACGGTCCGGACCGGGCGTCCGCGCTGCGTCGTCTCGACCGTGCCCTGTCCGAGACCGCAGTGCTCGGCGTCGTCACGAACATCGACTTCGCGCGGTTCCTGCTCGCCGACCCGGACGTGAAGGCGGGGGCTCTCGACACAGGGCTGCTCGACCGCCGGCTCGGGGACTACGAAGCCCCGGGCACGCCCGACGAGGTGCTCGTCGCAGCCGCTGCCCACCACTGGCTGCAGCGCTGGCCCGCCGCGACGACCGCGGCGCCGGTCGACCCGTGGGACCGCCCCAGCGGCTGGCGCGTCGGCACCGCGGTTCCGACGACCATCCGGTTGCAGACCCCGACCCGCACCGACCACGTGCACATCACCGGCACTCCCGGTGCCGCGACCGCCCGCATCGAGGACGGCCCGGAGCGCCCGCTCACCGCGGAACTCGACGGGGCGGTCCTGAACATCACCCTCGACGGCCGGCGTTCGGTGTTCCGCGTCGCCGCCGACGACGATCACGTGTGGCTGGCCGGCAACGGCGGCACGTGGCCGGTGCGTGAGGCCCGCGAACCGAACATCCGCGGCGCGGACGCCCACGCCGGGGAAGCGGAGCTGACCAGCCCCATGCCGGGCACGGTCATCGCCACCCCCGTCGAGGCCGGTGCCACGGTCACCGCAGGCACCACGGTCGTGGTCGTCGAGGCCATGAAGATGGAGCACGCCCTGACCTCGCCGGTCGACGGCACCGTCGAACTGCTGGTCGCCGCCGGCGATCAGGTCAAGGTCGACCAGCTCCTCGCACGCATCGTGCCCGTCCACACCGACGCCGCAGTTCCTTCCGACGCCGCAGTTCCTTCCGACGCCGCAGTTCCTTCCGACGCCGCAGTTCCTTCCGACACCGAGAACTAGGACCGCCCCATGAGCAGCTACCTCTCCACCGGCCAGCTTCCCGACGACTACCGGGATCTGAAGAACACCGTCGCCGAGTTCGCGCGCACCGTCGTCGCGCCGGTCGCCGCCGAGCACGACGCCAACCACACCTTCCCGTACGAGGTCGTGGCGGGCATGGCCGAGCTGGGCCTGTTCGGCCTGCCCTTCCCCGAGGAGTACGGCGGCCAGGGCGGCGACTACTTCGCCCTGTGCCTGGCCCTCGAGGAACTCGGCAAGGTCGATCAGTCCGTCGCCATCACCCTCGAGGCGGGCGTCTCGCTCGGTGCGATGCCGATCTACCGCTTCGGCAACGAGGAACAGAAGAACAAGTGGCTGCCGCAGCTCGCCGCGGGCCGCGCGCTCGGCGCGTTCGGCCTGACCGAGCCGGGCGCCGGCAGCGACGCGGGCGGCACCAAGACCACTGCGAAGCTCGACGGCGACCAGTGGGTGATCAACGGCAACAAGCAGTTCATCACCAACTCCGGCACCGACATCACCGAGATCGTCACCGTCACCGCCGTCACGGGCGAACGTGACGGCAAGAAGGAGATCTCCACGATCGTCGTTCCCACCGACACCCCCGGCTTCACCGCCGAACCCGCATACAACAAGGTCGGGTGGAACGCTTCGGACACGCATCCGCTCACGTTCTCCGACGTGCGGGTGCCGGCCGAGAACCTGCTCGGTGAGCGCGGCCGCGGCTACGCGAACTTCCTGCGGATCCTCGACGAGGGCCGTATCGCTATCGCAGCGCTGTCCACCGGTGCGGCGCAGGGATGTGTCGACGAGTCCGTCAAGTACGCCAAGGAACGCGAGGCGTTCGGCCGGCCCATCGGCAGCAACCAGGCCATCGCCTTCAAGATCGCGCGCATGGAAGCGCGGGCGCACACGGCCCGGACCGCCTACTACGACGCGGCAGCCCTGATGCTCTCCGGCAAGCCGTTCAAGAAGCAGGCTGCGATCGCCAAGCTCATCGCGTCCGAGGCGGCGATGGACAACGCGCGCGATGCCACCCAGATCCACGGCGGCTACGGCTTCATGAACGAGTACCCGGTGGCGCGGCACTACCGCGACAGCAAGATCCTCGAGATCGGCGAGGGCACCACCGAGGTCCAGCTGATGCTGGTGGCGCGGGAGCTGGGCCTGTGAGCACCCCGCCCGCGAACAACACGGAAGTCACCAAGCGCGTCGTCCAGCGGGGCCTGTGGTTCGAGGAGTTCGAACTCGGCGCCGTCTACGAACACCGGCCCGGCCGCACCGTGACCGAGGCGGACAACGTTCTGTTCACGACGCTGACGATGAACACCCAGGCCCTGCACCTCGATGCCGCCTACAGTGCCGGCACCGAGTTCGGCGAGCCGCTGGTCAACTCGATGTTCACGCTGTCCACCCTGATCGGCCTGTCCGTCGCGCAGCTCACCCAGGGCACGATCGTCGCCAATCTCGGCTTCTCGGAGGTCAAGTTCCCGCATCCGGTCCGCCACGGCGACACCATGTATGCGGAAACCCTCATCACCGACAAGCGCGAGTCGAAGTCCCGGCCGGGGCAGGGCATCGTGACGTTCGAACACACCGCCCGCAATCAGCACGGCAAGGTGATCGCCGTCGCGGTGCGGCAGACTCTCGTCCAGAAGCGGCCGGTCGATCCGGCGCAGGAAGGTTGACGACGATGAGCACCATTCCGGGCCCTGCGTGGCTGTTCTGCCCGGCGGACCGGCCCGAGCGGTACGGGAAGGCCGCGGCGATCGCCGACGTCGTGATCCTCGACCTCGAGGACGGTGTCGCGCACGCCGACAAGGACTACGCGCGGCGCTGCCTCGTCGACACGCCCCTCGATCCCGAACGGACCGTGGTGCGGGTCAACCCGGTGGGTACCGAGGAGCACGCCGAGGATCTGAAGGCGCTCGCGAAGACCGCGTACACGCGGGTGATGCTCGCCAAGTGCGAGTCCGCGGAGCAGGTCACCTCCCTCGCCCCGCGTGAGGTGGTCGCGCTGATCGAGTCGCCGGCCGGCGCCCTCGCCGTCTCGGAGATCGCACTCGCCGCCGGCACGATCGGCGTCATGTGGGGTGCGGAAGACCTCGTCGTCGGGTTGGGCGGTCAGTCCAGCCGCCACGCGGACGGCTCGTACCGCGACGTCGCGCGGCACGTTCGTTCGTCGGCGCTGCTCGCGGCGAAGACCTACCGCCGGTGGGCGCTGGACTCGGTGTACCTCGACATCAAGGACCACGACGGCCTGCGGGACGAGACGCTCGACGCCGTCGCGGTCGGCTTCGACGCGAAGGTCGCGATTCACCCCGGCCAGATCGAGGTCATCCGCCAGGCCTACGCCCCGACCGAGGAAGAGGTCGAGTGGGCGCGACGCGTGCTGGCCGCGGTGCCCGAGGAACGCGGGGTGTTCCAGTTCGAAGGAAAGATGGTCGACGCACCGGTGCTGCGGCACGCCGAGCAGATCCTGCACCGGTCCGTCGAAGCCCGCGTGCAGGGACATGCCCCGACGGGCGGGAAGGACGCGCGACAGTAGCGTTCAGGGCCCCCGGGAGCGTTCGAGGCCCCGGGCCTCGAGGGCGTCGCCCCGGCCGCTACCGGAACCCCGGTTCCGAGCGGCGGGGCGGCGCCCTACGCGTGCTGGATCGGTCCCTCGCCACGATCCGGAGCCGACCGGTCCGTATCGCGACCGGTGGGGTGACCTCGGACACGTGCTGAGCGTGACCTAACTGGACAAAACGCCGGCGTCGATGCTCGGATGACGGGCATGGACGTCGCCATCAAGATCTTCCTCATCCTGCACTTCATCGGCCTCGCCGGCATCATCGGCAGCTGGCTCGCCGTGGTGAAGGAACCTCGTGTCGTGACCGGCATGCTGCACGGCGCGATCCTCCAGCTCGTGAGCGGCCTCGCCCTCGTCGGTCTGCGCGAGGCACAGGACGTGGTTGAGCTGAACCACATGAAGATCGGCGTCAAGCTCGTGGTCGCCGTGGTGATCCTCGTCCTCGCGATCGTGGGCCTCAAGAAGGAGAAGCAGAACCCGGGATCGACGGGTGCTCTCGCCCACACGATCGGCGGTCTCGGCATCCTCAACGTGATCATTGCGGTGCTCTGGTGAGCAGGTGACGAGAAAACGCGACCTGTGTCGCTACTGCTCGGTAGATTCACTCCCGCGGGGTTCGGCGCGCAGCGTCGGGTCCCGTGCGGTCGTTTCGGCGGCAGTGTTCCCAGGCGGTAGATTGGGGCGATGTGCGTGCGCCGAATGCCCACCTCACCGCCCCGGTACCTCGGGGCGGTCTTCGGCGTGCGGGGGGAGGCGGACAGGGGTCCGTGCAGGGTAGGCGCAGGTGCGCCGATGAAACAGAGTTGGACCGACCGGCAATAGACGATAAGCAGCGGTTGCTCTTGTGCGAGTAGCGGTCGGTTCCTGTGCCCTCTCGGGCGAGGAACAGGGCGTTTGTGGTGTGGGGAACTCGAAGATGTTCCGGAAACGAGGTAACGGTTGGACCCGCGAGAAATCGACGGAATCGACAGCGCTGATCAGGCGTTGCAGGGGGACGCATTCCCGCTTTCCCCGGCGCAGCTCGGATTGTGGTACGCGCAGCACCGTAACCCGTCCGTCGCGATCAACAACGCGCAGTACGTCGACCTCCGCGGGGACCTCGACACCGAGGTGCTCGAAAGGGTCAGCCGGATCGCCGCAGGCGACCTCCAGTCCGGATTCGTTCGGCTCCTCGAGATCGACGGGGTGCCCCACCAGATCGTCGACCCGTCCCTCGACACCCCCCTCGAGCTCGTCGACCTGCGGGATGCTCCCGATCCGGAGAAGGCGGCCGAAGAGTGGATGCGCGCCGAGTACAGCCGGCCCATCGACATCGTCGACGACCGGCTGATCGTCGCCGCCGCGCTCCGGCTCGAGGACTCCCGCTACTACTGGTATGCCCGGGTGCACCACGTCGTGCTCGACGGCTTCGGCGCCATGAACTTCATGACGCGCGTCGCGGAGCTCTACTCGGCCGCGGTCGAGGGTCGTGAGCCGGAACCCCTCGAGGTCGGGGACCTCCCGGACCTGCGCGAGGCCGAGCTGGCCTACCGCAACAGTCCTCGCTTCGAACGGGACCGCGAGTACTGGCGCGAACGCATCGCCGGACTCGACAGCGCCGTCGGCCTGAGCCACCGGATCGCTCCGCCGGCGGCCCGCAAGGAGCTCTCCTCGGCCACGTTGTCCGAGAGCTTGGCCACACGGTTCGACGCCGCCGTCGAGCGCAACGTCACCATCCGGTCCACGTTCCTCATCGCGTCGGTCGCGGCCTTCCTGTCCCAGATGACCGGACGGGAAGAGGTCGTCCTGAGCCTGCCCGTGACGGGGCGGACCACCGCGCTGACCCGGCGATCGGGCGGCATGCTGTCCAACATCGTGCCGCTGACCGTGCGGGTCGGGCACGACACGACCGTCGCCGAGCTGATCTCCGAGGTGCAGGTCGCGGTCGCCGGGGCTCTGCGGCACCAGCTGTTCCGCCACGAGGACATCCGCCGCGACTCGGCGGATCCGAACGGGGGCCTGTTCGGGCCCCTCGTGAACGTGATGCTGTTCCACGGCGGCATCCCCTTCGGCCCCATCCTGGGCGAGCTCACGATCCTGTCGACCGGCACGGTCGAGGATCTCGGCATCAACTTCTACGAGAACGTCAACGGCACGCGCCTCAACATCGACTTCGAGGCCAACCCCGACCGCTACACGGCGGAAGAGAACTCTGCGCACCACGCGCGCTTCCTGGACTTCTTCACGGCGTTCGTCGATGCCGACCCGTCCCTGCCGGTCCGCTCCGTCCCGTTGTTGGGTGCTCAGGAGCGGGCGTTGGTGTTGGAGTCGTGGAACGACACGGCGCATGAGGTGGATTCGGCTGCGACGCTGGTCGATCTGTTCGAGGCGCAGGTGGTGCGGACGCCGGGTGCGGTGGCGGTGGTGTTCGACGGTGTGGCGCTGTCGTATGGGGAGTTCGCGTCGCGGGTGCGGCGGTTGGCGCGTTTCCTGGTGGCCGAGGGTGTGGGTCCGGAGTCGTTGGTGGCTGTGGGGATGCGCCGGTCGGTGGAGATGTTGGTCGCTGTGTATGCGGTGGTCGAGGCCGGTGGTGCGTATGTGCCGGTGGATCCGGATCAGCCGGTGGAGCGGGTGGGTTACATCCTGGAGACGGCGGATCCGGTGGTGGTGTTGTCCACCTCGCGCGATGGTTTTGCGGTGCCGGGGGATCGGTCCGTGGTGTGGGTGGACGAGTTGGATGTGTCGGGTTTTTCCGATGCGCCGTTGTCCGATGCGGATCGGTGGGGTGTGGTGCGGCCGCAGGGGGCGGCCTATGTGATTTTCACGTCGGGGTCGACGGGGCGTCCGAAGGGTGTGGCGGTTTCGCATGCGGCGATCGTGAATCGGTTGCTGTGGATGCAGGCGCAGTACGGTCTGTCCGGCTCGGATGTGGTGTTGCAGAAGACGCCGTTCACGTTCGATGTGTCGGTGTGGGAGTTGTTCTGGCCGTTGCAGGTTGGTGCGCGGTTGGTGGTGGCGCGGCCGGACGGTCATCGGGATCCGGCGTATCTGGTGCGGGCGATCGTCGAGTACGGGGTGTCGGTGGTGCATTTCGTGCCGTCGATGTTGTCGGTGTTCGTGGCGGAGCCGTCGGTGGTCGAGGCGCGGTCGTTGCGGTTGGTGTTCGCCTCGGGTGAGGCGTTGCCGGGTTCGGTGGCGTTGCGGTTGCGTGAGTTGTTGCCGTCGGTGCGGGTGCACAATCTGTACGGTCCGACCGAGGCTGCGGTGGATGTGACCTTCCACGAGGTGTCGGATGCGGATCGGGTGTCGGTGCCGATCGGTGTGCCGGTGTGGAACACGCAGGTGTTCGTGTTGGACGGGCGGTTGGCGCCGGTGCCGGTGGGGGTGGCCGGTGAGTTGTATCTGGCCGGGGATCAGTTGGCGCGGGGGTATGTGGCGCGTGCGGATCTGACGGCGGATCGGTTCGTGGCCAACCCCTTCGGTGTCTCCGGGGCGCGGATGTATCGCACGGGTGATCTCGTGCGGTGGTCGGTGTCGGGGGAGTTGGAGTACATCGGGCGGACCGATTTCCAGGTGAAGGTGCGCGGGTTGCGTATCGAGCTGGGGGAGATCGAGTCGGCGTTGCTGGATGTGGCTGCGGTGGCGCAGGCCGTGGTGGTGGTGCACGACGGTGATCTGGGTCAGCAGCTGGTGGGTTATGTGGTGCCGGAGTCGGGTGCGGTGGTCGACTCGGGTGCGGTGCGGGCCGAGTTGGGTTCGGTGCTGCCGGGGTACATGGTTCCGGATGCGTTGGTGGTGCTCGACGAGTTCCCGTTGAACGCGTCGGGGAAGTTGGATCGGAAGTTGTTGCCGGCGCCGGTGTTCGAGGCGCGGGAGTTCCGGGTGCCGTCGACTCCGGTGGAGGAGATCGTGGCGGGGGTGTTCGCCGATGTGCTCGGGGTGGAGCGGGTCGGTGCGGATGACGATTTCTTTGCGTTGGGTGGTAATTCGCTGATCGCGACGCAGGTCGTCGCGCGGATCGCCGCGGCACTCGACGTCCAGCTCGGCGTGCGCACGGTGTTCGAGTCTCCGACGGTTTCCGAACTGGCGCAGGCTGTTTCGGAGTCGCGCGCCGGAGATCGCCGACGGCCGGCGCTCGTTCGCTACCCCCGTCCAGACGAGATTCCGCTCTCGCTGGCTCAGCAGCGGATGTGGTTCCTCAACCAGTTCGACCCGTCCGCCGCCACCTACAACCTGCCGTTCGTGCTGCGCATGGAGGGCAACGTGGACGTCGAGGCGCTCCGGGCGGCGCTGTACGACGTCGTGGAGCGGCACGAGTCGCTGCGCACCGTCTTCCCCGAATCGGGTGCCGGGGCGTACCAGCTGATCCTGCCGATCGGGGACGTCGACCTCGGTCTCGAGGAGGAGTTCGCCGGTCCCGACGAGCTTCCCGGAGTCCTCGCCGAGTTCGCATCGGCGGGATTCGATGTCTCCCAAGAGATTCCGGTTCGCTGCCGACTGTTCCGCATGGGTGCGAACGAAGTCGCGCTCGCCATGGTCATCCACCACATCGCGGCCGACGGCGTGTCCTTCGGTCCGCTCGCGCGCGACATGGCGGCGGCCTATGTCGCACGCACCGAATCGACCGAAGCGACCTGGGCGCCGCTGTCCGTGCAGTACGCCGACTACACCCTGTGGCAGCGCGACGTCCTCGGTGACGAGGCCGACCCGACCTCGCTCGCCGCGATGCAGATCGAATACTGGTCGAACCAGCTCGCCGGGATCCCCGAACAGCTCGACCTGCCCTCGGACCGGCGACGGCCGGCGGTGCAGTCCTTCGTGGGTCGCCGCGTCGGGTTCGACATCGACGCACGCACCTACCGCGCACTCGAGGAACTTGCTCGCGAACAGAATGTTTCGCTGTTCATGGTCATGCACTCGGCGCTGGCGGTCCTGCTCGCCCGGCTCTCCGCCACGGAGGACATCGCCGTGGGGACCCCGATCGCCGGTCGTGGCGAGGAAGCCCTCGACGACCTGATCGGCATGTTCGTCAACACCCTGGTGCTGCGGACCCGGATCGTCCCGAAGACGTCGTTCACGGAGCTGCTGCAGCAGGTGCGGGAGATCGACCTGGGGGCCTTCGCCAACGCGGATGTGCCGTTCGAGCGGCTCGTCGAGGTTCTCAAGCCGGCACGTTCGCAGTCCCGGCACCCGCTGGTCCAGGTCGTGCTGGCCTACCAGAACATGGGGAACACCAGTCTCGAACTGCCCGGTCTGACGATCGAGGCGAGCGAGGTCGACGTCGACGTCGCAAAGTTCGATCTGCAGCTGACCCTGTCCGAACGCACCGACAGCACCGGCGCGACCGTCGGTCTCGGGGCCGAATTCGTCTATGCCACAGATCTGTTCGACGTCTCGACGGTGCGTGGCTTCGCCGAGCGGTTCCAGCGCCTGCTCGGGGCCATCGTCGCCGATCCGAAGCGGTCCGTCGGCGATCTCGAGATCCTCGATGTGGGTGAGCGGCGCGCGCTCGTCTCCACGACCGGTGCCGGCGGTGCCGAACCGGCCACCCTGGCCCGGTTGCTGACCGACGCCGCTTCCCGGAACCCGGACGGCACGGCCCTCGTCTCGGGAGACCGGACGCTGACCTATCGCGAACTCGACGCGGTCTCTTCGCAATTCGCGCGCATGCTGATCGCCCGCGGAATCGGCCCCGAGTCCGTGGTGGCGATCGCGGTGCCGCGGTCGATCGATTCGGTGATCTCGTGGTGGGCGGTCGCCAAGTCCGGTGCCGCCTTCGTTCCGGTGGACCCGAACTACCCCGCCGACCGTATCGAGCACATGATCGTCGATTCGGGTGCCGAGCTGGGCCTGACGACGGAGCAGTACCGGTCGGTCCTGCCGGGTGGCGTCACCTGGCTCGCGGTCGACGACGCCGAATTCCTCGGCGACCGCGCGGTCGCCTCGCCGGCTCCGATCACCGACGCGGACAGGATCCGCCCGCTGCGCCTGGACAACCTCGCGTACCTGATCTACACCTCCGGTTCCACGGGCACCCCGAAGGGTGTCGCGGTCACCCACTCCGGCCTCGCCGGATTCGAGGCCGAACAGCGGGACCGGTACGGCATCGGGCCGTCCTCGCGCACACTGCATTTCGCCTCGCCCAGCTTCGACGCGTCGATTCTGGAGTTGCTGCTCGCGACCGCCGGTTCGGCGGCGATGGTGATCGTCCCGACCTCCGTCTTCGGTGGCAGCGACCTGGCGGACGTGCTGGTCCGCGGCCGGGTCACGCACGCGTTCGTCACCCCCGCGGCCCTGGGATCGGTGGATCCCACCGGTCTGCCGGACCTGCGCGTCGTCGTGGTCGGCGGCGAAGCGTGCTCGCCGGAACTCGTCGCCCGGTGGGTGCCGGGCCGGTCGATGTTCAACGCGTACGGGCCGACCGAGGCGACCGTCGCGTCCAACATCTCCGACGCGCTGGTCGCGGGCGAGCCGATCGTCATCGGCGGCCCGATCCGCGGCGTGACGACCTACGTGCTCGACTCGAGGCTCGGCCCGGTGCCGGAGGGCGTCGTCGGTGAGCTCTACATCTCGGGTGCGGGTGTGGCCCGCGGATACCACGCCCGCGCGGGCCTGACGGCCGAACGGTTCCTCGTGGATCCGTTCGCCGGAGACGGCCGGCGCATGTATCGCACGGGTGACCTGGTGCGCTGGGTGCCCGGGGCGCCGACGCCGCGTATCGAGTACGTCGGCCGCAGCGACTTCCAGGTGAAGATCCGCGGTTTCCGCATCGAACTCGGTGAGATCGACGCGACCCTCGCAGCGCACGAGGACGTCGACTTCGCGGTGACGGTCGGCCACACCGGTGTGTCCGGCACGGCCCAGCTCGTCTCGTACGTGACGGCCGTGCCGGGGCGTTCGGTGCGCGTGGACGCGCTGACGGCGTTCGTCGCCGATCGCCTGCCCTCGCACATGGTGCCCGCGGCGATCGTCGTCCTCGACGAGGTCCCGCTGACCCCGCAGGGCAAGCTCGACCGGAAGGCGTTGCCCGCGCCGGTTTTCGAGACCAAGGTGTTCCGCTCCCCGTCGACCCCCGTCGAGGAGATCGTCGCCAACACGTTCGCCGACGTGCTCGGCGTGACGCGGGTCGGCGTCGACGACGACTTCTTCGAGCTGGGCGGCAACTCCCTCATCGCGACCCAGGTCGTCTCGCGGCTCGGTGCCGCGCTGCACACCACGGTCCCGGTCCGGGCGCTGTTCGAGGCCTCGACCGTCGAAGCGCTCGCTGCCCGGGTCGAGCAGCATGCCGGTGCCGGCGGTCGCGCCGCACTGGCACCGATGGAGCGCCCGGACCGGATCCCTCTGTCGCTCGCGCAGCAGCGCATGTGGTTCCTCAACCGTTTCGACACGGGCTCGGCGGTCAACAACATTCCGGTCGTGATCCGGCTCAGCGGTGAACTCGACATCATCGCGCTGCAGGTCGCGGTCATCGACGTGACCGAGCGGCACGAGTCGCTGCGGACGATCTTCCCGGACTCGCCGGACGGCCCGCGGCAGGTCGTGCAGGAGGCGGTGCAGACCGTTCCCGACCTGACACCCGAGCAGGTCACCCCGGAGGAACTCCAGGACAAGCTGTTCGAACTCGCTTCCGTCGGCTTCGACGTGACCTCCGAAGTTCCGATGCACGCCCGGCTGTTCGAGATCGGTGAACGCGACTACGTCCTCGGCATGGTCGTCCACCACATCTCCGCGGACGGCTGGTCGATGGGGCCGCTCGCCCGGGACGTCATGGTGGCCTATGCCGCGCGGTCGTCGTGGGACGCCCCGGCCTGGGCGCCGCTTCCGGTGCAGTACGCCGACTTCGCGCTCTGGCAGCGCGAGGTCCTCGGTGACGAGCACGACCCGGATTCGCTGATCTCACGTCAGCTGGACTACTGGTCGGCCACGCTGGCCGGCCTGCCGGATCAGCTCGACCTGCCCAGCGATCGCCCGCGTCCGTCCACCGCGTCCTTCGCGGGCGCGAGCATCCGCTTCACCGTGGAACCGGAACTGCATTCGGCCCTCAACACGTTCGCGCGGGAACACGCGACCACCCTGTTCATGGTCGTGCACAGCGCGCTGGCGGTGCTGCTGTCGCGCCTGTCGGGATCGAACGACGTCGCGATCGGCACCCCGGTCGCGGGCCGTGGTGAAGCCGGTCTCGACGATCTGGTCGGCATGTTCGTCAACACGCTGGTCCTGCGCACCCCGGTCGATCCGGCCGAGTCGTTCAGCGACCTGCTCGGCCGGGTGCGCGAGGTGGACCTCGGGGCGTTCGGGCACGCGGACGTGCCGTTCGAGCGTCTGGTCGAGGTGCTCAACCCGGCCCGTTCGCAGGCCCGGCACCCGCTGTTCCAGGTGATGCTGGCGTTCCAGAATCTCGCCCAGACGTCGTTCGAGCTGCCCGGCCTGTCCGTGAGCGGTCTCGACTTCGACGCGCAGGTGTCGAAGTTCGATCTGCAGGTCACGCTCACCGAATCGATCGACGAGCAGGGTTCGCCGGCCGGCATGGCCGCCGAACTGACCTATGCGACCGATCTTTTCGACGAATCGACGGTCCGTTCCTTCGCCGAGCGTTTCGTGCGGCTGCTCGAGGCCGTGGTCTCGGAGCCGTCCACGCTGGTCGGTGACCTCCCGTTGTTGGGTGCTCAGGAGCGGGCGTTGGTGTTGGAGTCGTGGAACGACACGGCGCATGAGGTGGATTCGGCTGCGACGCTGGTCGATCTGTTCGAGGCGCAGGTGGTGCGGACGCCGGGTGCGGTTGCGGTGGTGTTCGACGGTGTGGCGCTGTCGTATGGGGAGTTCGCGTCGCGGGTGCGGCGGTTGGCGCGTTTCCTGGTGGCCGAGGGTGTGGGTCCGGAGTCGTTGGTGGCTGTGGGGATGCGCCGGTCGGTGGAGATGTTGGTCGCTGTGTATGCGGTGGTCGAGGCCGGTGGTGCGTATGTGCCGGTGGATCCGGATCAGCCGGTGGAGCGGGTGGGTTACATCCTGGAGACGGCGGATCCGGTGGTGGTGTTGTCCACCTCGCGCGATGGTTTTGCGGTGCCGGGGGATCGGTCCGTGGTGTGGGTGGACGAGTTGGATGTGTCGGGTTTTTCCGATGCGCCGTTGTCCGATGCGGATCGGTGGGGTGTGGTGCGGCCGCAGGGGGCGGCCTATGTGATTTTCACGTCGGGGGCGACGGGGCGTCCGAAGGGTGTGGCGGTTTCGCATGCGGCGATCGTGAATCGGTTGCTGTGGATGCAGGCGCAGTACGGTCTGTCCGGCTCGGATGTGGTGTTGCAGAAGACGCCGTTCACGTTCGATGTGTCGGTGTGGGAGTTGTTCTGGCCGTTGCAGGTTGGTGCGCGGTTGGTGGTGGCGCGGCCGGACGGTCATCGGGATCCGGCGTATCTGGTGCGGGCGATCGTCGAGTACGGGGTGTCGGTGGTGCATTTCGTGCCGTCGATGTTGTCGGTGTTCGTGGCGGAGCCGTCGGTGGTCGAGGCGCGGTCGTTGCGGTTGGTGTTCGCCTCGGGTGAGGCGTTGCCGGGTTCGGTGGCGTTGCGGTTGCGTGAGTTGTTGCCGTCGGTGCGGGTGCACAATCTGTACGGTCCGACCGAGGCTGCGGTGGATGTGACCTTCCACGAGGTGTCGGATGCGGATCGGGTGTCGGTGCCGATCGGTGTGCCGGTGTGGAACACGCAGGTGTTCGTGTTGGACGGGCGGTTGGCGCCGGTGCCGGTGGGGGTGGCCGGTGAGTTGTATCTGGCCGGGGATCAGTTGGCGCGGGGGTATGTGGCGCGTGCGGATCTGACGGCGGATCGGTTCGTGGCCAACCCCTTCGGTGTCTCCGGGGCGCGGATGTATCGCACGGGTGATCTCGTGCGGTGGTCGGTGTCGGGGGAGTTGGAGTACATCGGGCGGACCGATTTCCAGGTGAAGGTGCGCGGGTTGCGTATCGAGCTGGGGGAGATCGAGTCGGCGTTGCTGGATGTGGCTGCGGTGGCGCAGGCCGTGGTGGTGGTGCACGACGGTGATCTGGGTCAGCAGCTGGTGGGTTATGTGGTGCCGGAGTCGGGTGCGGTGGTCGACTCGGGTGCGGTGCGGGCCGAGTTGGGTTCGGTGCTGCCGGGGTACATGGTTCCGGATGCGTTGGTGGTGCTCGACGAGTTCCCGTTGAACGCGTCGGGGAAGTTGGATCGGAAGTTGTTGCCGGCGCCGGTGTTCGAGGCGCGGGAGTTCCGGGTGCCGTCGACTCCGGTGGAGGAGATCGTGGCGGGGGTGTTCGCCGATGTGCTCGGGGTGGAGCGGGTCGGTGCGGATGACGATTTCTTTGCGTTGGGTGGTAATTCGCTGATCGCGACCCAGGTCGCGGCCCGGCTGGGCGCCGCCCTCGACACGGCGGTGCCGGTGCGCGTCCTGTTCGAGGCGTCGACTGTCGCGGCGCTGGCGACCCGTGTCGAGCGGTCCGCGGGAGTGGGCGCTCGGAAGGCGCTCACCGCGGTTTCCGAACGGCCGGAGCGTATTCCGTTGTCCGCGGCGCAATCCCGGATGTGGTTCCTCAACCGCTTCGACACCGAATCCGGTGTGAACAACATCCCGGTCGCGATCCGGCTCACCGGAGCCCTCGACGTCGAGGCGTTGACCCGCGCGGTGAACGACGTCGTCGCCCGGCACGAGACCCTGCGGACGGTCTACCCCGAGATCGACGGGGTGGGGTACCAGCAGGTGCTCCCGCCGGATGCGGCGCGGATCGACCTCGGGGTCGACGATGTCGCCGAGAGCGACGTGCTCACGGTCGTCGCCGAGTTCGCCGGCGCCGGCTTCGACGTGACGCTCGCACCGCCGGTTCGTGCGCGCCTGCTGAAGGTGTCCGCCACCGAGAGCGTGCTCGTGTTCGTCGTGCATCACATTGCGGCGGACGGCTTCTCGATGGCACCGCTGACCCGTGACGTGATGATCGCCTATGCGGCGCGCACGCACGCGGAGGTGCCGACCTGGTCGCCGCTCGCCGTGCAGTACGCCGACTACACGCTGTGGCAGCGCGAGATTCTCGGCGACGAAGCCGATCCGCAGTCGGTCGCGGCCGCTCAGCTGGACTACTGGAAGTCGACCCTGGCGGGTCTGCCGGAGGAGTTGAATCTTCCGGCCGACCGGCCGCGTCCGGCGGTGTCGTCGTACCGCGGCAACAACTATGTCTCGCGGATCGCACCGGAGACCGGCAGGCTCGTCGACCGGGTCGCCCAGGCTCATCGGGCGACGCCGTTCATGGTCGTGCACAGCGCTCTGTCGGTGCTGCTGTCCCGGCTGTCCGGTTCCGGCGACATCGCGATCGGTACGCCGGTGGCAGGTCGCGGCGAGGAGGCCCTCGACGACGTCGTGGGCATGTTCGTCAACACCCTGGTGCTGCGGACCGGCATCGACCTCGGTGAGTCGTTCGCGGGCTTGCTGGCCCGAACCAAGGACATCGACCTCGGCGCGTTCGCGCAGGCCGATGTGCCGTTCGAGCGCCTCGTGGAGGTGCTCGACCCCGAGCGGGCGCAGAACCGGCACCCGCTGTTCCAGGTCGTGCTGACGTTCCAGAACATGGCGCAGGCGGTACTCGAGCTCGACGGGCTCACCGCACGCACGGTCGAATTCGACGCTCATGTCGCGAAATTCGACCTCCAGGTCACCTTCACGTCGGCCCCCGAAGGCGGATACACCGTCGAGTGGACCTACGCGACGGACCTGTTCGACGAAGCGACCGTCGCGTCGTACGCGGAGCGTTTCGAGCGGCTCCTGACCGGTCTGCTCGCCGATCCGTCGACCGCGGTCGGCGACGTCGAACTGCTCTCCGCGACCGAACGCACCGAGGTCCTCGAGGCGTGGTCCACGCCCGGCACGCAGGTCGATCCGGCGGCGACGCTGCCGTCGTTGTTCGCTGCCGCGGCCGAGTCGTGGCCGGACAACGCCGCCGTGGTGGCCGGCGGGACATCGCTGACCTACGCGGAGCTCTCGGCCCGGGTCAACGGCCTGGCCCGCCGCCTGATCGAGTCGGGGGTCGGACCGGGATCGCTCGTGGCGGTCGCGCTGCCGCGTGACGAGTCGCTGATCGTGGCGCTGCTCGCGGTCCTCACCTCCGGTGCCGCGTACCTGCCGGTCGATGTGACCTATCCGCAGGACCGCATCGCGTACATGCTCGAGGACGGTGCGCCCGTCGTCGTGCTGACCACCACCGTGGATCGGCAGTCGATCCCGGCGGTGGACGGCGTCGAGGTCCTGCTGCTGGACACCCTCGACCCGGCCGAGCTCGACACCCGGCCCGTGACCGACGCGGACCGGCTCGTGCCGCTCCGCTCGTCGCACCCGGCGTACGTCATCTACACCTCGGGTTCGACGGGCCGGCCGAAGGGCGTCGCCGTCGTGCACCGCAACGTCGTCGAACTGCTCGCGAATGCGCAGCCCCTGTTCGGATTCGACGAAACCGACGTGTGGACGATGTTCCACTCGTACGCGTTCGACTTCTCCGTGTGGGAACTGTGGGGTCCGCTGCTGTACGGCGGCACGCTGGTCGTCGTCGACTACTTCACGTCGCGCTCGCCCGAACAGTTCCGGGAACTCGTGGTGCGCAACGGTGTCACGGTGCTCAACCAGACACCGTCGGCGTTCTACCAGTTCGTGGAGGCAGACCGGGCCGCGATGGAGGGCACGGGCGCGGGCGCCCTCGAAGGCACAGCCGTCGGCGCGTTGTCGCTGCGTCACGTGATCTTCGGTGGCGAGGCGTTGGACCTCGGCAAGCTCACCGGCTGGTTCGAGCGGTACCGCGACGACGCGCCCCGGCTGGTCAACATGTACGGCATCACCGAGACCACGGTGCACGTGTCGTTCCTGGCGCTGACCGCGGAGATGGCGCGGTCGTCGGCGGCGAGCGTGATCGGCCGCGCGCTGCCTGGTCTGCGGGTGTACGTGCTCGACGAGCGGCTGCGTCCGGTTCCCGTCGGTGTCCAGGGCCAGATGTACGTGGCCGGTGAGCAGTTGTCGCGGGGTTACCTGGGGCAGCCGGCGCTGACCGCGGGCCGCTTCGTGGCCGACCCGTATGCGCCGGAAGGCTCGGCGGGCCTGATGTACCGCACCGGCGACCTCGCCCGGTGGAACGCCGACGGCCTCCTCGAGTACGCGGGCCGCTCCGATTTCCAGGTGCAGCTGCGCGGCTTCCGGATCGAGCTCGGGGAGATCGAGTCCGCGTTGACCCGTTGTTCCGGGGTCGCCCAGGCCGTGGCGGTCGTCCGTCGCTCCGAACGCACCGGCGATCGGTTGATCGGCTACGTGGTGCCGCGGGCGGGCGAGACCGTCGACCCGGTCGCGGTGCGCGACGCGGTCGGTGAGTTCCTGACCGCGTACATGATTCCGGACGTGGTGGTCGTGCTCGACGCACTGCCGCTCACCGCGAACGGCAAGCTCGACCGGAAGGCATTGCCGGAACCGGTGTTCGAGGTGCGCGAGTTCCGTGCGCCGCAGACCCCGATCGAGGAGATCGTCGCCGGCGTGTTCGCCGAGGTTCTCGGCGTCGAGCGCGTCGGCCTCGACGACGACTTCTTCGAACTCGGCGGCAACTCGCTCGTGGCGACCCAGGTCGTCTCCCGGCTCGGAGCCGCGCTCGACGCCCGGATCCCGGTCCGGGAACTGTTCGAGGCGTCGACCGTCGAATCGCTGGCGTCGCGGATCGAATCGCACGCGGGATCCGGGCGGCTCGAGTTGCACGCGCAGCCGCGCCCGGCGCGGGTGCCGCTGTCGCTCGCGCAGCAGCGCATGTGGTTCCTCAACCGGTTCGACAACGAGTCCACCGCCTACAACATCCCGATGGCGCTGAGCCTGACGGGCCGCCTGGACGTGGCGGCGATGCGTGCCGCGGTGGCCGACGTGGTGACCCGGCACGAGGTGCTGCGCACCGTGTACCCGGAGAACGCGGGTGCCCCGGTGCAGGTCGTTCTGCCTGCGGCCGAGGCGGTCCCGGATCTCGATCCGGTGGTGACCACGGAGTCGGAGCTGCCCGGCCTGCTGGCCGAGCTGGCGGCGACCGCGTTCGACGTGACCACGGCGGTGCCGCTGCAGATCCGCCTGTACAGCCTCTCCGCGGAGCGGCACGTCCTCGCGCTGGTCCTGCACCACATCGCGGCCGACGGTTCCTCGATGGGGCCGTTCGCGCGGGATCTGATGACCGCCTACGCCGCCCGTCTGGACGGTCGTGCGCCGGACTGGAATCCGCTCGCGGTGCAGTACGCCGACTACGCGATCTGGCAGCGGCAGCTGCTCGGTGCGGAGGACGACGAGGCGTCGCTGATCTCGAAGCAGATCGGTTACTGGCGCGAGGCCCTGGCGGACGTGCCCGATCAGCTCGAGCTCCCGACCGACCGGCCGCGCCCGGCGACCCAGTCGTTCCGGGGTGGACGGGTCACGTTCGAGATCGACGCGGAGCTGCATCAGCGGCTCGGTGCGGTCGCGCGCAGCGGCAACACCACGCTGTTCATGGTGGCCCACGCCGCGTTCGCGGTCCTGCTCGCGCGCCTGTCCGGTACCCACGACATCGCCGTCGGTACCCCCATCGCCGGTCGCGGTGAGCGGGCGCTCGACGACCTCGTCGGCATGTTCGTCAACACCCTCGTCCTGCGGACCGGTGTGCGTCCGGAACTGTCGTTCGGCGAGCTGCTCGAAGCGGTCCGCGAGACGGACCTGAACGCATTCGCGCATGCGGATGTGCCGTTCGAGCGGCTGGTCGAGGTGCTGAACCCGCAGCGCTCGACGGCCCGCCACCCGCTGTTCCAGGTCGGGTTCTCCTTCCAGAACCTGTCCCGCACCTCGCTCGAGCTGCCGGCCCTGACGGTGTCCGGTCTCGAACTCGACACCGGCGTCGCGCAGTTCGACCTGCAGTTGTTCCTCACCGACCGGTACGACGACGCGGGAGCACCGGCCGGGATCGACGCGGTGTTCAGCTACGCGACCGATCTGTTCGACGAGGACACCGTCGCGTCGTTCGCCGGCAGGTTCGTGCGGGTTCTCGAATCGATCGTCACCGATCCGGCAGCGCCGGTCGGCGACATCGAGATCCTCGCGCCGGACGAGCGTGACCGGATGCTCACCGAGTGGAACGACACGGCGCGCACCGTTCCGGACGCGACACTGGTGTCGCTGTTCGACGCCCAGGTCGCCGCGACGCCGGACGCCCCGGCGATCGAGGACGAGACGACGACGCTGACCTACCGCGAGTTCGGTGCCCGGGTCGCACGGCTCGCCCGCCGCCTGATCGGCGCCGGGGTCGGCCCGGAATCGTTGGTGGCGTTGGGGATGCGCCGTTCGATCGACCTCGTGGTGGGCATGTACGCGGTGTCCGCGGCAGGCGGCGCCTACGTGCCGATCGATCCCGATCAGCCCGCGGAGCGCACCGAGTACATCCTCGACACCGCCGACCCGGTGTGCGTGCTCACGAGCGCGAGCGACGGATTCGCGGTGGACGGCAACCGTGCGGTGGTCCTCGTCGACGACCACGTCGGCGCGTCCGGCGCGGAGGCTCCGGTCATCGACGCCGAACGTCTCGCACCGTTGCATCCGGACAACACCGCGTACGTGATCTTCACGTCCGGTTCGACCGGCCGACCCAAGGGCGTCGCCGTCTCGCATCGTGCTGTCGTCAACCAGATGCTCTGGAAGAAGGCGGAATTCGATCTCGGCTCCGGGGACGCGGTGCTGCTGAAGACCGCGGCCACGTTCGACCTGTCGGTGTGGGAGTTCTGGTCGGCGCCGGTGTCCGGTGCGCGCCTGGTGGTCGCCGAGGCAGGCGGTCACCGTGATCCGGTCTACCTCAACGAACTGATGCGCAGCCGCGGCGTGACCACGCTGCACGCGGTGCCGTCGATGATCGAAGCATTGACGACGGAATCCGGTGGGGCACTGCCCTCGTCGTTGCGGCGCGTCCTCGCCATCGGTGAGGCACTGCCTGCGCACCTCGCGCAGACCGTGCGGTCCGGGAACCCGGACACGGCGCTGTTCAACCTGTACGGGCCCACCGAGGCCGCGGTGTCGGTCACCAGTCACCAGGTGACCGAGCACGACACCGCGACCGTCTCGATCGGCGGACCGGAGTGGAACACCCGGCTGTACGTGCTCGACGAGCGGCTGCGGCCGGTCCCGGCCGGTGTCCTCGGCGAGCTGTACCTCGCCGGTATGCAGCTGGCCCGGGGCTACTTCGGGCGCCCGGATCTGACGGCGGAACGGTTCGTCGCAGACCCGTTCGGCCCGGCCGGAAGCCGGCTGTACCGCACCGGCGACCTCGTCGCCTGGACCGACGAGGGCACCCTCCGGTACGTCGGGCGCACCGACTTCCAGGTGAAGGTCCGCGGATTCCGGATCGAGCTCGGCGAGATCGAGGCGGTGCTCGCGGCGCATCCGTCCGTGGCGCAGGCCGTCGTGCTCGTCCACCACGACGATCGGCTCGGCGATCAGCTGGTCGCCTACCTGGTTCCGGTCACCGGGGCGGATCTCGTCGTCGACGACATCCGTGCCGAGGCCGTCCGCGGCCTGCCGGGCTACATGGTGCCGGCGGTCTTCCTCGTGCTCGACGCGCTGCCGCTGAACATCAACGGCAAGCTCGACCGCAAGGCGCTGCCGGAACCGGTGTTCGAGGCCAAGGAGTTCCGTGCCCCGGCCACCCCGATCGAACAGATCGTGGCCGGGATCTTCGCGGAGGTGCTCGGGACCGAACGGGTCGGCGTCGACGACGACTTCTTCATGCTGGGCGGCAACTCGCTGCTCGCGACGCAGGTGACGGCACGGATCGGTGCGGCGCTGGACACGACGGTTCCGGTCCGGGCACTGTTCGAGGCGTCGACGGTGTCGGCGCTCGCGGCTCGTGCGGAAGCCGGCGTGGGATCGGGAGCGCGACCGGCGCTGGTCGCACGGCCGCATCCGGAACGGGTGCCGCTGTCGCTCGCGCAGCAGCGCATGTGGGTGCTCAACCGGATGAATCCGGCGTCCGCCGCCTACAACATCCCGGTCGTGCTGCGGCTGTCGGGCCTGCTCGACGTGCCGGCGCTCGGTGCCGCGGTGCGGGACGTCTTCGACCGGCACGAGGTGCTGCGGACCCGCTACCCGGACACCGACGACGGACCGGTGCAGGAAATCCTGCCGGTCGCCGACGCCGCGCCGCACCTGGCGCCGGTGGAGGTGTCGGAGGCGTTGCTGCCGACCAGGATCGCCGAGATGATCGGTACCGGGTTCGACGTCACGACGAGTGCGCCGGTCCGAGGCCGGTTGTTCTCGGTCAGCCCCACCGATCACGTGCTGGTCATGGTCGTCCATCACATCAGCGCGGACGGGTTCTCGATGGGCCCGCTCACCCGGGACGTGATGACGGCCTACGCGTCCCGTCTCGACGGCGAGATGCCGACCTGGTCGCCGTTGCCGGTCCAGTACGCCGACTACGCGCTGTGGCAGCGGGAGATCCTCGGTGACGAGAACGACCCCGAGTCCGCGGTGGCGCGGCAGCTCGACTACTGGTCGTCCACGCTCGCCGGCGCACCCGAACTGCTCGAATTGCCGACGGATCGGCCGCGGCCCGCACGCGCCTCCATGCGCGGCGCGGAGTACGAGTTCGCGCTGGATGCGAACCAGGCCGAACTGCTGGACAAGGTTGCGCGCGAGCACAACTCGACGGTCTTCATGGTGATGCACGCTGCCTTCGCGGTGTTGCTGTCCAAGCTGACCGGGACCGGTGACATCGTCATCGGAACGCCGACCGCCGGTCGCGGTGAGGCGGCGCTCGACGATCTGATCGGCATGTTCGTCAACACTCTGGCCCTGCGCACGGAGGTCGAGTCGAGCGCCGGGTTCGTCGATCTGCTCGCCCAGGTCCGCGACCGCGACCTCGGGGCGTTCGGCAACGCCGACGTGCCGTTCGAGCGGGTCGTCGACGCGCTCGGCCGCCGCCGGACCGCCGCGTACTCGCCGGTCGTCCAGGTGCTGTTCGCGTTCCAGAACATGGCGCCGCGTTCGCTGCAGCTGCCGGGACTCGAGGTCTCGGTGGTCGAGGGCAACTTCGACCAGGCGAAGTTCGATCTGCAGCTCAGCGGCGGCGAGGTGTTCGACGAGCACGGTCGCCGTGGAGGCATCCGGCTGCTGTTCACGTATGCCACCGACCTGTTCGACGAGGAGTCCGTCGCCCGCTTCGCGAAGCGGTACCTGCGGGTCGTCGACGCGGTCACCGACAACCCCGGCGTCGTGATCCGCGAGATCGACATCCTCGACGACGAGGAACGCGCGAGCCTGACGCCGCAGCGGAAGCTCACTGCCGCGGACCTGCCCGAGCTGGTGGCGGCCGCCGCGGCAGCCCGGCCCGACGAGATCGCCCTGACCCACGGCGACGCCACCGTCACCTTCGGTGCGTTGAACGACAAGCTGGTGTCGGTCGCCAAGGCGATGGGGGCGACGCTCAAGCCGGAGGCACAGGTCTCGGTTGCCCTGTCCGGTCTGGTTCCGGGAATCCTTCCGGCCCTGGGCGTCGACGGATACGCCGCACTGATCGAGTCACTCATCACCCAAGCGCAGAGCTTGGCGACACAGAGGAAAAGGTAGATGTCGGTTCGGAAGCCCGGTCAGGAATCTCTCACCATCGAGGACCTCCCGCGGCTGATTTCAGAGGTGGCGGCGGTAGCGCCCGAGCGGGTCGCGCTCTCGCACGGTGACACCGCCGTCACCTACGGAACGCTCCACGACGAACTGACCGTTCTCGACGCCGCGATGGGCGGAGCGCTCGGTCCGGACGCCCTCGTTCCGGTGGTGCTGTCGAACCTCGTTCCCGCCCTGCTCGAATCCGACGCTGACGGTGGCCTCGCCGGTGTCGTCGAGACCCTCATCTGCGACACCGGTGAGGTCGTCGACGTGCCCGTCGTCGCCCGGGCGGCCGACACCCTGCCGGCGCTGTTCGAGGAGCAGGTCGCCCGCACGCCGGATGCGATCGCCCTCGAGTTCGAGGGGGAGACCCTCACCTACGCGCAGTTCGACGCCGCCGCCAACCGAATGGCCCGCTACCTCGTCTCGATCGGCGTGGGTCCGGAGACGACGGTGGGCCTCGCGATCCGCCGATCGCTGGATCTGCTCGTCGCCATGTACGGCATCGTCAAGGCCGGCGGTGCCTACGTGCCGCTCGACCCGGACCACCCGGCCGACCGCATCGCGCACGTCCTCGCCGCAGCACGTCCCGTCGCGGTCCTGACGACCTCGCGCGACGGAATCGAGGTGCCCGCACACGTTGCGCTCCACGAGGTGGATCGGCTCGACCTGACCGGTTTCGACGAGGCTCCGCTCACGGACGCCGACCGCACCGGTCCGCTGCGCCCCGACAACACCGCCTACATCATCTTCACGTCGGGCTCGACGGGCCTGCCCAAGGGTGTGGCCGTCGCGCATCGGGCCATCGTGGCGAATCTGCGCTGGCGCCAGCGCGAGTACGGCTTCACCGAGGCCGACGTCATCCTGCAGAAGACTCCGTTCACGTTCGACGTCTCGGTGTGGGAGTTCTTCTGGCCGTTGCAGGTCGGAGCCCGCCTGGTGATCGCGGTGCCCGACGGTCATCGCGACCCCGAGTACCTCGCCCGCACGATCGCCGACCGCGGTGTGACGGCACTGCACTTCGTGCCGTCGATGCTCTCGGTCTTCGTCGCGGAGCCGCTCGCTGCCCGAACCGATTCTCTCCGTTACGTTTTCGCGTCCGGCGAGGCGCTGCCCGCGCAGACCGTCGCCCGCTTCCACGAGATCAGCTCGGCAGAGCTGCACAATCTCTACGGTCCCACCGAAGCCGCCGTCGACGTCACCTACTACGCGACCGCACGCGGCGACAGGACGATCCCGATCGGCGCCGCCGTCGACGACACCGGACTGCACGTGCTCGACGACGCGCTCCGGCCGGTCCCGCCGGGCGTCCCCGGCGAGCTGTACCTGTCGGGTGTCCAGCTCGCGCGCGGCTACGTCGCCCGGCCGGATCTGACCTCGGATCGTTTCGTCGCCGACCCCACCGGCCGCAACGGCGAACGCATGTACCGGACGGGCGACCTCGTCCGGCGCCGCCCCGACGGACAGCTCGACTACATCGGACGCGTCGACTTCCAGGTCAAGCTGCGCGGACTGCGCGTCGAACTCGGCGAGATCGAAGCGGCGATCCTCGGACGGGACGACGTGTCCCAGGCCGTGGTGGTCGTGCACTCCGATCCGGTCACCGGCGACCACCTCGTCGCGTACGTCGTCGCGACGGGGGGAGTCACCCTCGACACGGCCGAGCTGACCGCGACCGCCCGCGAGCGGCTCCCGGACTACATGGTTCCGAACCTGTTCGTCCAGCTCGACGAATTCCCGCTCAACGCCAGCGGAAAGCTCGACCGCAAGGCGCTGCCCGCCCCGGACTTCGCGTCCGCGCGGGAGTACCGCGAACCGTCGACGCCCGCCGAACAGGCGGTCGCGCAGATCTTCGCGGACCTCCTCGGTGCGGAGCGGGTCGGCGCCGACGACGACTTCTTCGAGCTCGGCGGCAACTCGCTCATCGCGACGCGAGCCGTCGCCCGGATCAACTCGCGGTTCTCGGTGCACGTCGAGGTCGGGGAGTTCTTCGACGCGCCCACCGTGGCCGATCTGGCGCGACTCGTCGACGAGGCCGCCGACCGCGGAACCGGGCCGCGGCTTCCGTTGCGTCCGATGCCGCGTCCCGACCGGGTGCCGCTGTCGCTGGCGCAGCAGCGCATGTGGTTCCTCAACCAGCTCGAACCCGACTCCGCGGTCAACAACATTCCGTTCGCGCTGCGGCTGTCCGGGCTTCTCGACCGGCACGCCCTGCAGATCGCGGTGGCCGACGTGCTCGCGCGGCACGAGGTGCTGCGGACTGTGTACCCGGAGGTCGACGGCGTCGGCTACCAGAAGGTCGTGCCGACCCGCGAGGTCATCCCGGACCTGAGCCCGGTGGCCGTGTCGGAGAGCGAGGTCGCCGAGCGGATCGCGGAGAAGATGGCGGCACCGTTCGACGTCACCCAGCGGGTGCCGTTCTGGGCGGGGCTGTTCGAGATCAGCGCGACCGAGCACGTGCTGGCGTTCTCCGTGCACCACATCGCCGGGGACGGCTTCTCGATGGGTCCCCTCACCCGGGACGTCATGACCGCCTACGCCGCGCGGTCGGCGGGGGAGTCCCCTGACTGGCAGCCGTTGACGGTGCAGTACGCCGACTACAGCATCTGGCAGCGGGAGATGCTCGGTTCGGAGGACGATCCGGAGTCGGTCGCGGCACGCCAGATCGACTTCTGGAAGCGGGAACTCGCAGATCTGCCCGACGAGCTTCCGCTGCCCACCGACCGGCCGCGTCCGGCGGTGGCGACCAGCCACGGTGACCTGCTGCGGTTCTCCGTGGACGCGAAGCTCCGGAACCGGCTGAACGCGGTCGCGCGGGACAACAACGCCACGCTGTTCATGGTCGTGCACAGTGCGCTGGCCGTACTGCTGTCGCGGCTGTCCGGCTCGCGCGACATCGCAATCGGTTCTCCCGTCGCGGGCCGTGGGGACGTCGCGCTCGACGACCTGATCGGCATGTTCGTCAATCCGCTCGTCCTGCGCTCGGCGGTCGATCCCGCCGAGCAGTTCACCGAACTGCTGTCCCGGGTCCGGGCATCGGACCTGCGGGCCTTCGCCCACGCGGAGGTTCCGTTCGAGCGGCTTGTCGAGGTCCTCAATCCGGTTCGGTCGCAGTCCCGGCATCCCCTGTTCCAGGTGGCGCTCGCGTTCCAGAACATGGACAACACCCGGCTCGAACTGCCGGGTCTGACCGTCAGCGGCGTCGAATTCGACTACGACCTGGCGAAGTTCGACCTGCAGGTCACGGTTGCGGACCATCCCGACGGCGCCGACAACGGTCTGCTCGTCGAGATGTCGTACGCGACGGACCTGTTCGACACCGCGACCGTCGAGTCGATCGCCGCCCGCTTCGTGCGGGTGCTGGAAGCGGTCGCGGCGGATCCCGCTGCCGTGGTCGGTGACATCGAACTGCTCGACGCGGCCGAGCGCGACGCGCTCGTGGCAGGTGTCGACGCGACGCGGCACGACATCGACGCGTCGACGACCTTGCCGGCGCTGTTCGAGGCGCGCGCCGCGGACAACCCCGGTGCGGTCGCCGTGGTGTCCGGCGGGCAGAGCCTGACCTACGGCGAGTTCGCCTCCCGGGTGAACCGGCTCGCGCGACGGCTGGTCGCGCAGGGCGTCGGGCCCGAGGTGCGGGTCGCGCTGGCCATGCGCAGGTCCGCCGATCTCGTGGTGGCGATGTACGCGGTGCTCACCGCGGGCGGCGCCTACGTGCCCGTCGACCCGGATCAGCCCGCCGACCGGATCGACTACATCCTCGACACCGCCGCGCCGCTGTGCGTGCTGGTGGCCGACGCCGCCGACGCCGAGCGGTTCGGCGACCGGACCGTGCTCGTCGCCGGCGACGACGATCCGACCGTCTCCGACGCACCCGTCACCGACGCCGACCGGCGATCGGTGCTGCGTCCGGACAACACCGCGTACGTGCTGTTCACCTCCGGCTCGACGGGCCGCCCGAAGGGTGTGTCCGTCGCGCAGCGCTCCGTGGTGAACCAGGTGCTGTGGCTCACGGATCGCTTCGGGATCGACTCGTCCGACGTGGTGCTGCTCAAGACCCCCGTGACCTTCGATGTTTCGGTGTGGGAACTGTTCTGCACACTGATCGCCGGTGCGCGCATGGTGATCGCGGAGCCGGACGGGCACCGCGACCCCGTCTATCTCGCGCAGTTGATCGACGATCAGTCGGTCACGATGGTGTCGTTCGTGCCGTCGATGCTCGGTCCCTTCGTCTCGGTGCTCGGGTCCGGGGGTGCCGCGTCCCTGCGTGCTGTGCTCGTCGCCGGTGAAGCGTTTCCGCCGTCCGCCGCCGCCCAGGTGCACGCGGCGATTCCGGGGGCCGCGCTGCACAACCTGTACGGCCCGACCGAGTTCACCGTGCATGCAACCGAGGCCGCGGTGCGGCCCGACGCCGCCGTGACGATCGGTCGTCCGGTGTGGAATTCCGGTGCGCTGGTGCTGGATTCGCGTCTACGTCCCGTGCCGTTCGGGGTCGCGGGTGAGCTGTACCTGTCGGGCGTCCAGCTCGCGCGCGGGTATCACGGCCGGGTCGACCTGACCGCCGACCGTTTCGTCGCCGACCCGTACGGTGCGCCGGGCGAGCGCATGTACCGCACCGGTGACCTCGTCCGCTGGACTCCCACGGCCGGTGGCGAACCGGAACTGGTCTACATCGGCCGCACCGACTTCCAGGTGAAGTTCCGCGGCCAGCGCATCGAGCTCGGCGAGATCGAAGCGGTCCTGTCCGCCGATCCGTCCGTGTTGTCGGCGGTGGTGCTCGTGCACGAATCGTCGACCGGCCAGCACCTGGTCGCCTATGTCGTCCCGGTGCCGGGCGCGGTGATCGACGCCGGCGCCGCACGCACGGCCGCCGCCGCGGCGCTTCCGTCGTACATGGTTCCGTCGGTGGTGACCGTGCTCGACGCGTTCCCGCTCAACGCGTCCGGCAAGCTCGACCGCAAGGCGCTGCCGGAACCGGAGTTCGAAGCTCGCGAGTTCCGTGCCCCCACCACGCCGGTGGAGGAGATCGTCGCCGGGGTGTTCGGCGAGGTGCTCGGCATCGAGCGGGTCGGTCTCGACGACGACTTCTTCGCGCTCGGCGGCAACTCGCTGATCGCGACCCAGGTGGTCTCGCGTCTGGGCGCGGCACTCGACACCCGCGTCCAGGTCCGTACATTGTTCGAAGCCTCGACAGTAGTGGACCTGGCCGCCCGGCTCGAGTCGCACGTCGGTGCGGGTGGACGGGCTGCGCTCACGGCACAGGTGCGCCCGGAGCGGATTCCGTTGTCGCTGGCGCAGTCCCGCATGTGGTTCCTCAACCGCTTCGACCCGGACTCGACCGCCTACAACCTGCCGATGGCTCTGCGGATCCGCGGTGCCCTCAACGTCGAGGCGCTGCGCGCGGCGGTCGCCGACGTGGTGGCGCGGCACGAGTCGCTGCGCACGGTGTACCCGGAGACCGCGGACGGACCCGTCCAGGTCGTGCTGCCGGTGCTGCAGTCCGTTCCGGACGTCGACGTCGAACGGACCACGGCCGAGCAGCTGCTCGCTGCCCTCACGGACTTCATGGTGCGGCCGTTCGACGTGACGAGTGAAGTGCCCCTGCGTATCCGCTTGTTCGATCTCGGCGGTGACGAGTTCGTGCTGGCGATGGTGGTGCACCACATCTCGGCCGACGGTGCGTCGATGGCGCCGTTCGTGCGGGACGTGATGCTCGCCTACAGCGCCCGGGTCGGCGGCGGAGCCCCGTCCTGGGAGCCGCCGGCGGTGCAGTACCCGGACTACGCGTTGTGGCAGCGGTCGGTGCTGGGCTCGGAGGACGATCCGTCCTCGCTCATCTCGCAGCAGCTGGCGTTCTGGCGTGGCGCTCTGGCCGGGTTGCCGGATCAGTTGGAGTTGCCGGCCGATCGTCCGCGTCCGGCGGTGCAGTCGGTGGCCGGCGCGCGCGTCGGTGTGGAGATCCCGGCCGAGTTGCACGGGCGGTTGGTGCAGGTGGCGCGGGCGCACAACGCGACGTTGTTCATGGTGGTGCATGCGGCGTTGTCGGTGTTGCTGGCGCGGTTGTCGG
>NZ_JALPTB010000066.1 GCF_023218075.1 Rhodococcus sp. HM1 | reverse complement strand
CCCCTGGGATCGGTGGACCGGATGCTCACGGCAGACGGGCCGGGCACGCTCCTGGCCAGGGCGAGGGGCACCGTCCGCCGGCCGCGGGAGCCTACGTTTCCCGGCCCCGGTACCGAGGGGGCCATGATCCGACTGCCACCCCCCACCCCCGAGCACACCGCTCGTCCACGCCGGACTCGACCCGAAGGGGGTCCGGGGGCGGATCGCCCCCGGTCAACGACCTACAAACGCGACTCGGCGCACCGAACCGGGAGGCTGCCCGAGCTCGATGCGCCGAGGTGAATCTGTTGTGCATCAGACATCACGGTTTTGCGATGTCTTTTTGATTTCTGATTGATTCCTGTTTGACGTTCCAGAATCAGTTTTCTGATGTGTTTGTGATGGTCATATGGTGGCGGGTTCGTCGGCTTCGGAGAGCCAGCGGTAGACGGTGGCGATGGAGCGGTCGACTTCCTGCGCGATGACGGGGACCTCGATCCCGGCCTTGCGTCGGGCCAGTGCCCATTCGCGGCGTTCTTCGTGGGAGTGGAAGGTGGGGGTCGGGTCGGCCTCGCGGTGAGTCTCGAGCAGTTCGGCGAGGGGCGCTTCAAGCGGGCGGGGGAGAGTGTCGGCGGTCGTGGTGCGGTTCTGCGGGACGGCCGGTGCCTCGCACACGGTCTCGATGGTTGCCCGGTTCTGGTCGGCGTTCTCGGTGCGAGCCTCGGGCACGGTCGCATTCTCGTCCGCGGTCTTGTGCTGCGAAGAGGCCTCGGCTGCGCTCTCGGTGTGAGTCTCGGTGACCGTCTCGGTGGGGGAGGTGGTGCGACGGCCTTGAACGGTCAGCGCGTGCGTGGATGCGAGCAGTGAGATCGGAGGGAGGGTGGCGATCACGGCGGCGAGAACGGGGTTGAAGCCGGGGGCGTGGGTGAGAACGGCGTGGATCGCGTTGCCTGCGATGGAGACAGTGGCGGCGCCGATGAGAATCTTCCAGAAGAATCGGCGCGCATCCGGGTCGTGGCGGCGGGAGACGACGCCCATCGTCGCTTGGAGGATGGTTCCGTCGACGATGACGGGGAACAAGAAGGCGATTTCCCGAGGTTGGCCGGCCTGGATGCACAGGTCGCGGAGCGCGATGAAGCTGAGAATGAATCCGGCCGCTCCGATTACCACGGTGATGGCGATTCCTGCGCACCACATGAAGCCGCTGACTGTTGTCGCATTCGCGGGTGCGGAGGCGTTCTTGTTCTTGCGTCGCTTCATCGCTTTCATGGTTCCCATAATAACAATGGGAACCATGAAATGAGAAGTGCTGTCTCGCATAAGAGTTGCAGGTCACGGCACGGTTCTCATTCGAGAACGCGGAGTGAGAGGACTGCGTCCCGACCGAGTGTGCGTGTGATTCGGTCGGGACGCTTCCGAGTCGCACCGGCGGGGCCGGGCTGTCTCACCAGCCGGCAGAACTGGTTCTCCGAAAACGCCTCCGGTCCGGACCGGAGGCGAGCATCGCGTCTCCCGCGAGCAGTCCCGGGTCAGATGCCGAAGAACAGCGCGCCGGCGCCGATCGCGGCGGCAACGGCCGCGCAGTAGCCGAAGAAGGCTGCGCCGGCTGCCTGCGATCCTCGCTGCCGACCGGCGATGAGGACACCGATCGTGACGAGTCCTGCGATGAGCAGCAGCCACCAGAATGCGTCGGCCTTCCCGACCAGCTCGCGCAGGAAGGGCGGAGCCTCCGGTTCGACGGTCACGCCGGCCTGGGCATACAGCTGGGCATACAGGTAGAGCTCGTCCACGGTGTTGGTCCCCCTCGCTGGATTGATGGGCGTTCCGGTCGGCACTGTGTCATGAGGTACCGACGGCCCGGTTCTTGCGGGCGGTCTTATCTGGCGCTGCCAGGTGGGGACGGTGACGACGGCGAGAGTCCGGCTGCGTCGAGAGAAGGATGGGGAATGCGAATGAGGCTGGGTGGGTGTACCGGCCGGGATCGCGGGTTCTCGCAGCGGCTCGAAGGTGACATCAGCTGCGAGAAGGACGAGCGGGATCGCGATGGTTCACGTTCGGCCCGTTCCTTGCGTGCTTTTCGACGGTGGGGCCGTTCTCGCCGGGTTTCTCGGCGTGTTCGCATGTGCGTGTTCACCGACCGCACTGCTTGTTGTCACGTTTCCCGTAGCAACAGTGGGAGTTATGCGAGTCTCATGCGCGTCTGTGCCCACGAGTCCGGGGCCGGTATGAGAGCGCAGCGATTCTTATCGTGTTCGGCGGCCGCGGAGCGGCTGCGCGGGCCTGGCGGTCAGGCGCGGTTCCAGCGGCCGACGCCGGTCTGGGCAGTGGATTTGATTTCTCCGGCGGCCGGGGTGTCCCACGGGCGGCCGTTGTTGTGTTCGGCTTCGAGCCGTTCGATCTTCTCGAGGACGGCTGCTTCGAGGAATTCGCCGAAGGTGCTTGGGGGGAGGACTGCGCGGGTGCCGAGGTAGGCGGCGCGGATTCGTTCGGCTTGATCGGTGTGGAAACCGAGCTTGGGGCGTGGGGTGCGCGAGGTATTGGTCATCGCTGGTTCTTCTCGTCCGTGCGGCCGGGGGCGTTGCGTCCGACACCGGTCTGGGAAAGGGACTTGAGCTCGCCCCGGCTGGGGGTGCGCCAGGGCCGGCCTTTGTTGTGGGCGCGCTCGAGGCGTCCGGTGGCCTCGAGCAACAAGTCGGTGATGAACTCGCTGAGGGTGGCCGGGGGAAGGACGGCGCGGGTGCCGACGTAGGCGGCGCGTATCCGGTTGGCGTCGGCTTCGCTGATGTCGAAGGCCATGCGCTTTTTCCCGGTCATGGTTCTCATCGTAACTTCGGGTGCAGGTTCGACTCGGTGGCCTCGGGGCGTGGACCTATCAGCGGATGCGACGTCCGAAACGGTCCTTACGGGCGGTACTCACCGTGGTGCCGCGGCGGGCCTCGAGTACGCGGCGAATCTCGGCGTAGGCGGTGGTTCGGGTCTGTTCGCTGGCCGGGGGGTTGGCGGCACGTTCAGCGAGTTCGGCTGCACGGGCCGCGGCACGTTCGGCCTGGATCTGAGTGCGGCGCTCGGCGGGGGTGGGTGTGGACCACACGTCGGCGAGGGCGCCGAGTTGCCAGCGCAGGAAGGCCATCGGGGACGCTAGGTGCGGCATGGTGCGGTCGCGGCGGAATTCGGTGATCCGGTCGGCAATGGCGTCGCCGGTCCAGCGGGTGGTGTCGATGCCCGCGTCGATGAGGGCATCGGTGATAGCTCCGATGTGCTGGTGGTCGGTGCCAGGTACGTGGTGGCCGTGGCGGTCGACGCCTCGGAAGCCGGGCATGACCGGTGCGAGCCGGTCGGCCAGGCGCGCAGCGGCGATCTGAGCGTGCAACGGCCGCGGTTGTCCCGGCCCCTTCGTCGAGGCCCGTGCGCGGCGCGAAGCGCGCGCGTTGGTGATTACTCGAGAACAAGAGATACCCAGAGAACCCAAGGGGTTCTCTGGTAGATCCGCATGATTCGGAAACTGTGGATAAACCGAAAGATCTGCGGTGAACCCGCTGGTCAAGGCCCACACGGAGGCCGCGCGGAGTTGCTTACCGCCGTGGGTGAGGCTGGCTTCGATGCGTTCGGCGATGGTGAGGTAGCGGCCGCGGACGAGTTCGACCGCGGCCCCGATGCGGCGGAGGATCCGGCGGGCGCGGTCGAGAACGTCGGTGCTGATGCCTGCGTATTCGGCGAGTGTGTCGCGGGCAGCGGTGAGGCTACGGCCGGTGGCTTCGTCGGCGTAGGCGGCGTGGGCTCCGGCTGCAGCGATGAACTTGTCCGGCGCGATGTGGTGTTGGCTGCAGATTTTGATGCCGCTCTCGCTGCGCGCCCAGGTGATGATCTGGCGCATCCAGCCGGCCCGGGAGTCCCAGACGGGGATGGGGGAGTAGGCGCCTTCGGCAACGCGGAGACTGTAGCTGCCGCGACGGCGGCCGCGACGGGTCTTGGGGGCGGCGCGGCCGGGGCCACGGTCGCGCGGTGCATTCGTGCTCCGTCGGGGGCGACACGCGGAGATGTGATTTGAAGGGGAAGTTGAACCAAACGAGCAGTGCTCGCTAATATGCATAGCGAAGACTTTCTGAGCGGAAAGTTGAATGCCCGAAACGTTTGGCGACCGATCGGGCAGATATTTGGTTGGGAAACCCTCCACCCTGGCAGGTGGGGGGTTTTCTGCTTCTGAGGGCGGGCTAGTTGGCGGCTAGCGTCCCTCTCTGGTGGCGTTTACACGGGCACCGCCTTGATCTCGCGAGCAAGGTCCGGCCGACCCGCCTGAAGGGCGAGGAGGTCGGCGACGTACTGGGACAGCGCAACCTTGGCGTCCCCGGCGTCCTTGCGGAGCTGTTCGTGCAGCTCAGCCGGGATACGAAGAGTCATCGCGGCGCGGTCACCCTTATGTGGCTGTGCCATGCGTAAACCCCCGTTCTTCAAGATCGGCCCATGAATCTGCCTCAGATTAGCGGGCCGGCCCGCCGTTGTCAGTTACCCACGTGCATCGGCGTGGCGCGTGTCGACTAGTGGGACATGGGCCGAGGCGTGGGAGGGGACGACGGGAGGGTGCGGTGTGGGTCACACGGACTGTGGGGCACACTCTCAGAAATGGCGTCACCGCAGCTTTCAGCGAGCAGCCCCGCGAGCAGCCCCGCGAGCACCACCGACCCCCAACCGATCCCACGACCTCGGTGGAGACTGCCGCTGCTGGGTGATCTGCTCAGCATCGACGTCGCCAAACCGGTCCAGCACGAGATGCAGATGGCGCGGGAACTCGGCGGGATCTTCGAGCGCAAGATCCTGCAGCATCGGCTGGTCGTGGTCTCCGGAGCCGACCTGGTGCGGGAGGTCAACGATGAGGAGAAGTGGGCGAAGTTCCTCGGCAAGCCGCTCCGCAAACTCCGTGTTATCGCTGGTGACGGGTTGTTCACGGCGTTCAATTCCGAACCGAATTGGCGCAAGGCCCACAACATCCTCGGCCCGGGTTTCAGCCAGGCCGCGATGCGCAGCTACCACGACTCGATGCTCACGGTGATCGATCAACTGCTGCACTCCTGGGATGAGGCAGCCTCGGACGGCCGCTATGTCGACGTGCCGCAGGGCATGACATCACTGACCTTCGACGTGATCGGGCGATGCGGGTTCAGCTACGACTTCGACTCGTTCAACCGGGCCGAACCCGATCCGTTCATCGAGGCGATGAGCCGGGCCCTCGAGTACATCAACCGTTCCTCGAACGACATCCCGATCCTGCGCGCCCTGTTCGGCCGCAGCGCCCGGGAGCAGCACGCCCGCGACATCGCGTTGATGCAGGACACCGTCGATCGCATCGTCGAGGAGCGGATGCGCTCGGACGACAGGCACCCCGATCTGCTGGATCTGATGATGCACACCGCCGACCCGGACACCGGTGAGCAGCTCGACCGTGAAGCGATCCGCAACCAGGTGCTTACCTTCCTGGTGGCGGGCAACGAGACCACGGCGGCCACCCTGGGCTTCGCCATCCATTTCCTGAGCCGGAATCCCGAGGTCGTGACGAAGGCACGCGCCGAGATCGCCGAAGTCGTCGGGGTCGACGGGCAGATCGGGTACGAGCAGGTCGCCAAGCTGCGCTATGTGCGGCGGGTGGTGGACGAGACGCTGCGGCTGTGGCCGGCCGCGCCGGGCTACTTCCGCAAGGTGCGCGGTGAGACGACGCTCGGCGGACGGACTCTGCCGCCGGGGTCGTGGGTGTTCGTGCTGCTGCCGCAGCTGCACCGCGACCCTCTGTGGGGCGACGACCCCGAGCGGTTCGATCCGGACCGATTCGAACCCGAGGCGGTGCGGAAGCGGCCGGCACACATCTTCAAGCCGTGGGGCACGGGAATCCGGGCATGCATCGGCCGGCAGTTCGCCCTGCACGAAGCGGTGCTCACGCTCGCGTCGCTGATCCGGCGATACGACTTCGCTCCCGAACCGGGCTACGAACTCGACGTTCATGAAGCGATCACTCTCAAGCCGCGAGGGTTGAAGGTCATGCTCTCGCTTCGTTGACCAATCGGGTTGGCCGGTATGTTCCTCCCTGGGCAGCTGCACTGTGCCCGAACTCGGGGGAGGTTATAAGTTAATGGTAATTCTCAACACGTGGCATCTTGTCGAGACGTTGATCGACGAGGAGATGTCCGTTGTCAGCTGCGGCGGAGCGGTTCGGGACTGGGCGTCGGTGACCAGGCAAGTTCAGCCGGCCCCGGATCTTCCGATCACACCGATCATTCACGAAGCAGTCCACACTCGCCGGGCGGTCAGGATCGATGTGCGCTCCCGCAAGGGGGCGCAGAAGACGTTCCACATCGAAGCACTGCCGGTCCTCGGCCCCAGTGGTGAGGCGCACGGCGTCCAGGTGTGGGTCGGCGAACCCGGCCAGGTTCCGAGCCCGCCTCGAATCGTGGCCGGTATCGCGTGGGAACTGGAACGCATGGTGATCGGTCAGACGGTCGAAGCGTCGATGATGTCGGGTGTGCTGCCGGAAGCGCATGTCCCGGAGCGGACCCCTGCGGAGTACATCGCCAAGGCCGTCAAGTTCGACGATTCGGCCTCGTTGTTCGAGTTGGGGATCGATCCGGTGCACGGCCGCAAGTGGGAGGCACCGATGTCGGTTCTCCACGCCGACGGCCGCGTAATGCGCTGGTACTGCTGGGGCAAAGGTCGCACCGATCCGGGCAACGTCGGCATTCGACTGCTCTGGCATGACGTGTCCGATACGACTGCGCCGGAGTTGCCGACGTTGAGCGAACTCGGAATGCAGGAGATGCTGCGAACCGCTGGGGTCTACACCGGCGTGTTCGCTGCCGAGTTGGCTGTTCTGACCATGTGGCTTCCCGATGCTCCGCCCTGGGTGACGTGGCGGAACGTCAGTGGCGGAAACGACATCGTTCATCCTGACGATCGGTCCGTTCTTGCGGAAGCGCTCGCGGCCTTTCGCTCGGGTGATGCCGGTCCTCGATCTGCTCGGGCTCGCCTTCGGTCCGAATCGGGATGGCGAACAGCGCAATTGTCGATCAGCCCGTATCCCGGACCTCTCAGCGACCGTCTCGTGCTCGTGCAGGTTTCGGTGCCGGCCGGCGAGTTCGGTGCGCCCGCAGTGGAATTGCGTGGGTCCGATCGGGGGCGCCTGGGAGGGTAGGTCGGTCCCCGGATACCTGCAGTGATCTGGTAGTTTGTCTTCCGCGTCCCCGCCCGTGGGGATTTCCTGAGGCTTGTCGACTCGGCCTCGGATGTAGCACAGCCGGTTTCGGCCGTCTCCGCATGTCTGCGTGAGGCGGGCTGCTATCTCCGCGGGGGGAGTCCAGACGTGGTAATCCGTACGTTCCGTATGTCGACACACAGCGTGTCGCGCGCGTCAGACCGGCGTGCCCGGCGGTCGGGTTCGGGAACGTTCGTAAGCGGCACGGATCTCGGCTGTGTCCACACCCAAGGCTTTGGCCAGTCGCTCGGCAATCGCTTCGCGCAGCGACGTTTCCCCCAGCTCCAGGCTGCTGAGCGAGGCCGTGGAAATGCCGACCTCGAGCGCCAATTGGGGCTGGGTCAGGCCGGCCTGGACTCGCAGATCGCCCAGGTACCGCTCGTGCGGGGGTATCCGCACCAGCTCGGACATCGGGACTTCGAGGGCTTTGACCACTCGGGCCAACCGGTCTACCTGTGGAGTGGCCTGCCCGGATTCCCAGGCGCGAACGGCCGCCACACTCACTTCGGCGAACCTCGCCAGGTCGCCACGGGTGTAACCCTTCTTCGTCCGCAGATCGATCAGCCTCTCCCGGTCGAAACCCCGAAGAGGCCGTCTCGTCATGCCCACAACCTTTCCACGACGGATAACACTGCCCTACAGGAATGGTCTGCGTCATCTTCCACTTGAATAAAGTTTGTTGTAATGTTCCGGAATAGAGTTTCAACCGAAGTGTTCGCTGCGAAGGAGGTAGCTATCGGCTGAGCCGGGTGTGCGCGCCTCTGGCTGGCAACCAGAGTGCGGAGCCGCGGTGAGGCCACCGGCAAAGAGGGAAAACCCCGGACACGTGTCAGTGATTGGCGTCGGTGTCACGTATCCGGGGGTTGAACCACTCACGTAACGACCCATCCGGGCGTGCTACGCAAGCTCGGGCACCAGGTCGCTGCCGACGAGGAGAGCCCACTTCTTTTTCGGGCACTGCTGTTCTTGCGTTACTCGACTGTGCGCTGGCAGCAGCGTTTCCGCGCATGTCCGGCCCCACGGACACGTGCCCAAGCGGACTTCTTCTTTCCTGCAGTGACCTGCCCGACCATCTCGGCACGGGCGGGCAGGGGCATGGGCTCGAGTCCCGATTCCCACCTGCGTCATCTGCCGTGAACGCGCTCGGACCACTGACTACCGCCGAGCCGAGGTTCACCCTCTCCCGGATTTCGGACCGGCGGTTTCCCTATCTCGCTCAGGTCCTTCACGCACACGGGACTCGGTTCATCCGCACGAAAGGCGATGTATATGTCCGTATCCAACGAAGATCGGTTGGCTTCCCGCACCGGCAGACACCGGCGCCGTCGAACGACTAGTGCGGTGCTCAGCACTGCGACCCTGGCACCGGCGGCGGCCGGGTTGCTCATCGCCTTTGCGCCGACGGCAGCAGCGGCTCCGACCGATGACTCCGGTGGCGGTCAGGCGGGGATCACGTCCCCGCCGCAGTCCGGTGGCGGCCAGGCCGGTATCACGTCCACGCCGCCTTCGGCCCCGGCTCCGGCCCCGTCGTCCCCTGAGCCGCAGCCGGCCGAAAACTTCTGGGTTGCGCCTCCGGCCGAGTACAACCGCGGAACCCGTGCCTACAACCCGCAGACCGGCGGCGGCGTGTCGATGACGCAGTACAACAGCTACTCCGGTGGCGGAAACTCCGGCTACTCGGGCTACTCCGGTGGCGGCGACTCGGGCTACAACGCTCCCGTTCCGCAGGTGCCGGTCATCGTCGAGGGGCCGACCCTGCCGATCGAGGCCCCGGCCAACAAGATGCGTTTCGGTCGGGTGATCTTCGATCAGCCCAACTGGATCTCCGATGTCGACGCCGAAAAGACCAACCGCACGACCGCCGTGGTCGAGGCGATGGTGACCGACTACCACCGGTCGACCGGCATGGAGGCCGAAGAAGCCGAGAAGATCGCATCCGCACAGGTCGCAGGCACGGCGGCGGGCGCAGCGGCCGGGTTCGGAGCCGGATGCTTGGCGGCCGGTGTCCCGACGGCCCTGGCGGTGTCCACGGTCTCGGGCATCGTCGGCGCTGGCATGGGCACGATGGTGCCCGTGCCGATTCCGGGGGTGGCTCCGGTCACCTCCGGTGTTGCTGCCACGGCAGCAGGCGCAGCAGGAGGCTTCGCGGCCGGATGCGCGGTCGGCGGCACCCTCGGTGCGGTCGGGGGCGGCCTGGCCGGATACGGGGTCGGTACTGCCTACGGTGCGGGCGAGGACGCCACGCCGATCGAGGCCGAAGTGCCCGATGTCGAGGCCGAGCAGATCGCCGAGCAGGTCGACACCACGCTCGCACAGTGGTCGGAAGATCCGGTGGGTGCGGCCGCTGCCGAGGCGGTGCAGACCTTCGCTACCGAGACCGCTCCGTCGCTCGACACACAGGTCCGTGACTTCGTGCAGGCACAGCCGGGCGGCGAGCAGGTCATCGAGCAGGTCGACCAGGCACTCGAATCGTTCTTCACCGACGCGACGCCGGGTCTGGCATCGCGCCTGGTCAGTGAAGCGGTCGGTCAGGGTCTCGGCACGCAGGCTCCGGCGGTCGACGCCTGAGTTCCGGTCGAAAGGGAGACGAACCGATGAAGCGGAACAACCGAGCAGGTTCGCCGCGGGTGCTCGATGCGACCGCGCCCCGGACCCGCATGGTTCGGACGTCGGCACCGGCACCGGTACCGGCGGCCGAGGAGCGCTTTTCCTCCGTGAAGGCAGCGCCCACACGTGAGTCGGAGTCTCGGGTGGTCGCGGCGGCCGACATCGGCCGCCGCGTTGCTCGCCCGTCAGAAAAGGTCGGCGGCCCGCCGATGCCCCGGCCTTCCGGTCGGATGGTGACCTATGCCGGACTTGGCCTCGCCGCTGTTGCAGTGGTGGGAATGGTTGGCTGGGGCGTGTCGGCACTGTTCGGGGGCGACGACGAGCCGGACTTCGGTGATCTGGTTCCGGCCACAGCAGCGCTGGCTTCGACCACGGCGTCTGCGGCGGCCGATGATCCGTGCTCGCCCGGTGAAGGCGACCAGTCATCGGGTGAAGGGGTGATCGCGGCACTCGAACACCGCTATTACCTGCTGCGGTCGGGTGCGGAAGTGCGGGAGCTGATGGCCCCGGATGCGCCGTTACCCGATGCAGCGACGATCCAGCAGGGCATCGACACCGTTCCTCTGGGGACCACGCACTGCCTTGAGGTGACGGCAATCGGGCCGAACGCCTACAGCGCGCAGATCACCGAGATCCGCCCGGATCGGCGCAGCGAGTTCAAACAGCGCATCACGACGACCACGGCAGAGGACGGCCGGGTGATGATCCGCTCCATCGAAGAAGTCAGGGGATAGTCCGGATGAGGAAGACTGGTCTAGCTCTGGCAGCGGCGGCAGTAACCACTGCGGCCGCGGTGAGCACGCCGACCGTTGCTCATGCTGCGGAGACGAACGGCTGTGCGCGCACGATCGCGCTGATGATTCCCGGCACGACGGAGACCTCGGCTAACGCCGATCCGAAGGTGCCGACGGGGATGCTCGCGGCGGTCGGTGACGCGCTCGAGCAGCGGTTCGGGAAGAACGTCGACGCGGTGTACGTGCCGTATCCGGGGGAGGCGTTCTTCAACGGCACCTCCTATGCCGAATCGAAGTCCCGGGGTGACAAAGCGGCGTCGGAGCTGATGGAGCGGTGCCCGGCGTCGAAGTACCTCATCGCGGGATACAGCCAGGGCGCGCAGATCGGCAACGATCTGGCCGTCACCATCGGCCACGGGCTCGGACCGGTCACTCCGCAACAGGTCAAGGCGGTGATTCTGCTCGCCAATCCGAAGCGGGGCACCGAGGGCGCAACGTTGATCGGCCCGCCGCTCGACGGTCAGGGCATCGCGGGGCCGGCCCCGGAAGGGTTCGGCAAGCTCGCGGGCAAGGTGTTCGACATCTGCCACCCGGACGATGCGTACTGCAACACCGATGGCGAGTCGACACCGTTCCTAGCCTCGCTGGGTCGGATCATCGCCAATCCGCCGGGGGCGGTCGACGTCTCTGCCGAACTCGCCTCGACCGCCACACCGCAGACTCCGACGATCACCGGTGAGTCGACAGTGGCGCATTCGTCGCTGGTCGATGAGCTGTCCTCACCGGGCAACTGGCGCAATGCTGATCTGTCGGCAGTGTTCGGGGCGGCATCTCGGCTGGCCGAATCGGTGGCCGCGCTCGATGTCGCAGGTCCGACATCGACGACCTCGGCGGCGAACATTGCCCGCATCACGCAGCAGGCGCGGTTGGTGTCGGAGACTCTGACGCCGGTAGACCAGGCGCGGCAGTGGATCGACAGCAATCCGGGTGCACGGGAGTCGTTCACCTCGGCTCCCGAGGGATCGCCGGAGGCGACGACGGCGAGCGTGCTCGACACGCTCGCGCAGGTCGATGTTCCGGCGGTGCTCTCGGCCGCCGAAGCGGTGACCGACATGAGCACGGCCCTACTCAAGTCGCGGGCCTCGGGTGAGCCGATCGACGTGTCGACGCTGGCGAGCTCGGCGGACACGCTGGTCGCGGGCCTGTCGCCCTTGGCAGCCTCGGGTCCGGCCGAGTTACGGACTGCCACACAGGTGCTCTCGGTCGCCAAGCCCACGACGATCATCAATCAGCTGCTCAATGTGGTCTCCGGGGTGACCACGATCGACTACGCAGCGGTGGCGGCCGGGTTGCAGCAGCTCCCGATCAAGCTCGCCACCGGTGATGTGCGTGGCGCGCACGCGGTCGCGGGGGATCTGAACAATCAGCTCTCCCCGCTGGTGAAGATGGCCGCCGGGGTGGACTTCAAGACCCTGTCGCGTCTGGTGGCGATGGTGCCGGATCCGTCCGGCACGGCCGCGATCGCAGGCCTGGTGCTCGATCTGCTCGGCAACGTCGATGTGATCCGCTTGGCGCGCAACGTCGGTGAGATGCAGGAAATTGCCTGGTCGGTCGCCGAAAGCGGCAACATGCTCGAGCTGTCGCGGCTGATGCCGGTCGCGCTGGAACTGGCACAGGTGGCTCTCGGGGTGCTCACGCCGGGCCAGAAGATGAGCCCCGATCAACTGCACGACCCGGGCGATCCGATCGGATCGCTGATGGCGGTGCATCCGCAGGACAGTGATCTGGCCGGCCTGAGCCAGTCGGTGATGGCACTGGCAAGCAGTGACGGCGCGGCCGAGATCGGTCAGCTGGTCTCCGAAGGGTTCACTGCGGCGAGCTTCTACGCCTCGAATTCGCACATCGCATATCCGAGCTGGTCCCCGGATGGAAAGGACAACGCGATCGACACGATGGTGAACATTTTCGCCAAAGCGATCGGGTAGGGCCGGGCGGTCCCGGCGGACGGGTGGTGCCGTTGCCAGGACCGAAGCCTTCCACTCACGCGGCATCCGACCTCGGGCGGGCGGATGCGAAGTCACTCACGTGCATGGCCTGGGCGGGCTATCGACAAGCACTCATGCAAAGGGGGGTGAGTACGTGGCTTCTTCGACGACGAAAATTACGCTGGCCGCCAGCGTCGTGGCGCTGATGGGCGCGCTGGTGATGTGCGGCAGCGACAATCCCGAGCCGGACAACTGCCTGCCGACGCAGGGACCGTCCCGGTCGCCGAACAGTCTGCGTGCTGCCACCGGCAAGAAGGTGCAGCCGATGGTCACCGGCACGTACACGTTTACCTCCGGTTTCGGCCCGCGCTGGGGCGCCTCGCACAACGGTGTCGACCTTGCGGCCCCGATCGGCACGCCCTTCTACGCACCGCTCGACGGCATCGTCGTCGCGGCCGGGGATTCCGGCGCCGGTGACGAGAACGGCTTCGACAACTGGATTGTCATCGACTCGGCCACCTCGGACGGCTCGACCATCTCGACGGTCCACGGCCACATGTTTCCGGACGGGGTTCTCGTCTCCGTCGGTGACGAAGTACGCGCCGGGGACCTGATCGGCTTGGTCGGCAATGCCGGTGGCTCGACCGGCCCGCACCTGCATTTCGAGGTCTGGCCCGGCGGCCGGCTCGACGGGGGCTCTCCCATCGATCCGATGCCGTGGCTGGCCGATGCGAACGAACTCGACGCCCCGCAGCAGCGTCCGAGCTCGCCGAATGTGCAACTGGTCGCGGCCGAGACTCCGCTCGGTGCAGGCTGTACCGGCCTGGCTCGCCCCGGCGGAAGGTCCCTTGCGCCAGGTTCGGTCCCCGAGGAGTTCCGCGAGTGGATCGTCAAGGCAGCTCAGACCTGCGATGCGATCGACGCTCCGCTGCTGGCCTCCCAGCTCTATGCCGAGAACCAGTTCCGCCACGGCCCGTCCTCGCCGGTCTCCCCGTCCGGGGCACGTGGTCCGGGGCAGTTCATGCCCGGCACCTGGGCCTCGATCGGCCAGGACCACGACGGCGACGGCATGGCCGATGTCAACTCCATCGGTGACTCGGTGATGTCGATGGCCGACTACGACTGCCAGGTATGGGAGCAGACGCAGCAGTGGCTCCGCGAGGGCAAAGTCTCTGGTGACGGCACCGAACTGATGCTCTCGGCCTACAACTGCGGTCCCGGCAACACGCTCGCCTCCGGCGGGGTATGCGGCAATGCGGAGACGACGAGCTACGTCCGCAAGATCATTGCCGGGCGCGCCGACTTCGCCGGGGTCGACCAGCCTCGGCCTCCGTCGGCGAGCGGTTCGCGGGTCGTCGATGCGGCTCTGGGGTGGCTGGGCACCGATTACGCCTGGGGCGGCGGTGATGTCGCCGGCCCGACTCGCGGAGTCATCGACGGCGGTGTGGCCGACGCGCACGGCGACTACAACAAGGTCGGGTTCGACTGTTCAGGTCTGGTCCTGTACGCGGTCGCACAAGCAACGGACGGAAGAATCGTTCTGCCGCACCAGGATTCCGCGCAGGTCAACGACCCTCGAGGAACGCCGATCACCGCAGCGGCGGACTTGCAGCCCGGCGACATCGTGCAGCCCTATCCAGGACATGTGTGGATCTGGTTGGGGGACAACCAAGTTGTCGAGGCACCCCAGTCCGGCGGGAAGGTCCAGATCACCGCATGGACACCACCGGAAAATGTCAGAGCCATGCGATTCACTTGATACACAACGTTTTTCACACGCCAGGACATCGGAGACGATGAGACACCAGAAAGGGAATATCACACCGTGAGCGAAGAATGGGACAAGGCGGAGGCCGCGGTCCGCAGCCTCGGATCGACCCGGGCGGTCGAGGAGTTGACGGCCGCGGACCTGCGCACCTGGGCGTCGGAGAACAACCTGATGACGCGCACGCAGTGGCCGAAAGTCAAGCGCGAACTCTACAAGCAGTTCGATGTGGACTACGACGCCTTGCGGGAGCGTGAGCAGCGCGAACGGGTCGAGAAGTTGGCGGCGACCGCCGCGACCGCCCCGCTGGTGTCCTTGTCCTCGGCCGGCGACGGCCGTGGATCGTTCGCCGTCGTCGGTGACGCCGATACCAGCGATGTCGCCTGGTACGGCTCGTTCCACAAGGACGACCGGATCTTCCGGCCCGGCGATCAGGACTCGGCAGATGAGGCCAGCGCGGGCAAGGCGGTGTTCCTCGCCGCGAAGGTGCGCGAACACCTCGACGTCGAGGTGGTGCGGCTGCGCCTGCGGGTGAGCAGTGAACGCATCGACGGGGTGAAGCTGGCCGATCTCGCAGCGAAAAAGCAGGTCATCCTCGATCTCGAGGTGGTGCCCACCGGTACCCCGGCCGAGCAGTGGTGCCTCGAGCCGGGCTACGGAGAGTGGCGGGCGATCCGCCTGTCGGACCTGGTGGTGGCCGAATGATCCGCCGACTGGCGCTGATCGGCGTCATCGCCGGGGCCGTGACCGTGGCCGGGTGCAGCTCCGAGGCCGACCAGGATCAGGCAACCTCGAGCACATCGGCGCCGCCATCGACCTCGACGGCGGCGTGGCCCCCCACCGAACCGGCTGCACCCGCCTCACCGTCGACCGCTGCGGAGGCACCGTCGGTGGACACCGACGATCCAGGCGAGCTCGGCCGCACGGTCGTCGAAACCTGGTTCTCCTATGACACCCGCACCGACGCCAATCGCAACGATGCACCGGTGAGGGCGGCCGAGCTGGGGGTGCTGACCGCTGAACTCAACGCGCAGGTCCGCGCCGATGCCGAGATCCCGGTCAAGGCCACCGGCGAGTGGGCGCAGTGGGCGTCGCAGGGTGCGACGGTCACCGCCGTGGCGGTTGAGGTTCCCAACCAGGGACAGGCCAACACCGCAACGAGGTATCACGGCATGTACGAGGTGACCAGCACGGTCACCGATTCCAGCGGCACCGAGATCGGCAGCGACGTCCAGTACGTCGCCGTGGTGCTGACCGACGACGGCGACGGATGGCGCGTGTCGTCCGTCACCACCCTGTGAGGCGAGCGTGATGGCTGACATCGCTGACTACAACCACGAACCGACCATCGATCCGCGGCGGCTGCGGTTGCGCCCGAACCGTCCTGCCGTCGAGCCCGAACCGGTCCCGGCTCCCGAGCCTGTTGCCGAGGACATCGCCGATCCGTACGGGGTCGGGATGGATGCTCTTGCGTCCGTCGACGAACCGGTAGCTCCGGCACCAGGCCCCGTGCACAGTGCATTGTTCGACGAGGCGGCATCGCCAACGCTTTCACAGCCTGCCCAGTGGGGTTGGCGGGGCCGTATCAATGCAGCTCTGGGCACGAAACTGGCTCCCAAGCCGGAATCCGCGGAGACCGGTCACCGGGCGGCGGTCGAGGCGATCCAGCGGACCCTGCCGGGTTCGGGCACGGTCGCCGTGGTCAACACCAAGGGCGGCGCGGGCAAGACTCCGACAGCGATTGCGCTGTCGGCGATGCTCGGCAAGCATCGCGGCCGCGGTGTCGTCACGGTGGACATGAGCGAGGCCGGCGGCACCCTCGGCATCCGGGCAGCGCGCACGGCTCCGGTCGAGCGCACGGTCTGGGATGTCCTCGACAACGCATCGCGGCTGATGTCTGCCGATGTCGAGGCGGGGGAGCTGGCGGCGTATCTGCGGCTCCAGCCCACACACGACGAGATTCTGGCCGGGGACACCGACTCCTCCTACGACAACGTGATCGGGGAGAACGAGTGCGCAGCGTTGGGCGCAGTGCTTCGGCGTCACCGTGACTTGCTGATTGTCGACACGGCCACCACTCCGCAGGCTGGGGCGTGGCAGTGGGCCGTTCATCATGCCGATGTGCTGGTTGTGCCGCTGCCGATGCGCCGGGACATGGCCCAACACGCCTACGCGATGCTCGACGGGCTTCGCAAGCGGGGCCTCGAGTATCTGGTGTGCTCTGCGGTCGTGCTGCTGTGCGCGACACCGGGGTCCGATCCGAATCTCGAGACCGCGATCGTCGACGAGTTCGATGCCCTCGGTGTGCAGACCTACGTGCGAGTTCCGTTCGAGCCGGTGTTCGCCACCGGAGAGCGGATCACGCTCGAGGCGTTGTCGCAGAGCTCGATCATCGCGTGGACGAATGTCGCTGCGATGGTGACCGATGCACTGGCCGAGGCCATCGTCGAGCGGCAGGCGGGATACCGGCAGCGGTGGGCACCGGCACCCGAGTCGGCACCGGAACCGGCCGTGCCGACCTTCGCGGCGGACGTTCCGAGCTTCCCATCTCCCCAGCCGGCTCCGGCTCCCGAGCCGGTAGCGGAACCGCCTGCTGTTCCTGCTGTTCCTGCCGTTCGAGCGGCTGAGTCGGACCCGGCGCGAGACCTGCCGTTGGACTACCGCCCTCCTGTCGAGGCTGAGGCAGGGCTGGAAGTCGAACAGGACGCCTCGACCGTGGAGGTGCACCAGCCACCGGCCCGGACGCGGCGGCCGCAACCACCGAAGCCGTCGAGCTTCGACCCCTACGCCTGACCTTTGCGTGTGAAAGGACTCTCAATGATCCTGTCAAGCCGCCACCGCGGTAACCGGCACGGTCGGTTGCCAGGTGCGGTGGTCGCGGAGCAGCGCGTAGAGAACATCCACGCGCCGCCGAGCCAGGCAGATCGTGGCCTGGACGGGACGCTTACCTTCGGCACGTTTGCGCTGATAGTAGACGCGAGAGGCGGGATCGCAACGGACCGCGGTCAACGCCGACATGTACATCACCCGGCGCAGGCGCCTGCTGTAGCGCTGAGGGGTGTGCAGACGCCCGGTGCGTTTACCCGAATCCCTGGGCCGTGGCGCCAACCCGGTCCAGGCAGCGAGTTGATCGGCCGACCCGATCAAGTCGGGGTCACCTACTGCGGCAAGGAATTCGGCGCCGAGCCGGAATCCCATACCCGGCAAGCTCAGGATCACTTCGGCCAGAGGGTGCCGGCGAAATCGGGCCTCGATCTCCGCGTCCACGACGTTGATACGTGTGTCGAGGTCGATCACCGCCTGCGCCAATTCGGCGACCAGCTCGGCAGCGACATCCTCCCCAGGCAACCGCACGGTCTGCGCCTTCGCAGCGGTGACCGCGGCCCGGGCGATCGATTCGGCGTGGCGCACCCCGGCCCCGGTGAGCATCGTGGCCAGTCGGGCCGCACCGACGCGGCGGATCGCTTTCGGTCGCTGGTAGCGGGCCAGCAGCACCACCCAGCCCCGGTCCGAGGAGATCTGCGCGACGCGTTCGAGCCCGGGGCAGATCGCGACGAGTTGCTGACGCAGCCGGTTGATGGTCCGGGTACGGTCGGCGACCAGATCGGTGCGGTGGCCGGTGAGCATCTGCAGCTCACGGATCAACTCGTCGTCGGGACGCAGAACCGGCAGGTCCGAACGCATCCGGGACTGATCGGCGATCACCCGGGCGTCGCGGGCATCGGTCTTGGCTTCGCCGCCGCGGTAGACCGACGATGCCTGCCACACCGAACGCCCGGACAGGTAGCGCACCGGTTTCCCGGCGTCGGCCAGCACAGTCAGCAACAAGGTGACGTAGGCGGTGGTCAGATCCACCGTCCACGACACCGTCTCGCCGAGTGCGTCGATCTCGGTGATCACCGCACGGATCGTTGCTTCGTCGTTGTCGCATCGCCGCGACAGCACCACCGTCCCGGAGGCGTCGAGCACGCATATCCAGTGGTGTTCTTTGCCGACGTCGACTCCTGCCCACAGTTGCGAACCGGTCATCGGATTTCCTCGTTTTCGCTTGTGTTCCGGCCTGGCCCCGATGGACGCCTCCGCCGGCATTTCCTTAAACAAGCGATCATTCGCAGATCTCAATCAGCGGTCCGAGGTGTCCAGACAGGTCGGGTGGCCAGTCCTTTCAAGCCCCACTCGAGAGTGGGCAAACCTTATGCAGCCTCGCCCGGCCCGCCCGGGTTACAGCTCAACGTAACTCTCACGAAGTAACTGCACCTACGAACTTAAGGAAACCTGATGTCCCGCAATTTCTCTGTGCCGTCGCTGCCTCGCCGTGTGGCTCGCGCTATGTCCCTGCTGACGGCCACGATCGGCGCGGTGCTGCTCACCGCCGGTACCGCTTCCGCGCAGACCGACAATCCGCTCAATGGCGTCACCCCGGACTTGGGGGTGTTCGGTGACACCTTCGAGGACACCTGGACGCGGATCGCAGGCGGCATCTGGGGCGCATTCCTGGCTGCTTCCGCGCTCAACGTGATCGTCTCGCTCTACAAGATCCGTAGGGCTCGCGCCGGGGGCTACCAGAGCGAGTTGAGCGAGTCGATGGATTCGGCCAAGACCGCCGTCGTCGCGTTCGGCTGCGTGGCCGGAGCCGGGATCATCGTCGGCGCCATCCTGTTCGTCGTCAACGGCTGATAGCCGATCTACCAGCACTGTTAGGAGAGTCAGATGGCACCCGATTTCAGCTCGATCAAGCCGGGATCCCAGCAATCGCCCCCGGCAGCAGCACCGACTCCGACATCCACGGCGAAGACAGCCGAGACAAAAGGATGGAAGGCGGCGTTCGACAGGCTGCCCACATGGTTCAAGTACGGCCTGGTGGTGCTGCTCGTGGTGACGGTCCTTGGGAGCATTCTCGCGGGGCTGGGGGGCGGTAGCTCGGAGCCCGATACGGTGCGGACCGGGCACGGCCCCAACTCGATCACCAACGGTGTGCCGCATGGATACGACCGCACCGAGTCCGGCGCGCAAACGGCAGCAACGAACTTCGTGCAGGCCGCAAACCAGGTCTCTCTCGGTCGAATCTCTGCCGAGGAAGCCAAGTCGGTCCTGGTCGGCAGCAACGCCAGCGATGCGCTGCTGGCCGTCCTCGATGAGAGTGTGACTCAGGCCGAGGGCACGGTGATGAACGTACTTCCCGCCCTGGTCAACGTCACCGACTATTCGGATGACCGTGCGGTGGTGTCGGTGTGGGCGGTCTCGGCGAGCCAGAACGATCTGAGCGGCACGGGCAAGGTCAGCGTTCTTACTGTCTGGTCCACGACCACGGTGACCTTGGAGTGGGAGGGCGGGGATTGGAAGGCCGTCGATTGGGCGTTCCGTTCCGGACCCGAGCCCGAAGAGATCTCGTTCCCCGAAGGGGATTCCACTCTCGCCGAGTTCGGCGCGAACGGCCTCTACACCTTCTTCGTGGAGTAATCATGGGATCCCTTGTCCGTACTTTTCTCGCGGTGCTGCTGGCGGTGCTCGCGTTGGCATCGAGCGCGATGCCCGCGTGGGCGCAGCCGCTCAGTGGCGCTGCCGAGGGGTGGCCTGCCGGGATGCCCGACGAGCTCAAAGAGTTCTTTCCGGGTCATCCGGAGTTCGAGGCGGCCGGGTGGTCAACCGATCCGGCGTGTGCGGACAAGGGGGGCGACTACGGCCTGTATCTCGGGCAGTACCTCCGCTTCGATCAGCAGATCTTGTACTGGGCGTCCCCGGTGACGCAGCGCATCGCCCAATACGCCGACCTGATGGGCGTATCGGAAGAAGAAGCCAAGCAAGCCGTGCTCGACGGCAAGGCTCCGACCGACTGGCCCAAGTCCTTCCCCGGAGGCGACGAAAAATACTCCCCACCTGCGAAGGTCTGCGCCGCGGATCTGGCGAAGTGGTCCGAGTCGACCGGAAATCCTTGGGGCTTCACCTGGGCCGGCAAACCCGACGCAGGCTCCATCGAACTGATGAAGCAGCAGCAGTACGTCGACAACCTGCCTGACGACATCTTCGAGAATCCGTGCAGCGACCACGAGATGCTGTGCAACAGGGCTTATTTCCTCGACTGCGACAAAGCCACCAATATCAGTGAAATCAACCAATGCCGGGGCTGGAATACGCAGGTCGGGGCGATGTTCGGCGGCATCTGGAACTGGAAGGAACAGAACAAGGATCTCGCCGCCAGGTTCGTCGACGTCGCCAAGCTCGGCGGGGTCGTACTCAAGGCCGTGACTCCCTTGCACATCAAGCTCGGCGTCGGACTCGGCATGGCGGCTCTCGACAAGACCGGCGACGTGGTCTCCTTCATCGCTGATCCGGGCAGCGTGATCGACGACTGGGCCAACAGCACCAAAGAAGGCGCGGTGTCACTGACCACTTCGGTCCTCGAGGGGTTGGCGAACATCGGCGAGTTCAATCCGCGCGACGACCACTTTCTGCGGTGGTACGCGATCAGTTGCGGTATCGGGATTTTCGTCATGTCGATCACAGCACTGTTCGCGATCTATCGGACCTCCGCGCAGAAGTCGACCCGGATGGAATTGGCGCACAATCTCATCCGATACGCCCCGTTGGGTGTGCTGTCCATGATGTTCGCGCCAGCTGCCGCCGAGCTGTTGGTCCAGCTCTCGCACGGGTTGACCACCTCGCTGTCCGGCCTGCTCAAGCAGGACATGGAACAGGCTGTGGTGTCGGTATCTGCAATGCTCGGCGGCATCACCGAAGACACCCTCGTCGGTGGTGCCCTGACCGGCATCGTGTTCTTCGGACTGCTGTTCCTCGGCTCGTTGGCCTTGTTCTTCGGCGAGTTGATGCACGCCGCTGCCCTGCCGCTCCTCGCCGGCCTGGCTGGTATCGCATTCGGGCTCTGGGGGCATCCGACTCAGCGGAAAAAGGCGATGCGCCCGATCTTCGTGTTCATCTCGATTGTGTTCTCCAAGCCGGTGATCTTCCTCGGCCTGGGGTTCTTGACCGCAGTGTTGCTCGACAGCAGCGCCGGGGCCTACGTCGAAGGTGAACTCGCCTCCCTCGGGGCGCTGGCGATGACAGCGGTGTGCATCGGACTGGTCGGACTCGCACCGTGGTCCCTGCTCAAGTACGCGCCGTTCATGCCGTCGAGCGAGGACTCGGAGGGCTTCGGCGACACCGGCTCGGCGGCCGGTGAGGGACTGGGCAGCACCTTGCAGACCGCACAGATGGCGATGATGGCCCGCGGTGGCGGGGGAGGCGGGGAGGTCGCTGCGGCCCGTTCCGCAGGGGCCGCGCACTCCCATCCCGTTGGTGGCGGCGGTACCGGTGGCGGGGGTTCGTCCTCGTCGAACGGCTCGGCATCGCACGGTTCCGCCGGGTCCACCTCGCACCAGCATCCGAGTGTCACCGCAGGTCATAGCGGCAGCGGACACGGTGGGGCGAACGCCCGCAAGTTAATGTCCGCGGCCAAAGGTGTCTCCGGCACGGTCGCTTCGGCCGGGGTCGGGGCGGTGATGGTGGCCGGGACCGTCGGCGGTGCAGCACTGAACAAGGCGGCCCAGGCGGCGCAGAACGCTCCCGAGCAGGCCGACGACATGGGAGGTCAGTGATGAGTGACAGTGAGCAGCGCACCTCGATCCTCGGTTCGGAAATCGCTCGCCGGGGGTTGATCCCTGTTCCCGAACCAGTGCTCGCTGCGTATGCAGTGGCGTTGATCGTCTCGATCTTCCTGTTCTTGTACTTCGGATCGACGATCTGGACGCTGGCCGGTGTCGTGCTAGTCGTGGGTGGGACGTTGTGGGCGACCACCGACATCAACGGCCACCGGTCGTGGGCAGCGGAGCGACTGCACCGGCTCCGGGACCGGCAGCGTCGCAAGCGCGGCGAGCACATCCACCGGGCACCCGGCGACGAGCTGTACGGGGTGGCCGGGGTCGATCCGGGCTGGGAGTTTCCGGTACCGCTCGGTGATGTCGCCCCGCTGGATCTGACCGGAACGGGCCTCGATGACATGTTCATCCTCGAGCACACCACACCCGGCGACAACAACTACTACTCGGTGGTGCTGTCGATTCAGGGGCTAGCCGAAGGGCTGCGCGGTGCGGAGGAATGGGCGGTGACCTCGCAGGCGTTCTCCCGCACCCTGGCGTCGTTCGCTCGCCGATCCTCGCTGATCCGGGGCCTGGAAATGGTGCACCGGTCGGTGCCCGCCGACCTGACTCCCCATGTGGCATGGATGGAATCGGTAGTGAGGGCCAACCCGAATGCGGCTCGGGTGCTGCCCGCGATCGAGTCCTACGGCCAGCTCATCGACGGTTTGGCACCGGAATCGGAAGAACATCGCTCCTACGCGACGCTCATCTTCCCGAAGTCGGTCGAGCTGCTGTCGGCGGCCGGAGCAGTCGCCAAACGTAAAGACGTGAGCGTGAAGGCCGGTATCGGCCAGGTCATCGTCGAAGAGACCATGCGGGCGGTCGGCGCGTTGACTTCGGCCCGGCTCGGCCAGGTGCAGGTGCTCGGTCAGCAACGTGCGTGCGCGGTGTTCCGGTCGATGCTCGATCCGTCCTACGCACTCGACGCCCACCGCGGGGCGGCCTGGGGAAACTGCTGGCCGTCCTACGTCGGGGGGGACCTGTCGGTGCGGGTATCGGACCGTTGGGACACCCGTGTCGGGTTGGTCCGTCCCGGATCGATCGAACCGATCCCACTGCACGCGGAATGGCTCTCACCGCTGCTCACCGGTGTCGACCCGGACCCCGGCGATCCCGTCGAGGGGATGCCGGCGCAGCCGACGATCCGCACGGTGAAGGTGCGGATGGATTTCGTCGATGCGGTCAAGGCTCGCCAGGTGGCGCGTAAGGACGCAACCGAGGACGCGGCGCGTCAGTACAAGGAACGCAAGAAGGGCCAGGTCACCGACGGTGCCTCGGAGGTCATGGCGTCGGCGTCGCTGCGCCGCCGGGAAGACCTCAAGCCTGGATCGGGTCACCACGGGGTGATCTGGTCGATGGCGGTGGCGGTCACCGCCCCGGATGAGGATGCGGTGATGCGGGCGTGTGCGCGGCTCGAGCAGGCCGCCGACCAAGCCGCCATCAAAGAGTTCGACTGGTTCGACGACAGCCACGATGTCGCTCAATTCCTCACCCTGCCGCTCGGCCGCGGACTCGCGGCCACCAAGTACACCCGGGTCAAGGGGGTCTGATGCCATCACTGCTGAACCGCAAGAAGAGCACTGCACCTGCGCCGATACCACCGGAAGCTGGTCAGGTGAACGCACCGACGGTCCCTCGTCGGCGGCCGCCGAAGCGCAATAAATGGCTCGACCGCTGGGGCTGGTACGAACCTCGCCCGGAAGGGGTGTGGTCGACGACCCGGCAGGCCGAGGCGCTGAATCTGGCGACCACCCGCAAGAACGTCCGTCACGAAGGGCTCGTGTCGGGCCGCAACCTGATGTCGAATGCGCTGGTCATCACCGATCCGTTCGCGCTGTACGGCAGTGAGATCGAAAACATCAACGTCGCGGTGGTCGGGGACATCGGCAAGGCGAAGTCCTCGCTCATCAAGACCACCCTGGGACTGCGGCAGATCGCGGCCGGCCGTCAGGTCGTAGTGATCGACAAGAAACGGCAGGGTGATCGCGGCGGCGAGTACACCGAGCTCGCCAAGTCGCTGGGGGTGCCGTCGATCCGGTTCAAGACCGGCGGTGACGGGGCGCGGTTGAACATCATGGACCCGGCGATCTCGTCGTCCGTGACCACTTCTGGGGGAATCGTTCCGGCCGGTCAGGAGGTGCTGATCGCGGCGGTGCTCGAGGACACCATGCAGCGGCCGTTGGTGCAGACGGAAATCGCAGCACTGAATCTGGCGCTGCGGCTAGTCAACGAACGCGCCCGCATCGGGGCCACCGAGCCGGTGCTGCACGATGTCGCCGATCTGCTGCTGTCGACGCCGGAGGAAGCGACGGCCACCTTCGGCGAAGTGTGGGAGAAGGAAGCGTGCCGGTGGGGTCGTGATCCGGGCCTGGCGCTGCGGCAGCTCTGCGAGGGGGATCTGCGCGGATTGGTCGATCAGCCGACCTCGGCCGATGTGCGTCACGCGCTCGACCATCCGCTCGTGCACTTCGACGTGTCCGAGCTGCCCAACAAGGGACCGGCGCTACGGGTGGTGATGACGGTCATCAACACGTGGCTGTCGAACGTTCTCGCTGCTCGCGCCTCCGAGCACAAGCAGACGATCCTCATCGTCGAGGAAGGCTGGCACATCGCGGAGGGATCGACCGGGCGGGTGTTCCGCGACAACATGAAGCTCTCTCGCGGCCTGGGCCTGTCCACGGTGTCGGCGTTCCACCACATCGCCGATCTGCTGGCGGATTCTCCGGCGCGGGCGTTGATGCAGGAAGCCGGGATCGTGTTCCTGTACGGGCAGGATCGCGTGGACGACGCCGAGCAAACGGTACGCATGTACCACTTGCCTGAATACTGCGTCGACCTGCTGATGTCGATGCACAAAGGGCAGTGCTTGGTGGTGATGGGCAAGTCCGATCCGGTGCTGATGAAGCACGAGCGGTCCCCGCTCGAAATCATCCTCACGGACACCGATGAGGTCATTCGAGGCGAGGCGACCACGCTGGTGGGGCAGACCCGTCTGCCGAACACCCTCGATGCCGAGTCGATGGCCGAGCTGGTGGGAGCGGAGCGGTGAACGACGTGGACGAGCGGATGCAGCAGCGGCCAACGCGGCCGGTGTTTCCGGTCGGCACCGGCCCCGCGGTCGTGGCGATCGGCGGGATGCTGTGGACGGTCTACGTCGGTGGCGCGATCGCCGGTCTGGTGACCGGGGCGGGCCTGGTGTGGCCTCGGGGTGGCCTGTACGGCACGTTGTCGGTGCTGCGGGCATTGGTGGTCACACCGGGCGATCCGACGGTGGGCTGGCCCGAGGGGTCGCGGCCGGGGTCGGCGGTCGCGGTGTGGGTGTGTCTGATCGTGGCGATGCTGGCCTACACCACCGCCGCCCTCGTGATCGACGGGAAGATTTCGGCGCGTCAGCGCGCTAAGCGCAAGCGGCAGCAGGGTTTCGCGGACTCGGCGGAGCTACGCCGGCGGGGCCTCGACCGCAAGAGTGCGGTCAAGGCGGCACAGACGAACCGATCGACCCTGCGCGATACTCCGACCCGCAAGATCGAAGCACACCAGGTCGCGACCCGGATCGGCACGCTCTACGGCGAACACGGCAAAGATTCCGAGGTGTTCATCCAGTACCGGGACGGCACGCTGGTCGAGGGGCCGACCGGATCGGGAAAGAGCTGGCGGTTGGCCTGGCAGCGAATCGTCGAGTCGGTCGGATTCGTGCTGGCGACGACCACGAAACCGGACCTGCTGTGGTCCTCGATCGGGCGGCGATTGGCAGTCGGGCCGGTCGAGGTGTTCGACCCCGAAGGCATCACGCGGTGGCCGACTCCGATGCGGTGGTCCCTGCTGGCCGGCTGCGCCGACCCGGACACCGCGATCCGGCGCGCCGATGCGCTGGTGCAGGCTGTTCCGCTCGGCGACACCAAGAACAGCGGGTACTTCTCGACGAACGCGGCGAAGTATCTGCGGTGCTGCCTGTATGCGGCGGCGGTCTCCGGTGGGGATGTGACCACCTTCTACCGTTGGGCGATGCAACGGCAGGTGCCGAAGGTCAAAGAGATTCTGGACCGGGATCTGCCGACATGGAGCGTGGAGTATTCGCAGCTCGGAGGGTCGGGGTCGGATTCGGTCGACGATGTGATGTCGACGGTCTCGACCCTGCTCGATCCTCTTGCATCGCCGAAGCTGATGGCGGCGGTCAATGTCACCGCGGCCGAGTCGGTCGACCTCGCGCAGCTCATCCGCGACGGGGGAACGCTGTATCTGATCTCCGAAGGGTCCTACGGCTCGAGTGCGCCGATCGTCACGGCCTTGGCAGCGGAGGCGTATTACCTGGCCAAAGAGATTTCGCGGGAGTACCCGGAGGAACGGATCGACCCTCCGGTGCGGTTCGTCCTCGATGAAGTCAACAACGTTGCTCCCATCCCGGATCTGCCCGACAAGGTATCCGACAGCGCCGGGCGGGGGATTTCGATCTGGGCGTTCTGCCACGGTCAGGAGCAGAACATCCGGCGGTGGGGTCCGAGTGCTGGGAAGATGTTCACGACGAACTCGCCGGTGCGGATCATCCTTCCCGGCCTCGGTGACGTGAACGAACTCGAGCAGATTTCCCGGCTGACCGGTGAGCGTGAAGAGTGGTGGTCTCCGAAGCAGGCTCCTCGGCAGACGAAGGTGATGACCGCGCCCGAGATTCGCGGGATGCCTGCTGACCAGGCGTTGATGGTTTACCGGGGGTCGGCTCCGGCCCTGGTCCACCTGCCGCTGGTGTGGGATATTCCGCATTGGAAGAAGCGGGTGCTCGACTCCCAAGAGGTTTACAACTGGGTCTGCGAGACGGGGGAGCTGCCCGACTGGGCCTGGTCCCGCACGAGCGGGAAAGCGGTGCTCGGATGAGCGGGTACACACCGGGCCGGCTGTCGTGGCGGCATCTCGACCAGGAGCAAGCGCAACAGTTGTGGGACGAGTTGATCGACTGGGTGGAGTGGTTTCGCGGCTGCTACCGACTCACCGATCGGATCAAAGGCTGCTGGTACCGGCACCCGAAGATGGTCGAGGAACTGACTGCAGCGATGTCGGCGCACAAGGTCGCCTACGAACAGCTCGGCGACAGCCCGGTTCATTCGTGGTCGCCGGGAAGCTGGCACTACCAGGTCTATCAGCCGTTTCTACAGCGGTTGGCGGCCAACTCCGACGAGTTCGCCGACTGCATCGACGGGCGCTGCGAACCTCCGAAAGTGCAGGTCACACTGTTCGCGGGGGTGCGGGAGTGGATCGCGGCCGACATCGCTTCGCGGCCGACGCCGGTTGCGGCGGCGGTTGCTGCGACCGGATCGCTCCAGGGCTCGGGTAGCGGATCGGCGGGGCCTGCGGTGATCGACGCTGCTCGGATGGTCGATCTGATCGACTCGGGCGATGCCGAGCCGGTCGACCCTGACGACGAGTTCGGGCCGGTCTCGTATGACGGTCACGTGTGGGAGTGGTCCGACGATACGGAGGGGTACGAGCGGACCTAGAGACTGCCGAGGAACGCTGAGGCCGGACTCACCACCCGGCCTGTCCTCGGTGTGGTGGCCGGCCGCGGAAGTGCCCGCCCAGGCGCCGCGGTCGGCCTACCACGACACAGATGCGTTCGACCTGTTTTCCCTAATCAGACCTGTCTATGGACTGTTAGGAGTCCTGATCGCCTCAGTTTTAGTCCGCATCGGGTTCTCCGTTCGCAGCTTCCTGCGCATCCTCGTCTCGGTCCGCACCAGGTACTCCGTCCGCAGCTTCCTGCGCATCCCGAATGACCTTCATCAATCCGGGGTTTCCGAGGATACTGTCGGCCGCCAACCAACTCTGCGGTGAGATTTGCTTCCGGATCTGGTCGGCCAATGTTCGGCCTTCCTCGGTAAAAGCATTGCTCTGCCTCGTCTGCTCAGCCAGCTTCCGCGCTTGCTTCGCGAAGTCATTGCGCGAGTTCAGCTGCTCGGCCAGCGTTCCGCTGCTCTTCGTGGCGGACTTGATCTGATCGATCTGCTCGGCCAGCGTTCCGCTGTCCTTCATGGCGGACTTGATCTGCTCGGCCAGCTTCCGACCTTCGTCCCCGAGACCAAGCTGCGACCACACAAACGCGGTCCGAACGTCAGGGTTTTTCAATACCTCGGAAACATAAACGACTTCCCGTTGTTCATGATCCTTCAGTTCTTCAACAGCTTCGGATGAGACTTCGCTATTTAGATAATTTGCCGCACCGGACATAAAATCGCTTGACGAGAGCATTAGAAGTTCAGCGCCGGCCTCGTCCCGCATTTCCAGAATCAGTTCAGGCGCAGGAATCAATGTCTTGTCTCCACTACCTGATGCCCACCAGTCATCTTTAAAATCGTTTGTAACGAAGATAAGAAGACGATCCCCATTGGGAGGCAGGCTTGCCATATGGTTAAGCAACTGACGCCACATGATATAGTCGCCAGCCTTTCTCAGACCGGTTTCCTTATCGTCGCCGTCCTTGTACCCTGGGGGTATCTTGTTAGGAAATCGGAACGCGAGTGCATGATCTACATGTTTTTCCAGCTCTAGGGCATCGAATGGCTCACCTATTCTACCCCGAAATAATTCATCCAGGGTATCAAGCACGACGTCTCCGGATAGACCCTCGGGAATTTCAATCTCGTCTCTTACCCGAACCGCTTCCTCTTTAAGTTCCTTCCAAAGTTCTTGCAGAGATTCTGATATCGCTTCCACATCGACACCCTTGGACTTCAGATCCCAATCCCGTGCAGTCCGGTGCCGGTCCCGAAATTTAGATATAGCCGTTAAGGCAGTCGATATTGCAGTCTTAGATTGATCCGCAATATTATTTATCTGAGTTCTTACTTCCGAAGCGTTCTTCTTACCTTCCCAGAGTTTACCCTCGCGGTTTCGCGCATATTCCAGGGCCACCTGATGAGGAATCCAGATTCTATCCTGAACCGACGCCAGCAAGCCGAGCATCTCGTCTCGGGTTTGGGCAGATATGCGGTATAACTCAAGTAGCACGTTGGTATCGAAGGAGATAACTGCGTGCTCGAAGAAGCGAGCTTCATCGGGGGTCGAGGGTCTGAGCCACGGGGCGAACAGGTCCTTGAGACCGAGGGGTTCCGATTCTGCGAAATCATCTGCCACGAGCCGCACAGTACGTCAGCGACTCCACGAACGCTGCTCGGGGTGCGGGGCTTCGCGCTCGTGCCCTCGATAGTCCAGCGTCGGGCGCGAACCTTTCTCATGGTGCTGCCGCTGCTGCTGCTCAAGTAGCAGAGTCCGCTGCCGTTCGATGGGGGTCCAGTCGAGTGCAGCGCGGCGGTCATTCGGCCGGCCTCCGGCCAGGGTGTCCTCGCCGGTCACGTGATGGGTACTGCGGTAAGCAGCCGCATCCGCGATGGTGGCCCGCCACAGGGCAGCGTGCTCGGGATTCTCGGGGCAGGGGCCGAGAGTCGCCTGCGCCCATGCCGGGGCGGTGTCGTCCGTGAGCTGGTCGCGGAAGTCGCGGTGTAGTTCGGCGATGGCCTGGTAGTCCTCGCGGATCGTGGCGGCGAGTTCGGGGTCGATGTTGTCGGCGTCGGCCACCGGTGCGACGACCCATTCGGGTGCGTCGGGGTTGGTGAAGTCCCGGCCGTCGGCGGCGATGTGGTCGAGTTCGGCGAGCAACACCGTCACCGGGGCGGTGGCTCCGGCCCTCTCTGCAAGGTCGGCCACGATCTCCTCGACACTCGAATCGCTGAGACGCTGGATATGCGCGATGCGGCCGGCAATAGTCAGGGCGCGTTCGTCGTGGGTCTGCAATGCCAGCGTCGGCAGGTGCTCGGCGAGCGTCTCCTCGTGCTGTTCGAGCCATTCAGTATTGCGTCGGGCGATCAGCTCGGTCAGCGGCTTCGCCATGTCGACCCGCAGGGCAGCGGCAGTAACCTCGACGTCGTTCTCGGCCAGACGATCACGGTGCCAGGTGAGCAGATTGATCGGGTCGACACCGACTTCAGCGGCGCGGTGAAGCTGGCGGGCGAGCAGGCGTGCGGAGGCTTCCTCGGCGATGCGGGCACCGAGTTCTTCTCCGAGTGCGGCGGTGGCGAGGGTGCGAACACGCTGCGTTTCGAGCAGCGCGGAGGTGTCGCGGTAGCGGCGGATGACCTCACCGATGCCGGTGTCGGCGGCCGCGGCGCGGTCGGTGGCCTCGGTGTAGCGGCGGGCGCATTCGACCGCGAAGTAGTACATATCCGCGTCGGTGTCGAGTGGGCTGCGGATTGGCAGCGGCGGCAGAACCGGGTGTTCGGTGAACTGTCCGACGATGGCGCGGGCGCGGTGGGCGAGGACCGCTCCGATGTCTTTGGCTCCGGTAAGGGGGCCTTCGGCGAGGGCGTGGCCGAGGACGGTGCGGGCGCTGTGGCCGTGGTCGTGGGCATCGGCGAGAACCTGGCGCAGCTGCGTCCATCCTTCGGTGCCCTCGACGGTGGTGGCGATGCTTTCGGGCAGGGTGCGGCGCATCTCGGCTTCGAGTGCGTTGTCGCGCAGGCGTCGTTGGGCGACCAAATATGCCTCGTGCAGTCGCTCGGGATCGCTGGCGTGGGCGGCTTGGTCGGCGAGTTCTTCGGTGGCGGTGCGGTGGCTGTTGTCGGTGGCGACGACAGCCTCGAGGAGCATCCGGCCGGTGGAGACGTTCTTGTCTGCCAGGTGCGGACGCTCGGTGTCGAGGCCGACGGGCACGTCGACCGGGACGTAGACGCGGTTGTCGGTGCGGGCTCGGGTGACGGCCACATACAGGCCGGAGCGGTCCATGTCGGGGGTGATGACGGCGTGGGCGGTGTCGACGGTGATGCCCTGGGCGCGGTGCACGGTCGAGGCGTAGCCGAGCTGCACATGGGCGTTGATGTAGTCGGCCGGCAAGGTGATGACGCCGCCGTATTCGAGGTGCCGGACGGTCAGCGCGCCGCGTTCAGGCAGCACGTCGAGCACTTCCCACAGGTCACCGTTTCGCACGAACGATCCGGCCTTCTTCCCGCCGGAGGGGTTCAGATCGCGGCGGTTGCTGCGGGTGAGAACGATGTCTCCACAGCCGGCAGTGAGTTCGTCGGCGAGGCTGACGGTGGCGGATTCGTCGCTGATTCCGTCGCGGCGGCGCACGGCCTGGACTTGGATGTTCGCTGCGGTGACGTCCTCGCGGGTGGGCAGCATGACGATGGATTCTTTGCCGTCGGCGAGGTCGTGGAGGTAGTTCTCGACGGCCTGGCCGATCATTTCTTCTCGGGTTCCCTCGCGGACCAGATCGCGTTCGTAGATCAGATCCAGTCCTGCAGAATCGCCGGATCGCAGCAGTAGGGAGTTGTCGGCCTGGGCGGTGTCGTCGCCGAACCGGACCACTGTTCTGAGTTCGGGGGCGTCGGTGTGCTCGGCAAGATAGCGCAGCATTCCGCCGGTTTCCACAGCATCGAGCTGGGCCGGGTCACCGAGCAGGCGGACGACTGCGCCACGTTCCTTGGCGATCTCAACGACGGCGGCGAGGTCGAGGGTGGAGGCAAGGGATGCTTCGTCGACGAGCAGCATCGTGCCCGGTGCGATGTCGATGCCGGGCGGGAGGGTGCCGGGGCGACTACCGACGAGACCACGCCAGGGGTAGGTCAGTGAGGCCAGTGTCACGCCGGTGACACCGACTCCTTCGCCGAGTGTTTCGGCGGCGACGGCGGACGGTGCGAGGGCGATGACGTTGTGGCCTTCGGCCTGCCATGCCTGCACGACGGCCTTCATGCTGGTGGTCTTTCCGGTCCCGGCCGGCCCGACACCGACGGCCAGTAGCGCGCCGGATTGCAGAAAGTGATCGGTCAGGGTGCGTTGGCCGGCGTTGAGACTGCGCCCGGTTTCGGCGCGCATCGCCTCGTAGACATCGTGGATCGTCGCGGTGCGGGCGGTGAACACGGTGGGCTCGCTGGTGCCCGATACCAGCATCGTTTCGGCGTCGAGGATGCGCTGCGAGCTGTGCTTGTGGCTGCCGTGGTGAGACAGGATGACGTCTCCATTGCGGCGGCGCAGGCACCTCGGGATGGAAGGCAATTCGGCCCTCGGGGTGGTCACCGACAACTCCACTATTCGGTCGGTGAGCCGGTCGACGGCAGTGCGGTAGGCGTCGATGCTGGGGAACTGTTCGCCACCGAGGTACGCCTGGACAGCGGAGACAACGTGTGGAAGCTGCCAGCGGGACCGCTTGGATTCGAGTTTGGCGAGCACTGCTCGGGCATCGTCGTCGAGGCTACGAAGCTGTGGCTGCGGGGTGTGTTCGGCGGCGAAGGCATCGCGGATCAGTTGGTCGACGGCCTCGCGGCCGCCGAGGATGTCGGCGGCCTTCTCGCGCCACCCTGCGCGCATTTCGGCCAGGGATTTCGGGTCTGCCTTGCCTTCGCGGGTGTCGAGGGTGGCTTGCTGGTAGAGCTGATACATCGTCTTGGCGTTGGGCATCCGCTGGTACTTGGCGCGGTATTCGGCCACGAGTTCGTCGCAGCGGGACTCGATCGTGGTGCGGCGGGAGCTGAACATCTCAAGCATTTCCGGTGGAATTGCGGCCAGTTCGACGATGGGCTGCTTACCCTGTTCGACTTCGCGGATGGTCAGCTCGAGGCCGAGTTCGGTGCTGAGGCGCTGCATCACTTCGGCGTTGAATCGCTGCGAGGCGGCGACAGCGAAGCGGAACAGGGTCGAGCCGTCGACGGCGCGCCACTTGCCGTCTTCGGCGGCCTGGGTCTTGATCGATACGACGGCGTGGGTGTGCAGGTTGGGGTCACCGCAGCGGGAATCGAAGTGCTTGTAGAGCGTGGCGACGAAGCCGTTGGTGTCGATCTGCTCCTCGCCGTTGCGGCCGACACGGGTGAAGCAGGCGTTCTCTTCGAGCCACCGGAGGGTGTCTTTCACGGTGGCATCGACGATTCGCTCGATCTCGATGCGTGTCTCGTTCGGCGCCAGTGCCCACAGACTCGACACGCTCTTGGGCGGTGTGAACACCAGGTCATGACCGGCGACAGGGTGGCGCACTTTGCCCTTCTCGTGGGCGATCCAGTTCCGCAATTCGGCGTCGTTTGCCACCGGCCGACCGTGCTTGTCCTGGAACATGCCGCCGGCAATGCGGTCGAGAATCGCGTCGGATTCGTCCTTGCTCGGGGCATGTCCGTGGGTGTCGGTGTATTCGGCGATTTCGGCGGTGTGCCGGCCGAACAGTTCGACGTTGTTCTTGAATGTTGGGAACTTGCGGCCGAGTCGGGCGAGCCGGATTGCGTCGTCAGCTGGGACTCCGCGGTCGATGAGTTCGTCGATGATCGCGTCGGCGTTCGGGTGGAGTCCTTCGCCGAACAGTGCCTTCATTTGCGCCTCGGTGACGACATTTCCGACGGAGATCCGGTCGGCGTTCTCGACGTGGATGTCGTCGAGAAGGTTGTTCAAACCGGCGACTCCTGAGCCGAACCATTCACCGGGCGGTGTGCCGTGGGCGGTGTAGTAGTCGGTCAGTTCTGCTCCACGTTCACGCTCGCGGTCAGCCGTGGCTACCTGACGTGTCAGGTACTCGTAGCCGTCCGCGGCGTGCAGGACGTGGAGGGTCATCACGGGCTCGATCGTAGCGGTGCGAACGCGCATCTTGGGAGCAAAATTCCCGAGTATCAGTGAAACTGCAAGAGGTGTGTCCCCTTTGACGCTGGCGTAAGTGCCTGCACGGGTGAGATCCGGTTTCGGCGAAGCCGGTGGGCGAAGCCCACTGCAAAGCAGCGACAGCGGTGGTCGAGTGTGCTGGTTAGAATCTGGTGAGTTTCTGTCGATGGAAGGGGTCTCGCGGTGAGTGGATCGGGGGATGCGGTGCACAACGAGTCGAAGGTGGTCTCGGCGCGTAGTCAAGCAAGGTCGAAGCTCTCGGAGCGGCGCGCCGAACTGCTCAAGCGGATCAGCGACAATCAGCGGGACCTCGAGCGGGCGTTGGCGTCGCTTGAGAAGGTCGGCAAGGCGGCCGCTCGTCGCGACGCGGCGATTGCCAAGGTGACCGAGGAGTTCGAGAAGAAGAAGGCGGCCGCTGAACTTGCGGCGAGCAAGTCGCTGGCACAGGTCGCCGGCCGTGGTGAGACCGCGGCCTCGATCGCCGAACTAGTCGACCTGGACGTGGCGACGGTGCGCCGGTTGATGAAGATCGTCGAGGAGACCGGCGATTCGACGTCGAGCTCGCAGGCGTCGACAAAGGGCAGCGGTGAATCGTCGGAGTCGACGGCAACAGCGAAGGCATCTGCTGCTGGCGCCTGACGCGGCGACGGTAGCGGCGCGAGGTCAGAGGCGGTGCCGGTGTGCGATGGGAACCGGGTGACGAGATCGAACGGACCCGCTTCTTCCAGCGTGGTGTACGGGCCGGATCGGGGATTCGTGCCACCTGTGGGTCGGTGCCCTCGGTGCCCTCGGTGCCCTCGGTGACGACGGATACGGACGGTTCTGGATAGCGCGAGGCGGTCAGCAGATCGGGGTGCGGCCGCACCGCTACGCGCTCGCGGTTGAACTGGGTCGTGGGCTCGAGGACGACGAAGTGGCGATGCATCGACGTTGCGACAATCCGTTGTGCGTCAACACGGGCAACGGCGATCCGTTCGCGGCGCACATGGTGCTCGCTTCGGCCTCCGAGAACATGGCGGACATGGGGCGGAAGGGACGCGGCGCGGCCGTCGTTTGTGGTTCGGAGCCGACCGTGCCGAACGTGCACGCAGGTCACGGGCGGTGCGTGACGCGGTTCTGCAGCACGGTCGGAGTCAGCGGGCGATAGATGCGGCCTTGTACGACGGGATGCAGGGAACGTTGCGGTAGCCGATGGGCGACGGTGCCTCGGCTGTCACGGGCGGTTGGTGCCGCCACGATGGATGTCGGATGATGAAAATCGACCGCGGCGCGTTAGGCGGGCGGTTTCGGAGACGTTAGGGGCTCGCATGCAGCGCAGTGAAGCGGAATCGGCCTTGCTCGATGCGGTCCTCGAAGTGATGCCGATTTCGGATCTGGCGCTCGAGGCTGTCGTGTCCGGGGTGCGGGCGCTAGGCGTGCCTCGATCGTCCGGTATCGACATCTGCTTCGCCGACAAGCCGGACATTCTCTGACGGCCGGCCCGAACCGTGGCGTAGCGACGGCCCGGCACGGTGGTGCGGCCCGTGCCCGACTCGCGGGAGGGGCCGAGCGAAGGGCTCGATGCCCTGAGCTCGGCCCTGCGCCCTGCGGGCGGCGCGGTCGGGTTCTGTGGTGGTGGAGATAGGGCGATGCCCTGCACCGGGTCGGTGCGGGGCATCGCCTTGAGTGGTTGTCAGTCCTCGGGGGTGAATCCGAACTCCGGGAGTACCTTGCGGCCGGACTCGAGCACTTCTTGCACGCCCTTGGCGTGCATCCCGTGGTCGACGACTTGGCGCATGAGCACGGCCAGCTTGGGGATCTGCGTCTCGTGGGCGACTCCGTTCTCGATGGCTTCGAGGGCGACGGCGGCGCGCGCTCCGTAGCCGTGGGCGTAGGCGGCGGCGGCGAGGACGGACAGGATCGCAAAGCGGGCGTAGCCGGACGTCTTGCGGGCGGCGTCGGTGAGGACGGCGACGGCTGCGGTGTTGCGGGAGAAGTACAGGGCGACGTCGCGGGCGCGAGGGTTGTCGGCGAGGGTGACGGCGACGGCGACGGCTTCGGGGTAGGTCAGCACGCGGGGCGCTTCGATGGCTTCGCGCAGCGTCTCGAGGTTCGCGGCGTCGGTGATCTCGGGAGCCTGGGCGCGGGCCTGGCGTGCGTCCCACTGGCGCTCGAACAGTACGCCGAGTTCTTCGACGGGTGCGATTTCTGCGGCGAGGGCTTCGCGGCTGGGGGCGATGGGTGCCCGTCCATCGACGGCGTTGATGACGGCGACGGTGCTCGTGAGGATGTCGCCAAGCTCGCCGGACTCGGCGCTGGGGAAGTTGAAGAACGTCTCACCGGCGGCGTACTCGGGCAGGACGGTAGCGATGGGCACGGCCAAACCGAGGGTGTGGGCGTGGCGGGTGGCGGCGAGAAGGGTTTCCTCGGCGGTGTCGCCGTCGGGGTGGGCACTGACCAGGGCGACGATGGTGGCGTTGAAGTCGGCGCCCTCGGCCGCGGCCATGAGCTTGTCAAGAGCGACAACGGCAGTGGCGTTGTCGTGGTCGAGGCGGGCGAAGGGGCCAGTCTTACCCGCGGGGTCGAACAGGGCGATGACCAGGGACTCGTTCGGGACCATTCCAAGGAAGGCCGGGATGCTCTCGACGAACTGGGCGAGGTTGAGGCGGGTAACGGGGGCGTTCTCGTTGTTGTTCATGACTCAAGTTTACATCTGTTTTGATGATTTTTTGATGTCTTTCTGAGTCTTTTTTGGTGTTTTTATGGTGGCGATGGTCACACGTTTTTGGGCTCTGACCTGCGGTTTTGTGGGTGTAGCGGGGTGCGGTGGCGGTGGTGGTGGAGCGGGTACCTCGGTCGGTCGGCGCGGCCTGGTGA
>NZ_JALPTB010000065.1 GCF_023218075.1 Rhodococcus sp. HM1 | reverse complement strand
TCTCGGTGCCGTGCTCGGCAGTCAATTTCGTGGCCAGGCGCGACAGCTCCGCCTGCACCCACTCGCGCGTGTCGGGCTCGACGATCAGGTGCTCGCGATGCCCGATCACTGCCGCCCGGATCCATCGGTCCGGGTCGTCGCCGCGGTCGACGGCCCGTTGCCGCATCCAGATGCGGCCGAGTTCGTTGCGGCCGATCGGCGTCTTGTACCCGCGGTCCCGGTGCCGGCCCCACAGTTTGTCCGGGCCGGCGGCGACGAGGAGGGCATCACCGGTCGCGGACAGCGCGGCCCGGACGACGAGATCGGCGGTCATCGCGGCGACGATCTCGCGGAGCACGGTGAACCGTGCGGTCGGCCAGTCGTCGCGGCGGACCGCGCCGGTGCCGATGCGGTGCGCGTCTTCGCTGCTCGTGGCGGGGTCGGCGATGCGATCCCACGCGATCGTCGAGGTGGTGTGCGCGGCCGCGAAGGCGTGCTCCGGTGTCGGCCAGGTCCGGCCGGCCCAGTCGATCGGCACCGGCCGGCGCAGATGCAACGGCCAGTCCGGGTGCGCGCCGAGGTCGATGACGTCGAGGGCCGTCGGGGTGTCGGTGGTTCTCTGGCGGGTCACTGCGTCTCCGTGCTGGTGGTCGTCGGATACAAGGATCGGTGACGGGTCCCGTTGTCGTCGAGTCGGGCTGCGGCGGTGACCCGCAACTGCTCTCGGGGGCTTCGCGGGTCGCATTCTTTCGACGAAGCGACCCGAACAGGTACCGGAGGAGGCCGGCCCTCGGCCACGCTGCGTCGCCGCCGGGTGAGGCGCAGACGCGATCGCCCGGGCGCGACCCGGTGCACCCTTCGACCGAAATGTCCGCTCAGGTTCCGCCAAAACCGTCCCTGGCGGACGACGAAGCAATATCTTCGTTCTCCAAGCCGGAGAGGACAGTTTCCCTGGTGGGTGGGGGCACTTCGCCCGTCCGGCTCCCTGCCCGATCACGTCGATCGCGCAGGCTCAGAGGACCAGGGGACACACGTGAATCGACATCGCACATTCCTTGCCGGGCAGTGGCGCATCGTCGTCGCCGTCGCGGCGGTCGCACTGCTCGCCGCCGGCTGTAGCGGCCGCACCGGCACCGAAACCGACAGCACCACGTCCGGACAGGGCGGATCGTCCGCGGTGTCCGCCGACTTCGGTGACCTCACCGAGGTGTGCCAGGACGGTGACGCTTCGACCGCCACCACGCAGGGCGTCACCGCCGAGCAGATCGAGGTCGGCGTCTTCTCCGACATCGGATTCACCAAGAACTCCGAATTCGTCGACGCGGCAAAGGTGTTCACGTCCTGGTGCAACGACAACGGCGGCATCAACGGCCGCACCCTCGTCGCCAACACCCGCGACACGAAACTCATGGAACCGCGCCAGCGCATGATCGAGGCCTGCCGCGAGGACTTCGCGCTCGTCGGCGGCGGCGCCGGCCTCGACGCCCTCGGCGTCAAGGAACGCCTCAACTGCCTGCTCCCGAGCTTCCCTGCCCAGGCCGTGCAGGAACGCGCCGCCGGCGCCGACCTCGAGGTCAGCGCCTCGCCGTCCAAGGTCCCCGGCTACGACAACTACGCCGGGTTCCGCACCTGGGCCGTGGACGAGGCCTACCCGGATTCGAAGCAGGCCATCGGCCTCATCAACGGCGACTCGGCGATCACCAAGGCCGTGCAGCAGATGACGCTCGAGACCCTGGACGCGATCGGCGCGAAGGTCGTCTACAACGAGCTGTATCCGACGATGGGGGTGTCGGACTGGACACCCTACGCCCAGGCGATCAAGAACAACGGCGTCAAGGGCCTGATCTTCATGGGCAGCTTCGATCAGCTCGCCAAGCTCGAAGAGGTCCTGACCAACATGGACTACAAGCTGGACTGGATCGATCCGAACAACAACGCCTACAACGCCCAGTTCCTCGACCTGCTCGGTCGCTCCGCCGATTTCCAGAACAACATCGTCGACCTCAGCGGTGTCGCCCCGCTCGAAAGCGACGAACCCGCCGTCGAACAGCTGAAGGAGCTCTACGCGAAGTACGCGCCCGACGCCCAGATCACCCTCCCCGCCATGCGCGCCTGGTCGTCCTGGTTGCTGTTCGCCAAGTCCGCAGCCGCGTGCGGCGACGAGCTGACCCGAAAGTGCGTGTACGACAACGCTCGTCAGGAAACGGCCTGGACCGGCGGTGGCTTGCACGCCGCGAACGACCTGCAGAACCCGATCCCGCCGCAGCCGTGCTTCAACGTCGAGCAGGCCACCGCAGACGGCTGGAAGCCGGCCGATTTCGATCCGGACAACGGTCTGTACCGGTGCGACATCCCCGCCCGCAAGTTCACCGCGGACTTCGGCACACCGATGACGCTCGCCGAGGTCGGCAAGACCATGGACGACGTCCAGTAGCCCGACAGAACAGAAACGCCGTGTGGCCTCGGGGATTCAGCCCGAGGCCACACGGCGTCGACGCGACCGACCGGACCGGGAACGGGGACTAACCTGATCTCGGGAGCAACAAGGCATGCTGCGCGTCTCCGTCCTGGGCGAACAGGCGATCACCGACGATGCGACCGGGGCCGTGGTGACCCGGTCGCCGCGCGCACTCGCGCTCGTCGCCTTCCTGGTCGCTCACGCCGGTACGCCCCAGCCCCGGCAGCGGCTCGCGACCCTGTTCTGGCCGGATTCCACCGACGGGCAATCCCTGACCAACCTGCGACGCGAACTCCACCATCTGCGTCACGCGCTCGGTGACGAGCCGTCACTCACGGTGACGGCGAAGGATCTGTGCTGGAGCGACACCCCGTCGAGCAGCGCCGACCTGCGCGTCTTCGACAACGAACGCGCCGCGGCGCTGCGGGCGGCCCGGTCCGGTGACGACCGCGCTCTCGTCACCCACGCGAGGAGGGCGCTGGACGCCTACAGCGGCGAGTTCCTGCCCGGCGTGTTCGACGACTGGGCACTCGAGATCCGATCCGATCGCGAACGACGATGCGTGGAGCTGTGCGATCTGCTGTCCGGCGCCCTCACCCGCACGGGCGATCCCGCCGGGGCGATCGAGGTCGCGCGTCGTCGCGTCCGGCTCGCCCCGCTCGAGGAGGTCGGCTATCGCAACCTGATGCGTCTGCAGGCCGAGACCGGGGATCGAGCCGGCGCCGCCGGTACCTATCACCGCTGCGCGTCGCTGCTCGAACGTGAACTCGGTGTCCTCCCCGATCCGCAGACGCGCGCCCTCGTCGAACAGGTTCTCGGCACCGCACCCGGCCGGCGGATCCCGGCCCGCACCGGGTGCACGACCGTCGAACTGGTCGGGCGGTCCCGCGAGATCGACCGTCTCGCCGCCGCCTGGCAGCGCGCGGCGTCCGGTCGACCGGGCGCGATCCTCATCCGCGGCGGGGCGGGCGTCGGAAAGACCCGGCTGCTCACCGAGATCGCGCACATCGCGCAGGCCGGTGGCGCGACGGTGGCACACAGCCGCTGCTTCGCAACCTCCGCCGGGCTGGCGCTGGCACCCGTGGCCGACTGGTTGCGCGACCCCGCGGTCGCGGCGGGCCGATCGGGACTCGCCCGGGTATGGCGGGCCGAGGTCGAACGGCTCGTGCCGTCCCCCGAGGCCGACGCGGATCGTGTGCGCGAGACTCGCCCCGAACGCGGGGTCGGGGCATCGGCCGACGCCTGGCAGCGGCATCGTTTCTTCGAGGGACTCGCCCGCGGCCTCGTCGGCGACGGTCGCCCGATTCTGCTGACCCTGGACAACATGCAGTGGTGCGACCGGGAGACACTGTTGTTTCTCGCGTTCTGCCTGGGCTTGACGCCCGACGCTCCCCTGCTGGTCGCGGCGGCCGCGCGGGACGACAGCTCGGAGAGCGCGGCCGCCGTCACCGAATGGGCGACCGGACTGGCCTCGTCGGGCACGGTGACGGAACTGCGGCTGGGCCCCCTGGACGCAGCGGACAGCACCCGCCTGGCCGAAGCGATCGGTGGACGATCGCGCACCATCGAGGAGCGGCGGCTACTCCACACGGCGACCGGGGGCTTCCCGTTGTACATCGTCGAAGCGATGCGGTCCGCGACCGACGGGGACGACGCGCTCTCGGTGGACGGTCTGTCGTCGGTGCTGCACCACCGCGTGGAGCAGTCGAGTCCGGCTGCGCGGGAGGTGGCGGGCCTGGCCGCCGCGGTCGGACGCGATTTCACGCTCGACTTGCTCACCACGGCAAGCGATCTCGGTGCGGTCGCGGTGGTACAGGCCGTCGACGAACTGTGGCGCCGGCGCATCGTCACCGAGTTCCGCGACGGTTACGACTTCGCCCACGACCTGCTGCGCGAGGCCGCGTACGCGACGGTCGGGCCGCCGCAACGCTGGCTGATGCACCGGCGGCTCGCCCAGGCACTCGAATTGCTGCACCGCGACGACACCGATCCGGTGTCGGCTCAACTCGCCGAGCAGTACGCCCGCGGTGGGCGCCCGGATCGGGCGGTGCCGTACTACCGGCGCGCGGCCGAGATCGCGACCCGCAGGTTCGCATATGCCGACGCGGTCCGGCTGCATCTGCACGCTCTCGCCCTGGTGCGCGAGCATCCGGGAAGCGATTCCGCCGCACGGGAACTCGCGATCCTCGAGGCCCTGGCGGCACCGCTCAACGCCCGCTACGGCTATTCGTCCCCCGAACTGCAGCACACCCTCGAACGTTCGATCGAGCTCGCCGACACGCTGGGCCGCACGGAGTCGACGATCGTCGGTCTCGTCGGGCTCTGGTCGTCGCGGTTCGTCCAGGGCGACACCGCCGGAGCGCATCGGGCGGTCACGCGCGCATTGACACTGGTGGAACCCGGAACCGAACTGTGCGGGTCGGCGCACTTCGCGTACGCGGGTTCCGCGGTGAGTCTCGGCCGGCCGGCCGAGGCGCTGGGGCATTTCGCGCTGGCCGCCGAACTCACCGCAGGCGCGCATTCGTGGACCGTCGGCACCCGCCCGGACGTGCACGGCTGCGCGTGGGCGGCACATGCGCACTGGCTGCTCGGCGACGACGACGCCGCGCGCACGCGCTGCCGGGAGGCGATCACGCTGGCCCGCCGCGGCGAGGACCCGTTCGTCCTGACCATCGCGCTCGCGTACGGCGCGGTCACCCGGCAGTTGTGCGGGGACCGGCCCGAGTTGCGCGAGACGGTCACCGAACTGCGGGAACTGTGCGACCGGTACGACTTCGCCTACTACCGGGAATGGGGACTGATCCTCGACGGCTGGTCCCGGACCGGCGGTGACGGCATCGGCAGGGTCCGGCGCGGGATTGCCAACCTGCGGGCGGCAGGTTCCTTCGCCCGGATGCCGTACTGGCTGACGCTGCTGGCGGACCTGTACCGCGAGAGGCCCGGCGACGCGCGCGCGACCCTCGACGCGGCGACGGTCGCCGCCCGGGCACGCGACGACCGGTGGTGGCTGCCGGAGGTGATGCGGATGCGCGCCGCATACGACGCTCCCCCGGACGCCGTGGCGCGACTGCGTGCTGCGGCGAGGTTGGCGGGCGAGCACGGCAGCGTTGCCCTGGTGCGTCGCTGCGACCGCGACCTCGTCGGCCTCGGCGTTCCGCCCTCGCACTGACCGGCGCGTGCCGGGCGAACGCTGCGCGAACGCCGCCTTCCTACCGTCGGAAGCAGCATGAGAAACACGCGAGAGGAGTTCGCGATGACCACGACAGCCACCCCCACCGGCACCTCGTTCGACGACCTGGCCGCGGGGCTGCGCGGGGAACTGATCACCCCGACGGACCCGGGCTACGACCAGGCCCGTGCCGTCTACAACGCGATGATCGACAAACGGCCCGCTGCGATCGCACGGTGCCGCGACACCGTCGACGTCATCGCCTGCGTCCGGTTCGCCCGGGAACGGGGCCTCGAGCTCGCGGTCCGCGGCGGCGGGCACAACGCGGCCGGGCTCGGCGTGTGGGACGGCGCGCTGGTCGTGGACCTGTCGGCGATGCGCAGCACCACCGTCGATCCGGAACAGCACACCGTCCGGGCGGACGCGGGATGCGTGTGGGGCGACGTCGACCATGCGACGGTCGGGTTCGGGATGGCCACGCCGTCCGGGTTCCTGGCATCCACCGGGGTGGCCGGTCTGACGCTCGGCGGCGGCATCGGCTATCTGACCCGCCGGTTCGGCCTCACGGTGGACAACCTGCTCGAAGCCGATGTCGTGCTCGCCGACGGATCCTTCGTGAAGGCAAGCGAGAATTCGCACAGCGACCTGTTCTGGGCCCTGCGCGGCGGGGGCGGGAACTTCGGGATCGTCACCTCGTTCACGTTCCGCTGCCACGACATCGGCGAGCACGGCACGATCATCGGCGGGCCGGTGCTCTACGACGTCGCCGACACCGCCGACGTGATGCGCTGGTACCGCGAACTGCTGCCGTCGTTGCCGGAGGAGTTGAGCGGCTGGATCGGCCTGATCACGGTGCCGCCCGCAGCGCCGTTCCCCGAGGAACTGTGGGGACGCGGGGCCTGCGCGATCGTCTGGTGCTACACGGGCCCGCACGACCGCGCCGACGAGGTGCTCGAACCGATCAGGGCGTTCGGGTCGCCGATGCTGATCGGCCTGCACGACATGCCGTTCACCGTGCTACAGAGCGCATTCGACGGACTGTATCCCGCTGGGCTGCAATGGTATTGGCGAGCGGATTTCTTCAACGAGATCTCCGATGCCGCGATCGACGTGCACTGCCGGTTCGGTGCGTCGCCGCCCACGGGGCATTCCACCATGCACCTGTATCCGATCGACGGCGCCGCCGCGCGTGTCCCCGAGAGCGCCACCCCGTTCTCCTACCGGGACGGCGGTTGGGCGGGGGTCATCGTCGGTGTGGATCCGGATCCGGCCAATGCGGAGCTCATCTCGCAGTGGGCCCGGGACTACTGGGAGGCCCTGCACCCGACGTCGGCGGGCGGCGCCTACGTCAACTTCCTGATGGAGGAAGGCCAGGACCGGGTGCGGGCGTCGTATCGCGGCAACTACGACCGGCTCACCGCCGTCAAGGGCCGCTACGACCCGGACAACGTGTTCCACATCAACCAGAACGTGCGGCCCGCCACGGATTCGGGTGCTGTCGCCACCTGAACGCCGGAAGCTCCGGTGGACGTGACCGTCGAGGGATTTACTCACCGTGAGCGTTGACCTCGCCGGGACCGGCGGCGGGCCGATAGGCTCGCCGCCATCGTTTCCCGCACCCCGGAGGTCACCATGGGTCAGCAGTTCCCGGACATCGTCTCGGTCGAGTGGCTTCGCGATCACCTCGACGATTCCACGCTCGTCGTCGTGGACTCGAGCACGCACCTGACCCTGCCGAAGGACGGGCCGTATTCGGTCGAACCGGGGCGGGCCACCTACGATTCCGCGCACATTCCCGGTGCCGTGTTCGCGGATCTGCTCACCGACTTCGCCGATCCCGATTCCGCCGAGGCGTGGACGGCGCCCGCGTCGGAGCGGTTCGCGGCCGCCTCAGGCGCGCTCGGCATCGGCGACGGCGTCCGGGTCGTCGTGTATGACCAGCACGACGGTTACTGGGCGACCCGCTTCTGGTGGCACCTCCGCCTCGAGGGATTCGACGACGTCGCGGTGCTCGACGGCGGCCTGCCCGCCTGGAAGGCCGCCGGCGCGCCGGTCACCGACACTCCTGTCTCGCCGACCCCCGTGACCTTCACCGCCCGGCGCCGCGACGACCTGATCCGGTCCACGCAGCAGGTGCGGGACGCGATCGACGACGACAACACGGTCCTTGTGAACGTCCTCGATCCCGCCACCTACCGCGGCGACACCAGCACCTATGCCCGCCCCGGCCACATTCCCGGCAGCATCAACCTGCCGGTCGCGCGGATCCGGGACCCGGAGACGGGCATTCTGCGGCCGGTCGCCGAGTTGCGGGCGCTGTTCGAGGAGGCCGGCCTGCTCGATCCGGGGATCACCCCGGTGACGTACTGCGGTGGTGGCATCGCCGCGACCGGTGTCGCGCATGCGCTCGAGCTGGCCGGGCGCGACGATGTCGCCGTGTACGACGGATCGCTGACCGCGTGGACCGCCGACGCGTCGCTGCCGCTGACGGTGGGCGCCGATCCCCGGTAGCCGCCCAGGATTCGAGCGGGGCCGGTCCCCGTCAGCCGAGCGGGTTGCCGACGATGTTCGACACGATGCCGCGGATGATGCCGGTGCCGTCCTCGGTGCGCAGTTCGTCGTACCAGGCCTGGGTGACCTCGGGATCCTTCGCGTGGGTGACGTCGCAGCGCTTGCGGGCGCGCAGCACCAGGTCACCCGCGCGGGCGGTCCTGCGGTTCTGGTAGCGGATCAAAGCGTCCTCGACGCCGAGCGTGTTGGTCTGCAGTGCGATGGCCAGCACGACGGCGTCCTCCATCGCCGAGCAGCCGCCCTGGCCGATGTCGGGTGTGGTGTTGTGCCCGGCGTCGCCGAGCAGCGCGACGCGGCCCTTCACCCACGTGTCGAACGGGTCGATGTCGAAGATCTCGACGCGGTTGACCGCGAGCGGATCGAGCATGCCGATGAGCTTGTGCACCTGCGGCGCCCATCCGGAGAAGTACTCGGAGAGAACCTCTTTCGCCTGCGACCGGTCGTAGTCGAGCCCGGCGGGCAGCGGGACGTCGAAGAAGAAGTAGAAGCGCCCGCCGGCGATCGGCATGAGGGACACGCGCTTGCCGTCGCCGACGTAGGTCGTCCACTGGGTGGCCGGGGCGATCGTTTCGTCGATGTCGACGAGCCCGTTGAAGTTGACGTATCCCGCGTAGCGCCGCTCCACGGATTCGTCGAGCACGTAGTCGCGGGTGCGGGACTTCGCGCCGTCCGCGCCGATGAGGATGTCGCCGGTGGCGGTGCTGCCGTCCGCAAAGGTCGCGGTCACGGCGTCACCGTCGTCGGCGATGTCCACCATGCGCTTCCCGAGCCGGATGTGTTCGAGGCCCAGTTCGTGCATGAGCATCGACTGGAGTTCGGCGCGCGACACCGGATACGGCCGCTGACCGGTCTGCTCGACGACCGGCCGGAGACTGAATTCGGTCATCGTCTCGCCCGTGAACCCGTCCCGGTAGGCCATGGTGTCCATCTGCCCGCCGAGAGCGGCGATCAGCTTCTCGAGACCCAGATAGTTCAGGCACTTGACACCGTTGGACCACAACGAGATCGCCGCGCCCACCGGCTTGTTCTCGACCACCTGCTCGTACACCTCGACATCCCAGCCGATGCGCCGCAACGCGATTCCCGCACTGAGTCCGCCCATTCCGGCGCCGATGATGATGGCCTTCACCCGCATTGCTCCTCACGTCGACTACGCCGATCACCGTATGGCGCTCCTGTAACATTGATTCGACACGCGTTTCACGGACGTGTTACGCCCGCCCGACCGTGGTGGTCGGGGTCGCGATCTCACCGATCCCCATCGTCGCCACCATCAAGGTCGCCATCGAACTGCTGATCGTGTTGGCGGGCAGGCAATGGCGCGCCCGCGGCGACGCATCGGTCCCGAAATGGATGCAGGCGATCGACCGGCTGAACTTCCCGAAGGCCACCGGTCTCGGCATCGCACTCTCGGCTGTCGATCCGAAGAACCTGCTGCTGTACGTCTCCGCCGGGCTGGTGATCGGCACCGGCGAAGCCGTGGTGGCGCTGGTGATCTACACGGTGATCGCGGCATCGAGCGTGCTCATCCACGTCCTCGGGTACGCGATCGCGGCGCAGCGCTTGCGCGAACGGCTCGACACCCTTTCGCAGTGGCTCCGCGCGAACAATCACCAGGTGATGGCGATCGTGCTGGTGCTCATGGGCGCTGCGGTGATCGGGAAGGGACTCGGCGGTTTGTGACGGTGGTCGAAGGCGGTCGTGCCCAACTTCGATCCGCGCTCTGATCCGCGACTATTTCCGACGAAGGAGACCCCGGTGCAACCGTACCGAAATGTGAGAGCCCCGTGAGAGGAACATCACTCTCATTTCAAGAGTGAATCGCTATTGCTCTTGAAACAAGAGTGATAGACATGAAGCATGACGGAACGGGAAGCGGCCGACGAATCGGCACAATCGGCGACGGACGGCGAACTGGCCGCCCGTGCGGCCGAGGTCGTCGAACGTATCGAGGCACGTGACGATCGACTGGTTGCGATCGAGGACCTGCACGACGGCGCCGGGAGCATCCGCGCCGCACTCGAGACCGTCGGCGGGGTGTGGGCGATGTCGATCCTGACCGCCCTGCGTTCGGGTTCGATGCGCTACAGCGAGATCAAACGGTGCGTCGCCGGTGTCAACGACCGGATGCTCGCGCAGACGCTGCAGCGGTTCGTGCGCGACGGACTCGTCGAACGTCGCCCCGTCCCCGGGTCGGCCAGCCGCGAGGAATACGCGCTGACCGATATCGGTTTCGAAATATGTTCCGCGATAAGTGAATTCGTCTACGTGGTGATGAAGCTTGCGCCGCGGGTCGCCCAGGCCCGAGAGCGTCACGATGCCGAGCAGTCCGGCACGGACCCCAACTGACCGGCCGGTCCCGCACACCTCACCCCCCTCCACGCGCACAACAAGGAGCCACCTCATGCCCTCCATCGTCGTCATCGGTCCCGGTCGTCACGGCACCGCCATTGCAGCACTGTTCGCGTCCCACGGCGTGGATGTGACTCTCCACCACCACAATCCGGCCAAGGCTCGCGCTGCGGCGGAGATCGTCCGCGCGGTTGCCGCCGCCGGAACCACCGTCACCGTCGAGCCGGACCTCGTGTCCTCGGTTGCGCACGGCCAGGTGGTGGCACTGACCACGCTGTGGGATCGGCCCCAGCGGGAGGTCATCGGGAACCTCGGTGCGGCGCTGCAGGGAAAGGTCCTGCTCGACGTTTCCAACCCGCTCGACGTCACACCCCACGGCATCGTCCCGCGCCGTCCGAGCGAGGGTTCGGCCGGTCAGTTCGTCGCCACGCTACTGCCTTCCGGAACGGGCCATGCCAAGGCGTTTTCGAATCTTGCGACCGCTTTCGTCAACGAGGGCGCCGACCAGGACCCGCCCGCGGTGCTGCCCTTCCTGGCGGATTCCGAGACCACCGCGGAGGTCGTCCGGCCGTTGCTGGCGCAGACGGGATGGCTGCCGTGGCTGGTCGGTGACATCTCCCGATCCCGTGACCTCGAGATCGGCGGACGGTTCAACGACGTTCACGGCAGGTACGGGCGGTCCCGGCTCGACGCCGACGAGTTCCGGGCACTGGCCGGTGACGAACCGGTCTTCGCGCTCTGACCACCGACCGAGAGGACGTCGCCATGACCACATCACAGACCACCTACCGCGCCGCCGTGGTGCGCAAATTCGGGCCGCCGGACGTCATCCGGATCGAGAACCTGCCGGTCGGTGAGCCCCCCGCCCCCGGCGTCGTGCGGGTGGCGGTGCGAATCGGCGGGCTCAACCCGGTCGACGCCCGCATCCGCTCCGGCGCGTTCGGTGGCGCGGTCCCGCACGTGCCGGGCACGGAGTTCGCCGGCACCGTGGTCGCCGTCGGTGCCGGCGTCGGCGACTACACGGTCGGCGACGACGTGATCGGCTTCGGCACGCCCGGAGCCGACGCCGAACTCGTCGACACCGACCCCGGCCGGCTCGTGCACAAGCCCGCCGCACTGGACTGGGCCGTCGCAGGCGGACTGTCGGGCGTCGGTCAGAGCGCGGTCACGGCGATCGAGGCGACCGATGCGCGAGCCGGTGACGTCGTGGTGGTGCACGGCGCTGCTGGTGGCGTGGGGACGGTCCTGACCCAGCTGCTGGTCGCCGACGGCGTGACGGTGGTGGGCACCGCCGGCGAATCGAACCAGGACCACCTGCGTGACCTCGGCGCGACGCCCGTCGTCTACGGCGACGGCCTCGCGGACCGGATCCGAGAGGCCGTACCGGGAAGGGTCACCGTTTCGATCGACCTCGCAGGCACCGGAGAGGCCGGGGACGTGGCCACCGCTGTGCGGCGGTCCGGCGGTCGGGCCGTGACCCTGGTCCCGGAAACCGCGACCTCGCACGGGGTACCCCTCGTGCGGGTGCAGCGGTCACCCGAGAGACTCGACCGACTGGTGCACGCCGTCGTCGACGGCGCGCTGCGTTTGCCCGTGCGGACCGTCCCGTTCACCGACATCGTGGCGGCGCACCGCCTGCTTGACGCCAAGCACTCGCGCGGCAAACTCGTCCTGGACCTGTCGGGCAACCCGTTCCTCTGAGGTCTCGACGCGGCGCGCGGGTGGCCTGCCGTCACCGCGCGCCGCCGGCCGGTATGGCGAAACCCACAGTCGAGGTCGTTCGCTGGGGTGGCGGTTTCGGGGGCGCGGTCGGTGATGATCGGCTCCGCCGGCGTCTCCCTCTGCGCGCCGAGCTTGTTCACGCGGTCCTGCCGGTACGACGCGGGCCGGTACTTGCGCGGCTGCGGCCGGGGCTCGAGCGTCGCCTGCGGAAGCTGTTGATCCGCGCTTTGATCCGCGGCTATTTCCGACGGAGGAGACCCCGGTGCACAGGATGCACCGGGGTCTCGTCGTCTGTGCGCTGGGTCTACCGAGGCGCTTTGCGCTCAGGGCTCTGCCGAAGCACTCAGGGATTCTTGTGCTCGATCTTCTCGTACTCGGCAACCTCGCCCGCATCGTGTGCGCGCTCCTCCGCCTCCTTCGCCTCGAGCTGCTTGGCGACCGCATCCTTGAGGGAGACCTTGACGGGCTCGGCGGCCTCCTCCTCGGCCCTGCGGATGCGCTCTTCTTCCCTCTTCTTGGCCGTCTCGGCGGCCCGACGCTTCGCGGCGGCCTCCTGATCGGCCTTCGCGATCTCGGCGGCCTTCTTCTGCTCGGCTTCCTTCTCGGCCTGCTTCGCGCGTTCCTGCGCACGCTCCCGCGCCTGCTGGACTTCCTCCTCACGATCGCGCCGTGCGGCTTCCTGCTCGGCGGCGGCCCGCTCACGCATCCGACGGAGTTCGGCGTCCGCGGCACGCTTCTCGGCCTCGGCCTGGGCATCGAGTTTCTCCGCGCGCTTCACAGCGTCGGCGTGTTCGGTGGCGCGCGCCCCGCGCATGGCGATCTCCTGGTCGTCGAGCACGCTGCCGACGATGCCGTCCAGCATGCCCAGCCCCCGCTCGTACATCAGGCGCGGCGGGGCGTCGGTGGGCAGGAAGAACCGCAACTGCTGTTCGATCAACCCGAGGGGGAACCGGGCGATCATGTACTGCAGTCGCAGGACGCTCTTGGGCACGGTGGTGAGGTTCATCGGCACATCTCCAACTTCGATGGGGGTACAGCTCCGGTAGGGAATGTCGGGGGTGTTCGTCAGCGATCCGGCCCGTCGGTCAGCGACCGATCGAGGGCTTCGGCCTTGCGGCGTTCCTCTTCGGCCTCCAGACGTGCGCGTTCGGCGTCGTGGGAGGCGCGACGGTGGTTCTCGTCGGCGGCTGCGACCTCCGCAGCAGCATCCGTGACCTGGGCGTTCTCCTCGCGGCGTGCCTGCTGCTCGGCAGCCGTGGCCTGGCGGGCTGCGTCGGCCTGTTCCCGGACCACGTTCTCCTGGTATTCGAGTTCGGCGGCCTGCTTGCGGACCCGCGCCTCTCGCTCGGCCTGCGACTCGGCGGCCTCGGTCCGGTCCTGCACGGCCTCGCGTTCCTGCCGTCCGGCTTCGCGCACGGCGTCGAGTTGTTCGACCGCCTCTTCGCCCTCGGCTTCTGCCATGTGGGAGAGGGTGTCGGCCTTCCTGGCCTGCCGGGCCTGTTCCTGGTCGAGGCGGCCTTCGGTGGTGAGGGAATCGTTGCCGGTCAGAGCTCCGGCGACCTCCTTCGCCTTGCCGACCACGGTCTGCTTCAACCCGAGGCGTGCCTTGTCGGATGCGCTGTCTTCGGCCACGCTGATCTCCTTCCGTACGGGACACGAAGAGGACGGTCCCGCGGGAAGGGGTAGCCCGGCGCGGTCGGCTTCAATCCTCGAGAAGCTCGAGCGGGTGGATGTGCGCGCCGACGAGGTCGACGAGATCACCAGGACCTCGTCACCCAGGACCTCGCGATTCGTCTCGACCGAAGCCGCACCACCCGATACTGCGCGACGCATCAGCATGTCCATGAGAGTGCGCAGCGCCTGGTCGACTAATACAGGGCCGTGTGGCAGATCGTCTTTCCTCAGTCGCACCACCGCTACCCGGCCGCGGGCATATCCCGGCTCTTACACTGGCCGACAAGGACTTTCGAGTCTGCGCGATGTCAGTAGCCGAAATCGTATTCAATTGCCACCGTCCACCCTGGTACTCGACGCTGATGTCCGTCGTCCACGACGGGCGGAAGCTGAACACCTCGTGCTTGATGGTGACGTCTTACCGACCGTTTCGGAACGACTTCCGCGTGCAGGGTCCCGCAACCCACCGGTGGGAATCCGGTTGGTTACGAAATCACTCCTCTTCTTCGATGACGTGAACCGCGGCTTCCTCGGCCGACGCCGCTCCCCCGTCGATTCCGGCGTCCCCGGCCCACAGCTCGGATTCTTCGTCGCTGCCGAGTCCGTCGTCGTGGGCCACGAGTCGGCCGGCGCGTCGGTCACCGACCTCACCCATGTAGCGCTGCCCCGGTATGACCGCGTCGACGTCCGGTTCGGAGGTGTCGAACGCGGGGTCCGGTTCTTCGGCCGAGATCCGGTGCGCGAGGCTGCCGCCGTAGCGCACCTCGTCACCGGTCGTCCCCGTCGCGTTCATCGCCAGCGGCCGCTCGGGCGGTGAATAGCCCTCGTCGAGCATGTCGGCGACACCGCGGTCGTCGAGCGTGTCCTCGGGTTGAAGCTGATTGTCCTCGTCGACGCTGTACTCACCGCCGTACCCGTCGTCGCGTGCGTCGTCGATGTTCATGAGTCCAACGATGCCCCTACGACCCCCTTCGTGCATACGGATCGGTACCGAATAGCCAGGGATACGCTCCACGATCCCGGGGTACACGTCAGGATTGAAAGGCAACCCACCACGGGAGGAAGCATGATCCTTCGCCGAATCGCCCGACCGATGCTCGCATCGATCTTCATCGCCGGGGGTGTCGACGCCCTCCGCAGTCCGTCGGGGAAGGCCGACGCGGCACAACCCGGCCTCGAACAGGCCCTGGCGATGCTGCCGAACTCGGTCACCGAGCGCATTCCCGACAATCCGGAAGTGCTCGTGCGAGTCAACGGTGCCGTGCAGGTCGGGGCCGGCGCGCTGCTCGCCGTCGGTAAGGCGCCCCGGATCGCGTCGCTGGTTCTGGCCGGCACGCTGGTACCCACCACGGTCGCGGGACACGACTTCTGGAACGTCGAGGATCCGGCCAAGCGAGCGATGCAACGCACGCAGTTCATCAAGAACGTCAGCCTGCTCGGTGGCCTGCTCATCGCCGCCGCCGACACCGAGGGCAAGCCGTCGTTGGGGTGGCGGGGCCGGCGAGCCGCCCGGCACGCGCAGGAGAAGGTCGTCGCGGTGTTGCCGAGCCACCACGCCGAGAACAAGGACGCGCTCGGGGACGGTCTGCACGCGGTCGGCGAACGTGTCCGTGCGTTGACGGGCGATGCCGCCGAGCTCGCGGAAACCGCCCGTGGCCAGGGAAGTCATCTCCTCGAAGTCGCGAAGGACCGCGCCCCGGTCATCGCGGAATCCGCGCGGGAACGCGGTTCCGGTCTCGCGGAGGTCGCCCGGGAGCGCGGCGCGGAACTGCTCGAGGTCGCCCGCGAGCGTGGGCCCGAACTCGCCGAACTCGCCCGGGAACGCGGCACCGAACTCGCCGAACTCGCCCGCGAGCGCAGCGCCGAACTCGCCGAACTCGCCCGCGAGCGCGGGCCCGAACTTGCGGAGACGGCGCGCGGCCGCGGCCTCCGGTGGTGGGAGACGGCGCGCGAACACGGAACGGAATGGGCACACATCGCCGAGGAGCAGGCCGCGCTTCGGGCCCGGGAAGCCCGCGCGCTGGCCGAGGAGGCGCGCGAACGACGGCACCACCTGGCCGGCTGACCCCGGCTGATTCTGCACAGCGCCGCGGACGGCACTAGACTTCTCGGGCAATTCTGTCGACGCCCGCACGACGCGCCGACACATCACGACCCGAGGAGACCCTTTGCCGTCCGACGGCCTGTCGCACCCTGATCACGAGCGTGAGCAGGCATACCTGTCGATGCTGTACGGGCATCTCGATTCGCTGCGCGAATACGCACAGACCCGGCTCGGTCGGGTGCTGCTCGAGACCGGCGGCACGCCCCAGGCGCGCAGCGAACGCGAGTCGTTCACGCAGATGTACACCGAGGACCTCGCCAAGTACGACGCCGCCGAGCACGGGCTGTGCTTCGGCCGCATCGACGTGCGCAACGGCACCGACGGGTCCCATCCGGGTGACGTCGACGGGGGCAACTCCGACGGGATCGACGACACCGAGGTCCGGTACATCGGCCGTCTCGGAATCCTCGACGAGGCCAACGACTTCGAGCCGCTGCTGCTGGACTGGCGGGCACCGCTGGCGCGGCCGTTCTATCTCGCGACCCCGGCGGCACCGGAAGGTGTGATCCGCCGCCGTCACATCCGCAGCCGCGGGCGCACCGTGACGGCGCTGAACGACGAGTACCTCGATCTCGAGGTTGCGCAAGCGCACGGCACGACGACTCCGGCGGGCGGTGTCGCGGGCGAATCGGCGCTCCTCGCGGCGTTGAACGCGGCCCGTACCGGTCAGATGCACGACATCGTCGCCACGATTCAGTCCGAGCAGGACGCCATCATCCGCTCCGAACACAAGAGCGTCCTCGTCGTGCAGGGCGGTCCCGGGACCGGCAAGACCGCGGTCGCCCTGCACCGTGCGGCGTACCTGCTGTACACGTACCGCAAGCAGCTCGCGAAGGCGGGCGTGCTCATCATCGGCCCGAACTCGACGTTCCTCGACTACATCGGCCAGGTGCTGCCGTCGCTCGGTGAAACCGGCGTGCTGCTGTCCACGATCGGCGACCTGTATCCGGGTGTGCGTGCCGAGCTCGAGGACGACCTGGCCACCGGGCAGGTCAAGGGTTCGCTCGACATGGTCGACGTGCTCAAGAAGGCGGTGCGGGACCGGCAGGAGGTACCGACGAAACCGGTGCCACTGATGTTCGACTCGTACCGCATCACGCTCGACCGCAAGACCGTCACCCGCGCGCGGGGCCGGGCCCGGTCGTCGCGGCGTCCGCACAACCTTGCCCGTCCGATCTTCGTCTCGGCGGTGATCGAGGCGCTCGCCGACCAGCTCGCGGAGCTGATCGGCACGAATCTGGTCGACGGCGGGAATCTGCTCAGCCGCGACGACATCGCCGACATCCGCTCGGAGATGCGTGCCGATCCGGACATCCTCGCGGCGATCGACGCGCTGTGGCCGCAGCTCACCCCGCAGCAGGTCCTCACGGATCTGCTCGCGTCCCGGGAGCGGCTCGCGTCGGCGGCGCCGGCGTTGACCGAGGAGCAGATCGAGCTGCTGCACCGGCCGCGTTCGGGTGGCCGGTTCAGTGCCGCAGACGCGCCGCTGCTCGACGAACTGGCCGAGTTGCTCGGCGTCGACGATGCCGCGGACCGGGAACGGGCCGCGCGGCGGTGGCGGCGGCAGATCGCCGACGCCCAGGGCGCACTGGACATTCTCACCGGATCGGCACCGCAGGATCTCGAGGACGACCTCGACCCCGAGCTGCTGATGGCCTACGACCTGATCGACGCCACCCAGCTCGCCGAGCGGCAGGATCTGCGCCGGCACGAGACCACCGCCGAGCGCGCCGCCGGGGACCGCACCTGGACCTACGGTCACGTGATCGTCGACGAGGCGCAGGAGCTGTCGGCGATGGCCTGGCGAATGCTGATGCGGCGTATCCCGAATCGGTGGATGACCGTGGTCGGCGACACCGCACAGACCGGCGATCCGGCGGGCAGTTCGTCGTGGCGGCGGATCCTCGAACCGTATGTGGCGAACCGGTGGCGGAAGGCGGAGCTGACCGTCAACTACCGCACCCCGGCGGAGATCATGCAGGTGGCGCACTCGGTTCTCGCTGCAATCGACCCCGAGCAGGTGCCCCCGCGGTCGGTGCGCGAGTCGGGTTTCGCGCCGTGGGCACGGCACGTCGACGCCGACGATCTCGCGGAGGCGGTGCAGCAGACGCTCGCCGCGCAGGACGGCCCGGGCCTGACCGCGGTGATCGTGCCGCATCGGCTGGCGACCGAGTGGGCGCATCTCGAGGGGCCGTCGGTCCGGGTGGCGACGGTCCGGGACGTCAAGGGCCTCGAGTTCGACGAGGTGCTGCTCGTCGAACCGTGCGACATCCTCGACGAGTCGCCGCGCGGCCTCAACGACCTCTACGTCGCGCTGACCCGTGCGACGCAGCGACTGGGCGTGCTGCACACGTCGGCGCTGCCGGAGGTGCTGGACGGACTGCACGAACCTGCCGAATGCTGATCGCCGCGCCCGCACAGGATCCGCTGCCGAGGTTTCGAGATCATTTCGCGACCCCGGCACGGTAGGTTGCGAGCGGACCGGCGGGGGATGCGTAAGGAGGCGCGGTGGTTGGCAACGCGAGGTGGTACGGGCCGCGGCGCGGCGCGTCCCGCCGTGTCCGGGTGCTGCTGCTGGCCCCGATGCTGCTGATGGCCGCCGCCTCCGCGAGTGCGGTGGCGTGTTCGTCGGCGACCGCGTCGGACAGCGCCGCGGAATCGTCGATACCGGTGGCAGCCTCGTCGTCCGTGTCGGTCACGACCGCACCGCCGTTGCTCGACGAGCGGGGTGAGCGCCTGAAGGAGGCGCTGGGCGAGGCGGGTCTGGCGTCCGGGCTCACGGACGGGACGGTGCTGGCGGTCGCGCGGGGGTTGTGCGATCAGGTGGCGGCGGGTCTCCCCGAGGAGCGGATCCTCGACACGGTCCGGCCGATCGCGACGTATGCGGCTTCGGTGTCCGGAACGGCGTTGTCCGGCGACGACGCGGCACGGCGGTTCGTGGAGACCACGGTGGGTAGCTACTGCTGACCACCCGCACGCGTGCCACCGCCCGCCCCGGACGATCCGGAGCGGGCGGGAGCGCAGGTCAGCGGACGGTGTGGACGATCAGGACGTCGGAAGTCGACTTGCGGGCGACATCCGAGGGAACCGAGCCGAGGAGACGGCCGGTGATGGTGTTCAGGCCGCGGTTGCCGATGACGATCAGGTCGGCTTCGAGTTCCTCGACGAGGGCGAGCAGCGACTCGACGGGCGCTCCCACGACGGCGCGTTCGACGACGTTCTTGGCGCCGGCGACGATGGCCTTCTCGCGTGCGGTGCGCAGGATCTCGTTGCTCGGCGCGGATCCGGTGACCTGGTACGCGTCGGCGCCGAGCACGTCGGCGGCGTGGGCGGTGTCCTTGGGATCGGCCGGGTAGTAGGCGCACGCGATGACGAGGCGGGCTTCGGAGTCCCCGGCGAGAGCGGCTGCCTTCTCCACGGCCCGGTACGACGACTCGGATCCGTCGGTTCCGACGACAATGGTCCGGTAGGCGCTCATTCAATCCTCCATCGATACGGGTAATCGGTTCCGGTCGAGGTGATCTTGATAAGAGTCCCCCGACTGCGTCGACAGTAACCGGCCGATCGGTACGGATGGTGTGTTTGGGGCAGATGCCACACCTGCCGCGGTCTGCGCCGGGAACCACTCACAGCGGTTGATGTTACCGCGCGTCACCGTAACGTGGACCGAACAGCGTGGCGGGGAAGAGCCCCGAGTCGGTGATCGTGTCGCGCCACGGCAGCGCCAGGTCGAGGAGCCGCTCGACATCCGATTCGCCGAGCGCCGCCCACGGTGCCGCCGCGAGGTCGTCGGTCAGGTCTTCGACGAGCTCGCGAACCTCGAAGCCGTCCCCGGTCAGCTCACCGCGCCGGTCGAGAAGTCCCCGTGCGCGCAGTTCGGATGCGGTACCCGCCCATTCGTCCTCGGTCCAGCCGCGGCGGCGACGCGCGTACTCCTCACTGAACCCGATCCCGCTGGCGGTGTGGGTGATCAGCGCCTCGAGGCCGTTGAGCCCCGCGGTCTGCAGGGCCGCCACGTGGCCGTCGCCGCGGTACTCGCGCAGCAGGGTGAGGGCGTGCCACAGCACCAGGTGCGGGGCGTCGGGCCACGGCAGGTCCGCGTGCGCGGCGTACAGCGGCCGACCGTCCGGTCCGGGGATCGCCCGGGCCGCGGTTGCGGCGAGTTCCGCGGCCTCCGCCATCTCCGCCGACGCGATCACGTCGGCGCCGAGCAGTCGGCGCAGCGCGGCATCGACACCGGCGACCCGGGCGGCCGCGACGTCCCGAGGGGCGGCGTCCTGCCAGGCCGCCGGGATCACGGACGCCACCAGCCGGGGACTGAAGTTGTAGAAGACGGCGGTGACGACCCCGGCGCCGACCGCGCCGAGCGCCGCGGACCGGGACGCGAAGTAGCGGACGCGTCCGGACGCGAGTCCGACGGCGCCGAGCGCCTCGTCGACCTCGGGTGCGAAGTAGACGAACGAGTGCAGCAGTTCGAGGGAGCGGGCGGCGCGGCCGGCGGCGTGGGAATCCATGAGCGGTAACGCTACTGGAGCCCGGCCGCGTCCATCCCGCGGAGTTCCTTCTTCAGATCCGCGATCTCGTCGCGCAGCCGGGCGGCGAGTTCGAACTGCAGGTCGCGGGCGGCCTGCATCATCTGGTCGGTGAGCTGCTGCACCAGGTCCGCGAGTTCGGCGCGCGGCATGGCCTTCACATTCTCGCCCTCGTACACGCCGGAACTGACCGCGCGGCCGGCTTCGCCCTGGGCGCGCCGGCCCCGGGAGGCGTTGCGTCCGGATCCCGCGACCTCGACGGAGTCGTCGGCCTCCTCGTACACCTGGTCGAGGATGTCGGCGATCTTCTTGCGCAGCGGCTGCGGATCGATGCCGTGTTCGGCGTTGTAGGCGATCTGCTTCTCGCGGCGCCGTTCGGTCTCCTCGATGGCCCGCGCCATCGAATCGGTGACCTTGTCGGCGTACATGTGAACCTCGCCGGAGACGTTGCGGGCGGCACGGCCGATCGTCTGAATGAGGCTGGTGGTGCTGCGCAGGAAGCCTTCCTTGTCGGCGTCGAGGATCGCCACCAGCGACACCTCGGGCAGGTCGAGACCCTCGCGCAGCAGGTTGATGCCGATGAGCACGTCGTACTCGCCGAGGCGCAGCTGGCGCAGCAGTTCGACGCGGCGCAGGGTGTCGATGTCCGAGTGCAGGTACCGGACCCGGATGCCGAGCTCGAGCAGGTAGTCGGTGAGGTCCTCGGCCATCTTCTTCGTCAGCGTGGTGACGAGGACACGTTCGTCGCGGTCGGCGCGTTCCCGGATCTCGTGGACCAGGTCGTCGATCTGCCCCTTGGTCGGTTTGACGACCACCTTCGGGTCGACCAGACCCGTGGGCCGGATGACCTGCTCGACGAACTCGCCGCCGGCCTGCCCCAGCTCGTAGGGTCCCGGGGTCGCGGACAGATAGACGGTCTGGCCGACGCGCTGGGTGAACTCTTCCCAGGTCAGGGGCCGGTTGTCGACGGCGGACGGCAACCGGAACCCGAATTCGACGAGGTTGCGTTTGCGCGACATGTCGCCCTCGTACATCGCCCCGATCTGCGGCACGGTGACGTGCGATTCGTCGATGACGAGCAGGAAGTCCTCGGGGAAGTAGTCGAGGAGGGTCGCGGGCGCGGAACCGGCGGCGCGGCCGTCGATGTGCCGCGAGTAGTTCTCGATGCCCGAGCAGAAGCCGACCTGCCGGATCATCTCGATGTCGTACTGGGTGCGCATCCGCAGCCGCTGCGCCTCGAGCAGTTTGCCGCGGTTCTCGAGATCGGCGAGGCGCTCCTCGAGTTCGGCTTCGATGTCGCGGACCGCGCGTTCCATCCGTTCGGGACCGGCCACGTAGTGGGTGGCCGGGAAGATCCGCAGGGAGTCGACCTTGCGGATGACGTCCCCGGTGAGCGGGTGCAGGTAGTAGAGCGCGTCGATCTCGTCGCCGAAGAACTCGATGCGCACGGCGAGTTCCTCGTAGGCGGGGATGATGTCGACGGTGTCGCCCTTGACCCGGAACGAGCCGCGGGTGAAGGCGAGGTCGTTGCGGTCGTACTGCACGTCGACGAGCAGTCGCAGGAGCGCGTCGCGCGGCACCTCGACCCCGACCTCGAGCTGGATCGAGCGGTCCAGATAGGACTGCGGGGTACCGAGGCCGTAGATGCAGGACACCGACGCGACCACCACGACGTCCCGGCGGGACAGCAGCGCCGAGGTCGCGGAGTGCCGCAGTCGTTCCACGTCGTCGTTGATCGACGAGTCCTTCTCGATGTAGGTGTCGGTCTGCGCGATGTACGCCTCGGGCTGGTAGTAGTCGTAGTACGACACGAAGTACTCGACGGCGTTGTGCGGCAACATTTCCCGCAGTTCGTTGGCGAGCTGCGCGGCGAGGGTCTTGTTCGGCGCCATCACCAGGGTGGGCCGCTGGACCCGTTCGATCAGCCACGCGGTGCTCGCCGACTTGCCGGTGCCGGTGGCGCCGAGCAGGACCACGTCCTTCTCCCCCGCCTTCAGCCGCCGCTCGAGTTCGTCGATGGCGGCCGGCTGGTCGCCTGCCGGCTGGTGGTCGCTGACCACCTCGAACCGGGCCGCGGTCCGTTCGATCTCGCCGACGGGCCGGAACTCGGAGTGCGCGACGACCGGATGCTCACTTGCGAACGCCATGCAGACCAGGGTAGGCGGTGCCACCGACACCGTCGGGTTTCGATACCCGGACATCCGGAGCACGGGCGGTAGCGTTCTCCCCATGTCCGCCGCGAAGCTGCACCACGTGAAGACCGAGACGTTCGATGTCGACGCCCGCACCAACACCGACCCGAAGGGTTTCGTGCGTCCGGTCGACGAGTATCGGGTCGAACCGTGGGGCCTGTACATGGCACGGCCGGCGGATCATCCGGAGTTCGGCTATCTCGAATCGTGGCTGCTGCCCGAGCCGGGGCTGCGCGTGTCGATCTTCCACTTCCGCCCCGGGTCCGAACGCGACCAGGACCGGTACATCGACGTGGGCGATTTCTGGGCCGAGGGATCGGTGTGGCATTCCCGCGATCACTATCTGGACCTGGTGGTGCGGACGGGCCGGGGCACCACCGTCGAGGACGTCGACGAGTTGTTCGCCGGGGTCGCGGCGGGCCTGCTCGAGCCCGAGGACGCCGAGCGCGCCGTGCACATCGCGCTCGCCGCGGTGGACGGCATCGCCGCGCACGGCTACGACCTCGACGCCTGGCTCGCCTCGCGCGGGATGCCGCTCACCTGGCGGTGACCCCGACTGCCGCCCCGGGTCCTACGCGGTCCAGCCGGTGGCCTCGGCCCACTCCCACGCCCGGTGGTAGGCGCGATCGAACCAGGGTGCCTTCGCCTCGTCGTACGCCGCTTCCGCCGCGACCGGATCGGACTGCCCGGCAGCGGCCTGCGCGGCGGCACGCTTGACGTCCGCATACTCGGCGGCGACCTCCGGATCGGCGCGCAGCCAGTCCCGCAGGAGCAGCGCGAACTGCTGGCCGGGCCACCCGTCGACCCGCACGTGGACGTGCACGGGCCGGCCGGGGTCGGCGCCGCCGTGCAGGCGCATCGCCCACACCGCAGGATCGGTCTCGCCGCCGGCACCGTAGGCCGGCTTCGGGTCTTCCTGTTCGACCTGGGCGATGCGCGGGAACCCGGCCGCGGCGAGCGGTTCGGCCAGGCGGTCCGCGGCGGCGAGATCGGGCACGGTGATCTGCAGGTCGAGCACGTCGACCGCGTCGAGGCCGGGGACCGCGGTCGAACCGATGTGGTCGATGCGTACGGCGGTACCCGAGGCGACGAGGGCCAACCGCGCGATCAGGCGCTGGGCCTGCTGCGGCCAGTCCTCGCGGGACGCGGTCAGCTCCGGGCCGACCCGCACCGGGGTGCGGGTGCGCAGATTCCGCTCGAACGGGACCAGCCGTTCGGTCCACAGCGCCCGGACGGCCTTGATCAGCGTGGCCGGGTCGCCGTTGTTGTCGAGCCACACGTCCGCAACGGCACGGCGCTCGTCGTCACTGGCCTGCGCCGCGATGCGGGCCCGGGCGTCCGCCTCCGGCATGCCGCGCAGTTCGACGAGCCGGCGGATCCGCTCGTCCTCGTCGGTGTGCACGATGACGACGAGGTTGAACATCGCCGCCATGTCGCCCTCGACCAGAAGCGGAATGTCTTGCACCACAATTCCGTCCGCGGGAGCCGCGGCGACGAGTTCGGCGGTGCGCTGCCCCACCCGCGGGTGGGTGATGGCGTTGAGGACCGCGCGCGCCTCGTCGCTGGCGAAGGCCTTGGCCGCCAGGGCCGGACGGTCGAGCGATCCGTCGGGCAGGAGGATGTCGTCACCGAAGGCGTCGACGAGTTCGGCGAGCCCGTCGGTTCCGGGTGCGACGATCTCCCGGGCGATGGCGTCGGCGTCGACGAGCACCGCCCCCAGCGCGACGAGTTCCTTCGACACGGTCGATTTGCCGGCACCGATTCCACCGGTCAAGCCCAATCTCAGCACGCCGACAGTCTCGCATCATCGTGGTGGTCCCGGAAATTCGACCGGGCGAAAGTTACGGCGTCACCGCCGAGACGCTGGGTCCCGGTTCATCGGCCACCCGCCTCGCCGGAGACCGTCGGGTCGAGCCGGGCCGGGGCCACGCTGCGATGCGGCGAGTCCGGGCCCTGCGCCACCAGCGAGCGGTGCGTGGGCGGATCGGAGGGCACGTGCGCGGGCCGTCGGCGCTCGAATTCGGTGCGTAGCACCGGCACGACCTCCCGGCCGAGGATCTCGATCTGTTCGAGGACGACGTCGAGCGGCAGGCCCGCGTGGTCCATCAGGAACAACTGGCGCTGGTAGTCGCCCGCGTAGTCGGCGAAACCGAGGGTGCGTTCGATGACCTGTTCCGGGGTGCCGACGGTCAGCGGGGTCGTCGCGGAGAAGTCCTCGAGCGACGGTCCGTGCCCGTAGACGGGCGCGTTGTCGAAGTACGGCCGGAATCGGCGGAAGGCCTCCTTCTCGGTGGTGTCCATGAACACCTGGCCGCCGAGGCCGACGATGGCCTGATCGGACGCGCCGTGGCCGTACTGCTCGAATCGGGTGCGGTACAGGGTGATCATCTGCTGGATGTGTTCCCGGTTCCAGAAGATGTTGTTGTGGAAGAAGCCGTCGCCGTAGAACGCGGCCTGCTCGGCGATTTCCGGGGAGCGGATCGAGCCGTGCCACACGAACGGCGGGGTGTCGTCGAGCGGGGCCGGGGTGGAGGTGTACCCGCGCAGCGGGGTGCGGAACTGTCCTTCCCAGTCGACGATGCGTTCGCGCCAGAGCCGGCGCAGCAGATGGTAGTTCTCGATCGCGAGCGGAATGCCCTGCCGGATGTCCTTGCCGAACCAGGGATAGACCGGGCCGGTGTTGCCGCGGCCCAGCATCAGGTCGACGCGGCCGTCGGCCAGGTGCTGCAGCATCGCGAAGTCCTCGGCGATCTTGACCGGGTCGTTCGTGGTGATGAGGGTCGTCGCGGTGGACAGTTTCAGCCTCGTGGTCTTCGCGGCGATCCAGCCGAGCATCGTGGTCGGTGAGGACGGCACGAACGGCGGGTTGTGGTGCTCGCCGGTCGCGAAGACGTCGAGTCCGACCTCCTCGGCAGCGAGGGCGATCTTCGTCATCGCGGTGATGCGTTCGTGTTCGGTCGGCGTGCGGCCCGTGATGGGATCGCGGGTCACGTCGCCGATGGTGAAGATGCCGAACTGCACTGCCGTACCTCCGTCATGTATTTGAACAGTCAACTACTTGAACGGGGTGGCGCCTCGCAGGTATTCCCCGGCGCGGCCGAGCACGCCGTCCCCGGGTCGCCCTACCGGCGAATCACACTGCGATCACAACGCGATCACAGCGAGGTCGCAACTCGGTGCCTGAGCGAAACACGCCCTCCGACCTGCGGCGGAATGCCGGGCTCCGGTCGATGCGTCGGTTATCGTCGTTGCGAACCGTCCGACCACGGATCCCCGACCCCCGAGAAGGCAGGCTATGCAATCGTCTCAACCGCTGCCCGGTCGGCATCGCCTCGGCATGGAGAACGGCGTGCACTGCATCCTCATCCCCGAGGTGGCCGCTGCTCTCGCCGCGCACCGTCGCAACTGGTTCACCATGCTGCTGACGAACGCCCGGCACAGTCAGGCCGCGATGCGCAAACGCGCCGCGGCGCTGCCCACCCAGTGGGCCACCCCCGCCGTCAACTGAAGTCGGCCTCCGCACACACGACGCCGCGGCCCGCAGCCCTCGTACGAGAAGCTGCGGGCCGCGGCGTTTTCCGGCTGCGCCCGGGCAATCGCCGGAACACACACCCCGGGAACGCGGACGGCCCCGCACCGAAATCGGTGCGGGGCCGTTCGACGAACCGGATGTCAGGCGTTGCCCGACAGCTTCTCGCGAAGCGCAGCGAGCTGCGCGTCGCTCGCCAGCGAACCACCGGCCGGCTCCGACGCGCTCTCGGCGCCGGACTCGGACGAGTAGTTGGTGCCGGAGACGCCGGCCTCGGCCTCGGCGGCCTCGTCGGCAGCCATCTTCTCGATCTGCGCGGTGTGCATCTTGTGACGACGCTCGGCCTCCGCGTAGCGGGACTCCCACTCCTCACGCTGCTTCTCGAAGCCCTCGAGCCATTCGTTGGTCTCGGGATCGAAGCCCTCGGGGAAGATGTAGTTGCCCTGCTCGTCGTAGCTGTCGGCCATGCCGTACTTCGACGGATCGAACTCGGCGGTGTAGTCCTCGTTGGCCTGCTTCAGCGACAGCGAGATGCGGCGACGCTCCAGGTCGATGTCGATGACCTTGACCATCGCGTCGTCGCCGACGGACACGACCTGGTCCGGGACCTCCACGTGGCGCTCGGCCAGCTCGGAGATGTGGACCAGACCCTCGATGCCCTCCTCGACGCGGACGAACGCGCCGAACGGAACGAGCTTGGTGACCTTGCCCGGAACGATCTGGCCGATCGCGTGGGTGCGGGCGAACTGACGCCACGGGTCTTCCTGGGTGGCCTTGAGCGACAGGGAGACGCGCTCGCGGTCCAGGTCGACGTCGAGAACCTCGACGGTGACCTCGTTGCCGACCTCGACGACCTCGGACGGGTGGTCGATGTGCTTCCAGGACAGCTCGGAGACGTGCACGAGGCCGTCGACACCTCCGAGATCGACGAACGCGCCGAAGTTGACGATGGAGGACACGAAGCCCTTGCGGACCTGGCCCTTCTGGAGCTGGTGCAGGAACTCGCTGCGGACCTCGGACTGGGTCTGCTCGAGCCATGCGCGGCGCGACAGAACGACGTTGTTGCGGTTCTTGTCGAGCTCGATGATCTTGGCCTCGATCTCCTTGCCGACGTACGGCTGGAGGTCGCGGACGCGACGCATCTCGACGAGCGAGGCGGGCAGGAAGCCGCGCAGGCCGATGTCGAGGATCAGGCCGCCCTTGACGACCTCGATGACGGTGCCCTTGACGGCCTCGTCCTTCTCCTTGAGCTCCTCGATCGTGCCCCAGGCGCGCTCGTACTGCGCACGCTTCTTGGACAGGATCAGGCGGCCTTCCTTGTCCTCCTTGGTGAGGACCAGGGCCTCGACCTCATCGCCCACCGAAACGACCTCGTTGGGGTCGACATCGTGCTTGATGGAGAGCTCGCGGGACGGGATAACGCCTTCGGTCTTGTAGCCGATGTCGAGCAGCACCTCGTCGCGGTCGACCTTGACGATGGTGCCTTCGACGATGTCGCCATCGTTGAAGTACTTGATCGTGGCGTCGATGGCGGCGAGGAAATCCTCGGCAGAGCCGATGTCGTTGACGGCTACCTGCGGCGAGGTGACGGTGGTGGAGGCCATGTGTTGAGTTGCTCCGGACGGGTTGATAGTCGGTTGGTCAATGTTCGGTCGGACAGACGGATCGCACACCGTGGTGAACGACACGAGATTCCGCCACGAATACCCGCCGATCGAGCCGTGAAGATCGAACAGCGGACACTCGCGTGGTCAAGGCTACGCGCACGGGCGCTACACCGGCAAACCCGGCCGCCGGTAACGTGGTCAGGATCGGGCCGCGGCACCGCGTGCCGCCGCGCCGGGAGTCGCTTTCCAGCTGCGGTCAGCCCAGTGGGGCGGCCGCCCGCTGCTCGAGCATGAGCGTCATCAACCCCGCCTCCTTGCTCTGTTCCTGCATCGCGCCGCGCGCGAACAGCGCGACCGCGCCGCCGGTGAGCCGGCCGTCGGCGGCCCGGGCCATGGCCACGGCCCCGGCGTGGTGACGCTGCATCAACTGCAGGAACAGCACCTCGGCGTCCCGGCCGCGCGCCGCGGACAGGGCGTCGAGTTCGTCGAGCGTCGCCATCCCCGGCATCGGTCTCTCGGCCGGCCCGGCCGCGGTTGCGTGGGCGTGGTCGCCGTCGTGCCACTGCATCGGATGCGGGTTGGTGGGCGGGGCCTGGGCGAGTTCCAGCCAGCCGAGCAGCATGCCGAGCTCGTAGCGCTGGGTCAGCTCGATCCTGCGTGCCAGCGTCGCCACCGCCGGGTCGACGTCCGGGGACAGCCGCGCGGTCATCTGCAGCCCCTGCTGGTGGTGGGCGGCCATGTCCTGGACGAAGCCGATCTCGACGGGTCCGAGCACCGGGGCCGCCGGCGCGGGCGCTTCGGGGATCACCAGCGGCCGCAGCGCCGCCCCGATCACCAGCAGGAACACCGCCATCGACACCGCCGCGAGTCCGCGCAGCGCGGTTGCTGCGTTCACGACCCGATCGTGGACTGCTGGTTCGCGGGCGGGGTGTAGACGTCCTCGCTCAGACGCAGCGTCAGGAACCCGTTGTCCGAGCAGCCGACCCACAGGTCGTTGCCGCGCCATTCCGGTGGCGACAGGCACCAGTCGGCGGACAGGTCGCCGCCGACGACCATGCCGCTGCGGCTCGACTGCGCCTGGGAAAGGTCGAACTGCCCGCCGATCACGGCCTGCAGCACCGCGGGGGCGCTGAGCACCGGGACTCCGATCAGCGACGCCCACGCGTGCGACGAGTTCGGGCGGTCGAGGTTGCGGCCGGTCATCGCCGGCGGGTTGTAGTACGCGATCTCGTGCACGTCGAACGGGTCGCGGACGTCGAACACGCGGATGCCGGACGAGATCCAGCCGCACGCCAGCGCGGTCGGGTTCGCGGGACGGTCGGCCGCGCAGTAGTGCGATTCGTACGCGAACGCCGAGCCGCCCATCCCGGATGCGACCTGGCTGTCGATGTGCTCCGGCAGGTTGATCTCGAGCTTGATCGAGTGCACGATCCGCGGGTTCGCGTCGTCGGCGACGTCGATGAGCTTGACCCCGCCGGATCCGGCCTCGTCGACGGTGAACAGGTAGGGGTGGCCGTCGTAGGTGACCGGGATGCTGTGCTGGGTGGCCCAGCCGTCCGTCCACGCCATCTTGGCCAGTTGAACCACCTGCGGATTCGGGTCCCGGCGCTGCACGGCGGCGGTGTCGAGGACGGTGAGGCCACCGAAGTTGTTCGACAGGTACAGGCGGTTGTCGTCGGGGCTGATGCCGAATCCGTGGCCGGACAGCCCGATCCAGCCCTGCCAGATCACCCGCGGGGTCGTCGGGTCGGTCAGATCCACGGCGCTGAGCACCCCCTCGGTGCCGGAGGACCAGTAGGTCCGTCCGTCCGGTGAGAAGCCGCCCTCGTGCGCGGTGATCGGCAGCGGCATCTGCAGGTCGGTGCCCGGTCCCGGATTGAGCAAACGTGGATGCGCGCAGTCGGAGATGTCGTACACCGACATCAGCCCGCCCCCGAAGTTCAGCGGAACACCGGTGCCCACCAGCAGCTTCCGGCCGGGATGGACTTTGAGGCTCTCCCAGGTGCCGGCGAGCATCGCCGGTTCGGTGAGGGTGGTGGTGGGCACCGGGTTCGCCGGGTCCGACACGTCGAGAACCTGCACACCGGTCGCCGGACCGGCGAGGCTGGTGGGAAAGATGCTGCCCAGGTAGGCGCAGTGGTCATAGCTCGCGGACACGATGCCGGCGCCCGCGCCGGGGAATCCACCGATCCGGGTGATGTTGCAGGCATAACCCTGCGTGCTGCGTCCGTTGTCGCGGTCGGCGGCGGGCACGTCGCCCTGGAGGCCGGTTTCCGGCCGGGAGTCCGGACCGCAGTCGGCGCGGGTGGCCGCGGTCGCTGCCACCGCGCCGACCTCCTGGACGATCCCCGACGTGTCCGGCGCGGGCGGGCCGGCCGCGGCGACTCCGGCCGGCAGTGCGAGTGCCAGCGCCAGCGCGCAGGACAGACGGCGACGGACGGTACTTCCTCGAGCCACGATCGAATCCCCCCCGTCCGGGATCGGGTACCGGATCGAGACACGAGTGTGCTTGCTGTCACATTGAGGTGTCAATCGCCCCTCCCGTCACACCGGCGTAGCGGCGGGCGTGGCGCTGGAGTCGGGCGCGCATCCCCGCACCCCTACCCTTGTGGTCATGCCCGACGCTGTTTCCCCGTCCGACGACCGCCACGCGACCGCGAATGCCCTCCTCGGCACGTCGAAGGCGGGCCGCGCGCGGGTGGGGTCGCGCGAGAGCGAACGTGCGAGCCGGATGTGGTGGGATGCCGACGCCGAGGACTATCACCGCACCCACGGCGAGTTCCTCGGCGTGGACTCCAGCGAGGGCGAGTTCGTGTGGTGCCCTGAGGGGCTGCACGAGGGTGATGTGCACCTGCTCGGGGAGGTCGCCGGCAAGGACGTCCTCGAGGTCGGATGCGGTTCGGCGCCGTGTGCGCGGTGGCTGGCCGGGCAGGGCGCCCGGGCGGTCGGCCTGGACATCTCGATCGGGATGCTGGCGCGTGGCGTGACGGCGATGGAACGCGGCGGGCCGCGGGTGCCGCTCGTGCAGGCCGGCGCCGAGGAGCTGCCCTTCGCGGACGGGAGTTTCGACGTCGTGTGCTCGGCGTTCGGCGCGGTGCCGTTCGTGGCGGATTCGGCGCGGGTGATGCGCGAGGTCGCGCGGGTGCTGCGGCCGGGCGGACGGTGGGTGTTCGCGGTGAATCATCCGATGCGGTGGATCTTCCCGGACGATCCGGGCGAGCGCGGACTGGTGGCGATGTTCCCGTACTTCGACCGCACGCCGTACGTGGAGGTCGACGACGACGGGGTGCCGACCTACGTCGAACATCACCGGACCGTCGGGGATCGGCTCCGGGAGCTCGTGGCGGCGGGTTTCGAGGTGTACGACATCGTCGAACCGGAGTGGCCCGAGCATCTGGATCGCGAGTGGGGCCAGTGGAGCCCGCTGCGCGGGGAGATCTTCCCGGGTACTGCGATCTTCTGCAGCCGTAAGCGTCTACGTAAATCTGATACTTCCTGCCACTGACGTGGCAGGCGGTGAAGATCCACGTTTCTCACGGTTACCCACCACACCATCGTGCGATGTTGCGGGCTCGACCGTGTCCCACACCGACGCTTCGGGTGCAGGACAACTCCTCGACTCTGTCACCCCCTTCGGGGGTGTCGCGGCAGGAACACTGCGGCGGACCCGGCGATGCCGAGGCCTGCGCGGGGTGGGACCGGTCTTGTCCCGGCATTTCCGGACCGGGGCGTGCACCGCGGTCCGGATCTCGACGCTCCCACTGCGGGTGCGGACCGCTCTGCTGCGTCCCGACAATGCCCGTGTGGCGAGGTTCACCGCCGCCACATGATCACGATTCCCACCCACCTTGCACGCCTCGCACCATGCCGTGTGATAGCCACCGGGGCGGGTCAGTGGTTCGTTGCAGCCCGGACACCGTGCCGACGATCCCCGCGCGGGCACCGACACCACCACCACACCCACCCGGGCCGCGGTGTGCGTCAGGGCATCGGCGGCCCGACGGCGGGCGGACTGCGCCGCCCGATTGTTGTTTCGCCGGCCGCGCCCGCGAGCCTCCAGGGTGGTCAGGTCCTCCACCGCGATCACCGTCGCCTCCGCCGCAGCGGCGTAGTCGGCGATCTGGCGGGCGAAATGAAACGCGAGCTCTCGGTTGATCTTCCCGCGTTTGGCACCGATCGCGAGGCGATGCCCGTCGAGGACCGCGATTTTCGCCTCCAGCTCCGCCCGCACCCGGGGCGGTGCGGTCTCGGCGAGCCGGCGCAGCCGGGCGGCCTTGCGGTGCAGGAATTGGCCTTCCTTCTGGAGGCGGGCCAGTGTGATGCCGAGTCCGCGATCGTCGTAGCTGTAGCCCCGAAAATCCGACACCAACCCATCCGGGCGTTCCGCGACAATCGCCGCCGCGCCGAGGGTGGCCGGTGACCAATCCACCCCCACCGCGACCGTGCCCGCCGCGAGGTCACCGGCGGGGACGGCTTCGGTGGCGGCGCACCGCAGCAGCACACCCCGCCCGGCGAAGGTCAGGGTCGGCAGATGCCACTGCGTGATCGCCCGGCCGGTCAGGTGCGGGGGGAGCGCGGCGGTCATCCGCACCGGGCGCCACTGCGCCCGCCCGCCCGGTCGGGGCGGCGGTGGTGGGCAGCTTCACCGTCAGCACCATGATGTCGCCGGTGACGGTGAGCCGGGCGAGTTGGGTGTCGGCGGCCGAGAGCCGGGCCATCGCACCGACCCGCGGTGGGGTTTGCAGGTCGGTGATCCGCACCCGTGGGGACTGCACGGCCCCCGAGTCCGTTTCACTACTCCGGCGGGTCCGCGCGAGCAGTTGACGGCGCACACCCCGCGCGAACCCCGCCGGCACATACTCCGCAGCACACTCCGGTGCGGCGATGCGTCCGGTGACGGGATCGAACCGGGCCGACAGCGACGCGATCGCCGCATCCCGATACGCCAGGGTCCGCAGGGTCGCGGTGGCCTGGGCGGTGACCACCCGCGTCACCCGCGACGGCACGTACACCCCGTCGGGGTAGGTGGGGGTCCAGCCCAGCCGCGCCGCCGCGACGTGCCCGTGCCTGGGCAGTGCCCGGCCGTCGCGGTCACGGCCGGCGGCCAGGGTGTCGAAGGTGGTCGGCTGCCACAGTCGGGTGAGCAGTTCGGTTTCGGCTCCGGTGATCAGGTCGAGCAGCCATGCGATGCGAATATCGAGGTCGTCGAGTCCGATCTGCTCGCCGGTGCTGTCGTCGACCGCCGCGTACGGGCGGGTGGCGAACGCGAACGGGCGCCGGCCCATCGGTGCGGTGTTGCTCATCCGTTCACCCCCCGCCCCGTGTCGTCGTCGATCGGTTCCTGCCCGGAAACATCTCGTCCTGCTCGACCGCGGCTCCGACCGTAGCGTCGGGCACCGACAGATTCGGTTCGGTCCGCGTCCCGACCGGGTCGGGGTGTGTGCCGGCGCGGTGACCGACCCTTGCGATGCGTGCCGATCCCGCTCTTTCCGAGACACGCAGCAGGACAACAGGAAGAATCGGAGAGTATTACCGAGTATCGGATTTCTCGTCGACTGTTGTGAGCCTGTGTGAGCAAGGCGCCGTCCGGCGCACCGTCGACAGGCGGCGACCCCTTTCCATCCCATTAGTTGAGCGCTAAGATATATTCGACCCCGTCTTCCGACCCCGGAGATTCCATGTCCCTCACCGCTGTCAGCCCCCAGCACCCCTACAGCCCCGCATATGTCGCCGGCGACCTCGTCTTCGTCTCGGGTGCCCTGTCGATCGACGCGGAGGGTGCGGCCGTCGGAGGCCGCACCGAGGCGCTCGACGCCGCCATCGACCGGATGACCGACCGGCTCGCCGTCGTCGGCGGCACGCTTTCCGACGTCGTCAAGCTCACCTACTTCGTCACCGACCTGTCGCTGCGGGAGGAAGCGAACCGGCAGTTCGAGCGCCTGTTCCCCGAACCCCGGCCGGCACGCACCTTCGTCGAGGTCAGCGCACTCCCCTACGGCGCCACCGTCGAGATCGAGGCGGTCGCCACCCATCGCGCCTGATCCCGCATTCCCCGCGCCCCACGCAGGCCGTATCGTGATCATTGCCTTTGCGCTCAACAACCGAGCGTGACGACGGCGAACACGAGGAGGCCACGTGGGGCGCGACACCGTTCCGGAACACGATGCCGTCGACGACATCGTGAGTCAGTGGGCTCGCCAGTGGCCCGACCTCGACGTGACCCCCCTCGAGGTGCTCGGGCGCCTGCACCGCACGTATCTGCGGTACCAGAGCGCCATCGGACGCGTCTTCGACGAGTACGGCATCAACATGGCCTCCTTCGACGTGCTCGCCGCCCTGCGCCGCGCGGGCGAACCGTACCGGATGACCTCGGGTCAGCTCGCCGAGAGTTCGCTGGTGACCACCGGTGGGATCACCCTCCGCATCGATCGCCTCGTCCAGGCCGGTCTCGTCCGGCGCGAGCGCGACGAGGAGGATCGCCGGATCGTGCACGCGCAGCTCACCGACGAGGGCAAGAAGCTGATCGACGAGATCGCCGTCGCCCACTTCGAGAACGAGGCGCGCATGCTCGCGGGTCTGTCCGGCGCCGACCAGGCCGCTCTCGCCGGACTCCTCCGCAAACTCGAGCACTCCATCATCCGGCACGACGGGGAATGACGGCCGCCCCGCAGCGAGACGGAAAACACCTGGGACACAACAGAACGCGCCCGCACCGGAGACGGTGCAGGCGCGCTCGTCGGTTTCTCATTCGGCTCGTGCCGGCGACTCGATGACCGGATACTCGGGCCCACCCGACACCGGCGGGCGGCCGAGCGTCGCACAGATCGCGTCGACAACGAATCCGATGACGTCGGCGAGCATCAGCAGGATTCGCGTCAGCAGCGTCGACAGCAGCATGGGAAGAATGGTGGGCAGGATCAGAGTCACGATCATCGCCGCCGTCAGATTCTCCCGCACGGCCTCGCGATAATTCTTCCCCGGTGTGCCGGGCGCACCGGGCGGCGCCGCCTCTCGACTGACAAGGCCGGCTCCGATGAAAACCGCTGCGAGACAAGGAAGAAACGCCGCCGCCGCGACGCCGGCACCCGGGAGTGCGGGGACGGCGGCTGTCGCGACCCGCCCCCACAACACCAGCGCGAACAGCAGGACGAGCAGCGCATAGGGTGGGGACGCGAACACCCGAACGGTCGACCACATGATCCACTGCGTGACGACGCCCGCGTCCGACTCGTGGCGGAGAGTGCTGCGGAACCGCGCATCGGCTCGTCGTCTCATGGCCCGGGCGCGCATGGCGTCGGTCTTGCCTACGTCCCTCGCGGCGGCGCATTGGGTGTCGTGTAGCAGGGCCGGCATGGTGTGACCGCCGTAGCTCGCGATGAGTCCCCACAGGCACGGTGGGATCGATGCCAGATCCGACGTCGACTGCGCCCGCACCTCGAGCTGTTCGCCGTTCTCGACGGCCGGGGCGTCCTGCCAATCGTCCTCGTCCACGGCCGGGGTGTAGCGAAATGTGTCCAGTACCTGGAATCTGGTCGTCGTCTTGAACTGCCGCATCAGCAGATTCGGCAACGAACCCGCACCGTCGGGCGCCAATTGCCGGAGGCCGACCTCCGTCTTGCGCACCCAGCGGCCGTCCCGCAACTCGATGAAAGGCATTCGTTCCTGCTCCGGATCTCGATTCCCCTGGTGCCGCCACCGCAGTGAGCGGCCCTGACACCACCGAGTGTGGGGAGCGATCGAGATGTCGGACAGCCACCCGGGGGTGAAGAATCCTCCACCTCGGGCGTGCCGTCCTCCGGATCAGGATTCGGCCGTGGCTGCGGCCAGCTCCTCCGCGCGCGCCCGGTACAGCCGGCGCAACCGCATGACACCGAGGTCGTGCTGGTAGAGGTTCTCGGCCGCATCGGCGTCGGGAGCCATCCCCTCGAGCATGACCCGATCCTGCTCGAGCACCTCCCAGTGCCGTTCCTCGAGCACGGTGCGGTAGAGGAAGCGCCACACGTCGCGTTCCCAGCCCTGGACCCGGCGATAGCGCCAGAAGAAGACCGCGGTGGTGTCGGCGTCGATCGGGGTGCCCATGCCGACGATGCCGAACGGTCCGCCGGGACCCGCGGTCGGCGGGTACGGGATCTCGAGGTCGACCCAGTCGGCGCCGGTGCGGCAGTACTCGACCCAGTCGAAGTTCACGCCGCGCTGGTCGGTCTTCTCGAAGAAGAAGCCGCGGTCGGTCTCCCGGATCCGGAAGCGGGCCGAGGTTTCACCCCCGAACATCGAGTGTGATTCGTGGTGCAGGAACGCGCCGTGCATGGGATCGAGCAGGTTCTCGAGCGCGAAGCGCCACGGCGCCTCCCACTCCGCGTAGCACAGGAATGCCGAAACATCTTCGTCCACAAGCGGGTCCGGAAGTTCGAGCGGACCCGGTTCGGCGTCGGGATCGGTGCCGAACCAGGCGAGGATCGCCCCGCCGACCTCGCGGACGGGCAGCGACGAGACGAGTTTCTTGCCTTCGAGGTTGCAGCCGGGCATGCCGGGGACCTTCGCGACGGTGCCGGTACCGTCGACCTCGACGCCGTGGTAGCGGCACGCGAGGCGATCGCCCAGGTGCACGCCCTGCGAGAGCGGGGCACCGCGGTGTGGGCAGCGGTCCTCGAGCATGCGCACGGTGCCGTCGGATGCGCGGTAGAGCACCCAGTCCTCGCCGAGGCGGCGCATCTTGCGGATGCCGCCGCGTTCGACGAAGTCCGACGGGCACACCGCGTGCCACTGGTCGCGCATGCCGGTCGCGAAGATCTCGTCGGCGGTCTTCGGGGTGCGGCGCAGTCGATTCACCATGGTCAGGCTCCGATCCGGTGCATCTCGGCGGTGAACGACTCGGGGGTCCACTCGGCCCCGTCGGGTCCGTGGATGCCGGAGTCGTTGAGTCCCTTGACGAGTCCCTCGAGGTGGTGGACTCCCGATCCGAAGACCTCTTCGATCGCCTTGGCGAGCTTGACTTCGTAGGGGGTGGGGTCGGCCGTGCGGGCCTGATGAATCTTCAGGTAGCGATCCATGGTGGATCCTTAAGTTCGTAGGTGCAGTTACTTCGTGAGAGTTACGTTGTGCTGTAACCCGGGCGGGCCGGGCGAGGCTGATGATTGGTTGCCCAACTCTCGAGTGGGGCTTGAAAGGACTGGCCACCCGACC
>NZ_JALPTB010000064.1 GCF_023218075.1 Rhodococcus sp. HM1 | reverse complement strand
GGGAGGACCCGGACCGGCTCGGGGATCCGCTGCGCCGCAGTGCGGTCAAGCAGATCGCCAGCGGACGATTCGGGGTCACCGCCGAGTACCTGGCCGACGCCACCGACCTGCAGATCAAGATGGCGCAGGGAGCGAAACCCGGTGAGGGAGGGCAACTTCCCGGCGGAAAGGTGTATCCGTGGATCGCCCGCACCCGGCACAGCACCCCCGGGGTCGGCTTGATCTCGCCGCCACCGCACCACGACATCTATTCGATCGAGGATCTCGCCCAGCTCATCCACGACCTGCGCTGCGCCAACCCGCGGGCCCGCATCCACGTCAAACTCGTCAGCGGTGTCGGGGTCGGCATCGTCGCGGCCGGTGTCGCGAAGGGGCACGCCGACGTGGTGCTGATCTCCGGCCAGGACGGGGGCACCGGCGCGGCGTTGCTCACCGCGCTCGCCCACTCGGGCACCCCGTGGGAGATCGGGCTCGCCGAAACCCAGCAGACCCTCGTGCTCGGTGGCCTGCGCGACCGCATCACCGTCCAATGCGACGGCGGGCTGCGCACCGGCCGCGACGTGCTCGTCGCGGCGCTGCTCGGTGCCGAGGAATACGGCTTCGCGACCGCGCCGCTCGTCGTGCTCGGCTGCATCCTCATGCGGGTCTGCCACCTCGACACCTGTCCCGTCGGGATCGCCACCCAGAATCCGGAGCTGCGCGAAAAATTCACCGGCAGAACCGAATACGTCGAACAGTTCTTCCGTTTCGTCGCCGAGGACGTGCGCCGCCGCCTCGCCGAACTCGGGTTGCGCAGCCTCGACGACGCGATCGGCCGCGTCGATCTGCTCGAACCCACCGCCGCCCTCGCGCACTGGCGCGCCGCCGGACTGGACCTCTCGCCGCTGTTCGTGCCGCCGGTCGACGCGAGCGGCGGGCCGCCGCAGCGCCGCCGCACCCGGCCCGCCGCGCCCCCGGCCGGCGAGACCCTCGACGACCGTCTCATCTCCGCGGCCGCCGATGCCCTCACCGGCTCCCGCCCGGTGCGGATCGAGGCGCGCGTGCGCAACACCGACCGCACCGTCGGTACCCGGCTCGGCGCCGAGATCGCCGCCCGCCACGGGCGGGCCGGCCTGCCCGACGACACCGTCCGCGTCGAGTTGCGCGGCAGCGCCGGCCAGTCCCTCGGTGCGTTCCTCCCGCCCGGCATCACGATCACCGTCACCGGCGACGCCAACGACTACGTCGCCAAGGGGCTGTCCGGCGGACGTGTCGTCGTGCGACCCGACCCGACCGCCCACTTCGCGGCGCACACGCAGATCATCGCCGGCAACACCCTGCTGTACGGCGCGACGAGCGGGGAGGTGTTCCTGCGCGGACGCGTCGGCGAACGCTTCGCGGTGCGCAACTCCGGCGCCGACGCCGTGTGCGAGGGCGCCGGCGACCACGCGTGCGAATACATGACCGGTGGGAGGGTGGTGATCCTCGGCGCCACCGGGCGCAACCTCGCCGCCGGCATGTCCGGTGGTCTCGCGCACGTGCTCGACCTCGCCCCGGTCCGTGTCAACCGGGACTCGGTGCACCTGACCGCGGTCGAACCCGGCGACCTCGAGCCGCTGCGGAAACTGCTGGCCGCCCACCGCGACCGCACCGGATCCCCGATCGCCGCCGCACTGCTCGTCCACTGGCCCTGCGCCGCAGCGCGATTCACCACGATCCTGCCGGTCGACTACGCGCGGGTGCGGGCCGCCGAGCAGCGCAGCGAACCCGCCACCGCAGGAGCCGGCGGTGGCTGACCCGCGCGGCTTCCTGCGGTACCGCAGGATCGAACCCCCGCACCGGCCGGTCGGGGAGCGCACCCGCGACTGGGCGGAGATCGCCGTGCCGATCGCAGCCGCCGAACACGACCGCCTCATCCGCGACCAGGCCACCCGCTGCATGGACTGCGGCATCCCGTTCTGTCACTCCGGCAGCGCCGGATGCCCGCTCGGCAACCTCATCCCGGAATGGAACGATCTGGTGCGCCGTGACCTGTGGGCCGAGGCCTCCCGCCGCCTGCACGCGACCAACAACTTCCCCGAGTTCACCGGGCGCATCTGCCCGGCGCCGTGCGAATCGGCCTGCGTGTTGGCGCTGTCCGATCCCGCCGCGGCCGTCACCATCGAGAAGATCGAAATGGCCATCGCCGACCACGCCTTCGCCGACGGCACCGTCACCCCGCAACCGCCGCGGCACCGCACCGGACGCTCGGTCGCGGTCGTCGGCTCCGGTCCGGCGGGGCTGGCCGCCGCGCAGCAGCTCACCCGCGCCGGACACGCCGTGACGGTGTTCGAACGCGACGACCGGCTCGGCGGGCTGCTCCGCTACGGCATCCCGGCCTACAAGATGGACAAGGCGCTGATCGACCGTCGTATCGCGCAACTGCGCGCCGAAGGCACCCGGTTCCGCACCGGCTGTGAGGTCGGCACCGACCCCACCCTCGCCCGCCTGCGCGCCGACTTCGACGCGGTGGTCCTCGCGGTCGGCGCGGGCGCCACCCGCGACATGGACCTGCCCGGCCGTGACCTGTCCGGCGTGCACCAGGCCATGGACTACCTGGTCGCGGCCAACCACGACTGCGAAGGCGACGGCCCCACCCCGATCCACGCGGCTGGACGCCGGGTCGTGATAATCGGTGGCGGCGACACCGGCGCCGACTGCCTCGGCACCGCGCACCGCCACCGCGCCGCGTCGATCACCCAGCTCGACTACCGCGTCCGGCCCCCCGACACCCGCGACGAGAACCGCAGTCCGTGGCCGCTCGTCCCGTGGGTGCTGCGCACCACGCCGGCGCACGCCGAAGGCGGCGAACGACGCTTCGAGGTCGGCGTGCAACGGTTCGTCGGCGACGACCACGGCCGGCTGCGGGCACTGGTGGTCGCCGAGGTCGACGCACACCGCACCCGGGTGGGCCCGGAATTCGAGATCCCGTGCGATCTCGCGCTGCTCGCCATCGGATTCGACGGGGTGCGACCCGGAAGGCTGGTCGACGACGGCCCCGCGACCACCGCACGCGGCACCCTCGACTGCGGCGCCGACTGGCAGACCGACGAACCGGGAGTGTTCGTGTGCGGAGACGCGCACCGCGGCGCCTCGCTCGTGGTGTGGGCGATCGCCGAGGGCCGCGCGGCCGCGCGCGGCGTCGACATCTATCTGACCGGCCGGTCCCGGTTGCCCGCACCGGTCACCCCGGATTCGCGAGTGCTGACCACGGGCTGAGGGCATCGGCCGGAACCACAGGCACCGAATCGAGTGCCGCCAGGAGTGGCGCAATTCACACGAGCAGCGCGCTACCCGTCCCGTGCGGCGGGTTGTCGTAAGTTACGCGCGAGTTGGGTTCCAGCGCCCTCCAACCGCGGTCGTCACCCCGCTGTCGGGGGACTAGGCTCGACCCGTGACCCGACGCACCAAGATCGTTTGCACCATGGGCCCCGCCACCGCCGACCCCGAGGTCCTCAAGGAACTCGTCGCAGGCGGCATGGACGTGGCCCGACTCAACTTCAGCCACGGAGAACACTCGGAGCACGAGGCCCACTACAACCGGGTCCGCGCGGCGGCCGAAGCCAGCGGACACGCCGTGGGCATCCTCGCCGACCTGCAGGGACCGAAGATCCGCCTCGGCCGCTTCACCGAGGGCCGCACCGAATGGGCCAACGGTGAGGTCGTGCGGATCACCGTCGACGACGTCGACGGCACCCACGACCGGGTCTCGACGACGTACAAGGAACTCGCGCAGGACGCCGTCCCCGGCGACCGTCTGCTCGTGGACGACGGCAAGGTCGGGCTCGTCGTCGAAGCGGTCGAGGGCAACGACGTCGTCTGCCGCGTCACCGAAGGCGGACCGGTCAGCAACAACAAGGGCGTGTCGCTGCCGGGGATGAACATCTCCGTGCCCGCCCTGTCCGAGAAGGACATCGAGGACCTCGAATTCGCGCTGCGGCTCGGTGTCGACTTCATTGCCCTGTCGTTCGTGCGTTCGCCCGCCGACATCGAACTCGTGCACGAGGTGATGGACCGTGTCGGCCGCCGGGTCCCGGTCATCGCCAAGCTCGAGAAGCCCGAGGCGATCGAGAACCTCGAAGCCGTCGTCCTCGCGTTCGATGCGGTGATGGTCGCCCGCGGCGACCTCGGCGTCGAACTGCCGCTCGAAGAGGTGCCGCTGGTGCAGAAGCGGGCGATCCAGATCGCCCGTGAGAACGCCAAGCCGGTCATCGTCGCCACGCAGATGCTCGAGTCGATGATCGAGAACTCGCGGCCCACCCGCGCCGAGGCCTCCGACGTCGCCAACGCGGTGCTCGACGGCGCCGACGCGGTGATGCTCTCCGGCGAAACCTCGGTCGGCAAGTTCCCCGTCGAGACGGTCCGGACGATGGCCCGCATCATCGCGGCCGTCGAGTCCGATTCGACGGAGGTGCCCGCCCTGACCCACGTGCCCCGCACCAAGCGCGGTGTCATCTCCTACGCGGCCCGCGACATCGGCGAGCGCCTCGATGCCAAGGCCCTGGTCGCGTTCACCCAGTCCGGCGACACCGTGCGCCGGCTCGCGCGCCTGCACACCCACCTGCCGCTGCTCGCGTTCACCCCGGTCCCTGCCATCCGCAATCAGCTCGCGCTGACCTGGGGTACCGAGACGTTCTCCGTCGAACCGATGCAGACCACCGATCAGATGGTCGAACAGGTCGACGCGGCGCTACTGTCGTTGGGTCGCTACCAGCGTGGCGACCTCGTGGTGATCGTGGCCGGTGCCCCTCCGGGACGTTCCGGCTCGACGAACCTGATCCACGTGCACAGGCTGGGGGAGAAGGACACTCGTTGACAGGTATCGAGGCGACGGACCTCGACGTCCTCCTCGGTCTGCTCGATCTCGAGCAGACCGAGGAGGACGTTTTCCGTGGAGCACACCCGCCGCAGACCGGTCTGCGGACCTTCGGCGGACAGCTCGTGGCACAGGCGCTCGTCGCCGCCGGCCGCACCACCGGTGACCGGCCGATCCACGCGCTCAACGCCCACTTCATCCGCGGTGGCAACGTCGAGGAACCCATCGAATACCGGGTCGCGCGGCACCGGGACGGGCGCGACTTCGCCAATCGCATGGTCACCGCCTATCAGGGCGACGAGGAACTATTCGTCATGCTCGCGGCCTACCAGAAATGGGGCAAGGGACTCGAACACGCGGTGACGGTCCCCGAGGTGCCGTACCCGGAGGCGCTGCCGCCCATCGGTGACCATCTCGAAGGCTACGAGGAGCACCTGCCCGGCTTCGTGAACGCCCTCAAACCCATCGACATGCGGTACGCGAACGATCCCGCGTGGATCCTCAAGGGCACCGGCGAGAAGCTCAACCACAACCGGGTGTGGATGCGCACCGACGGGGAACTGCCGGACGATCCGCTGCTGCACGTCGCCGCGCTCGGCTACAGCTCCGACACCACCGTCCTCGATTCGATCCTCACCACGCACGGACTGTCCTGGGGTCTGGACCGGATCTTCGCGGCGACCGCGAACCACTCCATCTGGTTCCATCGGCCGCCGCGGTTCGACCAGTGGCACCTGTACGCCACCGAATCCCCGGTCGCCGCCGGATCGCGCGGCCTGGCCACCGGCCGCTACTTCAATCTGGACGGCGAACTCGTCGCCACCGTGGTCCAGGAAGGGATCATCAAGCACTTCCCGTCCCGGCGCTGAACGGGCGGTAGCGGCGATGTTCGCGAGCCTCGCGCTCGTCATGGTGGTCGCGATCGTCGGGTCGCTGCCCGCGGCCCCCAGCGGTGTCCGGTTGCCCCTCGTGCTCGGCGAGTTACTCGCCGGGGTCGTCGTCGGAGTCAGCGGCCTGGGCTGGATCGACGCGAGTGAACCGACCCTCGACGCGGTCGCGCAGGTGGGTTTCGCGCTGGTGATGTTCCTCGCCGGCACCCACGTGCCGATCCGCGACGCCCGGCTGCGTCCGGCGCTGCGGCGGGGGATCGCGCGGGCCGCGCTCGTCGGTGCGGTCGCAGTGCCCGCCGGGGCGGGGCTCGCGTGGCTGTTCGATGCGCCGCACGCGGCGCTGTTCGCGGTGCTGCTGGCGTCGTCGTCGGCGGCGCTGGTCCTGCCGATCGTCGACGCGTCCGAAATCGGCGGGCACGAACTGCTGGCGCTGCTCGTGCAGGTCGCGGTCGCCGACACCGTCTGCATCGTCGCGTTGCCGCTCGTCATCGACCCGCCCGCAGCGCTGCGCGCCGGGCTCGGCTCGCTCGCGGTGATCGCGTGCGCGGCGGTGGTGTTCCTCGTGCTACGGCAGCTGGACCGCACCGGCGTGCAGCGCCGCGTCCACAACGTGTCCAAGGACCGCAAGCTCGCCGTCGAACTGCGGGTAAGCCTGGCGGTGCTGTTCGGGCTCGGTGCCCTCGCGGTGTGGACGCACGTGTCGGTGATGCTCGCCGGGTTCGCGCTCGGGCTCGCGGTCGCCGGGGTCGGGGAACCGCGGCGGCTCGCCGGCCAGCTGTTCGCGGTCACCGAAGGGTTCTTCGCCCCCGTCTTCTACGTGTGGATCGGGGCGTCCATCGACGTCCGGGCGCTGGCGGAGGATCCGTCCCGGATCGGGCTGGGCCTGGCGCTCGGCGCGGTCGCGGTGCTCGTGCACCTCGTGCCGCGCGTCACCGGTCAGCCGGTCGCGCTCGGCGCGCTGTCGGCGACCCAGCTGGGGATCCCGCTGGCGGCGGTCGCGATCGGCCTCGCCGGGGGCCTGCTGTCGCGGGCCGACGCCGCCGCCCTGGTTCTGGGGGCGCTCGTCACGATCGCTGTGGCCGCGATCGCGGCGGCGGTGGCGACACCTCGCGGCCGGGACGCCGTGGAGCCGTGACCGCCCCCGACCCGCGGAATGTCCCGAGTTCGGCTGCTGTTGCTCGAATCGGGGTCGCGTACTCGTGCGGCTTCGGAAAGGACTCAACGTCATGTCGGCGACCACCACGCTGCCCGTGATCGACCTCGCGGACCTCGACCGCGGAGCCGAGGCCCGCGCGGATCTGCTCACCCGGCTCCGCACGGTGACCCACGAGATCGGGTTCTTCCACTTGGCCGGCCACGGCATCGATCCGGCGCTCGCCGCGGACCTCATCACCGCGGCCCGCGCGTTCTTCGCGTTGCCCGATGCCGCGAAACTCGAGATCGAGAACTCGCATTCGCCGCAGTTCCGCGGCTACACCCGCATCGGTGGGGAACGCACCCAGGGCTACGTCGACTGGCGCGAGCAGATCGACATCGGGCCCGAACGTGCGGCCGTCACCGAGATCGATCCTGCGAAGCCGTGGGAGGTGCTGCACGGTCCGAACCTGTGGCCGGCGCAGCTGCCCGAGCTGCGGGAGCTCGCGCTGCGGTGGATCGACCAGGCGCAGGCCGTCGGGATCGTCCTGCTGCGCGCCTGGGCGGAGTCGCTCGGTGCCCCCGCCGACTTCTTCGACGACGCCTTCGCCGATCCCGATCCGCTGCTCAAGATCGTCCGGTATCCCGGTCACGACCGGTCGGTCACCGGGCAGGGCGTCGGCAGCCACAAAGACGTCGGCGTCCTCACCCTGCTGTATCCGGAACCGGGCAGCACCGGATTCCAGGTCGACCGCGACGGCACCTGGATCGACGTGGCTCCGCAACCGGGCTGCTTCATCGTCAACATCGGGGAACTGCTCGAACTGGCCACCGGCGGTTACCTCGAGGCCACCGCGCACCGGGTGTTGCCGCCGGAACCCGGCACCGACCGGATCTCGCTGCCCTTCTTCCTCAACCCCGGGCTCGACAAGGAACTGCCGACCGTCCCGCTGCCGCCCGAGCTCGCGGCGAACGCCCGCGGCGTCGGCACCGACGAACACGGCGGCACCCTGCATTCGGTGTACGGCCTGAACGCGCTCAAGTCCCGGCTGCGCGCCCATCCGAACGTGACCGAGCGGTACCACGCGGGCCTGTTGAACTCACCCGCTCTGCGTGGGTCCACCCCCTGACCCCCGCGCTCGTGCGTGTCTCCGGTAGCTGTGGCCACCGAAACCGCGCACGACCAGGCGTTAGTGGATGCGGGATTCCCAGTCCGCCGGGACCCTGCCCGCGGGGCCGGGGACGGGTTGGTCTAGAGGATGATGTCGCGGCGGTGCCAACTCCGGCCCCTCGTACATCTGCTCGGTCCGGTAGTTCCAGAACCAGTCCTCACCGGGTTCGTAGCTCTGGATGAAAGGGTGCCCGCTCGCAGCGGCGTGCGCCGTCGCGTGTTGTCCCGGTGATGAGTCGCAGCAACCGATGTTCCCGCACTCGGCGCAGCGCCGCAGATGCACCCACCACCCGCCGTCCGAGTCGCAGTCCACGCAGCCCGGGCCGCTCGGCGGCACGTCCGGGCGAATTCCCTCGATCTCGGTCAATTCTCGCTCCCTCCGGTGCGGTCGGCGACACCCCGTTCACGGTTGAGTCGACGCTATCGTCCGCGCTGGAGGAACAGGTCGATTTCCGGTGGCGGCATTCGATCGGGTTGATCAGCGAAGACCCGTCGCGAGCGCATTTCCCAGGGTTTCCTCGACACCGCTACCAGGTGCCGGGGAGTCGCCTACCCTGAATCCGTTGCGTTGCTGGTCACCCACGCTCGCGGAAATCAGGTGGCGCCATGGTCGAAGCGGCAGGGTCGCCGAGCCCGCCGGACGACGCTTCCGGTCGACCCGAACCGCTGTCGCGACGGGACCGGTGGCGGATCGTCTTCTACGCCCTGGCTCGTCCGTCCCTGACCACGGTGGGGTTGCTGCTCGTCTACTTCCTCGTGCCCCTCGACCACGTCGGCGACCTGTCCGCCGCGGTGGCGCTTGCCGCAGGGCTTCTCGTGGTCGTCGCCCTGGGCTGGTGGCAGCTCCGCCGGATCATGGCCTCCGAATATCCCGGGGCGCAGGCGATCGAGGCGCTCACGACCGTGGTCGCGTTCTACCTCATGCTGTTCGCGACGGTGTACTTCCGGATGTCGGTGGTGAGCGCCGGCAGCTTCGACGAGCCACTGACCCGGATCGACGCCCTCTACTTCTGCCTGACCGTGTTCGCGACCGTCGGCTTCGGTGACATCGCCGCCGTCACCCAACCGGCACGGGTCGTGGTCTCGGTGCAGATGATCGCCAACCTGATCCTCATCGCCGTCGGCATCCGCGTGTTGTCCGCGGCCGTGCAATGGCGGCGGCGGCAGCGCGGCATCGGCTGATCCGGACTCCTTGCCGAAGAATTCCCCATTTCCGCATGTCCGCCCGCCGCCGCGGGTGATCCTTGTCCGGAACCCGGCGATCGTCGATGAAACGGGGGTCCGGAATGGTGGAGTGGTCAACGGTCGTCGTCGACAGCGCCCTGTGGACGGTGAAGGCCTTCGTCATCACGCTCGTCGTGTCCGTCGCCGTGATCGCGGCGCTGGTGCGCTTCACCCGCTGGGGACGCCAATGGTGGCGCATCGCGGCGTCGTATTTCGATCCCCGCACCGGAACGGCCGGTGTCGGCCTGGCCGCGTTGGTGCTGTTCCTGACGGTGTTCGCGGTGCGGATGAACGTGCTGTTCTCCTACTGGTACAACGACTTCTACACGGCGATCCAGAATCTCGACGAACCGGCGTTCTGGCGATTCATGCGAATCTTCGCGCTCCTCGCCACGGTGCACGTGCTGCGCGCCCTCGTCGTTTATCTCGTCAGCCAGACCCTCGACATCAACTGGCGTACCCACCTGAACGAACGGCTCGTGGATCGGTGGCTCGATTCCGGGGCCTACTACCGTGAGCGTTTCGTCGACGACCCGGTCGACAACCCCGACCAGCGGATCCAGGTCGACATCACGGATTTCGTCACCACGACCCGTGTCCTGTCGATGGGGGCGGTCAACGCGGTGCTGTCGATCGTGAGCTTCACCGGCATCCTCTGGGACCTGTCCGGTCCGATGACGCTCTTCGGCGTCGAGATTCCGCGCCTGATGGTCTTTCTCGTGTTCATCTACGTCCTGGTCACCACCGCGGTCGCGTTCTGGATCGGGCGGCCCCTGATCAGGCTGAACTTCCTCAACGAGAAACTCGGCGCGACCTATCGCTACGCGCTGGTCCGGGTGCGCGAGTACGGCGAGTCCATCGCGTTCTACCGCGGGGAACCCGTCGAACGCGGTGGCCTGCTCGCGAAATTCTCGGCGGTCATCCGCAACTGGTGGCGACTGGTGTTCCGGACCCTGAAGTTCAACGGTTTCAACCTCGCCGTCAATCAGCTCTCGGTGATCTTCCCGTTTCTCGTCCAGGGCCCGCGGCTGTTCGCCGGTCAGGTGACCCTCGGCGACGTGATGCAGACGTCCAACGCGTTCGGTCAGGTGCACGATTCGCTGTCGTTCTTCCGTGAGTCCTACGACGACTTCGCGGCGTTCCGGGCCACCACGATCCGTCTCACGGGATTGCTCGACACGACCGATCGAGCCGGGAAGCTGCCCACGCTCGCCGCGACCGAGCAGGGGGAGCGTCTGGACCTGAGCGGTCTGTCCGTCACCACCCCCGCCGGGGACCCGCTGGTCACGGACCTGTCGCTGAACGTCGAGCCGGGCGAGGCGCTGCTCGTGCGCGGTGCGTCGGGCAGCGGGAAGACCACCCTGCTGCGCACCGTCGCGGGGCTGTGGCCGCACGCGCACGGCGCGGTCGGGCGCCCCGCCGGTGACGCGCTGTTCCTGTCGCAGCAGCCCTACATGCCGCTAGGTACGCTGCGCGACGCACTCACCTATCCGGACCCGGCCGACGCTGCCGAGACCGGCAGGGACGACGCCGCGCTGCGCCGGGTTCTCGAACGGGTCCAACTCGGGCACCTGGTGGGCCGGCTGGACGAGCCGGCGGACTGGACCCGCATCCTGTCGCCCGGGGAGCAGCAGCGCCTCGGCTTCGCGCGCATCCTGCTCGCGGAACCGGCGATCGTGTTCCTCGACGAAGCGACTGCCGCCGTGGACGAAGGACTCGAGAACTCGCTGTATCGCACGTTGCGGGAGGCGCTGCCCGAGTCGGTGATCGTGAGTGTCGGTCATCGGAGCACGCTCGACGGATTCCACGACCGGATCCTCGAACTCCGCGGCGGTGGACAGTGGGCCGTCACCGATCGCGTGCGGTGACAACTTAGGCACCGTAACGGATTTCGTGTTGCGAATGGGTCTCCGATTGGGGACCAAAGCCCTCCATGGAATGTCGCAGATCACAGTTCCGTTGCGAGATGTATGTCACAGCGGATAAGATTGACACGTTCGCGCAGCCTTTGGCCCTCAGGTCACCGGTTCGCGAGTGGGGAGCATTTCGGTGTGGACGCCGACTCTGTAAGCAGCACAGAGCATTCGGCATTCTCGATGTCCGCAGTCCGAGTGCAGTGCGGCGCGCCGGGGGTGCCCGCGGAGGGCCGGGTGGGCGGCCCGCCGATGATTATTCAGCGTCGAAAGCAGGCCCAGATGACCACTGCTCCAGATCAGGTTCAGCCGCTCGAGCGGCCCATTTCTCGCGTCCGTCACGTGGCCGGAACCGTCGGAAGCGCGGCGCTCGTCGCCGGTGTGCCCGCGGGCGTCCTCACCGAATCGCTGCTCGTCGGCCTCGTCGTCGCGATCGTCACCCTCACGTGCGTGCTCCTCGCTGAATTCATGATCTGATCCCGGGCTGTCACAGGCGGGGCGCGGCCGGTGTCTACATGGTGTCCCTGTACCGGCACCCGAGGAGCCCACCATGACCGGCGAACCCAGAATCCCCAAAGCAGAGCTGACCGGAATCTACGGCGCACTCGTCACACGAATGGCGCGCAGGATGCTCGGTGACGTGCCCGACGGCATCGGCGTCCTGTGGCACAACCGGAAAGTGATGAACTTCAGCGTCGGCATGGGCCGCAAGGCGCAGAAATGGGATCGCTGCGACGCGAATCTCAAGTCGTTCGCGCACATGGCCGTGGCGAGCCTCGTCGGATGCGGCTTCTGCCTCGACTACGGCTACTTCGAATCCCGCAATAGGGGACTCGACGTGGCGAAGGTGCGCGAGGTGCCCCGGTGGCGCGAATCCGACGTGTTCTCACCGCTCGAGCGCGACGTCATGGACTACGCCGAGGCGATGACCCGGACGCCACCGACCGTGAGCGACGAACTGTCGGCACGGTTGCTCGACGCCCTCGGCGCCGAGGCGCTCGTCGAACTGACCATGTACATCGCGCTGGCGAACACGGCGACCCGATCCAACGTCGCGTTCGGCATCGAATCGCAGGAGTACGCGGCGAGCTGCGGACTCGAACCTCTCGCCACTCCGTCCGCCACCCGGTCGGGCAGCGCATGACCGACGACCTGTTCGTCATCCACCGCAGCCTGCTGTTCACAGTCGCCTACGAGATGCTCGGCTCCGCCGCCGACGCCGAGGACGTCGTCCAGGAGACCTGGATGAAGTGGGCCGGCGTCAACGCATCCGAGGTACTCGACGCCCGGGCGTACCTGGTCCGGATCGTCACCCGACTCTCCCTCAACCATCTGCGGGCAGCGACGCGTCGCCGCGAGGACTACATCGGCGAATGGCTTCCCGAACCGCTGCTCACCGGACCCGACGCCGGGACGGACCTCGAACTCGCCGAGAGCGTCTCTTTCGCGATGCTCACCGTGCTCGAGACGCTCGCCCCCGTCGAACGTGCCGTGTTCGTGCTGCGCGAGGTCTTCGACACCCCGTACGACGAGATCGCCCGGGCGGTCGACAAGAGTCCGGCGGCGGTCCGGCAGATCGCGCACCGGGCCCGGGAACACGTGACCGCGCGGCGTCCCCGCATGCAGGTGGACCCGGACGAGCAGGCCGTGGTCGTCGAGAAATTCCTGACCGCGGTGTCCACCGGCGATCTGCAGGGCCTGCTCGAGGTCCTCGCTCCCGATGTCGTCGCGATCGCCGACGGCGGCGGGATCGTCCGGGCAGCGCGGAAACCGATCGTGGGGGCCGAGGTCCTGGCGTCGCTGCTGGTACGTTTCGCGAACATCCCCGGATTCACCGTGACCCGCGTGGACGTCAACGCGATGCCCGGCTTGCGCATCGAGGCCGCCGGGGCGACCGTCGTCGGCGCTGTCGCGGTCGAGGACGGACGGATCACTCACATCTACGGGATCAGCAATCCGCACAAGCTGGGCCGGATGGGCTCGGTGGTGGAACTGCGCCGCTGATCGGTGGGCTGCCGGAGGTGCCCCGAGTGACGGTTGACGTACCGATATTTCTATACGCAGACCGTCATTTCCGCCCGCATCAACCCCAGCAAGTGCCGATCAGGCGTCGTCCGGCGCGGGGTGCGCGTCGCGCCACGCCGCCCACACCTCGGGACGCAACTTCCCTCGGTCCGGCACATCCAGGCCGGCGGCGCGCGCCCACGCGCGTACCTGCGCGGTGCTGGGATCTGCCGAGGTCGAAGCGGGATCGGGTGCGGTCCCGACGGGCTTGTGGACATCCGGGACGATGCGTTCGCGCGCGACGACGTCGTCCTCGGCCCACTGGTGTGCGGCCGCGAGAAAGCGGTACGTCCATTCCTCGGCGAGCGCGCGGGTTTCACAGAACACGATCGGCACATTCGGATAGCGGACCTGCAGCTCGGCGAGACCGTCGGCGACCAGGGCGGGACGAACCCAGCTCACCTTGAACACCGCCGAATAGCGGTCCTCGACGACCACCGCGGCGCGGGGCAGAGCAGCGAGTTCGGCCATCGCGAACCGGAGTTTGCCGTTGGTCAGGCTCGACACCAGATCGGACAGCGACTTGCGCTCCACCGACGCGACCAGGCCCTCGTCGGAGAAAAGACCGTAGTCGCCACACGTCAACGGACGGATGAGCGTGGTGACCTGCTGGCCCGAGAACTTGTAGGCGTAGCGCTCGTGGGAGTCGACGACGATGGTCAGATCGGCGAGCCCCGCCGCGCGGGCGGTGGGGGTACGCACCTGGGGACGGGCCTGCTTGCGGGTGCGCGGCGACTGCCAGAACACCATGTCGCGGCCACGGGCCTTGGTGAACACGACCTGGGAGCGGTTCTCCCGGCTCCGGTCGACGACGAGATCGATTGCGGCACCCCGTCGTACACACGACCGCACACCCACGCGCTCGACCACCTCGGGATCGTCGGGCCACTCTCCGGCCGGAACCGGATAGCAGAACAGCGCTTTGGTGCGCGGCCACGTGTCGGACGTGCGGAACACGAGCCCGCCCTCGAGCGGCAGGCGCATCAGGAACTTCAGGCTCGAACCCGGATCGGGGTTGCGCGCGATCACCAGGTCCACGATCGTCGTCACCTTCCGATAGTTCGGTCACCGTGTACGACCCACCCTAGGGCGAGCGGAGACGGCTCGCGGGCGAGACCATGCGATGTGGTTCCGCCCGCGAGAATCGTCCGGATCAGCGACCGGGAATGATGTCGATGTTGCCCCTGCACACCGCGTTCTGTGTGTTGAGGAACCACCAACCGCCGCCGGTCTGCGTGGTGACCGTGAAGTCCACGTTCCCGACTCCCGTGAACGTCCGGTTGATCGGGATGCCGGGCTTCTGCTGCCAGGCGGCCTGCTCGCTGACCGAGCGCCCGGATTCCCCGGTGGTGTTGTTGTGCCAGTCGACGATGACCTGCGTGCCGTACCAGTTGGGCCCGATGCTCGGGAAGAGTCCCGGAGGCGGCGCCGGCAGTTCGTTGCCGCCGCTGAGCAGCAGGGACGGGACGAGTGCATTCCCGTTCGGCGGCAGCGATTCACCGGAACCGGCGGTGATCGTCCAGGTGAACGGCGGAGCCCACGGCAGCGGGTTCGCGCTTCCGCAGGTCATCGTGGTGGACGTCGCCGCATTGGCGACACCGCCCCCTCCGATCGCCAGTGCAGCGGCCACGCCGGCGGCGGCCAGGATCGACGCACCCGTGCGTTGGATCGTTCGTCTCCCCATATGAAACTCTTCCTTCCGCGTCGTCGAAATCCGAATACCAACATTCCCTTCCTAGCGGGTATGGGTCGATTCGGCCCGATTTCGGGCGTGGTGTGTCGAAGTGGCGGCCGGAGGGGCCAGAAAGGCGCACGAGCGCAGAAGGCGCAATCAGTGGCGGTGCCCCCGGTGAGACTCGAACTCACACTGGACGGGTTTTGAATCCGTTTCCTCTGCCAATTGGGATACGGGGGCGTCGTGCGGAGACCACTGTAAGGGATCGGGCGGAACGGTCAAACACCGGTACCCTTCTATCGATCGCCTTCGATCCCGGAGGTGGCCCGAACGACGCGAGCGATGAGGAGAAGGCCGACGATGACAGCCGCCCCGCACGAGAACTCCACCACGCCCCGCCGGGTCGTGGTCGCCGAGGACGAGGCGCTGATCAGGCTCGATCTTGTCGAGATGCTGCGCGAAGAGGGTTACGACGTCGTTGGGGAAGCCGGTGACGGGCAGCGCGCCGTCGAGCTTGCGGCCGAGTTGAAGCCGGATCTGGTCATCATGGACGTGAAGATGCCGCGCCGCGACGGAATCGACGCCGCATCCGAGATCGCCGAACGCCGGATCGCGCCCGTGGTGATTCTCACAGCGTTCAGTCAGCGCGAACTCGTCGAGCGTGCCCGCGACGCCGGCGCGATGGCATATCTGGTCAAGCCGTTCTCGAAATCGGATCTGGTTCCCGCGATCGAGGTGGCCGCCAGCCGCTTCGCCGAGATCCGCGAGCTCGAGAAGGAGATCGCCGGACTGAGTGAACGATTCGAGGTCCGCAAGCTCGTCGACCGTGCCAAGGGCATGCTGATGGAGAAGCACGCGATGACCGAGCCTGAGGCGTTCCGATGGATCCAGCGCGCGGCGATGGACCGCCGGACCACGATGAAGCAGGTCGCACAGGTCGTCATCGACACGCTCGGGGCCGAGTCCGAGGGCTGAGCCCACGCGCCGGTCGTTACGGCTGCGTCAATTCTTCCTCCCTCTGTATAACGGTCGGATCACAACGATTTCGGCGTGGTTCGCCGCGCGCGTCCGACGGTTATGTTTCGACCCACCATCCGGTGAATCCACCGGGATGCGTTGAGGTCGACAGAAGGAGAGTTGGATGGCAAAACGGACCCTTGTCCGTGCCGCTGCGCTCTTGGGGGCGGCGTCTCTGGCGCTCGCCGGTTGCAGTTCGGACAGCGATTCCTCCTCGGACAGTGCCGAGGGCACGTCGAACGGCACGACCACGGTTACCACCGACTGCGAGCCCGACCAGGCGACCGCCGGCGCGACACCCGTGACCACGCCGCTGCGGATCGGCACCCTGCTGCCGGAAACGGGCAGCCTGTCGTTCCTCGGACCGCCGATGGTCGCGGGAACCCGGCTCGGGGTCGACGACGTCAACGCCGCCGGCGGCGTGCTCGGTCAGCCGGTCGAGTTGGTCACAGGCGACTCGGGCGACACCACCACGGACACCGCGAACGCCACCGTCGACCGCGAACTGGCCGCCGGCACGCAGGTGATCGTGGGCGCGGCCTCGTCGTCGGTGTCCCTGAAGGTGCTCGACAAGATCGTCAGTGCGGGCGTCGTGATGTTCTCGCCGGCGAACACCTCCGACCAGTTCGTCTGCTATCCGGACAAGGGCATGTACTTCCGGACCGCGCCCACCGACGTGCTGCAGGCCCAGGCCCTTTCGCAGCTCATCGCCGAGGACGGCGCGCAGCGGGTGTCGGTGATCGCCCTCAACGATCCGTACGGGACGGGTCTGGCCGCGAACACGGTCGACAACCTCGTCGAGGCCGGGATTCCCGAGGATCAGATCCAGAAAATCATCTACGACCCGAACGCGCAGTCGTTCAACGCCGAGGTCGACCAGATCCGCGAGTTCGCGCCGGATGCGGTGGCGCTCATCGGTTTCGAGGAGTCCGCGAAGATCATCACCCGCATGCACGAGGTGGGGATCGGCCCGTCCGACGGCATGCACGTGTACGGCGTGGACGGCAACATGGGTAACGCGCTCGGCGAGAACATCGCCCCCGGCCTGTTGGCCGGCATGCGCGGCACCACCCCGCTCACCGACGTCGGCCCGGAGTTCCAGGCCCGGCTGAAGGTGGTCGATCCCGGTCTGATCGACTACAACTACGCGGGCGAATCCTATGACGCCGTGGTGATCTCGGCGCTCGCCGCCGAACAGGCCAAGTCGACGGCCGGTGTCGACATCGCCGCGAACATCAACGACGTCACCAAGGACGGCACCAAGTGTACGAGCTACCAGCAGTGCCTGGACCTCCTGCGGAACGGAGAGAACATCGACTACGACGGCATCACCGGTGAGCTGAGCTTCGTCGACGCCGGCGAGCCGGGCATCGGGTCCTACGGCAGTCTGCTGTTCGGTCCGGACAACAGGCTCACCACAGAAGGGTTCATCGTGGTCGGCGAATAGCGACCGCACACGACCGGGGCTGGGAATCGAACGATTCCCGGCCCCGAGTCGTTGCCGACACCGCGCGGCTCAGGGCCGCTTCTTCTCCTGGCTGCCCGCGAGCGTGCCCAAGTAGAGTTCGATGACCTTGGGATCGTGCATGAGATTGGTGCCGGTGTCGGTGTAGGCGTTGCGTCCCTGGTCGAGGACGTAGCCGCGATCGCAGATCTGCAGGCACCGCCGGGCGTTCTGCTCGACCATGATGATCGAGACGCCGGCCGCGTTGATCTTCTTGCAGCGGATGAACACCTCGTCCTGGAACATGGGGGACAGGCCCGCCGACGGCTCGTCGAGCAACAGTACCGACGGATCCATCATCAGTGCCCGTCCCATCGCGACCATCTGCCGTTCACCGCCGGACAACGCGCCGGCCTTGATCTTCCGGCGCTCGGCGAGCAGCGGGAACAGCTCGGCGACGAACGCGAATCGTTCCGCGAACTGCTTGGGCCGCAAGTAGATTCCCATCTCGAGGTTCTCCTCGATGGTGAGCGACGGGAAGACGTTGCGGGTTTGCGGCACGTACCCCAGTCCTTTGCGGACGAGCACGTGCGCGGGCGCGGAGGCGATCGACTCGCCGCGTAGCACGACGTCGCCCTGCCGGACCGGGATCAGGCCGAACAGCGCCTTGAGCAGTGTCGATTTGCCGGCTCCGTTGGGGCCGATGATGCCGACGATCTCGCCCTCGCGCAGGAAGAAATTGCAGCCCCGCAGGATGTCCACGCCCGGGAAGTATCCGGCGACGAGGTCGTCGGCCCGCAACAGCGCGCCTTCGGCGAGCCGGGCGTGTTCCTGGGGTGTCGCGGCGAGTTCGGCGGCGGTCATCCCGGCCTGGGGTGTTGTGGGGGAAGGGTTCTCCGTCACGGCCGCTTCTCCTCGGTGCCGGGTTCGGGGGCATCGGGCATGTCGGCGAGAACCGCCGCATCCGGTTCGGACAGGTCGCCGCCCGTCTCGAGAGTCGCGACAACAGCTTCCTCGAGTGCCTCGGCGAGCACCGCGGTCGCGCCGACCGGGTTGCCCTCGGCGTCGAATTCGAGTGCCTGGTCGTGGTGGCTGCCCAGGTAGGCGTCGACCACGACGCTGTTGCCCGACAATGCTTCCGGGGGCGCTTCGGCGATCACCGCGCCCTGCGCCATCACCACGACCCAGTCGGAGACCTCCCGGATGACGTCCATGTCGTGTTCGACGAACACCACCGTCATCCCGTCGTCGCGGAGGGACTTGATGTGGCCGAGCAGGCTCTGGGTGAGCGCCGGATTCACGCCGGCCATCGGCTCGTCGAGCATGACCACTTCCGGGTCGGTCATCAGCGCCCGCGCCATCTCGAGCAGTTTGCGCTGACCACCGGACAGCGACCCGGCCAGGTCGTCGGCCTTGGCGTCGAGCGAGAAGCGGGCCAGCAGTTCGTGTGCGCGTTCGGTGATCTCGCGTTCCTGCGCCTTCCACGTCCACGGCAGCAGCGCCCCGGCGATCCGTTCGCCGCGTTGCCCGGTAGCACCGAGACGCACGTTGTCGAGGACGGTCATCTTCGACAGCGCCTTGGTGAGCTGGAAGGTACGCACCATGCCGCGCCGGGCGACGCGATGCGGATGCATCCGGCCGAGGTCGACACCGTTCATGCTCCACGTGCCGGTATCCGGGCGGTCGAAGCCGGTGAGCAGGTTGAACAGGGTGGTCTTGCCGGCGCCGTTGGGTCCGATCAGGCCGGTGATGCACCCGCGCTGGATCTCGAGGTGCGCGACGTCGACGGCTTTGAGGCCTCCGTAGGCGCGGGAGACGCCGTCCACGACCAGCACCGGATCGGGTTTGGGCACCCCTGGTTCCTGCGGTATCGAGGCGAACAGCGCGGCGCGGGTGGCCGCGTCGAGTGGCGATCGATCGGTGACGTCACGCATCGAGCTGCACCTCCCTCTTGTTTCCCAGGATGCCCTGCGGCCGGAACACCATCATCACCGCGATGAGCACACCGAGCAGGACGAATCGCATCGCGCCGACCTGCTGCTCGGTGAGCGGCAGCAGCGGATCCGGTCCGGAGATGGCCTGCCGCAGCAGTGCGTCGGGGATGGCGAGCAGGAACCAGAACAGCATGGCGCCCAGGACCGGACCGAACACCGTGGCGGCACCACCGAGGATCAGCGCGCCGAACGCGAAGAACGTCTGCGCCGTCGAATAGAAGTCCGGATTGATCGACTTGGTCTGCAGGGCGTTGAAGACGCCGCCCAGACCGCCGATGACACCGCCGAGCACGAGGGCCTGCATCTTGTAGACGAACACGTTCTTGCCGAGCGACCGGGCCGCGTCCTCGTCTTCCCGGACCGCCTTGAGCACGCGGCCCCACGGGCTGTGCGTGAGGAGATACACGAACCCGCACAGCACCAGGACGAGGGTCCAGCCGATGACCATCGCCCACAGGTCGTCGCCGTAGAAGCGCATCCCGAGGATCGAGTACTGGCGGCCGGAATCGAACGGGCTCGACTCGGTGAACGGCCCCGCGAATCCGTAGAGGCCGTTGGTGGAGCCGGTGACCGAATCGGATGCGGTGGAACGGAACACCAGGCGCAGGATCTCGGAGGCCGCGATCGTGACGATCGCGAGGTAGTCGGCGCGCAGTCGCAGTGTCGGGATACCGAGGATCAGGGCGAGCAGCGCGGCGGCACCGAGACCGACGAGGATGCCGAGCCACAGCGGCTGGTCGTAGGTGACCGTCATGATGCCGACGCCGTAGCCGCCGAGCAGGGCGAATCCGATCTGGCCGAAGTTCAGCAGGCCGGCGTAGCCGAAGTGCAGGTTGAGTCCGATCGCGAGCAAGGCGTAGAAGATCGCGGACGGCCCGATGAGCTGGGCAAACGAAATCTGGAGTGCGGCGAGGATGTCCATGGCTCACCCGATCCTTGCTCTGCTGCCGAGGATGCCCTGCGGTCGGATCACCAGGATCACGATGAGGATCAGCAGGCCACCGATGTACTTCAGGTCCGGGCTGATCACCAGGGTCGACAGCTGGACGACGAGACCGACGATCACGCACCCGACCAGCGCGCCGTAGGCCGTGCCGAGACCGCCGAGGGTGATCCCGGCGAACATCAGCAGCAGCAGTTTGAAGCCCATCTCCCACTGCACGCGACCGCCGAGTTCGGACAGCCCGTAGAGCACACCGCCGAGCGCGGCGAGGGCGCCGCCGAGACCCCAGACGAATCGCACGACCCGTTCGACGTCGATGCCCGACGAGGCGGCCAGATCCCGGTTGTCCGCGACCGCGCGCATCGCCTTGCCGATCCGGGTGCGCTGCAGCAGCAGCGCGACCCCGACGAGGACCACGAGGCTGATGACGATGCACGCGAGGTTGACCGGGGTGATCGCCAGGGGACCCCATTGAAGCTCCCGTTGCCCCTGGTAGTCGGCGAATGCCTGGGTGCGATCGGAGAAGAAGATCAGGATGAGGTAGCGCAGGGCGATCGCGAGACCGATCGACACGACGAGCTGGGCGATCAGGCCGGTGTGCCGCCGGCGCAGCGGCGCCCAGATCAGACCGTTGTTGAGCAGGCCGATGATGATGCCGACCAGCACCGCCAGGACCGTCGCCGGGATGAGCTGGATGCCGAAGCTGACGTTGAACACCCACGCGGCGACGGCGCCGAGCGTCACCAACTCGCCGTGGGCGAAGTTCGTCAGCCCGGTGGTTCCGAAGATCAGGCTCAGGCCGACGCCGGCGATCGCGATGATCAGGCCGAAACGCAGACCGTCGACGACGGTGCGCAGCAGCTTCTCTCCGGTGTCGACCCCGGTGCCCGACCGGGCCTCGCCGAAGGAGAAGATCACCACATTGGACCGCCCGGCCACCACGGCGCGTTCCACCGTGGACTGCACGCTGACCCCCTCCGGCAGGGTCTCGGTGTCCACCTCGAAGGTGTAGGTGCCCGGCGGCAGGGTAAGCTCCCAGCGGCCGCCCTCCCCGGAAGTGGTCTCCGCGACCGGGTTTCCGGAGGCGTCCAGTGCCCGCACCATGACCCCGGGGAGTCGTTCGCCCGCGTTGTTGAGGCTGCCCCCGACGGGCACGCCGGAGGCCGGTTCGTCGGCCGGTGTCGTCGGGGTGGGTTCGGGCGGTGCTGTCGGTTCCTGCGCGACCGCGCTGCCGATGCCCGGGAGAACCGCGGCCAGGGTGAGCAGGAGCAACAACAGCATCCGGGCGAGCCGTCGTGGTGACGGCGGCGATCCTCGTCCGGGTCTGACGAATCGGGCCACTCGGGTCCTCCCGCGCGTGGGTGGTGGTCGAGCACGGCGCCGGGGTACCGGCGCCGTGGAACCGGACTCTAGCGGCTGTGATCGCCTCGCACGGGGCTCTGGGATTTCCGCGTCGTTTCGGTTGGGTTTCGTCGTGCGCCAATCGAATACGGGACGCGGTTGCGTGTGTCAGGAGCGAACGAGGCGGGCGATCGCGTCGGAGGCCTCCTTGATCTTGATTTCCCCTTCGTCGCCGCCCTGGCGGGCCGCGTCGAGGACGCAGTGCTTGAGGTGGTCGTCGAGCAGGCCCAGTGCGACGCCCTCGAGTGCCTTGGTCAGCGCGGAGATCTGAGTGAGGATGTCGATGCAGTACTGCTCCTCGTCGACCATCCTGTGGATGCCACGGACCTGGCCCTCGATCCGCTTCAGTCGGGCGAGGTACCGACTCTTGTCTCCCATGTACCCGTGGCCGGTGTGGCAGGTCTCGGGCTGCGTGGCCGGATCGTGTGCGTCGCTCATACCCGCCATTCTATACCCCTAGGGGGTATTTTGGCAGGTGGATGGGAGTTTTCGACGGTGATCGGGGCACGCGACGCGATCGCCGTACAGGCTGTCGGGCCGGGTCCCTAGACTGGCTCCCGTGACTCGTGCATCCACCTCGCCTGCTCCCGCCGCCACGAACGGCGACCGTTCCACCCTGCTCCTGCTGGACGGCCACTCCCTGGCCTTCCGCGCCTTCTACGCGTTGCCGGCGGAGAACTTCAAGACGCAGAGCGGCCTGACCACGAACGCGGTGTACGGCTTCACGTCCATGCTCATCAACTTGCTGCGCGACGAACAGCCCACCCACGTGGCGGCCGCATTCGACGTCAACCGGCAGACCTTCCGCGCCGAGATGTACCCCGAGTACAAGGCGCAGCGCAGTTCCGCCCCCGACGAGTTCAAGGGCCAGATCGACATCACGAAGGACGTGCTCGACGCGCTCGGGATCTGTGTGATGGCCGAGGCGGGCTTCGAGGCCGACGACATCATCGCGACCCTGGCCACCCAGGCCACCGCCCTCGGCTACCGCGTGCTCGTGGTCACCGGCGACCGGGATTCGCTGCAGCTCGTCAACGACGACGTCACCGTGCTGTACCCGAAGCGGGGAGTGTCGGATCTGACCCGGTTCACCCCCGAGGCCGTCGAGGAGAAGTACGGACTGACCCCGCAGCAGTACCCCGACTTCGCGGCGCTGCGCGGCGACCCGAGCGACAACCTGCCCGGCATCCCCGGCGTGGGCGAGAAGACGGCCGCCAAGTGGATCCGCGAGTTCGGCGGCCTGACGAACCTGGTGGATCGCGTCGACGAGGTGCGCGGCAAGACCGGCGACGCCCTGCGCACCAACCTCAACAACGTGCTCATGAACCGGCGCCTGACCGAAATGGTGCGCGACGTGCCGCTGCCGTACACGCCGGAGCAGCTCGCGCTGTCGCCGTGGGACCGCGACCGCATCCACCGGCTGTTCGACGACCTCGAATTCAAGGTGCTGCGCGACCGGCTGTTCGCGACCCTCGCCTCCGCCGAACCCGAAGCCGAGGAGGGATTCGAGGTGCGTGGCGGCGCGCTCGAGCAGGGCGCCCTCGCCGGCTGGCTCGCCGAGCACGCGGTCGCCGGGGTGCGGCACGGGCTGTCCGTCGTCGGCCTCGGGACCCCCTACGGCGGCGACGCGACGGCCCTCGCGATCGCCGCGGCCGACGGTGAAGGCGCGTACGTCTCCACCGCGACCCTGACCCCCGAGGACGATGCCGCGCTCGCCGCCTGGCTCGCCGACCCGGACACCCCGAAGGCGCTGCACGAGGCCAAGTCGGCGATGCACGCGCTGCGCGGGCGCGGCTGGACCCTCGCGGGCGTAACCAGCGACACGGCGCTCGCTGCCTACCTCGTGCGCCCCGGCCAGCGCAGTTTCAACCTCGACGACCTGTCGCTGCGCTACCTCAAGCGTGAACTGCGCGTCGAGGAGAGCGGCGAGCAGCAGCTGTCGCTGCTCGACGACGGGGACGCCGTGGAGGCCAAGGCCGCCGAGAACGCGATCCTGCGGGCCCGGGCCGTGGTCGACCTCGCCGAAGCACTGGACAGCGAACTGCAGGACATCGAGTCGACCGCGCTGCTCGCCGACATGGAGCTGCCCCTGCTCGCGGTGCTTGCCGACCTCGAGGCCGCGGGCATCGCCGTGAACGCCGAGCACCTGCACGATCTGCAGTCCGGGTTCGCCGCCGACGTCGCTGCCGCCGCGAACGCCGCGTACGAGGTGATCGGCAAGCAGATCAACCTCGGCTCGCCGAAGCAGCTGCAGGTGGTGTTGTTCGACGAGCTCGACATGCCGAAGACGAAGAAGACGAAGACCGGCTACACCACCGACGCCGACGCTCTGCAGAACCTGTTCGACAAGACCGGGCATCCGTTCCTCGAGCACCTGCTGGCGCACCGCGAGGCCACCAGGATGAAGACCACCGTCGACGGGCTCATCAAGTCGATCGCCGACGACGGCCGCATCCACACGACGTTCAATCAGACCGTCGCGGCGACCGGCCGGCTGTCGTCGACCGATCCGAACCTGCAGAACATCCCGGTCCGCACGGACGCCGGACGGCAGATCCGCGACGGCTTCGTCGTCGGTTCCGGCTACGACCTGCTGCTGACCGCGGACTACAGCCAGATCGAGATGCGGATCATGGCGCACCTGTCCGGCGACGAGGGGCTGATCGAGGCGTTCAACACCGGCGAGGACCTGCACAGCTTCGTCGGCTCCCGCGCGTTCGGTGTGCCGATCGAGGAGGTCACGCCCGAACTGCGCCGCCGCGTCAAGGCGATGTCGTACGGCCTGGCCTACGGGCTCAGCGCGTACGGCCTCGCGCAGCAGCTCAAGATTTCGACCGACGAGGCGAAGGAGCAGATGGAGGCGTACTTCACCCGCTTCGGCGGGGTGCGCGACTACCTGCACAACGTCGTCGAGGACGCCCGGAAGGTCGGGTACACCTCGACGCTGTACGGCCGCCGCCGCTACCTGCCCGATCTGACCAGCGACAACCGTCAGCGCCGCGAGGTCGCCGAACGCGCCGCACTGAATGCCCCGATCCAGGGCACGGCCGCCGACATCATCAAGGTGGCGATGATCGACGTGCACAAGGCGCTGCACGAGGCGGGGTTGCGCTCGCGGATGCTGCTGCAGGTCCACGACGAACTCGTGCTCGAGGTCACCGCGGACGAGCGCGAGCAGGTCGAGGCGCTGGTGCGCGAGAAGATGGACTCGGCGATCGAACTGTCGGTTCCGCTCGAGGTGTCCGTCGGCTACGGACGCAGCTGGGACGCGGCCGCGCACTAGCGCGGATCATGTACCGAACGCCGCCGACCCACCGTCACGGTCGGCGGCGTTCCTGCTGGATGGATACCTGTACGAGTCTGCGGCGTCGGATCACCGATCGCGAACGCCGACTCGGTAGCCCCACACCGCGATACCCATTCCGGCGGCCGCCAGCAAGTCTGCTTCGGTGAGTCCGTGGTGCGCGGTCACCGAGTACAGCACCTGCCCTTCGACGGGGCCGTTGAGCAGAATCCACAGCACCGAGGTCGCCGCCGCGGACAGGCTCGACAGGAGATGCGGACGCGCCAGACACCAGGTGGACGCAGCGACGAGCAAGCACAAGGCAACGAGAGAGTAGAAGAAGGTCGCGTACTCCACCGCGCCTCCCTTCCTCCCTCCGAACCGTCGGGTCCGTCCACTGTACGGCGCGAGTGCCGGGGTTCCGAAAGGTCGGGGAGCGGGTATGCGCCCGATATGAACACACGAACCACCACCGCTCTCGTGTCCGGTGCGTGCCTCGCAGTGCTGTTCGCCGCCGGATGCGGCAACGACGAGGGGACCACGGTCGAATCGGCCCCCGCGACCACCGAGCGCATGGACACCACGACCCTTCCGAACCCCGCCCCGGGTATGAGTGGGGATGCCTTCGGGCTGCCCGACGATCCGGAGGCCGATGCCTTCACCTACGACGAATCGGCGGTGCCCGTCGGTTCGCGAGTCGACGTCGAAACCGAGGAGGAGGACGGACGCACCACCGTCACCCTGTCCGCCACCGGTCTGGCACCCAACCGGGATTTCGGTGTCCACGTGCACACCCGGCCGTGCGGACCGCAGCCCTCGGATTCGGGCCCGCACTATCAGAACACCCCCGATCCGGCCGCGACACCCGAGTCGCCGTCGACCGATCCCGCTTACGCGAACCCGCAGAACGAGGTGTGGCTCGACATCACCACCGACGCTAACGGTGACGCACAGGCCTCGAGCACCGTCGACTGGACGTTCCGCGACGACGGAGCCAACTCGGTCGTGATCCACGCACAGCACACCATGACGGCGCCGGGCGAAGCCGGTAACGCCGGTGATCGGCTGGCGTGCATCGACGAGGACTTCTGACCTTCGGTCGAGCCGACGTCACAAGTCCTCGTCATCAGCCGGGGATCCGGTACCTCATGTGACGTTGACGAGCAGTTCGTACTCGTTCGCGGTTGCGTGCCGGCTCGGCCGCAGCCGCATCGAGACCGGCCACGTCCCGGGTTTCTTGGCGCGGAGCGTCATGATCCGCTCGGCGCCGGCGCCGGGCAGCGGGTTGTTCGAGGGCAGATACCGCAGGTTGGTCCACACGAGACCGTCACCGATGCGATCGGTGAACCAGGTGGACCCCGATGACGACCGTTCCATCAGATGTAGTTCAACGATGTCGCCCGCGGCGACGGTCACGTCGCGAGCGTCCGAGGTGACGACATGTTTCATGAAGTCATTGTAGTTGCGGACGTGACCGTCATCACTGTGTTGTGAATCGGCACATCACACGGTGGACGTCTCCGACGATCGGTCCGCTCCGGCCGGAGCGGTGCCGCTGCGGGGACCCACTGTGAACGTGGCGGCCACGCACACGAATGCGACGACGAAGCACGCGATGGTGTACCAGAGGTTGCCGACCGGATCACCGTTCTCGGTGACGCCGTCGACCGCCCCGAAGAAGTCGGGCAGAGCGGTGGCCCACAGCAGTGCCATCACCCCCAGGTACACGAGGCTGTAGACCTGCACGAACCGGTTGGTGTGGCGTTCCACCGAGGCGTCGGCGCCGCGCAGATCCCGCCACCGCCGCGCCAGGGCGATCACCGCGACCACCGACACGACCACCAGTTCGGCCAGATACACTGCGCCGCGGACGGTGTCGCTGCCGATGCCCAGCACGGTGGCCGGCAGCGGCAGCACGAACGTGCCGACCGACGCGAGCAGGCCGATCACCACCGTGCGCCAGGTCAGTTCCACCCCGGTGAAGTGCCGGCCGGCGTCGACGTGGCGGCCGACGAAGAACTGCACGCACAGGGCCAGCGACATCGGCCACAGCGCCGCGAACACCACGACGCTCGGAATCGGCACCGAGTCGAGGAACGGCTGGTTGATCGGATTCTCGAGCGACCACTCCCACCACCGCAGCTGCGGGCCGAGATGATCGAAGATCTCGTAGAACGCGTGGTGCACGAAGCCGACGCAGGCGGCGCCGACCAGCACCCCGTAGCGGGTGAACACCCCGAGCATCCGGACGATCTCGAACGCCAGCGTCGCCATCAGCGGATAGATCGCGACGATGTACAGCGGCAATCGGCCCCACAGGAAGTCCACCGTGAACACGTTGTGCGCGAACATCGTGTCGACGTGTTCCTCGATGCCGAACGCGGCCGGGAAGTACAGCGGCGGTTCGATGAAGAACAGGTAGGCGGTCGCGCCGAACCACAGCACCAGATTCGTCGGATCACCCTGGCGCCGCAGCCGCAGGATCGCGAACACCAGCGCGAGGACCGCGCCGACGACGATCGTGACCTCGAGGACCGGAAGCGTCCAGTTCTCCAGCGCGGTGGGGCTGCGGAACTCGACGAGCCCGCCGGCCTCCTCGCACGAGAAGCCGAGCCGGACGGCGAGATCCTCGAAGGTGGGGGAGCAGAGGTCCGACATCAGTTGGCCCCCTGGGCCTTTGCGTCTGCGGTGTACCACTGGGTGACGTCGTAGCCGGCGTCGAAGCGGTCGAACCACACGCCGGCGAGTGCCGGCAGCTTCTCGTGCTCGGGATTGTGCCTGGGCATCTGGCTGCGCACCACCCCCGCGAGCGCGGTGAGCTGCTCACCGAGCGGCAGGTGATCGAACGCGCGGGTCATCGGCCCGTTGTATTCGGCGGTCAGGGTCGGGATCAGCCTGCGCAGGGCCTGCTTGCGGCGGTACCGCGCGAACATCGCCATCGCGTCGATCTGCCGCTCCTCGAGCGGCACGTGCTTGTTGAACCCCTCGCTCGCGATCTCGATGACCTCGAGCACGTGCCGGAACACCGACGGCGCCACGCGCATCCGGTACAGATCGCTGCCGACGATCGCGTCGAAGATGATCAGCGCGGAACTGCGGTGCTCGACCTCCTCGACGAAGTGCCAGATGAACAGCGATGCGACGCGGTCGTCGCCGGGCGCGAACAGGGTCGCGTCGTTGTCGAGCATCAGCTTGAACACCGGGGTGAAGGTGGCTTCGAGGTCGGCGGTGTAGGCCAGTCGATAGTTGAGCGAGGTCTCGGCGGTGAGCTTGTCGAACGCGCCGATGACGTCGTCGAGGGTCTCCTGCAGCCCCGGGTACCGCTCGATCAGGGCCTTGACGTGCTGGCGGTGCGCGGTCGAGTGCTGGCCCTCCTGGCGCATGAACGCATCCGCCTCGGAAGCGACCTCCGGATCGGTGATCAGCGGTTTCGCCTCGGTGATCATCTGCACGATCATCTTCTCGAAGCCGACCGCGAGGAACGAGACCGTGTTGGCCATGCTCGAGAACGCCGGGTTCTGCTCGTTCCACAGGAACGGCACGTCGTGGTCCTCGAACCCGAAACGCATCTTGCGGACTTGAAGGTCGGTCACTTGCGATACCTCGTCTTTCGAAAAGCGGAGTCGTTCGGAAGTGGGGCTGCAGCTGCGGGCTCGTGCGGACACGACGAGACGCGGTGATCCAGATCATACATTCAGCTGAGTCTTTGTATGATCTGTTTCGCGGGGGTTTGGTGAACCGGATCCGGGGGGCGGTCCGTGCTACTTTCGACACTCCGTCCGCGTGGTCCGGCGTCCGCTCCCGGGAGCACGTCGAGCCCCGGACTCGCTCGACCGAGGAAGCAGTCAGTGGCAGGTAGGCGTGGGTGGGGTGGAAGTCCCCCGGCTAGCGACGAGGAAGCATCCGAACGGATCGTCGCCGCCGCCGTCGACCTGATCGGCCGCACCGGCGCGCCCATCAGCATCGCCGACGTCGCCGAAGCACTCGGCGTCATCCGGCAAACGGTGTACCGCTATTTCCCCAGTGCCGACGCGCTCATGCAGGCCGCCGCCATCGCATCCGTCGCCGGATTCCTCGACCGGCTCACCGAACAGGTCCGGGGGATCGAGGACCCGGCCGAAGCGATGACCGAAGGCGTGGTCTACACCCTCGCGGAGGTCCGGCGCACACCGCATCTGGGCATTCTGCTGTCCAACTCGTACTCGAACGCCGTCCCGGACCGCATGACCTCCGACGAGGCGCAGCTGTTCGGGATGACGATGATCCGGCGCTTCGACGTCGACTGGGAGAGCTACGGATACGACGAGGAGTCGCTGCACGAGCTCGTCGAGTACCTGCTGCGCACGATGCAGTCGTTCTTCGTCTCGCCCGGGCACCCGCCGCGCAGCGACGACGAGATGCGCCGCTACCTGCGCCGCTGGGTCGGGTCCGCGATCCTGGCCCAGCCCCGTCCCACCGAATCCTGACCGCGGACCGCGTCGCCCGACGGGCCGGTCGAATCCGTCTCGATGTCCGGCGGAACCCGGCACGCTGGTCGGTGTCGAGAACGCGACCCCGGCTCCGTCTCAGGGGTAGGAACGGCCGACACGGGCCGTGTGACCGAGGAGGGCCAACCATGAAGTACCTGCTGCTCAAGCACTACCGAGGCGGACCGGACCCCGTCGGCGACGCGGTGCCGATGGACCGGTGGACGCCGGAGGAGGTCGACGCGCACATCCGGTACATGCGTGACTTCGCGGCACGGCTGGAGGAATCCGGAGAGTTCGTCGACGCACAGGCCCTGGCGCCCGAGGGCACCTTCGTGCGATACGACGGCGAGGGACGTTCGCCCGTGACGGACGGTCCGTTCGCCGAGACGAAGGACCTGATCGCCGGGTGGATGATCATCGACGTCGACTCCCGCGAACGCGCGTACGAGCTGGCCGCGGAACTCTCGGCCGCGCCCGGCCGCGGCGGCGAACCGCTCCACGAATGGCTCGAAGTGCGGCCGTTCCTCACCGAGCAACCCACGGCGACCGAGTGAACGAGGCCCTGCTGCGGGAACTGGTGCCCGCGGTGATCGGCATCCTCGTCTGGCGCGGCGCGGACTTCGCGTCGGCCGAGGACGCCGTGCAGGAAGCGCTGATCCGGGCGCTGGAAACGTGGCCCGACGACCCGCCGCGCGACCCGAAGGGCTGGCTCGTCGCCGTCGCGTGGCGCAAGTTCCTCGACGCGGCCCGCGCCGAATCGTCGCGGCGGGGCAGGGAGGTGGCCGTGGACGCCGAGCCGGCCCCCGGCCCCATCCCCGCCGCCGACGACACGCTGCACCTGTACTTCCTGTGCGCGCATCCCACCCTGCCGCCCGCGTCGGCGGTCGCGCTGACGTTGCGCGCGGTCGGGGGACTGACGACCCGGCAGATCGCCGCGGCCTGTCTCGTTCCCGAGGCGACGATGGCGCAACGGATCAGCCGGGCCAAGCGGAAGCTCGCGGGACTACCGCTGGACCGCCCGGGCGATCTCGCGACCGTGCTGCGGGTGCTCTACCTGGTCTTCAACGAGGGCTACGGCGGCGACGTCGACCTGGCGGCCGAAGCGATCCGGCTGACCCGCCAACTCGCCGCTCTCACCGACGAACCCGAGGTTGCGGGGCTGCTCGCGCTGATGCTGCTGCACCACGCGCGTCGCGCGTCGCGCACCGGTCCGGGTGGTCGCCTGGTGCCGCTCGCCGAACAGGATCGCTCGCTGTGGGACACCGCGATGATCGCCGAGGGCGTGACGATCCTGCAGCGCGCGCTGGCCCGCGACCGTCTCGGCGAATACCAGGCGCAGGCCGCGATCGCCGCCCTGCACGCGGATGCCCGCAGCGCCGCCGAGACGGACTGGGTGCAGATCGTCGAGTGGTACGACGAGCTGCTGCGCCTCACCGGCAGCCCCGTCGTGCGGCTCAACCGGGCCGTCGCGGTGGGGGAGGCGGACGGACCGCAGGCGGGGCTGGCCGCGCTGGCCGAGGTCGATCCCGGCCTTCCGCGGTACACCGCGGCGGCCGCGTACCTGCACGAACGCGCCGGTGACCTGGCCGTCGCCGCCGAGCTGTATGCCGAGGCCGCGCGGGTCGCGCCCAGTGTGCCGGAGCGCGATCACCTCACCCGCGAGGCCGCGCGGGTGCGGCAACTGCTGCGCCCGTAACCGGAAGCGAAAGACCCGCCGACTAAAAAGACAGCCGCGCGCGTGAGGACGCGCGCGGCTGCCTTTCGTCTGGGCGAACTTGCTGTCAGGCCTCGGGGGTCTGCGCCTTGATCTGCCGGCGCACCTCGTCCATGTCGAGGGCCTTGACCTGGGTCACCAGCTCCTCGAGCATGGCCGGAGGCAGGGCCCCGGCCTGGCTGAAGACGCGCACACCGTCGCGGAACGCCATGATCGTCGGGATCGAGCGGATGTCCCACTGCGCGGCGATCATCTGCTCGGCCTCGGTGTCGACCTTCGCGTGCACGACGTCGGGGTGCTTCTCGGACGATGCCTCGAACGTCGGCGCGAACTGCCGGCACGGACCGCACCATGAGGCCCAGAAGTCGACGAGGACGACGCCGTCGCCGCCGACGATCTCGTCGAAGTTCTGCTGCGTGAGGGACTGGGTAGCCACGGTGTTCCTTTCGATCGGATGCTCCGGCCGCTTCAACACCCGGGCACGCTCGATTCTTCCCGATGCCGTCCGGCGCCGTTCAGGAGACCGGCACCGGTTCCGTCCGGAACGTGCGCCGGTAGGCCTGCGGGGTGGTGTGCCGTGCCCGCAGGAAATGCTGCCGCAGCACCGCGGCGGTGCCGAATCCGACGCGGTCGGCGATCACGTCGACCGGCAGGTCGGTGTTCTCGAGCAGTTGCTGGGCGGCGTGCACCCGCTGGTCGCGCAGCCACCGCGCCGGGGTGGTGCCGGTCTCGGCGGTGAACCGGCGGGCGAACGTGCGCGCCGACATGTGGGCCTTCTCCGCGAGGACCGCGACCGGCAACTCCCGGTCCAGATTCTCGGTCATCCAATCGAGAAGCGGGGCAAGGGTTTCGGACTTGCATTCGGGCAACGGCATCGCGACGTACTGGGCCTGCCCGCCGTCGCGGTGCGGCGGCACCACCATGCGCCGCGCGATCGTGTTCGCGACGTGGGCGCCCTGTTCGCTGCGGACGATGTGCAGGCACAGGTCGATCCCGGCGGCGGTACCGGCGCTGGTGAGCACCGCGCCGTCGTCGACGTAGAGCACGTCGGGATCGACCTTCGCCGCCGGATACATCTCGGCCAGCCGCGCGGCGTGCTTCCAGTGCGTGGTGCAGGGCCGTCCGTCGAGCAGACCGGCGGCGGCCAGGGTGAAGGCGCCGGTGCACATGCTGGCCACGCGTGCGCCGCGCTCGACCGCGGCCCGCAACTTCTCGAACAGCGGTTCCAGGTCGCAGGTGTCGTCGTCGGGGCCGCACACGTAGCTCTGGTCCTGCGGCGTCGCCACGCCGGTGCCGCCGGCGGGCACGATGATCAGGTCCGCGGAGTCGAGGAGGTCCAGGTCGTACGGGACGTCGATGGTGTAGCCGAACCGCGTGGTGACCGGCAGCGGTGTGCCCCGGATCAGCGTGAAATCGTAGGTGGGCAGGCCGTCGTCCGACCGGTCGAATCCGAACACCTCGCACGCGACGCCGAGTTCGAACGCCTCGATACGGGGGAGCAGCGGCACCACCACGGTCTTCAACATGTCTGCCAGTGTGCCACCGGATTGGCAGAAAAACGAGCATAACTGTCATATCTGCCACTGTCGGTGAAAGGCGGTGCGGCGCACGCTGGATCGCATGACCGCCCTGTTAGTCTTCGCCCTCGTCCTCGTCGTCCTGACGGCGCTGTCCCTGGCCGATCTGACTCCCGATACCCACAGGGAGACAACCCAATTCGGCGACTACCGGTTCTGAGCCATGGCACGGTCACACCACGCGCCACTCGCGCTTGGCCTGACCGTCCCACCGCCGGATCCCCGCCGACGTCCCGTCCAGTTCGTTTCTCGCCGCATGCGTCGCGACGATCGCCGCGCCGATCCGGCCGGCCGGCACCCGCCGCGCCAGCGTCACGTGCGGCGTCCACTCGCCGGGCCGGATGTGCGGCGGGATCCCCGGGCACTGCTCGAGCAGCGCGAACACCTCGCGGTGCAGGGTGAGCAGTTCGACCGTCGGCACCACCAGCCGCGCCAGCGTCGCGTGCCGGTCACCGAAGACCACGATCCCGCCGAGCCGCAACTCGATCGGCGACCCGTCGATCCGTTCCCGCATCTGCCCCTCGATCCCGGGCGGGATCGACGCCGCGACCGCGAGCGTGATGTGCGGCCGGTTGGTCTCGGTGCGCACGCGCGCGGCACTGCTGATCCCGGCGCCGAGCAGCCGATCCCACTCGGCCCGCACCGCATCGTCGAGCCGATCGTCGAGCAGCAGTTCCACGGACTGCACCATGGTGCGCAATCATTACGCGGTGACCGACTCCACCGCAACGACCGACCCGTCCACCTCCTCCGGCCACCGCATCGGCCTGCTCGTCGGTGACGGCATCGGCCACGAGATCGTGCCCGCCACCCGGCGGGTTGTCGACGCTGCGGTCGCCGCGGCCGGTGGACCGGCGATCGACTGGGTGCCACTGCCCATCGGCGCGGACGCGATCGCCACCCACGGCACCCCGCTCCCGCAGTCCACGCTCGACGCGCTCGCCGATCTCGACGCGTGGATCCTCGGCCCGCACGACAACGCGTCCTATCCCGAACCGTTCCGCAGCGAACTCACCCCCGGCGGCCGCATCCGCAAACAGTTCGACCTGTACGCGAACATCCGGCCTGCGAAGGCGCTGCCCGGTGTGCGCGCGGTCGTACCGAACATGGACCTGGTCATCGTGCGCGAGAACACCGAGGGCCTGTACGCCGACCGGAACATGGCGGTCGGCTCGGGCGAGTTCATGCCGACCCCCGACGTCGCGCTGGCCGTCGGGGTGTTCACCCGCGCCGCGTGCGAACGGATCGCGCACATCGCGTTCGGGCTCGCCGCGCGCCGCCGCCGGCGCGTGACGATCGTGCACAAGGCGAACGTGCTCTCCATGACCACCGGGCTGTTCCGCGACGTGTGCCGCGACGTCGGCGCGCAGTATCACGGCATCGCGGTCGACGACGAGCACGTCGACGCCATGGCCGCGCACCTGGTGCGGCACGGCGGCGACTACGACGTCGTCGTCACCGAGAACATGTTCGGTGACATCCTCTCCGACCTCGCCGGGGAACTCGCCGGCTCGCTCGGCACCGCCGGGTCGATCAACGCGTCCGCGACGAAGGCGATGGCGCAGGCCGCGCACGGCGCCGCCCCCGACATCGCGGGCCGCAACCGCGCCAACCCGACGGCCCTGTTCCTATCGGCGGCGATGCTGCTCGATCGCATCGCCACCACCGGTGACCTCCCGTATCTGCAGCGCGCGGCGCACCGCATCGAGCACGCCGTCGAGGAGACCATCGCCTCCGGTGTCGCGACCGCCGATCTGGGCGGGCAGGCCTCGACCGCGGAGTTCACCGAGATCGTGCTCGCCCGCACCCGCCTGCGGTGAGGGGCACACGGGCGGCGAGGTGCATGTCGGGGCGCGCATTCCGGGACACCCGGCCACCGTCCGGTTACTGTTCGATTGTGGACGAACCCGCCGGATCGGAACCTGCCGCCCGCCGACGTCGGCGACGTGCCCCGGCGTGGATTCTCGCGCTCGCGATGGTGCTCGCGGTCGCGACCGGATGCGTGAGCAACACCGAAGCGACGGTGCCGCCCGGTGACCCGATCCGCGCCGAGAAGGTCGACGAGATCGCGGCACAGCTGCCCGAGTCGATCGCGGCCGCAGGACAGATCAAGGTCGGATCGAACCCGCCGTACGCCCCCAACGAGTTCAAGGACGACGACGGCAACATCGTCGGGTACGCGGTGGAACTGCTCAACGCGATCGGGGACGTCCTCGGCGTGACGATGAACATCAGCGAGTCGGACTTCGACCGGATCATCCCGGCGGTGCAGTCCGGCACGTTCGACATGGGGTCGTCGTCGTTCACCGACACCAAGGAACGCGAGAAGTCCGTCGACTTCGTCACCTACTTCAGCGCCGGCGTGCAGTGGGCGCAGCGCGTCGGCGACGACGTGGACCCGAACAACGCGTGCGGCCTGCGCGTCGCGGTGCAGACCACCACCACCGAGGACATCGACGAGATACCGGCCAAGAGCGAGGCGTGCGTCGCCGCGGGCAAACCCCCCATCGACAAGGTCAAGTACGACAGCCAGGACGAGGCCACCAACGCACTGATCCTCGGCCGCGTCGACGCACTGTCCGCGGACTCGCCCGTCACCGCGTACGCGATCGAACGCAGCGAGGGCCGGCTCGAACCGGCCGGGGAAGTGTTCGACGCCGCCCCGTACGGGTTCGTCGTCGCCAAGGACTCCCCGCTGGGGCCGGTCCTGCAGCAGGCCGTGCAGGAACTGATCGACTCCGGTGTGTACGCGCAGATCGCGGAGCGGTGGGGCATGGAAGACGGAATGATCGACACCGCGCAGATCAACGCTGCGCCGAGCTGACGGAAGGGGTCCGATGAGCGAGCAGGCGAGCTCCGTGAGCGGCCCGCAGGCCGGGACCGAACCGGCGCCGATCGAGGCGGTGCCGCTGCGCCGGCCCGGACGGTGGATCGCAGGTGTCGTCGTCGCCGTACTCGTGGCGCTGTTCCTGTGGGGCGCGGCGACCAACGAGGCGTACCGCTGGGACATCTACGCGCAGTATCTGTTCGATCGGCGGATCACCGCGGCGGCGTGGAAGACGATTCAGCTCACCGTGCTCGCGATGATCCTCGCGGTTCTGCTCGGGATCGTGCTCGCCGTCATGCGACTGTCCCCGAACCCGGTGCTGCGGACCGTCTCCTGGGTGTACCTGTGGATCTTCCGCGGCACCCCGGTGTACGTGCAGTTGGTGTTCTGGGGCCTGTTCCCGGCCATCTACAAGCAGCTCGACCTGGGCATCCCGTTCGTGCACCAGTTCGTGCACATCGACCTGCAGGGCATCAACGCCGCGTTCCTGTTCGCGGTCATCGGCCTCGGCCTGAACGAGGCCGCCTACATGGCCGAGATCATCCGCGCCGGAATCGGTTCCGTCCCGGAAGGCCAGACCGAGGCATCGACCGCCCTGGGCATGTCGTGGTCCCAGACCATGCGCCGCACGATCCTGCCGCAGGCGATGCGGGTAATCATTCCGCCCACCGGCAACGAGCTCATCAGCATGCTCAAGACCACCTCGCTGGTCGCCGCCGTGCCGTACACGCTGGAGCTCTACGGCCGGGCGCGCGACATCTCGGGCGCCAACTTCCAGCCCATCCCGCTGCTCCTCGTCGCCGCCACCTGGTACCTCGCGATCACCAGCGTGCTCATGGTCGGCCAGTACTTCCTCGAACGGCACTACTCGAAGGGCCTGAGCCGCCGACTCACCGCCCGCCAGCTGCAGGCCCTCGCCGACGCGCAGGGCAAACCGTTGCCGCCCGGTCACGGGGGCGGCGGCATCGCACCCGGAGGTGACGCACAGTGACGCCCATGGTCCAGGCCGATCGGGTCTGCAAGAACTTCGGCGCGGTCCAGGTGCTCAAGGGCATCTCGCTCCAGGTCGAGCGCGGGAACGTGACGTGTCTGATCGGTCCGTCGGGTTCCGGGAAATCCACGTTCCTGCGGTGCATCAACCACCTCGAGCGGGTCGACGCCGGACGCCTGTACGTCGACGGCACCCTGGTCGGCTACGCCGAGCGCGGCGGCAAACTGCACGAGCTGCACCCGCGGGAGGCGGCCAAGCAGCGCCGCGACATCGGCATGGTGTTCCAGCACTTCAACCTGTTCCCGCACCGGACCGCACTGGCCAACGTCGTCGAGGCGCCGGTCCTGGTGAAGAAGAAGCGCCGCAGCGAAGCCACCGAACGGGCCCGCGAACTGCTCGACCGTGTCGGTCTCGCCGACAAGGCCGACGCCTATCCAGCCCAGTTGTCCGGCGGTCAGCAGCAGCGGGTCGCGATCGCACGGGCATTGGCGATGGAACCGAAACTGATGCTGTTCGACGAACCGACCTCGGCGTTGGACCCCGAACTGGTGGGGGAGGTGCTGTCGGTGATGAAGGACCTCGCCAAGGGCGGCATGACCATGATCGTGGTCACCCACGAGATGGGTTTCGCGCGGGAGGTCGCCGACCAGCTGGTGTTCATGGACCGCGGGGTCGTCGTCGAAGCCGGGGATCCGCGTGCGCTGCTGGCCAACCCGCAGCACGAGCGCACCAAGACGTTCCTGTCGAATCTGTTGTAACCCCGGGCCGTACACGGTTCGAGCTCGACGAAGGCCCCCACCCCCCGGGGGCCTTCGTGCTGTGCGGCTGCGGAGCTCAGGCCTTGCGCGCACGCACCTTGCGGTACGGCGTCTCGTCGATGCGGGTGGTGATCTCGGCGACCATTTTGTCGTACGACTCGTTCTTGCGGGCGATGCCGATCAGGCGCTTGGTGGTGCGCGCGGCGGCGCGCAGGTTCATCGGGCGCCCCTCGATGCCGTACATCAGGCGCGCCCACTCCGGCAGGATCGACAGCATGCCGTCCTGCACGACGACGAAGGTGAACACCTTCACCGGGTTGCCACGCAGGCTCGGCTTGCGGAGGGCGTGCGTCACCTCGGCGGCCGCGAGGGACAGTGACAGCCAGTGGCGCTGCTCGTCGACGTAGGCCTCGAGGTCGGCGCGGGTCGCGGGCAGGCGGGCAGGGTCTGCGCCGACGAGTTCCGCGGCGATGTGCTGCTCGACGACGAACGCGTCCTGCTCGGCCGGGGTCAACTCGAGGCCGAAGGCCTCCGCACCGCGCAGCAGCGCGAACGCGAGGGCGTTGTGGGTCCAGTCGATCCACGCGGGCTCGTCGGCGCGCAACGTGGTGCCGGTGTGCGGGTCGTCCCAGACCGCGTGCGCGTGCATGCGTCGCACCGACGCGGCGGCGGCATCCGCGTGGGCCTTGTCGCCGAACATGACCGTGTCGAGATAGCGGCCGGTGCGTTCGTCTCGGCCCTTCGGATCGGCGTACGCGGCCGACGCGTGCTCGAACAGCCGCATCATGCCGGGGTTGAGCGCCTGCAGCAGGAGGCCCGCCATGCCGGCGACGCGGGAAGACGGGTCGGCGTAGACCTTCCACGAGACGGAAC
>NZ_JALPTB010000063.1 GCF_023218075.1 Rhodococcus sp. HM1 | reverse complement strand
CTCTGACCCCTCGCCTCCCTTTTTCGTCCGAGCGAATGTATCGCTCGGTCGGTTGAAGGAGACGAGCGATACATTCGCTCGGACGAAAAAGGGAGGCGAGGGGTCAGAGCGCGGCCCGTGCGAGCGGGCACGACATGCACCGCGGCCCGCCCCGGCCCGATCCCAGTTCCGACCCGGCGATCCGCAGCACCTCGATACCCGCTGCCTCGAGCCGCGCGTTCGTCTCGACGTTCCGCTCGTAGGCGACGACCACTCCCGGCGCGACCGCGAGGGTGTTGTTGCCGTCGTCCCACTGTTCCCGTTCGGCGACGACCGAGTCCAGGCCGGTGTCGATGACACGGAGCTTGTCGATACCCATCGCCTCGGCCGCGGCCTCGAGGAACGGTCGCGGCCCGCCGATGCGGGCGTCGCCGTCGTCCCGGCGGATCGTGAAGGCCTCGAGCGTGTCCCGGATCGCCGGATACATGACGACCGCGTCGATGTCGACCATCGTGCACACGGTGTCCAGGTGCATCGACGCCCGCTGCTGCGCGATCGGCACCGCCAGCACCGTGTGTGCCAGGCCGTCCTCGAACACACTGCGCGCCAATGCTTCCGCACCGGCCGGTGAGGTGCGCTCCCCCACGCCGACGGCGATGACCCCCGGCGCGAGCAGCAGCACGTCGCCGCCTTCGACGGGCGCGGTGTGCGATTCGTAGGCGCGGCGCACCCCGAGGAACCGTGGGTGGAACGCGTAGATGAGGTCGGTGAGCGAGGCCTCGCGCCGACGGGCGGGCAGCGCGAGCGTCGGGATCGCGACGCGCGGCCCGATCCAGAACGACGAGTCGCGGGTGAACAGCAGATTCGGCAGGGGATCGATCACGAAGTCGCCGCCGTGGTGCATGAGCCGCACCAGCGACGGCGGGCCTGCCGTGCCGATTTCGGGCAGTTCGTCGAACGTCATTCCCGCGACCAGAATCCGGGTCAGTTCCGGGGCCGGCAGCGTCCGCAGGTGCGCGGCCAGGTCCTGCGCGAGCGCGTGCCCGAGCCTGCGCGGGTCGACGGCCGAGGAAATCCCCTGGATGCGCGCGGCGCCGCTGACCTCGAGGGTTTCGCGGAGCAGATCTGCGAGCAGCAGCACCTCGACCCCACGGCTGCGCAGCAGCTCGGCGAAGGCGTCGTGTTCCTCCTGGGCGCGCGCCACCCACGGCAACGCGTCGAACAGCAACTGGTCGTTGTTGCGGGGCGTCAGCCGCTCGAGTTCCGCACCGGGCCGGTGCAGCAGGACCGTCGTGAGGGCCCCGACCTCGGAATCGACACACAACTGCGCATTCATGCGTCAACGGTAGTGCCGCTGCCCGGCGGGTGGGAGGATCGACGTGCCCATACGCGAGCGAGGAGCACCACACGTGACGGATTCGGACCCGCTCGGCGAACTTGCACCGTTCGCCGGCCGATGGGTCGGCGGCGGCGACGGCCACTACCCCACCATCGACGACTTCGCCTACGACGAGACAATCGAGTTCACGTCGATTCCCGGAAAACCGTTCCTGATGTACGTCAGCCGCACCCGTGCCCGCGACGACGGGCGCCCGCTGCACACCGAGAACGGCTACCTGCGCCGCAGTGGTCACGAAGTGGAACTTCTGGTGTCGCAGCCCACCGGCTTCGTCGAGATCCAGCGGTCGCGGCTCACGCACGGCGTCCTCGATTTCACCGCCGTGCATCTCGAGCGGTCACCGGACGCGAAGCCCGTGCACGAGCTGCGCCGCCGGTTCGTCCTCGACGGCGACACCCTCACCTACGACCTGTGGATGGCGCACGACTCGACGCCGCTGACCCATCATCTGCACGCACAACTCACGCGGCACACGACGAGCTAGACCCGGTGTGCCGTTGTGGCGGTGGGAGGCGCCACAAAGGCACACGGGGCGCGAAGCGCCCGGCCGCTCACACCGGCGGCAGCAGCACCTTGCTGAAGTAGTCGTTGGCCTTCTGCATCGTGTACTCGTACGGGGGCGCGAACTTGCGGGCCCACCAGTAGCCGAACCTGATGTCGAACGACGTGTAGACCAGGAATCGGTTGCGCTTGACACCGGCGAGGATCCGCTTCGCCGCCAGCTCCGGGGTGATCCCGTGCGCCGAGAACCTGCGGGTGAATGCCTGGATGCGCGGATCCTTGCGGTCGAACCCGGCGATCTCGGCGGCGTCGACGAGGGGCGTGCGCACCGCACCGGGCACCACGAGGCTCACCCCGATCCGGTGCCGTTTCAGGTCGTGGCGCAACACCTCGGAGACACCGCGCACCCCGAACTTCGCGGCGCTGTACGCGGCGTGCCACGGAAGCGCGAGCAGTCCGGCCGCGGAGGACACATTGACCAGCTGCCCGCCACGGCCCGCCTCGATCATCGACGGTACGAAGCACTCGATGACGTGGATGGGCCCCATCAGATTGACGTCGACCATCTTCTTCCAGTGCCGGTGCTCGAGGTTTTCGACGGTGCCCCACACCGACGTGCCGGCGATGTTCATCACGACGTCGACGCTGCCGAACCGCTCGTGGACCTCGTCGGCGAAGGCCCGCACGGCCTCGAAATCCGTGATGTCGAAGGCGCTGTGGTGCAGGACCTCTCCGCCGCGGGAACCGATGAGCGCCACCACGTCGTCGAGGCCCGCCTCGTCGATGTCGGTGAGCAACAGACGAGCGCCCTCGTCCGCGGCGGCGATCGCGACCGCCCTGCCGATACCGCTCGCAGCACCGGTGACGACGGTCAGTGCCCCCTTGAACGACTTGATCCCCAACTCGTCTCCTCAGTCACGAAGGTGCGGAGTCGCCAGCCTACGTGACCCCCGAGCGCTACGCAGGACCGCTCGGACGACGCGGGCGCGGCGTCAGCGAGAGGCCCGCGGGCGAGAGACTGAGCCGTTCGTGGATGCGCAGCCGATAGCCGGGATCGGGCACGAGATCGTACTCGCGCAGGATCGTGCCGAGCACGAGAACTGCTTCGTGCACTGCGAATTGCCGTCCGATACAGGCCCGGGCACCGGTGCCGAACGGCTTGTAGACGTGCGGTGGGCGCAGCCGGATCCGATCGGGAAGAAACCGGTCCGGATCGAATCGGTCGGGGTCGTCGCCCCACACCGGATCACGGTGCAGCGCAAGCACGAGAACCACGACCCAGTCGCCGGCCTGCATGCTGTACCGGCCGCCGAGCACGGTGTCGGTGCGAGCCTCGCGGGCGAACGCCGGAACCGGGGGCCACAACCGCAGTGTCTCGTCGACGATCCGTCGGAGCAACCTCAGCTTGGGCACCTGCTCGAATTCGGGGGTCGCGCTGCCCCACACCGCGTCGACCTCGGCACGGGCCGACGCATACAACTCCGGATCCTGCGAGAGATAGTGCAACGCGAACGCGAGCAGAGCGGCGGTGGTCTCGTGCCCGGCGAGCAGGAACGTCAGCACCTGGTAGCGGATGTTGTCGCGGTCCAGGCGGTTCGGGTCGTCCCGGCGGGCCGCGTCGAGCATGATCTCGAGCAGATCGGTGTCCGGCGCGGGACCGGACCGGACTCGCGCGCGAATGATCTCGTCGATCGAGTCGTGCAGGAACGCCAGATCGGCGGCGTTCCTGCGATCCGCGAACCCGTAGGCGATGCGGCGCAGCCCCGGGACGTTCCGCAGCGTCCGGCGCTGAGCATGAACGAGGCTCCGGGCCATCGCCGCGCGTGCGGGATGGGCACTGGCACGGTCGAACGAGCCGAACGAGTGCCCGAGTCCTGCCCGCCCCACGGTCTCGAACGCGACCTTGATCATGTCCTCGACCACGTCGACCGGCCGGCCGGCGCTCCGGTTCCAGTACCCGACCAGGTCGGACGCGACATCGCACATCACCGCGTGATAGCTGCGCATCGCCGACCGGGTGAACGCCGGCGTCAGCAGCGCATGGGCACGGGCCCAATTCTTTTCGTGGTTGTAGGCGGTGAACAGTGCGTCGCCACCGATCCCGCGTAGTGCCTCCACACCCGGCGCGACGTGCTTGGCGAATCGCGTCTCGTCGGACAGTTCGGCGACCAGGTCGACTCCCGACACCAGGACGAAGCGGTGCCCGAGGGCGCGTCGCTCGAAGATCGGCCCGAGCCGGCGACTCATCGTCCAGGAATCCTGGATGGCTCGGTGCGGTGACACCCCGAGCACGTCCCCCAGTATCGGCACCCGCCACCGTGGGTGCGGCAGACCGGTCGATTCCATGGTCAGTGCGACCATCGGAGCCCCTTCCCCCTGCAAGTCCGGACCCGGCTCTCGAGGACGGTACGCGGCTTTCCAAGAGCAGAGAGGCGCATTCCGCCATTTCGTCCTGAATTCACCCCCGGCGCCGGTAGCCTGGGCCCACCTTCGCCCCTGCCATCCGAGGACGGCCACATGGCGTCAGACCTGTGGGTTGTGATCCCGGCCTACAACGAGGCCCCCCGGCATCACAGCCACCCTCACCGCACTCCGGCACCAGCGCAATCGCGAGTTCCGCGTGGTCGTCGTCGACAACGGCTCGACCGACTCCACCGTCGAGGTCGTCGACGAATTCGCCTCCGCACACCCGGACCTGGACCTCACCCTGATCCACGAACCGCAGAAGGGCACCGGAGCCGCCGCGGACACCGGCATGCGCTACGCCATCGAGGCGGGGGCCGTGCGGCTGGCACGGACCGACGCGGACTGCGTGCCCGAACCCGACTGGACCGAGCAGATCGAGGCGGCCTTCGACGGCGGCCTGCGCAGCATCGCGGGACAACTGCTGCCCCGCACCGACGAGGGCCTGTCCCCCGCCCGGCTGGTGCTCATGCGCATCGTCATCGAGATCGGATCGCTCGTCGCCAAGGTCCGGAGGATCAACCGCGGCCCGCAGTTCCTCGGAACCTACGTCCTCACACCCGGATGCAACATGGCGATCACCGCGGAGCTGTACGAGGCCGCGGGGGGCTTTCCGCGCACCCGGATCCAGGACGAGCACGAGGACCGGTACCTGCACAACCGGGTGCGCACCCTGACCACCGACTACGGTCTGCGCCGCTCGGTCCGCGTCCGCATGTCCACGCGGCGGTTCTCCGCCTGGGGAATCCGCAACACACTGCGCTGGTACGCCGAGCATCGGTTCCGGCCGGAGACGGTGGACATCCGGTGACAAGGGGACATCCGATGAGGGGGGACATCCGATGACGGATAACCGTTCGAGAAGCGGCGTGGCCGATTTGTGCGTGGTGATCCCGGCCCTCGACGAGGAAGCCCGCATAGGGCAGACGCTGAGCGCGCTGGCCGCGCAACGGTACCGGGACTTCGACGTCGTCGTCGTGGACAACATGTCCACCGACCGCACGGTGCAGCGGGTACGGGAGTTCTCCGCCGCCCATCCTGACATGTCCGTCGAGGTCGTCGAGGAACCGGAGAAGGGCACCGGGGCGGCTGCCGACACCGGGATGCGTTTCGCCGCGGCACGCGGCGCGACCCGCCTCGCGCGGACCGACGCCGACTGCCTCCCCGATCCGAACTGGACCGCGGAACTCACCGCGGGGTTCGACGCGGGACTGCGGATGATCGCCGGCCGGATGCGTCCCCGTACCGACGAGGGGTTGTCGTGGTCACAGATGCTCGGGATGCGCACGATGTTCGTGCTCGGCACCTACCTCGGCAAGCTGAACCCCGACTTCCGCAGCCCGCAGTTCCACGGGCCGTACATCCTCACCCCGGGCTGCAACATGGCGATCACCGCGGAGCTGTACGAGGCCGCCGGCGGGTTTCCGCGCACCCGCATCGAGGACGAGCACGAGGACAAGGCCCTGCACGGCAGGGTGCGCATGCTGACCTCGGAATACGGCAAGCGCCGCGGGGCGGTCGTCTACGGGTCGTGCCGCCGCATCGCGGCGTGGGGGTACCGCAACACCTTCCTGTGGTACTACGACCACCGCTTCCGCCCGGAACACGTGGACATCCGGTGAGGTGCGCGGTGGCCGTCAGAGACGCTGCGCCATCTCCTCCTGGTACTGGCGGATCGTTTCCTCGATCTGCTCGGCGTCGTCTGTTCGGTTCTCGTGCCGTGCTGTCTCGGCGCGCTCGCGGAGCACCCGAATCGCACGCCGAAGTTCGTCGTCACTCATTCTGTGTTCCATGTCACCCAGTCTTCCCAATTTCGTTGTGACCTGCCACCGGATCGGATGCCGTTGCGATAACGGTCCAGCCGGCGGTCACGGATCGGGACGCCGAGCGCGAGGCCGGGACTACTCGGCGGCAGCGGCTTCGGTCTGCGCGTTCCAGACGAGTTCCCACAGGTGGCCGTCGGGGTCGGCGACGTATCCGGTGTACGAGCCGTCCTGCTCCTCGGCGGGGCCGGGCACCGAGCCGCCGGCCTCTCGCGCCCGCTCGATGGTTCGGTCCACTTCCTCCTTGTCGGCGATCGCGCAGGAGAAGATGCAGGTACCCGGCACCGGCTGTCCGCCGTCCTCGACGCCTCCGCGGACGGCGTACAGCGCGTACTCCTGCCGTTCGATCAGGAACAGTGAGAGGTTCGGCAACTCGATCGGGATGATCCCCTCGTCGATGCCCGGCGTCTCGAGCCCCAGTCCGTCGCGGTAGAACCGCAGCGTGCGCGTCAGATCGGTGACCGGCACGGAGACGACAACGGTTATGGGCCTCACGACGCGTCCTCCTCGATCGGGGTCTCGGGTGCCACCCAGTACACCCCGGTCGAGACAGCGGCGCACGATATCCGCCGTTCCGGGCAAATACAACGCACCCGCCCGACTGGGCCGAATACGAAGAAACCCTGCGCCCGTAGCGGGTGCAGGGTTGAGACCTCGTCGAGATGGTGGAGCTGAGGGGAATCGAACCCCTGACCTCTTCGATGCGAACGAAGCGCGCTACCAACTGCGCCACAGCCCCATCGGTCCCTCTCGGAACCGCTCGCAAACTCTAGCAAACCGATTGCCCATGCACGAAATCGCCTGGTCAAATGCGGTAACAGGGACAAGGATGGGGGACATGACCAGGCGTGAAACGTTCCAGGTCTCGTCCGATGCCGCCGAAGTCTACGAATCCCGATTCGTGCCGGCGCTGTTCGCCCAGTGGGCTCCACTCGTCGTCGAACAGGCCGCGGTCGCCGAGGGTCAGCGGATCCTCGATGTCGCCTGCGGGACGGGGGTGGTGGCCCGCGTAGCCGCCGACCGGGTCGGACCGCACGGCCGGGTCGTCGGCCTCGACCTGAACGCCGGCATGCTCGCGGTGGCCCGGCGCATCCGTCCCGACCTCGGGTGGTGCCTCGGCGACGCCGGCGCACTGCCGTTTCCCGACGACACGTTCGACGCCGCGCTGTGCCAGATGGCGCTGATGTTCTTCCCCGACCGTCGGCGAGCACTGACCGAGATGAACCGCGTCGCGCGCGGATTCACCGTGTGCGTGCCGGCGGCCCTGCCGGATCAGCCCGCCTACCGGCTGCTCGTCGAGGTGGCGGCGCGTCACGCCGGTCCCGACGCGGTGTCGCTGCTGAACACCTACTGGAGTTGCGGTGACCGCGACGAACTGACCGCGCTGGTCGGCGAGGCGGGCGCGAGCGTCGACCGGTGCACGACACACACCGGCACCGCCCGCTTCTCGTCACCGGAGACGTTCGTGGACACGGAAATCGACGGGAGCCCGCTCGCCGAGCGGATCGAACCTGTAACCCGCGAGGCCATCCGCCGCGACGTGAGGACCGAACTGGCCCGGTACGTGGAGGCGGACGGAACGGTGTCGGCACCCCTGGTGGCCCATGTCGTCACGGGCCGGCGCGGTCACTGACCGGACGCGCGGCGCACTTCGTAGTCCGGCTCCTCGCGGGGTCCGCGGGGTTCGCGAGGTTCGTGGGTGTCGACCTCGTCGGCGTAGGTGTCGAGATGTTCGAAGACCGGATCCTCGTCGTCCACCTCGAGGACGACGGCACCGGGGCGCCGCAGCCGCGACGGGATGAGGCGCAGTTCCTCGTCGCTGCGTGATTCGACGCCGAGGCGCGACCGCGCGAGACGGGCCATACGGCGACGACGGATCTCCTGCTCGAGCCGCACCTGCCGGCGCAGGTAGAACAGGTAGCCGATCAGCGCTGCCGTCGCCAGCGCGCACAGCCACCACAGGGCCGGCGAGGCGATGAGGGCGAGCGCCGCGGTCATGATCGCCGCGAACAGCAGTCCGAGCACGGCGCGCTGCCGGAACTCGTACCGCGCCGCCCGGGCGACCGCGTCGGCGTGCGGATCGAAGCCGCCGCGACCGCGACGTGCGGGCACGAACTCACGGGCGGGAGCTCGATCGGCTTCTTCGGGTGGCCGCTCGTCGAGATCGACGAGTTCCTGAGTGTCCATGCTGTCCTCCGCGGGGCGGTCCACCCGACCGGCCGCCAACGGTGCGCGGCGACGGTCGCGACTGGGACGCCAGTTCGGGTCGCTGCGGTGACCGGCGGCCGGACCACGCGGGGTGATCGGGTCGTCGTCACCACGGTGCAGTACACGCGTAGCGAGCGCGGCGTCGGTCGTCTGGCGGATACGGGGGCGCTTCGTGACCAGCATCGGCACCAGGACGAACAGCCACACGGCAACGAGTCCGATCCACAGGAGCGAGTTCGGCATACCGGCGGCCCTCCTCCCAGTTGTCGCCTACCAGCCTGTCGACGCCACTGACCTAGTCAGGCTAATGGCATCCGCTCGGTCACCCCGACAGAAACGCCGGACTCATGTGATAACTACTGCAACACGAGTCACGCCGAATCATGTGACACTTCCTTCACTCTAGTCACACGAATATATGTCCGCATGGGTATTACTACGCGGTATGACCGTAATCTCCGTTACAGGTGGATATAGTGATCCGCCGATTCACGCCCAGCTGGCGCGACCGCTCCGGACGAGCCGATCCGACACCGAACCCGGCACCTCCTCGACGGTCATCGCGACCAGCAGGTGGTCGCGGAAGGCGCCGTGCACGTCGAGATAGCGCCGCAGCAGCCCTTCCTCACGGAATCCGACGTTGCTGAGCACCGCGCGGCTCGCAGCGTTCTCCGGGCGCACGGTCGCCTCCACACGGTGCAGACCCACCGGGCCGAAGCAGTGGTCGAGCCCCAGCGCGACCGCCGCGGTCGCGACACCCATCCCGTTGACGTCCTTGCTGACCCAGTAACCGATCCAGGCGGACCGCAGAGCGCCGCGGACGATGTTGCCGACGGTGAGCTGCCCGCAGAACTGTCCGTCGAGTTCGATGGCCATCGGCAGCATGTGCCCCTTGCGGGCCTCGGCACGCAGACTCCGGTACATCCCGGGCCACACCGAGATGTGGTGCCGCGCATCCCACGGCGCATCGCCCGTCGGCTCCCACGGTTCGAGGTGGTTGCGGTCGGCGATCCGCAGCCGGCTCCACGCGGCGGCGTCGCGCAACCGCACGGACCGCACCGTCACCAGACCGCCGCGGACGCGCAACGGACCCAGATCCGCCGGCCAGCCCGGATGAGCCCCGATCAACCGCGCTGCCCGAGGAACGCCACGTCGACGGGGTCGCCGGTGCGAACCTCGGAGACATCGGGATCGATCAACACCAGGCAGTTCGCCTCGGCGAGCGTGGCGAGCAGATGCGACGACGCGCCCGCCGCCCCACCGAGCGCCTGCACCAGGTAGTCGCCGGTCGCCTCGTCGCGCATCAGCTGGCCGCGCAGGAATCCCTTCCGGCCCGGGATGGACGTGATCGGCGAGACCGTGCGTGCCGGGACGACCCGCCGCATCGGGTGCCGACGGCCGAGTGCGATCCGGATCAGCGGCCGCACCATCACTTCGAACACGACGAGCGCGCCGACGGGGTTGGCGGGCAACAGGAATGTGGGCACCTCGTCGCGGCCGAGCTGACCGAAGCCCTGCACGGACCCGGGATGCATTGCGACACGGTCCACTTCGAGTGGGCCGAGTTCGGACAGCGCTTCGCGCACGTCCTCGAGGGCACCGCCGCCGACCGCCCCCGCGATCACGACGATCTCCGAGCGAATCAGCTGTCCCTCGACGACCTCGCGCAGCGTCTTCGGGTCGGTGCCGACGATGCCGACGCGGTTGACGTCGGCGCCCGCATCCCGCGCGGCGGCGGCCAGCGCGTACGAGTTCACGTCGTACACCTGTCCCGGTCCGGGCGTGCGGTCCACGTCGACCAGTTCGCCACCGACGGAGATGACCGACAACCGCGGTCGCGGGTGCACGAGCACCTTGTCGCGTCCGACCGCGGCGAGCAGGCCGACCTGCGCCGACCCGATGATGGTCCCGGCGCGGACCGCGACATCCCCGGGTTGCACGTCGTCGCCGGTGCGGCGCACGTAGTCGCCGCTGCGGACCGCCTTGTGTACCTTGATGCGGGCGGTGCCGCCGTCGGTGAACTCGAGCGGGAGCACCGCGTCGGCGAGGGTGGGCAGAGGTGCGCCGGTGTCGACACGCACCGCCTGCCGGGGTTGCAGCCGGATGGGCTGGCGCGAGCCGGCGCGAACCTCCCCGACGACGGGCAGGCTCAGCTCGGCCGCCGGTTCCCCGTCCTCGTCGGTGGCGGTGACCCCGGCGTCCTGCACGTCGACGCTGCGCACCGCGTAGCCGTCGATCGCGGCCTGGTCGAAGCCCGGCAGCGGCCGTTCGGTGACCACTTCCTCGGCGCAGAGCAGGCCCTGCGCCTCGGAGATCGCCACCCGAACCGGCCTGGGTGCGACGGCTGCCGCCGTGACCCGTGCCTGCTGTTCCTCAACCGACCGCATAACGTCTCTCGTCCTCCAGCCGCGACCCGTCGACCGTCAGCGTTCGAGGCGCTCGATGAGCCACTGGCGCAAAGACGGACCGTATTCCTCGGTGTTCAACGCAGAGTCAACCGCAGCCCGCAGGTAGCCCCCGGGATTTCCGAGGTCGTGTCGAGTGCCGCGGTGCACGACGACGTGCACGGGGTGGCCTTCCTCGATGAGCAGGGCAATCGCGTCGGTCAGCTGGAGTTCGCCGCCGGCGCCGGGCGTGATGCGGCGCAGGGCGTCGAAGATCGCGCGATCGAGCAGGTAGCGACCGGCGGCGGCGAACGTCGACGGCGCGTCCTCGACGGCCGGCTTCTCGACCATGCCGAGGACCTTGAGCACGTCGGGGTTCGTGGCGTCGGGCACGACCTCGACGTCGAACACGCCGTACGCGCTGATCTGTTCCTTGGGCACGTCGATCGCGCACAGCACCGAGCCGCCGCGCTTGGCGCGCACCCGCTGCATCGTTTCGAGCACACCGACGGGCAGCACGAGGTCGTCGGGCAGCAGCACCGCGATCGCGTCCTCGTCGGGGTCGAGGGCCTTCTCCGCGCAGGCGACGGCGTGGCCGAGGCCGAGCGGCTGTTCCTGGACGACGGACTGGACCTCGAGCAGGCCCGGAGCCTTGCGGACCTTGGCGAGCAGTTCGTACTTGCCCTTCTCCTCGAGCTTCGACTCGAGCACGAGATCCTCGACGAAGTGCGCGACCACGCCGTCCTTGCCGGGGGACGTGACGATCAGCAACCGTTCGGCACCGGAATCGGCGGCCTCCCCTGCCACGAGTTCGATGCCCGGGGTGTCCACGACCGGAAGGAGTTCCTTCGGCACGGTCTTGGTCGCCGGGAGAAACCGGGTACCCATTCCTGCCGCCGGCACGACTGCCGTCCGGAAATGTCGGACGCCGTCGGTCGTATTGTTCGTCATAGACTCCCACCCTAACGTTCGCTACCACGCGGTAGCCCCTCACGATCTTAAGGTGGCCGGTGTGCAGGCACGATCCAAGGCCGTCTGGCGGACATCGGTCCTCGCCGCCCGGCGCGACCGCAGCGACGCACAGCGTCGCGTCGAGGACGATGCGCTGACCGCGTCGGCGCGCGCACTGGCCACATCCGGAGCGACGGTCTGCGCGTACATCCCGGTGGGTACCGAACCGGGGTCCCTGGCGCTGCTCGACGCCCTGCGGGACGGCGGAATCCGGGTGCTGGTGCCACTCACCAGCAAGGACAGCATCCTGGAGTGGGCCGAGTACACCGGCGAGGACGACCTCGTGGCGGCGGACTACGGTCTGCGCGAACCCCGCGGTCCGGTGCTGACCGCCGAGACCGTGGCACAGGCGTCGGTGGTGCTGGTGCCGGCGCTCGCGGTCGACCGGCGCGGAGTGCGGCTGGGCCGGGGTGCCGGGTTCTACGACCGGACCCTGCACCTTGCCGATCCGTCGGCCCGGCTGATCGCCGTGGTGCGCGACGAGGAGCTGGTCGACGAACTGCCCGAGGATCCGCACGACATCCGGATGACGCACGCCCTGACGCCGAGCGGCGGGCTGACCGCGCTGGTGGAATAGATCTCACACTGGCGCCGTTGGCACTGTCGACTGTAGAGTGCTAAAGCTGCGATTTATTTTCGAACGCGCGGAGGATTCACCGGTGCCCACCTATTCATATGCCTGCACGGCTTGCGACAACCGCTTCGACATCGTGCAGTCGTTCAGCGACGACTCCCTCACCGAGTGCCCGGAGTGCACCGGCAAGCTGCGCAAGCTGTTCAACTCCGTCGGCGTCGTCTTCAAGGGCAGCGGCTTCTACCGCACCGATTCGCGCGGTGGCAGCAGCACCGCGAGCGAGCCGGCCAAGTCCGACTCCTCGAGCAGCTCGTCGTCCAGCACCTCGACTCCGGCGGCCGCCGCGAGCTGATCGCGAGTTGTCCACAGGCGGGCTGTTCATCCACAGATCGCCTCGAATTCGCGCTTCACGAGGCCGACAGGCACGGCCGAACTCGTAGGGTTCGGCCATGCCTGCCGGTCTCTTTCCGTTCCCGCCCCGATCGCGCCTCCGTCCCTCCGGCGGGCCTCGGGCCACGACCTCCCTGCAGCCCACACTCGCCGATCGCGCGAGCACGCTGCTGCGACCGGGCTGGGCGCGCACGGTCGCGGCCCGGCGCGGCGCGGCCGCACTTCTGGCGCTGATCGCCGTCGTCGCGGCGCTGCGGGACGGGCCTTCGAGCGGCCGCTCCCCCGCCGTCGTCGCCGTGCGCGACCTGAGCCCCGGGCACACACTCACCCTCGACGACGTCGAACTCGCCGACCGCGAATCCGCGTCGGTGCCGTCCGGCGCGCTCACCCTTCTCTCCGACGCGGTCGGCCACACCCTGTCCGGCCCTGTCCCCGCCGGCGAAATCCTCGTCTCCGTGCGCATGCTCGGTCCACGCCTGGCGGGTGCGGCCACGGGGAATCCGGATGCGCGCGTGGTTCCGATCCGGCTGGCCGACGCGGGTGTCGGCGATCTGCTGCGCGAGGGCGACCTCGTCGATGTGCTGACGGTCGCGCCGGGATCCGGAGATCTCTCCCCCAACGCGCAGGTGCTGGCGACGGGCGCGACCGTCGTGCTCGCACATTCCGCAGAAGGTGCTCGTGACCAGCGTGAACGCGTGGTTCTGCTGGCCCTGGCGCCGGATCAGGCAACGGCGGTCGCGGCGGCGTCGCTGGTCAGCGCGCTGACCGTGACGTTGCACTGAGCTGTGCGAACCGGATGCACCGAGCCCTGCGAACCGGATGCACTGAGCCGCTGTGCAAACCGTGGAGTTGGTTTAAGGTTCCCCTCGAAGCTACATGTGATCGGCACCACATATACGAGGAGAGCGGACCATGCTGAAGGGCTTCAAGGATTTCCTACTGAGAGGCAATGTCCTCGACCTCGCCGTCGCGGTGGTCGTGGGCACCGCGTTCGTGGCCATCGTGACGGCCTTCACCGAATACATCATCAACCCGCTCATCGCTGCCATCGGCGGCGACAACGACATGGGCTGGGGCTTCCAGATCCTTGCGAACAACCCGGCCACGTTCGTGAACATCGGCGCGGTCATCTCCGCGGCGATCAACTTCGTCATCATCGCGGCGGTCGTGTACTTCGTGCTCATCGTTCCGGCGAATGCGGCCAAGAAGCGGTTCGCGACGGAGAAGTCCGACGAGAAGGCCAGCGCGGAGGACCTGCTCATCCAGATCCGCGACATTCTCGAGGCGCAGGCGGGTCACGCCGGTGCGCACGCGAAGGATGCTCCAAAGCCGTGAGCCTTTCAGAATCCGAACGGGCCGAGCACGAAAAGGACTGGGCCCCTCGGAATTCCGAGGGGCCCAGCCTTGTTCGGCGGTTGCCGGACTGCCGTTGTCAGACGGTCCAAGCCTTGCCGTAGGTGGTGACGTTGTCGCCGTTCGCGGTGATGACGCGGACGAACGGACGGACCTGGACGGAGCCGAGGACGCCGGAGGCCACACCGTGGACGTTGGCGAACTGGACGGTCTTGTAATCACCGTCGAACTCGCCCTCGGCGACGACGAGTTCCTCGATACCCGGAGCCGGGCTCAGGGAGAGCTCGGCGCTGGCCTGCGGCAGGATGCTGTCGATGCCGGCTTCGGCGTACGGGCCGTCGGCATCGGCGCCGACGATCGCCTCGAGGCCCGGGGTGGAGTAGCTGACACCGATGGAGCCATCGATGCTGCCGGCCCACGCGAACTGGTAGCCGAACTGGAACGTGGTGCCCTCGGCGTCGGCAGCGCCCTCGCCGATCAGGTTCGCGGTGCCGCGACCGTTGTGGAAGAACTCACGGTTGAACGGGCTGCCACCGAGCGCGGGAACACCGGTGATGTTGGTGTCTTCCTGGGTCACGACGACCTCGAGGCCGTCGGAGATGATGCGGTTCTGGTCGTCGACAGCGGCCTGCGCGGTGCCGGTCGCACCCAGGACGAGGCCGAGAACGGCGGCACCGGACACGGCGGCGTTACGGGCGGCCTTGAAGCCACGCGACTTGATTCCCATGATTACTCCGTATTTCGTGGTGGGGATGTACTGCGAGGTGTGGCTGATGCCGGACTAGATGGTCCAGACCTTGCCGTAGGTGGTGACGTTGTCGCCGTTCGCCGTGATCACACGAACGAACGGACGAACCTGCACCGGGCCGATGACGCCGGTGGCGGCACCGGACACATTGGCGATCTGGACTTCCTTGAAGTCGCCGTTGAATTCACCCTCGGCAACGACGAGCTCCTCGATGCCCGGGGCCGCAGTCAACGCCACACCCGCGTTCGCCTGCGGCAGGATGCTGTCGACCACGTTCTTCTGCGTCTTGGGCACGTACGTGTACGCAGGGATGGGCTCGCCGTTCGCGTCCAGCACCTCGTTGCCGAGGCCATCCCTGATGAAGATCGGGTCTCCGTTGGCCTCCGTGGCGGCGACGTAGTTGCCGGTCGTGGTCACTGCGAGATCCGGCGAGTTCCAGCTCACACCGATCGAGCCGTCGATCGCGGCAGACCACGCGAACTGGTAGCCGAATTGGAAGGTGGAGTCCTCGAAGTCGGCAGCGTCGGGGCCGACGATGTTGGCGACGCCGACACCGTTGTGGAACCACTGACGGCTCAGCGGGCTGCCGCCGATCGGAGGCACACCCTGAATGAACGTGTCCTTCTGGGTAACGATCACCTCGTTACCGGCGGACACGATCCGGTTCTGGTCGTCGACGTCGGCGCTGGCCACACCCGACGATCCGAGGACCAGACCAGCCACGGCGGCACCGGCCACCGCGGCGTTGCGGGCAGCCTTCAGGCCGCGTCGCGTCTGAATCTTCATGAATGCCTCATCCATTCTCTGCGTGCCGGGTTCAGCACCCGCGTCCGACAAGTTGTCGTGTCGCCCGCGAGGCATGTCACACCGAGCGCCGCCGAGGCAGATCCCCCGTCGATGCCGATGCGCACATCATCCGCACGGTAGCTGTGTTACCGATTCGTGATAAAAGACCCGGAATGATGCCCGGGTCTTTACTCTTTCGAACCTGTGCAGAGATTAGACGGTGACCTAAACGCGGGCAATGGCTACCCTCACATGCCCTGGCAGGAGGCGGTGCGGGGCCATTCCGGCAACGTTTCGGGAAAGTGAACGATAACAATCAGGTCACGGTATGACATCCGTCACGACAGGTGATCGGGTCGCAGGCCCTTCGCGGTCAGGGCAATTCAGACATAGACGCTGGTCGGGCCCTATCCGCAGGAGACCGGGGAGCCCGGGCGTCACAGCCGGACAGGATCGCATTCCTTGCGTACGCGCGCAGGATTCCCACCATGTGGCATTTGCGAATGTTTCGGAAAGGTTTCGCAAAGGCGAATCCGAGTTGAAGTCCGACCCGACACGGAAATGGACGAGTGTCCGAGATCACACTTTGCCGTGGTGTGGAGGGACCTGTCTGCGGAGCCATTCGTCGGATTCCGACCGCTCTTCGCCCGGCTCCCGCTCGTCTCGCGTCGTCTCCGGCAGCACCTCTCCGAAGATGCGCGCGAGCCGAGCCCGGTCGATCCGACCCTTCCTACCTGGGGTTTCACCCTTCTTTTCACCCCGGGTGGTGTCCTTACCGGTGTCGGCGCCCTCTACTTCGTCGGCCACAACGGTCACTCCTCCAGCCGCGACAGTTCCTGGATGACGTGCGCGGCCAGCGGCGTCAGGGTCGCCATGCCGTCGCGGATCGCAGCACGCGAGGAGGCAAGGTTCGCCACGAGCGTCGAGCCGGACACGCCGACCAGCCCCCGCGACAGCCCGGCATCGAGGGCACCGGCCGACAGTCCCGACGACCGCAACGCCTCGCTGATGCCCTTCAACTCGTGATCGAGGACTTCCTCCGTCGCGTCGGGCGTCACGTCGCGCGGCGACACCCCGGTACCGCCGACCGACACCACCAGGTCGACGCCACCGATCACCGCGGTGTTGAGCGCGTTGCGGATCTCGACCTCGTCGGCCGCGACCGTCACGACGCCGTCGACGACGAAGCCCCCTTCCTGCAGCAGCTCCGTCACCAGCGGGCCTGCGGAATCGGGATTGTCTCCGTGCGCAACACGATCGTCGACGATCACGACGAGTGCACGGCCGGTCCTGGGCGCTTCGAGTTCCATGGATCCCACGGTAGTTCCCAAGTCGAGGAGAAGAGCGGTATCGGTCACCGGCGGCCTGTCGTACACCGTCAGCGCTCCTCGGCGGCGACGAGCTGCACGTCGACGCTCTTCTCGTTCTTGCCCTGGGCATCGGTGTAGGTGATGCGGACGGTGTCGCCGGGCGCATGGGACCGGATCGCCGCGATGAGTGAATCCCCGTCGGTGACGAGCCGGTCGTCGACCTTCGTGATGATCGAGCCCCGCGGGATGCCGGCCTTCTCCGCCGGGCCACCCGCGGTGACCTCCATGACGGTCGCGCCGCGCGCGTTGTCCTGCGACGGCACCTGCACACCGATGATGGCGTGGGTCGCCGAACCGTTGTCGATGAGTTCCTGCGCGATCCGGCGAGCCTGATCGATGGGGATGGCAAAGCCCAGACCGATGGATCCGGACTGCCCTCCGGATGTGGCGATGGCCGTGTTGATACCGACCAGCTGACCGTCCATGTTCACGAGGGCACCGCCGGAGTTACCGGGGTTGATGGCGGCGTCGGTCTGGATGGCGTCGATCACGGTGTTCTGGTTACCCGTCTCCCCGCTGGTGGACACCGGCCGGTCCAGGGCGGACACGATGCCGGACGTCACAGTGCTCTCGAGGCCGAGCGGCGAACCCACCGCGACGACGGCCTGTCCGACCTGCAGCCCGTCGGACGAGCCGAGCTCGATCGGGGTCAGGTCCGTGCGACCCTCGGCGCGTACGACCGCGAGGTCCGAGATGGGATCGGCACCGACGACCGTGGCCGGCGCGGAACTGCCGTCCGCGAAATACACGGTCAGTTGCGCGCCCGGGCCGCCCCCGGCGGCGACGTGGTTGTTGGTGAGGATGAGCCCGTCGGACGAGAGGATCACGCCCGAGCCCTCCCCCTGCGTGGTGCGTCCGACGATTCCGATCCGAACGACGCTGGGCACGACCTTCTGCGCGACCGCCTGCACCGATCCGGCCGGCGCGTTCGCGATCGTCGTGGTTTCCGGTTTCGATGCGTCGAGCGAGTTGACGACCGCCGGTGCGTCGTTGTTGCCCACCGCCAGCGCACCGACGACCCCGCCGACACCGCCGCTGAGCAGGGCCAACGCAATCGCGCCCGCGGCCAGTACACCCCGGCCGGGTCGAGCGGGCTGCTGGTGCCCCGCCTGATGGGGAGGCTGGGCTGTGAACCCGGGCTGCGGAATACCGGGGTGTGGCGTGCCCGGCTGGTGCGGTCCCTGCTGCGGGGTCGCGCCGAGGGGTTCGGTCCGACCGTATCCCTGGTATGGGGTGGTCGGCGGCTGGTACGGCTGTCCAGGGTTCTGGTCGTCGCTCATCTCGTCCCCGTTCGTCCAACTTCCGGATTCCTACATATTCCAGATTGGACCCGATCGCTGAGAAGTCACTTAGAAGACGCAAAGGAATTTGCTGTCAGTCCCCTGCGGAATAGCTGTCAGGAACCTCGTCCGACAGTTCGGGGGTTCCCGGCAGCACGATGCGGATCAGCGCACCGCCGCGCGAGGACCGGTCGACCGCGATCGTGCCCCCGTGTTTCATCACCACCTGTCGCACGATCGCCAGGCCCAGCCCGGAGCCGGGCATCGAACGCGCGGTGGTCGCCCGGTAGAACCGTTCGAACACGAGCTCGCGTTCCTCCTCGGGGATGCCCGGGCCGGCGTCGTCGACGGTCAGTTCCATCAGGCCCGTGCCGATCTGACGCATCCCCACGAGCACCTCGGCGCCCGACGGGCTCCACTTCGCGGCATTGTCGAGGACGTTGAGGACGGCGCGCGACAACGTCGCATGATCGCCGTACACGAACCACGGTTCGGTGGTCGCGGTGAAGTCGATCTCGGTGCGGCGACGCCGGGCCCGTTCCAGGCTGCGTTCGACGACGTCGGCGATGTCGACGGGCTCGAACACCGTCTCCGGGGCGTCCTCGCGGGCCAGGTCCACCAGGTCGCCGACCAGTGTCGACAGTTCCTCGATCTGCGCGATCACGTCTTCACGCAGTTCGGCCATGTCCTCGTCCGGCAGCTGCGGCGCCCCGGGCCGGCTCGCCGCGATGAGCAGTTCCATGTTGGTGCGCAGCGACGTCAACGGGGTCTTCAGTTCGTGCCCGGCGTCGGCGACGAGGCGGCTCTGCCGTTCCCGGGACTCGGCCAGCGCCCGCAACATCGTGTTGAAGCTCTCCGTCAGGCGGGCGAGTTCGTCGTGACCGGTCACCCGGATGGGTCGCAGGTCGTCGGTGCGGGCGACGCGTTCGGCGGCGGCCGTGAGCCGCGCGACCGGTCTCAGGCCGGTGCGGCCCACGGTCGCGCCACCCGCGGCGGCCAGCACGACCCCGCAGCCGCCGACGACGAACAGCACGCTGGCCAGGCGATTGAGGATCTGCGCGGTCGGTTCGAGGCGTTGGGCGATGACGACGGTGCTGCCGTCGGGGATGCGCTGCGCGAGCACCCGCTGCTGCGACACCGTCCGCAGCGACGATTCGGCCTTGCCTTCCGCGACCGCGAGTTCGGGTTCGCCGATCGGCACCGTCGAACCCGGCGGCACGTACCGGCCGAGATCCGGATAGATGAGCGCGACGCTGATGACGGAGCTGTAGAGCTTGGCGCCGCCGATGTAGCGGGGGTCGTAGGTGATGAGGGTGCTGGACTCGACGAGGGCGGACGCACGCGCCCGCAACTGCTGGTCCACGTCCGAATACAACGCCCGCGCGACGACCGCGTACGCGGCGATGGACGTCACGGCCACCGCGAGCGCGACCGCGCCCGCGGCCAGCAGCGTCACCCGGACACGCAGGGGCACCGAGCTGGTCAGCAGCATCGGAGGGCGCATGGGTCGCTTCACCGCGACCGCCCGTCGCAGATCGCGGTGGCCTCGCGCCCGATCACGGCGGCGTCTCGCGCAGGACGTAGCCGACCCCGCGAACCGTGTGGATCAGACGCGGCTCACCCTCGGCCTCCGTCTTGCGACGCAGATACCCGACGTACACCTCGAGGGCGTTGCCGGAGGTCGGGAAGTCGTAGCCCCACACCTCCTCGAGGATGCGGCTGCGGGTGAGGACCCGGCGCGGGTTCGCCATGAGCATCTCCATCAGGGCGAACTCGGTACGGGTCAGGCTGATCGATCGGTTGCCGCGGGTGACCTCGCGGGTCTCCGGGTTCAGCGTCAGGTCCTCGAAGCTCAGCGTCTCCTCGGTGGTGCGGCTCGGGTCGGGCCCCGCACGCCGCAGCAGCGCGCGCAGTCGCGCGAGCAGTTCCTCGAGCGCGAACGGTTTCGGCAGGTAGTCGTCGGCGCCCGCGTCGAGCCCGGCGACCCGCTCGGACACCGAGTCCCGGGCGGTGAGCACGAGGATCGGCAGGTCGTCGCCGGTGCTGCGCAGTCGACGGCACACCTCGAGCCCGTCGACGCGCGGCATCATCACGTCCAGCACCATCGCGTCGGGCCGGCTCACCATGACCTGATCGAGGGCGTCCTGCCCGTCGGTGGCCAGGTCGACGGTGTAGCCGTTGAAACTGAGGGATCGACGCAGCGACTCCCGCACTGCTCGATCGTCGTCGACCACCAGAATCCGCATGCCCACCAGTGTGGCCCGAACCGGCTGAGAACTCGCTGAGAGGTGTCAGTCCTCGCGTGGCACCCGCGCCTGCGGCAGGCTCCAGCCACGCCACAGGGCGAGCAGTCGCAGACCGGTCGCGAGGACGGTACCGAGCACCAGCGCGATGTTCTGTCCGAAGCCCAGCTCGCGGGCAGCGACGAGAACCGCGGAGCCGAGCAGCGCCGGGATCGCGTAGAGGTCGCGATGCAGCAGCAGCGGCACCTCGTTGACGAGGACGTCGCGCAGGATGCCACCGCCGATCGCGGAGGTCGCGCCGATCAGCGCAGCCGCGAGGGGTTGCGCTCCGGCCTCGATGGCGATGGTCGCGCCGGTCGTCGCGAACAGGCCCATGCCCAGCGCGTCGAGCACGAGGATCTCCCGGTTCAGCTTCGACACCACCGTGTGCAGGTAGAACACGAGGACCGACGCGGCGAGTGCCGATCCCAGGTACCGCCAGTTGCTCAGCGACGACGGCGGGTGGATGTCGAGCAGCAGGTCGCGGACGATACCGCCGCCGACCGCCGTGAACACCCCGACCAGGCATACCCCGAACAGATCGAGCCGCTTGACGACACCGACGAGCGCACCCGACATCGCGAACGCCACGATGCCCACGAGCTCGAGGATTTTCAGAAGCACCCGGTAACCATCCCATCCCCCCGCACCTCCGGGATCAGGTCGACGCGGGTGCCGTCACCCGGGGGCGCGGGGGTCGATCAGAGGTCGCGCGGATCGAGGAGGCCGCGGGCCACCGCGCGCACCAGCCGTCGGGGCACGCGGTGGGTCACCCCGCCGACGCTGACCGGGACCAGCTCGGGTGCCTGCGTGTTCCACCGGGACCGCCGGGCGCGGGTATTCGACCGGGACATCCGGCGCTTCGGAACTGCCATGTCTTCCTCCGTCTCAGGCGCGGCGCTGCCGCTTTCCGTACTTGCGTTCGAACTTCTCGACCCGTCCCGCGGCGTCGAGCACCCGCGCGGTTCCCGTCCAGAACGGGTGCGACTCGCTCGTGACGTCGACGACCACCAGCGGGTAGGTGTTGCCGTCGGACCATTCGACGGTCCGGTCCGAGGTGAGAGTCGAGCGCGTCAGGAACGTCGATCCGGTATTCGCGTCCTGGAACACGACCGGGTGGTAGTCGGGGTGGAGGCCGGTTTTCATGCCTGTCCTTCTTTCCTCGGTGCTGACGGTTCGATCGCGAAGTCCTCGCAGGGCTCGCGGTGGTAGTCGCCGAACGGGTCTTCCCAGGTGGTCCAGCTCGCGGGGTCGGCGAACTCGGCATCCGTGAGCAGTGCCGCATGCAGCGCACCCAGAATCTCGTCGGGGTCGGCGTCGTGAACGAGGACGACGAGTGAGCTGTCGCGGTCGCCGTAGTTGTCGTCCCAGCGCAGCGCGGCCATGGCCCGTCGCGTCGCGGGCACGCGTTCCTGCTGGTCCGGGGTCATCGACACGAGCCACGGCCCGGCATGCGCGACCCGCAGGCCGCCACCGGCGGACTCGAGCAACAGCGCGTTGCCCGGTTGGGTGGCAACCCATGCGCGACCTCGCGCCCGTACGACCCCGTCGAGGAGCACGTCGATCGCCTCGTGCAGCCGCTGCGGATGGAACGGCCGGGCCGCGGTGAATTCGAGGAGTCGCACTCCCCACTCCTCCCCGAGCGGCGGTTGCCCGCGCAGCAGTGGGGCGTGTGCGTCGTCCACGCGCCCGCGACGCGCGGTCGCCGGGACCTGCGCAAGCAGGGCTTCGACGTCGGGCCGGTCCGTCCAAGCGAGGGGCGCACCGGGTGCGAGGCGGGCGAGCACGGCCTGCAGCCGGGCCTGCTGCCGGTCGTCTGCGCCGGGTGCCACTACGAGTGCGTCGGCGAACTCGACCTGACCCACGACGACCTGCGAGACCGTGCGGTCGTCGTCGGTGCCGGGCCGCAGGTCGACGTCGCCGGTGGCGTCGTCGAGCCAGGTCCGTCCGTCGATACAGGTCACGACGGCCTCGACGCGCACGTCGCGGGCGGCAGGCCCGTCGATCTGCCCGACCACCCCGGCGACCACGACGTGTTCGACCGCCCAGCACAGCGCCTCAGGTTCGAGCTGCGGATCGAGGTGCAGGACGATCCTGTCGACGGTGCTGCGGGTGTGGAGGCGGCGTAGCAGCGGCAGGAGATCTTCGCGCAGGGTGCAGGAGACGCAGCCGTGGGCGAGTTCGAGGACGTCGAGTTGTTCGCTGTCGTCGGTCGTGAGGGTGCGCCGCAGGACGCCTTCGTCGAGGTGATCGAGGTCGTGGTGTACGACGACGGTGCCGGGCCGCAGCAGTGCTCGTGCGGCGCGGTGGGTCGGACCGCGCAGGCCGGACACGACGATCAGCGGTGTCCTGGTGTCCACCGAATCCACCTTTCGATAACGATTGTCATTAGCTATGCGGCAGCGTACAGTCGGGCAGGCCATTTGTCGAAAATGATTGTCGTTACGCTCAGCGTGTCGGCGAGGAAGGACACATCGTGTCGGCGCACTGCCAGGTCACCGGACGCGCTCCCGGCTTCGGGAAGACCGTCTCCCACTCCCACGTCCGAACGAACCGCCGCTGGAAGCCGAACATCCAGCGCAAGACGTACTTCGTGCCCTCGGAAGGCCGGCGCGTCACCCTCACCGTCTCCGCGAAGGGCATCAAGACCGTCGACCGCGACGGCATCGACGCAGTCGTCGCCCGGCTGCGAGCACGGGGAGTGCAGCTCTGATGGCCCGCAACGAGATCCGCCCCATCGTCAAACTCCGCTCCACCGGCGGCACCGGATACACCTACGTCACCCGCAAGAACCGCCGCAACGACCCCGACCGTCTCGTCCTGCGCAAATTCGACCCGGTGCTGCGCCGGCACGTCGACTTCCGCGAGGAGAAATAGCGCGTGGCCAAGAAATCGAAGATCGCTCGCAACGAGCAGCGCAAGCTCGTCGTCGCCAGCTACGCGCAGCGTCGCGCCGAACTGAAGGACGTCGTCAGGCGGCCGTCGAGCACCGACGACGAACGCCGCGCCGCGCAGGCCGCACTGCAGAGACTGCCCCGGGACGCGAGTCCGGTAAGATTGCGCAATCGAGACGCTGCGGACGGCCGCCCGCGCGGCCACCTGCGAAAGTTCGGGCTCTCACGCGTGCGTGTGCGCGAGCTCGCCCACCGCGGGGAATTACCCGGCGTCCACAAGTCGAGCTGGTGAGGAGCACCGAATGGCAGTCAGGCGAGGACCGTCCAAGAAGGCACGCGCGCAGGAGAGCCGCCGCCCCAAGAAGAACCCGCTCTTCGCGGCGAAGATCGAGTACGTCGACTACAAGGATGTGAACCTGCTCCGCACGTTCATCTCCGACCGCGGCAAGATCCGCAGCCGTCGCGTCACCGGCCTGACCCCGCAGCAGCAGCGTCAGGTTGCCGTCGCGGTGAAGAACGCCCGCGAGATGGCACTGCTCCCCTACGTCAGCAGCAAGTAGGACAGCATTCCGACGCCGCCCCGTCCAGATTCGGACGGGGCGGCGTCGTCGTTCCCGGGCACGAGTGTGCAGTTGTCGTCGACCTCCTGAATCCGCCTGGCATCCGACGACCATTTGTGCACACTCGCCCCGAATTCGGGCACGAAAAATCGGACGACAATAGGGGTGGGCGCCGTCTACGGTCCGTCGCGGTACACCGACGACCGAGGAGGAAGCAGCAGTCATGTCCGAGTTCCCGCTCTCACTGAGCGGTCAGCCCATCGTCCGGCTGTGGGCGCACGAGCACGAGATCGAACCGCAGGCCTTGGCCCAGCTGCGCAACATCGCGCGGCTCGACCCGGTGCGCATTGTCGCGGTCATGCCCGACGTGCACCTCGGCAAGGGCGCCACCGTCGGCTCGGTCATCGCCATGCACGACGCGGTGGCGCCGGCGGCGGTCGGCGTGGACATCGGCTGCGGGGTCGCCGCGGTGAAGACATCGCTGACCGCGGCCGACCTGCCCGGCGATCTCGGTCCCCTGCGCGCGGCGATCGAGAAGGCCATCCCCGTCGGCTTCTCCGTCCACAAGAGCCCGGTCGAGACCCGACGGCTCGGCGGGACGATCGAGAGCCGGTCCGCCCGGCTGTGGGAGCGCTCGAAGGAACTGCGCGCCCCGGTTGCGCGTGCACTGGCCAAGGCACCGTGCGCGGTCGGCACCCTCGGCGGCGGCAACCACTTCATCGAGTTGTGCCTCGACGCCGACGACGCGGTGTGGCTGACGCTGCACTCCGGGTCGCGCAACATCGGCAAGGAACTGGCCGAACGCCACATCAGCGTCGCCAAGCACCTGCCGCACAACCGCGACCTTCCCGACCGCGACCTGGCCTACTTTCTCGCCGGGTCCCCCGAGATGGACGCGTACCTGTTCGATCTGCGCTGGGCCCAGGACTACGCGGCCCTGTCCCGCGCGGTGATGGTCGCGCTGTTCCGCGACGTGGTGACCGAGGCGTTTCCGCAGGTGCGGTTCACCGACGAGATCAACGTCCACCACAACTATGTCGGGACCGAGACCGTCGACGGAGTCGAGTACGTCGTCACCCGCAAGGGCGCGATCCGGGCCGGCTCCGGCGACCTGGCGCTGATTCCCGGATCGATGGGGACCGGCTCGTACGTGGTGCGCGGCCTCGGCAACCCGCGGTCGCTGTACTCGGCGTCGCACGGGGCAGGCCGCCGGATGAGCCGGGGCGCCGCGAAGCGCGCCTTCACCGTCGACGATCTGCGTGCCCAGACCGCCGGAGTCGAATGCCGTAAGGATTCCGGTGTGGTCGACGAGATCCCGGGTGCCTACAAGGACCTGAACGAGGTGATCGCGGCGCAGGACAACCTCGTCGAGGTGGTGACCCACCTGCGTACGGTTCTGTGTGTGAAGGGCTGAAATCCGGGCGGACACCGGGTGTGACCTGGGTCATCGGGGTGTGATCTCTAGACTCGGCCGTCGTGTCTGGCGTGGTTGCGGGGTTCAGTGTCATCTTCGTGATCATCGCGATCGGATTCGTCCTCGGCCGCACCGGAACGCTCGGTCCCGAGGGTCAGGTGGTGCTCAGCCGCCTGGTGTTCTTCGTCGCGACCCCGGCGCTGCTGTTCGACGCACTCGCCACCTCCGATCTTTCGGTCATCTTCTCCCCCACGCTGTACGTCGCCGCAGCTACCGCGTTCACGATCGCCGCGTTGTACCTGGTGATCGCAAAACTGTGGCTGCGGCGACCGCTGCCGGAACTCACCATCGGGGCGCTCGCCGCGTCGTACGTGAACTCCGCGAATCTGGGCATTCCGATCGCGGTGTTCGTCCTCGGCGACGCGTCGTTCGTCGCGCCGCTACTGCTGTTCCAGATCGTGCTGTTCTCCCCGATCGCGCTCACGATCCTGGACCTGTCGACGATGCGGGCCGGTGCGTCCCGCATGGAGACCGTGACCGCGCCGTTCAAGAACCCGATCGTGCTGGCCGGCGCAGCGGGCCTGATCGTCGCGGTCACCGGGGTGACGCTGCCCGCCGCCGTGCAGCAACCGTTCCACCTGCTCGGCGGCGCGTCCGTCCCGGGGGCACTGCTCGCGTTCGGGTTGTCCCTGCAGGGAGTGAAGGTCCTCGAGAAGGGCCAGAGCCCGCGCCGCGACGTCGCGCTCGCCTCGGTCCTCAAGATCGGTGTGCAGCCGGTGCTCGCGTATCTCATGGCGCGCTACCTGCTCGGGCTCGACGGTCACGAGTTGTTCGCGATCGTCGTGGTCGCGACCCTGCCGACCGCGCAGAACGTGTTCGTCTACGCGAGCCGCTACGGCCGCGGGATGGTGCTGGCCCGCGACGCAGCACTCGTGACCACCCTCGCATCGATCCCCGCCATCGGCCTCGTCGCCCTCCTGCTCGCATGAGGGCGAATAACGTGGGGTCCGTGCGTCTGCCGTCGATCCTCGCCTGCGCCCTGACGCTTGCCGCGTGCGCTGCCGGCGACGCCGACGCGCCGCCGCTGCCGCAGGCGCCGACGCCCGCCGGGGCGACCGTGTTCACCGCACGCCCCGACCTGCTCGACCCGCATCCCGTGGCGATCACGTCGTGGTCTCCGGCGGGCGACGGCATCGCCGTGCACTTCGAAACCGGAACGCCCGAGTGCTACGGCGTCGACGCGACCCTGACCGAAACCGACAGCGCGGTCGCGGTCGCGCTGGAAGGCGGAACGCTCCCGGAGGCCGCGGACCGCATGTGCATCCAGATCGCCGTGACCGGCGTCCTCGAACTGCCGCTGCGGGCACCGCTCGCCGGCCGCACCGTGACGGCCGGTTGAGCCGTGCCTTCCATATCCCGCCACTGGCTGATCCACCTGTGCACCGCGACGGCGCTGCTGCACGCCGCGTTCCAGTCCGTCCGCGTGCTGGTGTCCTATCGGGTGCTCGCGCTCGGCGGGGACGCCACCACCATCGGCGCGATCACCGCGCTGTACGCGATCGTGCCGCTCGTCGCCGCCGTCCAGTTCGGACGGGCGGTGGATCGACATCACGCCGCGGGCATCCTGCGTTCGGGTGTCGTCCTGACGACGGCCGGTGTCGCGGTGATCGCCCTGAGCCCGAACCTGCCGGTGCTCGGCGTCGGCAACGTCGTACTCGGGCTGGGCCAGCTGCTGGTCACCGTGTCGGGACAAGCTTTCGTGTCGATCCTGTCGCCACCGGACCGCCTCGACCGCGGCTTCGCCTGGCTCACCCTCGGGGTGTCGGTCGGGCAGGCCGCGGGCGTGCCCGTCGCCGGGGCGATCGCCGCGGCGGGCGGGGACGATCCGACGGCCGTGAACACCACCCCGGCGCTGCTGGTGATGACTGCGATCTCCGCGGTGGCGCTGCCGTTCGTCGTCGGACTGCGCGAATCCTCCGAGTCCGGACGCCGCAGCGGCGACGACGCACCGCAGTCGGTGCTGTCGATGCTGCGCACCCCCGGCATGAAACCGGCGATGCTGTCGAGTCTCGTGGTGCTCGCGGCCGTGGATCTGGTGGTCGCATACCTGCCGCTGCTCGGCGCCGAATTCGGGTTCGGGGTGCTGCTCGTGTCAGCTCTGCTCACCGCCCGCACGGTCGCGTCCATCGCGTCGCGCGCATTCTTGCCGTGGGCGTTGCGCCGGGTATCGCGTCGGGCGCTGCTGATCTCCGCGACCGCCGCGACGATAGTCCCCGTCGCGCTGATCCCACTCGTTCCGAATCCGTGGGTGATCGGTGCGCTTCTCGCGATCTGCGGCATGTTCTGGGGTGTCGGCCAGCCCCTGACGATGACGTGGGTGGTCCAGTTGGTCTCGGAGCAGGACCGCGCCTCCGCCCTCGCGGTCCGCCTGACCGGCAACCGCCTCGGTCAGGTCGCGGTCCCGCTCGCGGCCGGCGCGGTCGCGGGGGTGGCGGGCACGGCGTCGGTGTTCCTGGTGACCGCCGCCCTGCTGTCCGCCGCCGCCACCAGCACGTGGCGCGCGACCCGCGCCCGTGTGCCTTTCCGGCGGCCCTGACCGCCACAAAGGCACACCGGCGCGTCAGCGCCTCCGCGACCGCACGTAGTCGCCGACGACCGCCGCGCCCAGCCCGTCGAGATCGGGGGCGACGACTCGACCGCCGACGCGGCGCGCCATCCGGTCCACGATCCGGGCCAGGCCGGGATCGTCGCCGAGCCGGAAGATCGTGATCTGCGCACCCAGCCGCGCCAGATGGTCCAGTTCCCGGACGGTCAGCCCCAGGGTGCGGGGGCTCGGCGGGTAGTCGAACATCGCGTATCCCTCGGGTTCGATGTGCGCGGTCGGTTCCCCGTCGGTGACCACGAGCACCACCGGTTGCGCGTTCGAATGCCGACGCAGGTGCCGGCCGGCGAGCATCAGCGCATGATGCAGATTGGTGCCCTGCTCGTACACACCGTCCAGGCCCGCCAGCTCCGTCGGGGTGACCACACGCGCGTGCCGCCCGAACGCGATCAGCTGCAGCGCATCTCCGCGGAACCGCGTCGACACCAGGTGGTTCAGGGCCAGCGCGGTGCGTTTCATCGGCACCCAGCGACCGTCCATCACCATCGAGAACGACGTGTCCACCAGCAAAGCGACCGCCGCCTGCGCCCGCTGCTCGGTTTCGACGACCTCCACATCCGTGACCGCCATCCGCACCGGTACCCGGCCGGGATCGCGCAACGTCGCGTTGGTGAGTGTGCGTACCACGTCCCAGGATTCGGTGTCCCCGAATTCCCACGGCCGCGACGCCCCGGTCGGTTCACCCATCGCACCGGCGCGACGCGTCTCGCGCTGCCCGCCCCGCGACGACAACCGGTTCATCACGTCCCGCAGCGCGGTCTGCCCGAGCTGACGCATCGCCTTCGGCGACAGCCGCCACTGCCCGTCCGCGCCGCGGTCGAAGAAACCCTGCCGTTGCAGTTCCTTCTCCAGATCGGCGAGGGTGCGCGCGTCGGCGGCGGCCTCGTCGCCGAGCTGCCGTGCGAGCATGTCCAGATCGATGTCGTCGAGGGCGGCACCCGCATACTGCTGCGACAGTTGTTCGGCGAGCGCGTCGAGTTCGGCGATGTCCTGCAACGCCCCGGTGGCTTCGCCCAGACCCATCCCCTGGTCGCCGCGGAACCGTTCGGACCCGGACCAGTCCTCGCCGGGCCGCGCGGCCTGCAGGTGCGCGTCGAGCCGGTTCAGCTGCTGCATCAGCGACGGCGTCCCGAACGCCTGCTGCGCGAGCGCATCCAGTTCGTCGCGCTGCTCCTGCGTCATCGAGTTGCGCAGCCGCTGCGCCGCCGCCGCACGCTGCGCCAGCGAATCGAGCAGTTCCTCGACGTTGCGCGGGTTCTCCGGGAAGAAGTCGCCGTGCTCGGCCATGAACTGCTCGAAGTCCTCGGGCGTGTCCTCGCCGCGAGAGTGCTTGTCCAGCAGGTCGTTCAGGTCCTCCAGCATCTCGTTGACGCGGCGCCGGTCCTCGTCGGTGGCACCCTCGAGCGCCTGTTTCATCCCGGCGAAGCGCTGATCGAGGACCTCCCGCCCGAGCAGGTCGCGGATCTTCTCGTAGTCCTCCCGCGCCTCGGAACTGCGCCAGTCGTAGTCGGCGAGTTCCTGCACGGCCTGCGCGGTCGACGACGGGAGTTCCTCGATCCGCATCTCCGCGAACCGCGCATCGTCGTCGAGGGCACGCGCGAGTTCCTTGCGTTCGGCGAGCACCGCGCGATCGAGCAACTCGCGCACCTCCCTCAGGGTGCCGTCGAGATTGGTGCGGTTCAACAACTCCCGCTTGCGCCGGTTCGCCTGCGCCGCAAGCTGATCCAGACCTCGGATGTTGCCACGCCCGCGGCGCAGCAACTCCCGGAGCGCCCGCCGCGGTGAACTGCCCGCGAGCACGTCGTCACCGATCGCGGCGAGCGCGTCGCGCAGATCCACCGGCGCCGCCAGCGGATCACCGCCGTCGTACGGCCCGTACTGCGCGCCTCTGCTCATCGCGAGTACACCGCGGTTCCGTCGTCGGCGTCGTGCTTGGCGATGCGCCGGGCCAGATAGAGACCTTCGAGAGCGAACTCGACTGCGGCGGCGCGGGTTCCGATATCGTCGGCGCCGAGCCGGTCGGCGACGACGTCGAGCACCGGAAGCTCCGGCAGCTCGTCGAGCAGCACCTTCGCCGTGATCCGGTCCCCGGTCGTGACCGGGCGCCCGTGCTCGATCGCCTCGACGAGGGTCGCCAGGTCGACACCGGCGAGCCGCTCCCGCGCGGTGTCCGCGGTCGCGCGGCGAAGCAGGTGTTCGAGCACCTCGAATTCGCGTCCCTCCTCACCGGATTCGAATTCGACCTTGCCGCGCAGCACCTCCACCACGGTGCCGAGGTCCACGGGCCGGGCGACCGGGTCGTCCTCCCCGAGAACGGCGCCGCGGTGCATGGCCGCGGCCGCGACCGTCTCCGCCCCCGCAACCGCGAAGCGCGCGGACACCCCGGACCGCTGATCGATCGACGTCGATTCGCGCAGCAGCCGGGTGAAGCGGGCCAGCACCTCGAGCAGGAAATCCGGAACCCGCGCCTGCAGTACGGCTTCCTGCTCGATCACCGCGATCTCGTCGTCGAGTTCGACCGGGTAGTGGGTGCGGATCTCCGCGCCGAACCGGTCCTTGAGCGGGGTGATGATGCGACCGCGGTTGGTGTAGTCCTCCGGGTTGGCGCTGGCGACGAGAAGCACGTCCAGCGGCAGCCGCAGCGTGTAGCCGCGAACCTGGATGTCGCGCTCCTCCATGACGTTCAGCAACGACACCTGGATGCGTTCGGCCAGGTCGGGCAGTTCGTTGATCGCGACGATGCCGCGGTGCGCGCGCGGCACCAGCCCGAAGTGGATCGTTTCGGGGTCGCCGAGACTGCGGCCTTCCGCGACCTTCACCGGGTCCACGTCGCCGACGAGGTCGGCGACGGACGTGTCCGGGGTAGCGAGCTTCTCGGCGTACCGCAGCGACCGGTGCCGCCAGTCGACGGGCAGGTCGTCGCCCAGTTCGGCGGCTCGACGGATCGACGCCGGGGTGATGGGTTCGTAGGGATGTTCGCCCAGTTCGGACCCGGCGATCACTGGGGTCCATTCGTCGAGCAGCAACGGCAGCGTCCGCAGCAGCCGGGTCTTGCCCTGTCCGCGCTCGCCGAGCAGAACCACGTCGTGGCCGGCGAGCAGGGCCCGTTCGAGTTGCGGGACGACGGTGTCGTCGAATCCGACGATGCCGGGCCACGGGTCGATGCCGTCGCGCAGGGCGGCGAGGAGGTTCTGCCGGATCTCGTCCTTGACCGATCGCTGCACGTGCCCTGACGCGCGCAGCTCACCGAGGGTGGACGGCCTGGTTGTGGTTGACGTCACCTCACCCAAGGTACGAGGATCCGCCGGATTCGGCATCTGCTCGCGGCGAGCCTCTCGCGTGCGCAACCGTTTCCCGTCCGCACCGCCCTACACTCGGGCCGTGGAGATCTGGATCCTCGCGGCGTTGCTCGGCCTCGGCCTGGCGGCCGCCACCGGCCTGCGCACCTTCCTGCCGCTGCTGATGCTCAGCGCCGCCGTCCACTTCGGATGGTTCGGGATCGTCCTGAACGAGTCGATGCAGTGGATCGGCTCGTCCGCCGCTCTGATCGCGCTGGCGATCGCGACCGTCGTGGAGGTCGTCGCGGATCTCGTCCCGCTGGTCGACAACGCGATGTCGGCGATCGGCACCGTCACCCGGCCGGTCGCGGGTGCGGTCGCGGCGTGGGCCGCGTTCGCCAACCTCGATCCGGCGATGGCGGCGATCGCGGGCATCGTCATCGGGGCCCCGACCGCGCTGGCGGTGAGCACCGCGCAGACGGGCACCCGCGCGGTGAGTACGGCGACGACGGCGGGTCTCGGGAACCCGGTGATGTCGGTGATCGACAGCGTCACCTCGTTCGTGACGTCGCTGATCTCGATGGTGCTGCCGCTGCTGGTCATCCCGTTGCTCGCGCTGCTCACGTGGTTCGGATACCGCGGCTACCGCCGCTTCCGCCGCGTCCGCGGAGCGTTCACGAGGCCGGCCGCGTAGATCCGCGCCCATCGCATGCACATCGAACACCGCATGCACATCGAACACCGCATGCACGTCGAACACCGCATGCACATCGAACACGCCGGCGACACAGCCCTCCGGTGGCCGCGACGTCCGGAACTTCTGATAGACACATGTCATGTCGGAAACCGAGATCACCTTCACCAGCGGCGACGTGACGCTGTACGGCAGCCTGCGAGTACCCGCTCTCGGTGACACCCCGGTTCCGGCCGTGCTGCTGCTGGCCGGCAGCGGCCCGACCGACCGCAACGGCGACAGCGCGCTGCTGCCCGGCCCGATCGGCACCCTCCGCCACCTCGCGGACATCCTCGAGATCAACGGGTTCGCGAGCCTGCGCTACGACAAGCTCGGCAGCGGCCTGACCGGGCTCGGCCCGTACGCGGTCGAGGACGTCGCCGACCTCGGCTTCTCCACGTTCATCGACGCCGCCCGCGACGGCCTGCAGTTCCTCGCGGACCAGCCCGGCGTCGACCCCGAGCGCGTGTACGTCGTCGGGCACAGCGAGGGCGCGCTCATCGCCCTGTCGCTCGCGCACGCCGGTGAGCGGGTCGCGGGTCTGGCCCTGCTCGAACCGCTGGCGGTCCGTCTGCTGGACCTGCTGACCGCCCAGATCGACGCGCAGCTCGACGCGGTCGTCGCGGCCGGTCAGCTGGCCGTCCAGGTCGCCGACGAACTGCGTGTCGCGCTCACCGGGGCGGTGGAGTCGCTGCGCGCCGACGGCACCCTCAGCGACCGCCTGCCCGAGCCGCTGCGCAACGCAGGCCTGGTCCCGACGAACGCGAAGGCGCTCGCCGAGGAGGACTCGCTGGATCCGCGCATGCTCGCCGCACAGATCGACAGCGCACTGCCGGTGCTCACCAGCGTCTCCGACAAGGACATCCAGCTGCGCGTCGAGGACGTCGACGCTCTCGACGAAGCGCTCGTGCACACCAAGCTGACGTCGTTGCGGCTGCGCAACGCCAACCACGTGCTCAAGGACATCGGCGACCAGCAGTCCACCGGCGCCGATTACATCGCCGACCTGCCGTATTCGACGGAGTTCACCGACGGATTCGTGGCCTGGCTGCGGGGTCTGTGACCTCACCGCACGAAAATTGGGGATGTAAAACTCTCGTCATTGGGGTATGGTTCCCCGTTAACCCGCTGGATACTCGAGAAAGGTACGGTCCGATGCAGCATCGCAAGCGCACATATCGATTCGTACCCGAGTTCCACTTCCACTGCGCCGCAAGGCGATCCCGGGAATAGAGTCACATCCGACTCGCTTCTCGGGCACCCCAGGCACATCGCCTCGGGTGCCCTTTCTTATCCCCATTCTTTTCGAAGCAAGGAGAACCACATGAAGTTGCGACTGGGAGCCACCGGCTCCGTCCCGAAGGACCTGCCCACCGATCTGACCGGGCACGCCATCACGATCGACCTGCGCCACGTCGACGCCGAGAAGGGCGCACTGGCCGCCGATCTCATCCGCGAACTGCTCGACCGCGGTGCCGCCCGGCTCGTCATCTCCGACGGCCGCGGCACCACCGACATCGAGGCGCCCCACCGACCGGAAACCGCCCACCCGTACGCGGCCTGACGTCAGGTCGTCGTCGGGTGGGCGGCTGCCCCGGGTCGGGGTGCGCTCAGTGCGCGAAGTGGCGTGCGCCCGTCAGGTAGAGGGTGATGCCGGCCTCGCGGGCGGCCTCGATCACCTCGTTGTCACGGACCGATCCACCCGGCTGCACGACGGCCTTGACGCCGGCCTCCGTGAGGACCTGCAGGCCGTCCGCGAACGGGAAGAACGCGTCCGACGCGGCGACGGATCCGACGACACGATCGCCCGCGCGGGTGACCGCGAGACGCGCCGAGTCGACCCGGTTGACCTGGCCCATCCCGACACCGACGGTCGCGCCGCCGGAAGCCAGCAGGATCGCGTTGGACTTCACGGCACGGCAGGCGCGCCACGCGAACTCCAGGTCGGCGAGGGTCTGCTCGTCGGCGGCGTCGCCGCACGCGAGCTCCCAGTTCGCGGCGTTGTCGCCGTCCGCGGTGAGCAGGTCACGCTCCTGCAGCAGCAGGCCACCGGAGATCTGACGCAGCTCGATCTGCGCGGACTTCGGGGAGTCGGCCCGCAGGATGCGGATGTTCTTCTTGCGGGCGAGCACCTCGACGGCACCGGCGGCGTACGACGGGGCGATGATCACCTCGGTGAAGATCTCGGCGACCTGCTCGGCCATCTCGACGCTGACCTCGCGGTTGACGGCGATGACCCCACCGAACGCGGACACCGGGTCACACTCGTGCGCCTTGCGGTGCGCCTCGGCGACCGTGTTGGCGACGGCGATACCGCACGGGTTGGCGTGCTTGATGATCGCGACGCACGGCCGGTCGTGGTCGTGCGCGGCGCGCCACGCGGCGTCGGCGTCCTGGTAGTTGTTGTACGACATTTCCTTGCCGTGGAACTGTTCGGCCTGCGCCAGACCCGGCTCGCCGCCCTCGTTCACGTACAGCGCGGCCGCCTGATGCGGGTTCTCGCCGTACCGCAGCACGTTCGCGCGCGTCCAGGTCGCGCCCGCCCACGCCGGGAACTTGCTGTCGTCGCCGTCCGCTGTGACATCCCCCGTCGCTTCGCTCGCCCCGGTGGCGTAGCCGCTGTTCATCCAGCTCGCGACCGCGACGTCGTAGGCGGCGGTGTGCTGGAACGCCTGCGCCGCGAGGGCCTTGCGCTCGGGCAGGGTGAACCCGCCGGCCTTCACCGCGTCGATGACCGCGTCGTAACGGGCCGGATCGACGACCACGGCGACGGACGGGTGGTTCTTCGCGGCGGCACGCACCATCGACGGGCCGCCGATGTCGATCTGCTCGACGCACTCGTCGGGGGTCGCGCCCGAGGCGACGGTCTGCGTGAACGGGTACAGGTTGACGATCACCAGCTCGAACGCCTCGATGCCGAGGTCCTTGATCTGGTCGAGGTGGTCCTGCTTGCGGGTGTCGGCGAGGATGCCGGCGTGCACGCGCGGGTGCAGCGTCTTGACGCGGCCCTCGAGGCACTCGGGGAAGCCGGTGAGCTCCTCGACCTTGGTAACGGGGATTCCGGCGCCGGCGATGGTCGCGGCCGTGGAGCCGGTGGAGACCAGTTCGACCCCGGCCTGGTGCAGCCCGGTCGCGAGTTCGACCAGTCCGGTCTTGTCGTACACGCTGACCAGTGCGCGGCGCACAGTCTTACGTTCGGTCACTGGGGATCACGGCCTTTCGTCCATCGGATACAACTCCACGGGTTGCGACAGCGGCGACCACCTCGGCCAGCAACCGTCGTTCCACAACTTTGATGCGCTCGTGCAGGGTGTCCTCGTCGTCGTCCTCGAGGACCGGCACGGGTTCCTGCGCCAGGATCGGCCCGGTGTCCACGCCGCCGTCGACCAGGTGCACGGTCGACCCGGTGACCTTCACGCCGTAGGCGAGGGCGTCGGGGACGGCGTGCGCGCCGGGGAATGCGGGCAGCAGAGCCGGGTGCGTGTTGATGATGCGGCCGCCGAAGCGTTCGAGGAACGCGGGGCCGAGGATCTTCATGAAGCCCGCCGACACCACCAGGTCCGGCTCGTGCGCCGCGACGGCGTCGGTGAGCGCGACGTCCCAGGCGGCACGGTCGGCGTGGTCGCGCAACGCGACCCGGAAACCGGGGATGTCCGCCTCGCCGGCATGGTCGAGGGCTTTGCAGTCGCGGTCGACGCCGACTGCGACGATCCGGGCCGGGTAACCGTCGGTGCGGGTGGCGTCGATCAACGACCGCAGCAGGCTGCCGGTACCTGAGGCGAGTACGACGACCCGCGCCGGCGCGGTCGGCGGCAACTGGTCACGCGAGGCAGTCAGCGCTCTACTCCTGGACTCGAAGAGGGGTCGGCCGGACCATCGGCCGTCTAGAGCCTAGTCGCTGGTGTTCCGGGTACCTTTCGCGAGGTCCCCGTCGTCGGCTTCGTCGTCGATCTCGGCGTCGACGACGTCGGGTTCCTCGATGTCCTTCGCGTCGGGTTTCGACTCGGGCTCCTCATCGTCGTCGACCACCTCCGCATCGACCACCTCGGTGTCGTCCTCGACGTCCTCGATGTCGGTGTCCTCGTCTCCGTCTTCGTCCTCGGCATCCACGGATTCGGCGTCTCCGGCGGGCGCGGCTTCGAGTGCCTTCGGTTCCTCGAGCTCACCGGCAGCGGCGTCCTCCCCGGACTCGCCGTCCTCGTCGGAGTCGTCCTCCGTTTCGTCCGGCTCGGCGGACTCCTCCGCCTCGGCCGCGCGCGCAGCCTCGGCTTCGGCGGCGGCCAGCTTGCCTTCCCGCCACAGCAACAGCTGCGCGGTGATGATCCCCAGCAGACCCGACCACGCGAACATCAGGACCCCGGCGAGCCACCAGTTGCCGCCGACCACCCCGAAGAACCCGAGCCGCCCACCGGCCGCCCAGGTCGCGAGCGCGGTGACGACACCGGCTTCGGCGGAGGCCGCCAGCACGGTCAGGGCCCCGTCGCTGCTGGAGACGTACTCGCCGCGCGCCTGCGCCTCGAGGTTGCGTTTGGCGACGTACCGGCCGAGCAGTGCGCCGATCGTGGCGGGCACCGCGAGCGCGACCGGCCAGAAGGACGGTGCCGGGCCCGGCGGGATCGCGGCCAGCACCGGCAGCGCCGGCAGGTCACCGCCGGACGCCTCGAACAGGCTCAGCCGGACCTCGCCGAACTCGACGGTGCTGCCGGCCAGGACCGCGGCCGCACCGATCATCACGTTGGGCAGATACAGGATCGAGATGACCAGCAGGCCGAGGACGCCCATCCAGTTCCCGCCGCGGGCGAGGAGCTCCCCGACGCTCTGCCACGACCAGAGCATCCCGACGACGGTGAGCAGCCCGCCCATCGCGAACATGCCGAGCACCGCCCGGGTTGCGGGCCGGACCGAGTCGACCAGCCATTCGGGGACTGCGTACCGGTCGCAGAGCGGACGCCACATCCTCGACCCGACGCCGAGCAGCGACGACAGCAGATACAGCCCGGTCACCCACGCCAGGGATTGCGCCGGGTCCGGCATCGAGACGGGCAGCACGCTCGAGGCGTCCTGGATGACGACGAGCGCGGTGACCGTCACGGCGAGCGGTCCGGCCAGTGTCGCGGCGGTGATCCGCGCGGCGTCGCGGCCGTCGAGGGCATACCCGCTGTGCAGGACCATCGCGTCCGCGGCCGACGCGCACGAGCGGGCGGACAGCCACACCAGCACCGCGGTGGGCAGCAGCGGCAGCACGCCGAGCGCGGTGCCGTCGATGGTAAGGGTGACCTGGTGCAGGCCGAGCCAGGCACCTGCGGTCGCCGCGTACACGCCGGTGAGGTCGCTGCTCGCGGCGACGAGCGTCGTCACGACGACCGTCACGAGCAGCGCCATCGTCACGGCCGGTACGCGTGCCGCCGTGCCGAGCAGAATGCGGAATTGCTCCGGATCCGGCGAATCCTGATTCGTGGGGAGGCGGGAGTTCCGGCCTAGCGTCGATGTCATCGAGACGAGGGTGTCACCGACCGCGAGCGGTTGCGATCAGGCGCGCCGCAACGGTTGCGATCAGGCGCACCCCGCCGAGTCGTCGAACATGTCACCGTTGCTCGTCGTTCGGCTTCAGCACCTGGGTGGCGTCGTCCGGCGGCGGCGAGACCACGGTGGCGTCCTGGTCGTCCGGTGCCGGCGACAGGACAGTGGCGTCGTTGTCGGACGGGCGGGCCAGTTCGGTGTCGTCGTCGTGGCTCGGCTCCGGCGCACCCCCGGTCGGATACTGCTGCGGCCCGGTCGGATACTGCTGCGATCCGATCGGATATTGCTGGGACGGGGTCGGCTGGGACGGGAACTGCTGCGTCCCGTACGGCTGACTCGAATACTGCTGACCGGTGTACTGCTGGCTCGGGTACTGGCCCGTGTACTGCTGACCGGTGTACTGCTGGCTCGGGTACTGGCCGCTGTAGTGCTGCGGAGACTGCGCGCCGTACTGCTGGCCGGTGTACTGCTGGCTCTGGGGCTGCCCGCCGTACTGCTGCGGAAACTGCCCGGCCGGCTGGGGACTCCCCGGCTGAGGACTCCCCTGCTGCCCGTACCCACTGGGCTGCGGGAACTGGGACTGCGCCGGGTACGCCGCGGACCGTCCCGACCGCGCCGCGGGGACGAGCACACCGATCCCGAACAGCAACGCGACCACGGCCACCGCGGTCTGCAGGAACCCGAACACGAAGATGGCGACGCCGCCCCACGCGATACCGGAATCGTCGGGCAACTGGAACCACTGGAAGACCGACGTCACGAATCCGACCGCCGATGCGGCCAGCGCGACGCCCCGTAGATCCTGACCGGGCAGCAACGACAGCGCCGCGCAGAATCCGCCGAGCAGCAGCAACGCCAACGGCACCACCGCGAATCCGAATTCGAACGCGGACAGCGCGACGTGCCCACCGAATTCGATCCGCATGTAGGGCGCGAGACCCAACAGGAAATTCACCACACCGAGTACCGCGACCGCCACCGGCAACAGCACCGGCACGAGCTTGGCCGACGGCCCACCACCACTCCGATCCGGGGTCTGGCTCGCTGGGAATGTCATCGATCCTCCTGCGGTCGTCGGGTGCACTCGGTGTCTTCCGGATGCACTGGAAACAGCGTATGCACCGATCGACACAATGGGAGGCATGCCGAACACACTCGCGCCCGGACGGGACGTGGTCGTGGAGACGGAGGTCAAGCACTCGCGCTTCCTCGCCGCCCTGCGCCGGGTCGAATCCGCTGCCGACGCCGCCGCGTTCACCGACGAGCAACGCCGTCTGTACCCGGATGCGCGGCATCACTGCTGGGCGTTCGTCGTCGGCGACGAACCGGCCTCGCGGGCCGAGCGGTCCAGTGACGACGGAGAGCCCGGCGGCACCGCGGGCGTCCCGATGCTGCAGGTGCTGCACCACCGCGACGTGGTGAACGTGGCGGTGGTCGTGACCCGCTGGTTCGGGGGGATCAAACTGGGGG
>NZ_JALPTB010000062.1 GCF_023218075.1 Rhodococcus sp. HM1 | reverse complement strand
TCGTTCGACTTGCATGTGTTAAGCACGCCGCCAGCGTTCGTCCTGAGCCAGGATCAAACTCTCCGTTAAAGACTCACGATTCCCCCGAAGGGGTAATCAGTCATAGACATCGAGCCAAATCACTAGCATAAAAACTCAAACTAGCAAACACTGGACCACCACAGACGGAAGAATGTGATGTCCAGCAACAACCACCCACATAATTGTGAAGTGGTCGCACCAAAAAAATTTGGCACTGACATTCATCGGCACACTGTTGAGTTCTCAAAGAACACGCACACACCATCACTCGCGGACCGCAGTCCGTCCGTTCCGGGGCAACTGTTCCAGCCTAATCCCATCCACCCACAGACGCAAATCCGTGCGCTTCCCGAATCAGGGGCGGTGCGAAACCCTACCAGAAGGTTCCGAACCAGTGAAATTCGCAGGCGCCTTCGTCCAACCTCGTTTCCCGTACCTTCCGGTCCGGGTCGGTGTCCGTGTCGCTCTGACCTGGAATAAGTTACGCGAAGGCTACGCAGAACACCAAATCACCAGGTCAACGACGGTTTCGGGGTGGTTCAGGCGTCGAGAAGAGGTCAGGGCACCCAGTACTTGACGGCGAGCTGTTGGACCACGTCGTCGTCCTCCGATGCCTGATCCAGCAGCGCGAGGTCATAGCTGATATCGACGAGCCGGGGGTTGTCGCCTTCGGCGTCCCCGAGCGGACGTCCGCCGTCCTCGATGCGCTGCCGGAGTATCTTTTCGCGCACTCGTTCCTTCAGCGACTCGCTCATATAACGAGCATGAGCGCCCCGCGACCGGTTGTCGAGCACTGCGTTCCGGCTACTCGTCGTCGTGTCGTCGGAACACACGTATCGCCATCGGGAGGACGACGGCGAGGGCCCCGATGATGACGATCAGGGAGAAGATTTCCATGGCCATGCTTCCATCGTCCCTGTTTCCGACGATGTGTGTGGGCTGGTCCGATGCGGATGGGCAGGAACGAGGAAGGCCCCTCACCGTGTTCCCGGTGAGGGGCCTTCCCCTTCTGAGCTGCCTGTCGGAATCGAACCGACGACCTTTTCATTACGAGTGAAATGCTCTACCGACTGAGCTAAGGCAGCGAGCCATTCGGCGTCCGAAGTGTAGCCGACCACCCCCCGGAGGATGCAAACCTGCACGTAGATCAGCGGAACGCGGAGCTCAACCTGGCCGCCATCGCAGCGACCGCGAAACGCGGTTTGACGTTCTGCGCGAGCGCCTCGCGGCACTCGAGGATCGATTCGATACAGGTCAGCAGTGATTCCGGGGAGGTGCGGGACGCGAGGTCGCGGACACGCTCGGCCATGTCCGGATGGTTCGGTGTGGTGGTGGCGCCGAACGCGGCCGCGAGCGCGTCACGATACAGCCCGGCGAGGTCGATCAGTGCCCGGTCCATGATGTCGCGCTCGGTTCGGGTCAGGCGCACCTTCTGTTTGTCCGCGAGCGCCTTGAGGACACCGGCCGACCCACGCAGGGCTCCCGCGGTTCCCTTTCCGGTGCCGCCCGCCCCCAGTGCCGTCCTCAGCTCCTCGGTTTCCCGTTCGTCGATCGATCCGGTGATCTCCTTGGCCTCGGCCTGCGCGCGCTGGACCAGGTCCTCGGCATCGGCGTAGGTGGTGGCCGGGTGCAGGACCGCCTTGGCCACGTCGAGTGCGCGGGTGCGGTTGGCACGCGCGGACTCGTCGGTCGCCAGGCGCCGGGCGCGGCCGACGTGACCGCCGCTGACGGATGCGGCCCACTGTGCCGCGCGCTCGTCGATCCCGTCGACGTCGCGCAGCACCCGGGCGATCGATTCGACGCTGGGCGTCACGAGTCCGATGTGGCGGCAGCGTGAGCGCAGCGTGACGGAGATGTCCTGGGGATCGACCGAGGGCGCGCACAGCAGGAAGACGGTGCGCTGCGGTGGTTCCTCGACGACCTTGAGGAGCGCGTTCGCAGCACCCTCGGTGAGCCGGTCGGCGTCTTCGACGACGACGATCTGCCAACGTCCCGTGCTCGGCCGGCGCGACGCGGTCTGAACGATCTCGCGCATGGACTTGACGCTGATGGTCAGGCCCTCGGGTACGACCCGGCGCACGTCACCGTGGGTGCCGGCCATCGTCGTCGTGCAGGCATGGCAGTGTCCGCAGCCGGGTTCGCCGGGGTCGGTGCACTGGAGTGCCGCGGCGAAACACAGTGCCGCGACCGACCGCCCCGACCCGGGAGGCCCGGTGAACAGCCACGAGTGGGTCATCGCCGATCCCGTGTCGCCGTTGCGGGCCGCGATCGCGGCAGCGATCAGGTCCGTCTCGACGTCGCGTTGACCGACGAGACGATCGAAGACACCCATGCAGGGCAGCGTAGCGGCAGGCACCGACGATCCCGCTCCCGCTGCTGTCCGAAATCTGCAAGACACCCGAACCCGCTCTGCCTAGGTTCGGATCATGACTCCGCACCTGTCTGCCGTCGGACTCGTGGTGTCCGACCTCGTCCGCTCCTTCGACTGCTATCGACTCCTCGGCCTCGACCTACCGACGGAACCGCCGGACAGCCCGCACTTCGAGGTGACACTGCCCGGCGGTCTGCGTCTGCTGTGGGACACCGTCGAGTCCGTCCGGTCGTTCCATCCCGAATTCACGCCCGGCACCGGCGGCGCGTCCCTCGCCTTCGACTGCGGCAGCCCGGACGGCGTCGATGCCACGTACAAGGCGTTGCTGTCGGCGTCCTGCACCGAGGTGAAGGCCCCGTGGGATGCCTTCTGGGGACAGCGCTACGCCCTGGTCCAGGACCCGGACGGGCACTCGATCGACCTCTTCGCCGCGCTGTCGTAACCGGCCGCGCTGTCGTGACTATCCGGCGAGGTCGGTGAGAGTCGTTCCGCACAGGGCACGCACCTCACGCGCGAGGTGGGCCTGATCGGAGTAACCGCAGTCGGCCGCGATCCTCGCGAAGCCGCCGCCGGCCCGGGCCAGGTCTACGGCGGTCCGGAATCTCAGAACCCGGGCCAGCGTCTTCGGCCCGTATCCGAAGGTCCGCAACGCGCGGCGATGCAGCTGCCGGTCGCTCCACCCGATCGCCGCCGCGGTGTCCGCGACGGACTCTCCCGCCGCGAGCATTCCCGCGACGGCCACATCGATTCGGAGGTCGGCGTCGGCGAGTTGCGTGCGGGCGAGCGCGACGAGGGCGGCCGCGGGCGCGACGTGCGCAGCATCGGAGAGCCGCCGGACCTGCGCCGACGACCACACCTGGTCGAGGGGAACGCGCTGGTCACGCAGTTCGCACGCGTCGACGCCGAACAGGGCCGGGCCGATTCCGGGTGCGCAGCGCAACGCGGTCAGCGACCGGAGGGTCCCCAGGTCCGAGTGGTGTGCCCGGGTGTCCGGTCCCGCGACGAGGAATCCGTCCTCGTGCCAGATCAGGTCCATGCACCCGTCCGGCAGCACGTGGGACCCCGCAGCCGCGCGCGACGCGGACCACAGGATCACGCCTGCGACACCCGACGCCTGCTCGCGGTACACGCCGCGAGGATACGACGGCCCCGCGGGCCCGTCACCCCTACTCGGCGGCCTTCTTGGCTGCCGTCTTCTTGGCGGTCGTCTTCTTGGCGGTCGTCTTCTTGGCGGCGGTCTTCTTCGCCGCCGTCTTCTTGGCCGGGGTCTTCTTGGCCGCGGCCTTCTTCGTCGCCTTCTTGGCCGGGCCGCGGGCACGACGGTCGGCGAGCAGTTCGGAGGCACGCTCGTCGGTGATCGTCGCGACCTCGTCGCCCTTGCGCAGGCTCGCGTTGGTTTCACCGTCGGTGACGTACGGGCCGAACCGGCCGTCCTTGATGACCATCGGCTTCTCGCTGACCGGGTCGATGCCGAGCTCACGCAGCGGCGGGGTCGCCGCGGCCTGCCGTCCACGCCGCTTGGGTTCGGCGTAGATCTTCAGCGCTTCGTCGAGGGTGACGGTGAACATCTGTTCCTCCGTCGCGAGCGACCGCGAGTCCGTGCCCTTCTTCAGGTACGGGCCGTAGCGGCCGTTCTGCGCCGTGATCTCCTCACCCGTCTCGGGGTCGACGCCCACCACCCGCGGCAGCGACAGCAACCGGAGGGCATCGTCGAGCGTGACCGTCGACAGGTCCATCGACTTGAGCAGCGACGCCGTGCGCGGCTTCGGCCCGGTGGCCTTCTTCGCGGCCTTCTTGGCCGGCGCCTTCTTCGCGGCGGCCTTCTTCGCGGTCTTCGTCGCGGTGCCGCCGGACTCGATCTCGTCGACCGGGATCGGCGTGACCGCGGGCTCCGGCTCCTCGGCTTCGGCCGGCGGTTCCGGCAGCAGCTCGGTCACGTAGGGGCCGAAGCGACCTTCCCGGGCGACGATCTCGTTGCCGGTGACGGGGTCGAAACCGAGACTGCGGCCCTCCTGCGGCGTCGCGAACAACTTCTCCGCGTATTCGCGGGTCAGCTCGTCCGGCGGCAGGTCGTCGGGCAGGTTCGCGCGCTGCGAGATCAGCTCACCGTCCGGGTTGGCCGGGTCGACGACCATCCGCTCGAGGTACGGACCGAAGCGGCCGACGCGCACGCGGATCTCGCGGCCTTCGGAGTCGTCGAACAGGCGGATCGAGTTGATCTCGCGGGCGTCGATCTCCTCGAGGTTCTCCCCGACCATCTTCTTGAGGCCACCCTCGCGGGCGACGGATCCCTCGGCACCCCGCTCGCCACCGAAGTAGAAGCTCGACAGCCAGGCGTTCCGGTGCTCGTGACCGGACGCGATCTCGTCGAGGTCGTCCTCCATCCCGGCCGTGAAGTCGTAGTCGACGAGCTGCCCGAAGTGCGCTTCTAGGAGGCCGATCACCGCGAAGGCCACCCACGACGGCACGAGTGCGCTGCCGCGTTTGTAGACGTAGCCGCGGTCCAGGATCGTCTTGATGATCGACGCGTACGTCGACGGACGGCCGATCCCGAGGTCTTCGAGTGCCTTGATCAGGCTGGCCTCGGTGTAGCGGGCGGGCGGGTTCGTCGAGTGTCCGTCCGGGTCGAGCTTCGTCGCGGTGACGGACTGCCCCTCGCTGAGGTTCGGCAGCCGGGACTCGGCGTCGTCGGACTGGCCACCGGCCTCCTCGTCGACGCTTTCGACGTAGGCCTTGAGGAAGCCGGCGAACGTGATGGTCCGGCCGGACGCCGAGAACACGCATTCCTCACCGGTCGCGGCGGTACCGGTGATCCGCAGCGTCAGCGTGGTGCCGCGTGCGTCCGCCATCTGCGAGGCGACGGTGCGCTGCCAGATCAGCTCGTAGAGCTTGAACTCGTCGGTGTCCAGGCGCGAGTGCAGTTCGCCGGGCGTCGCGAACACGTCGCCGGCGGGGCGGATCGCCTCGTGCGCTTCCTGCGCGTTCTTGACCTTGCGGGTGTACTGCCGCGGGCTCGGACTGACGTACTCGGCCCCGTACAGCTGGGTGGCCTGGGCCCGAGCCGCGGCGATGGCCGACTCCGACAGCGTCGTCGAGTCGGTACGCATGTAGGTGATGTAGCCGTTCTCGTACAGCCGCTGCGCGATGCGCATCGTCCGTTCGGACGAGAACCGCAGCTTGCGGCCCGCTTCCTGCTGCAGCGTCGACGTCATGAACGGTGCGTACGGCTTGCGGCTGTACGGCTTGGACTCGGCGGAGGTGACGGCCAGCGCCGCGCCTTCGAGCGCGGCGGCCAGGGCCCGCGCGCGGGCCTCGTCGAGCACCGCGACCCCGGTGGACTTGAGCTGACCGTCCGGGCCGAAGTCGCGGCCGACCGCGACGCGGCTTCCGTCGACACCGACCAGCCGCGCCCCGAACGATCGGGGACTGGCGTCGGCGCCGGCGTCGAGGGTCGCGGCGATGTCCCAGTACTCGGCGGACGTGAACGTCATGCGCTCGCGTTCGCGCTGCACGATGACGCGGGTCGCGACGGACTGCACACGGCCCGCCGACAGCCGCGGCATGACCTTCTTCCACAGCACCGGGCTGACCTCGTAGCCGTACAGGCGGTCGAGGATGCGGCGGGTTTCCTGCGCGTCGACCAGGTCGATGTCGAGATCGCGGGTGTTCTCCGCAGCCGCCCGGATTGCGGGCTCGGTGATCTCGTGGAAGACCATCCGGCGAACCGGGACCTTCGGCTTGAGCGTTTCGAGCAGGTGCCAGGCGATGGCCTCGCCCTCACGGTCGGGGTCGGTGGCGAGGTACAGCTCGTCGGCGTCCTTGAGGAGGCTCTTGAGCTCGGCGACCTTGGACTTCTTCTCCGGGCTGACCACGTACAGCGCTTCGAAGTCCTGGTCGACGTTCACGCCGAGCCGGGCCCACGGCTCACCCTTGTACTTGGCCGGGACGTCGGCCGCGCCACGCGGCAGGTCCCGGATGTGGCCGACCGACGCCTCGACGACGTAGCCCCGTCCGAGGTACGGCGCGATCTTCTTCGCCTTGGTCGGAGACTCGACGATGACGAGCCGACGAGTGCCCGACGAGCCGTCCGACGTGCTCTTGTCCCGTGCTGCCACCGTGCCGCCCGCACCTTCCCTAGTTGTCGACATGCCTGCTTCTTCAAGGACATGTATACCGACCCGTCCCCCCGACGCGGCCACACACAGGGTCGCACATGACCGGCGACCGGCTCGTCACCTGTCGAAATCGTCGCCCGTCACGTGGGGCCACATCGACCGCGCGGAGGGGTCGTCCGGGGGCTCGCCGATGTTCTCTCCGAGCCTGGTCAGACGCCTGCGGCCGGACACCCGCAGTCCCGGTCCGGTGCCGCGCGTACCGATCAGGGTCGGAGCGATCCCGGCCCTCATCAGCGACTGGGCGAGCACCGGATGGGTGTCGGGTGCGTGCGGGTCGAGTCCCAGCACATACCGCTCGCCGTCCACCTCCATCCGGCCGGCGGCCAGCACCCACGCGCGCAGCGCCCGCGACCCGGGCACCCAGCCCGGCGGCACGGCCTTGACGGCTCCGCGGGTCCACTGCGTGGCGAGCGGGACGAGGTCCTCGACAGCGGCGCTCCGGACGAGGGGGCGTCCCTCGTCGGTGGTGGTGGTCTCGGGCGTGAGGCCGGCCTGCGTCATCAGCTCGGCGATCGCGTCGGCGCGCCAGCGTTCGTCGACCACCACGGAGATGCGCGCCTTGCCGGCGGACACGACCACCTGTCCCTGCGCGGCGAGCAGTCCGCTGAGGTCGGTGAGCGCGGGCGGTACGGTTTCGGCGCCGAAGATCGACAGTTGTCCCACCACGGGCACCTCCCCATTCAGCACGCCGCGCGTCGCGCGACCGGTCGTGCACGAATCGGTCGTGCACAGAAATGGATCGTCCCCCATCACCGACGGTGACAGGGGACGAATTCAGGCTTCGATCCGTGAGGACCGAGATCCACCTGGTAGTTCGCGCTGCGAACTATCAGAGAGCGCGCACACCGGTGGCCTGCGGGCCCTTGGTGCCCTGGCCCACCTCGAACTCGACTCGCTGGTTCTCCTCCAGGGTGCGGAAGCCGGAGCCCTGGATCTCGGAGTAGTGGACGAACACGTCGGCGGAGCCGTCTTCGGGAGCGATGAAGCCGAAGCCCTTCTCCGCGTTGAACCACTTCACAGTGCCCTGTGCCATGCTTTTCCTTCTCTTTCCTAACACCGGATTCGGTGGGCCGCCGGGTGCGCGGTCCACCGGGCCGGTTCCGACCGCTGTACTTTCTTGATCCCCCCATGTGGAAGAGCAAAGCACCGCGCTCGCAACCTCGATCCTGCGAGCGTGCACTTTCTCAAGTCAACGAACACAGAAGCTGCGACCGGTGTCAGTCAACCACGAACCCGGCGCGCACAACAGTGGGAGGGCGTACAAATCGCCCGAATTTCTGATCTTGTTACAGCACGCGGGAAATTTGCCGACCTTTTGTTGTCGATACTACTGCCCGGAACGACCTACCACCCCGACCGAACCAGGACCGTTGGGCCTACGCTGAACATCGGCCCCACCCGACCCTCGGAGCACACCGTGACCACCCCGCACCACCGTCCGTCCCCCGACGCGACCGTGGGTTTCGGTGACGAACTGCTCGACCGGATCCTCGAGGGCACCCCCGCGAGCGAGCACCCGCTCACCCACACCGCGCGGCTTCCCGCGTGCAAAGCGATCCACAGCGAGTGGCCGGACTGGGTCGCCGAACCGGTGGTGCGCGTGATGCGCGAGTGCGGAATCGACCGGCCCTGGAAACACCAGGCCGTCGCCGCGACCCTCGCCGCGGAAGGCAGCCACGTCGTGCTGTCCACCGGAACCGCGTCGGGAAAATCCCTCACCTACCAACTGCCGGTGCTCTCCGCCCTGAGCGAGGATCCCCACGCGACGGCTCTGTACCTGTCGCCGACGAAAGCGCTCGGCGCCGACCAGTTGCGCGCGGCCACGGAGCTGACCTGTGCGGATCCGGCTCTGGCGAGCGTGCGCCCGTGTTCCTACGACGGCGACACCTCGACCGAACTCCGCCAGTGGGCCCGTGCCCACTCGCGCTGGATCTTCACCAACCCGGACATGCTGCATCTCGGTCTGCTTCCCGGCCACAGCCGCTGGAGCCGGTTCTTCAAACGGCTGCGGTACGTCGTCGTCGACGAGTGCCACGCCTATCGCGGCGTGTTCGGCTCCCACGTCGCGCTGATCCTGCGGCGGCTGCGGCGGATCGCGGCGCACTACGGCGCGCATCCGGTGTTCGTGCTGGCCTCGGCGACGACGGCAGAGCCGGGTGCGGCCGCGTCCCGGTTGATCGGTGCGCCCTGCCGGGAGGTGACCGAGGACTGCTCCCCGTCCGGTCCGCGCACCGTCGCCCTGTGGGAACCACCGCTGCTCACCGACGTCACCGGGGAACATGGTGCACCCGTGCGCCGCGCCGCCGGCAGCGAAGCCGCGCGCCTGCTCGCCGATCTCGTCGTGGAAGGAGCCCGCACGCTCGCGTTCGTGCGGTCCCGGCACGGCGCCGAATCGACCGCGATCGCCGCGCGCCGACTGCTCGCCGCCTCCGCCCCGGACCTGGTCGACCGGGTCGCCGCCTATCGCGCCGGATACCTGGCCGAGGACCGCCGCGAGCTCGAGGCGGCCCTCGCCGACGGTCGTCTGCTCGGCGTCGCGACCACCAACGCGCTCGAGCTCGGTGTCGACATCGCCGGGCTCGACGCGGTCGTCGTCGCCGGTTTCCCCGGGACGGTCGCGTCGTTCCGGCAGCAGGGTGGCCGTGCCGGCCGGCGCGGCGCCGGGTCGCTGGTGGTGCTCGTCGCCCGCGACGACCCGCTCGACACCTATCTCGTGCATCATCCGCAGGCGCTGCTCGGCACACCCGTCGAGGCGACCGTCACCGATCCGGCGAATCCGTACGTGCTGGGTCCGCAACTGCTGTGTGCCGCGCTGGAGGCGCCGCTCACCGACGCGGAGGTCGCCGAGTTCGGGGCGGAGGACGTGCTCGCCGACCTCGCCGCGCAGGGCCTGATCCGCCGGCGCCCGCACGGCTGGTTCGTCACCCCCGACACCGACCCGCACGCCGGCCTCGACATCCGCGGCGGGATCGGCAGCCAGATCGCGATCGTCGAGGCCGACACCGGCCGGATGCTCGGCACCGTCGACGCCGGCCGCGCTCCCGCGACCGTGCATCCGGGCGCGGTGCACCTGCACCAGGGCGAATCGTTCGTCGTCGACGAGCTGTACCTCGACGACGGCGTGGCCCTCGTGCACGCGGAGGACCCCGAATGGTCCACGTTCGCCCGGGAACTGACCGACATCACCATCACCTCCGTCGACGAACAGCGCACCGCGGGCGACGTCACCGTCACGTTCGCGCGGGTGGAGGTGACGCATCAGGTGATCGGTTATCTGCGGCGCCTCCCCTCCGGTGAGGTCCTGGACCAGATTCCCCTGGACATGCCGCCGCAGACCCTGCCGACCCGGGCCGTGATGTACACCGTCACACCCGAACTGCTCGAGCGCGCCGGGATCGGAGCCGAACGCGTCCCCGGTGCACTGCACGCCGCCGAGCACGCGGCCATCGGCCTGCTCCCGCTCGTCGCGACCTGCGACCGCGGCGACATCGGCGGGGTGTCCACCGCACTGCACGCCGACACCGGGCTGCCGACCGTGTTCGTGTACGACGGGCACCCCGGCGGCGCCGGGTTCGCCGAGCGCGGGCACAGCCGGATCACCCGATGGCTCACCGCCACCCGCGACGCGGTCCTCGCCTGCGAATGCGCCACCGGCTGCCCGTCGTGCGTCTACTCCCCCAAGTGCGGCAACGGCAACGACCCGCTCGACAAGGCCGGGGCGATCGCGCTGCTCGGTGCGGTCCTCACCGCGCTCGCGGACGAGCCCTGACCGGCCGGACCGGCCCGCGCGATCGCCACCGCCTCCCCCTTAGCCGGGAGCGCCGACGTCACCTCCGCGGCGACCTCGACGACCGTGTCCCACCCGTCGATCGAGCACTCCCGCACCCGGACCCGCATGCGCGCGGCGATCCGTTCGGCCTGCCCGCACGCCCGGTCGCTTCCCCGGTCGAGGGCGACCGCGACGGCCAGCGCCGCCAGATCGGCCGCCGCCTGCGCCCGATGCCGCGACGCCACGGCCGACCCGATGTGCACCAGCGTCGCGGTCACGACGACGAGCGCGGCCATGAGGAAACACCCGACGATCGTGGCGCTGCCCCGGTCGTCCCGCAGTGCACTCACGGCACCGGTTCCGGTTCGCGGACCGCGACGGCCTCGGCGGTCAGCGTCACCAGCGGCAGCAACGGCCCCGCCACCGACACCACCGCGACGACGAGATCCCCGTCCTCGCGCAGCGTGATCCGCGCGTTCGGTGGCGCGACCCGGGCGGCCGTCTCGACCGCCCGTGCCTCGTCACCGCGCGCAGCCAGCCGGGCGGCCTCCCGCGCCGCGTCCTGGCAGCGGAACTGATGCGAAACGCACAGCACCGCACCGAGACAGAGCACGAGAACCGACACCAGCGCGGCGAGGGTGATCGCCGCCTCGACGGTCACCCCGCCCTCTTCCCCGGAGCCGCTCACACCGCGGTGTTCAGGGCGCGCTCGACGATGCCGGTCAGCGCGGAGACGATGTTGTCGCCGGTGACGACCGTGTAGAGCACGGCCCCGAACGCCGCGGCCGCGATCGTGCCGATCGCGTATTCGGCGGTCGACATGCCGTCCTCGTCGGCCACGGCCCCCGCGAGTCGATCACGTACGTTTCGAATTCCGTTGGTGAACATGTTTTCTCCCCTCCGACCGGCACGGACCGTCCGCGCCGATGTCTCACAGCAGTCCTCCCGAGAGGACCTTCCCCGCCAGTCCGATCACGACCGGGACGATGCCCAGGCACACGAACGCCGGCAGGAAACACAGGCCGAGCGGTCCGCTGACGAGCACTCCGGCCCGTTCGATCGCGGCGGCCGCCCGGTCCTCCGCTTCGGCGCGACCGCGTTCGGCGAGTTCGGCGACGATGCCCGACAGCGGCGCACCGGACTTGGCGGATCGTCGTGCAGCCCGCGAGAACGCTTCGAGCACTTCGTCGTCGCCGAGCCCGTGCCAGGCCTCGGCAGGGTCGGCACCGAGCTGCAGCCGATCGGCACCACGCCGCAGCGCATCGGCCAGGCCCGGCGGCGCCGACTCCGCGACGGCGCGGGCGGCGGTGGCGGTGGGCAGACCCGCGCGCAGGCACGCCGCGAGCAGATCCAGCGTCGCCGGAACGGCGTGCGGATCCTCTTCCGCCGCAAGCACGGTCGCGGATTCGTCGCCGGGCGGCTGCACGACCCGGCGCAGGCGGCCGCGACCGGTCTCCGGCAGAACCAGCACCGCCGCCGCGAGGCACAGCGCCCCGACCGCGATCACGACGCCACCCGCGCCGAGATGCGGTCGGTCCACAGCAGACCCGCACACGCCAGGCCGGTACCGAACACGAGGAGCGCGCCACCGAGGCCACCTCCGAGCAGCACCGCGATCGGTGCGGCACCCATCGCCTGCCCGAGTGCGACACCGAGCGCGGGCAGCCCGGCGAGCACGGTCGCGGTCGCGCGGGCCCCGGCCAGTCCCGCTTCGGTGCGTGCCCGCAGCCGGATCCGTCCGAGCAGGTCGGTGCGCGTCGCCGAGAGCAGTTCCGCGAGTGCGAGCCCGTGCCGGTCGGAGACGGCCCACGCCGCCGCGACGCGCTCCAGCTGTGCGCCGAGCGGACCGGATGTGGCACCGCGCAGTCCGTCCGCCGCCGATCCGCCGAGACGGGCGCGAGCGGCAGCGACGCGGAACGCGTCGGCGGCCGGACCACCGCTCTCCTGCGCAGCGACCGCGCACGCCTCGGCCGGGTGGTTGCCCACCCGCAGTTCGGCGATGACGGTTTCGAGGGCGCCCAGCAGCATCCGCTGGTCGGCGTCCGCCGCCTGGGCACGACGACGGGTGCGCATCCGCCACACCGCGGTCGCAACGACGATCGACGTGGCCAGCGCGACCGCGACACCGACGACCAGCGCCACCACGACGGCGGCGGACGCGCCGATCACCAGAGGCGACCCGACCCGCCGTGCTGCAGCGGGTTCGGTGCCGGTGGCCGACCGGAGACGGTGCCGGGCGATCGGCCCGGGGGCGACCAGCACCGCGACCGCAAGGCACACCGCGGCGACGGTCATGCCCGCCGCCGGAAGTACCGCTCGAGCCGTTCCATCCCGGCGTCCGGCCCGTGCACGGCCGTCCACGCGGGCACGACGAGGACCCCCGCGGCCGGATCGCGCTCGACGACCCCGATCTCGACGAGCCGGCGAGTGCCGTCGGGCGCCCGATCGACGTGCAGGATCACCTGCACGGCCGCGGCCAGCTGGCTGTGCAGCGCGGCTCGGTCGAGTCCGCCGAGCGCGGCGAGGGCCTCGAGTCGGGCCGGAACCTCGTCCGGGGAGTTCGCGTGGACCGTGCCGGCGCCGCCGTCGTGTCCGGTGTTGAGCGCGGTCAGCAGGTCGACGACCTCGCCGCCGCGCACCTCCCCGACGACGATGCGGTCGGGTCGCATCCGCAGGGCCTGCCGGACCAGGTCGCGCACGGTGACCTCACCGACGCCCTCGACGTTCGGGGGTCTGGCGACGAGCCGGACCACGTGCGGGTGGGTGGGTGCGAGTTCGGCGGCGTCCTCGACGCAGACGATCCGTTCGCCCGGGTCGACGGCGCCGAGCATCGCCGCGAGGAGCGTTGTCTTTCCTGCGCCCGTGCCGCCCACGACGAGGAACGCCAGCCGGGCCGTGACGACGCGGCGCAGCAGCCGGTACGCGTCCGGCTGCACGGCGCCGTTGGCGAGCAGCGCGTCGAGGCCTTGCGTGGCCGGCCGCAGGATGCGCAGGGACAGGCACGTCCCGCCCTGGGCGACGGGGGCGAGCACGGCGTGCAGCCGCACCCCGAACTCGCCGTGTCCGGGCAACCGGCCGTCCACCCAGGGTTGGGCGTCGTCGAGCCGCCGCCCCGCGAACAGCGCGAGGCGCTGGGCGAGCCGGCGTACCGACGCCTCGTCCGGGAACGTGACGGGAGCGAGCTGCAGACCCGCACCACGATCGACCCACACGCGGTCCGGGGCGGTCACGAGCACATCGGTGACCTCGGGTTCGGCCAGCAGTGCCTCGAGCGGTCCCGCCCCGGTGAGTTCGGTCTGCAGGTGCCGCAGGGCGGTGAGCAGGTCGGAGTCTCCGAGCACGCCACCGGATTCGGCGCGCAACGCCGCCGCGACCCGCGCGGGGGTCGGTTCGGCGCGGTCGCCCGCGAGGCGTTCGCGCACGCGGTCGAGCAGGTCGGTGGTCAGCACGGTGCTCATGCCGCCCACCTCGAGGACGCCCGGTCGAGGCCGACGACGGCGAGCACCGCGTCGGCCGCGGTGGTGAGGGGCGAGCGGCGCCGGACCCGCAGCCCACCGTGTTCGAGGGCTTCGGCGAGACCGGGCTGGGCCCGCATCGCGGCGAGCAACGGGATCCCGACGACGGCGGCGACGTCGGCGCCGCGGAGCCCACCCGGCGCGGGCCCGCGCACCACGAGACCCGTGTTCGGGTTTCGCGCCCCCGCCCATTCGGCGGTCCGTGCCGCCGCGAGCGCACCGCCCACCCGCGCCGGGGTGATCAGGACGACCAGATCGGCCGCGGCGACCATCGCCTCCGCGGCCGGGCCGACGCTGCGCGAAACGTCGCACACGACCACCGTTCCGGATCGACGCGCCGCGTCGAGCACGGCGGTGACCGCGGCCGACGGCGGTTCACCGGACGCGGTGCGGTCGGTGGAGAGCACGCCGAGCCCGGGCGCCCAGTCCGGGACGGCGTCGCGCAACGCCCGCGCGGAGACCCGGCCGCCCTCGACGGCCAGTCCCGGCCAGCGCACCCCGGGCCGGTCTTCGAGGCCGGTGAGCACGTCGAGGCCGCCGCCGAAGGGGTCGCCGTCGACGAGCAGCACGTTCGGGTCGTCGCGGTCGGCGGCGGTCCAGGCCAGGGCCGCCGCGAACGTGGAGGCGCCGGCACCTCCGCACCCGCCGACGACGGTGACGACGCGACCCCCACCGGTGTCCGGTTCGGCCGCGGCACCCATCACCGCGAGCAGTTCGACCTCGTCGTCCGGAAGCGCGATCACGTGTTCGGCACCGACCGCGGCCGCTGCCTGCCAATCCGCCAGCCCCGCGGCACCCGAGCAGACGAGAACCACGCCGCGCCGCCGCGGGAACGTCTCCATCGCCGCCGCGGTGGCATGGTCGACGACGACGAGCCCGGCGTCGTCCCAGCTGCGCCGTGTCGGAGGGACGGGTGCGTCGTCGAGGTCGCGGTCGGATGCAGCGGCCACGCGCCGCAGACTGGCCAGCAGGGTGCCGTCGGAGATCAGCGCGAGGATTCGTGCGGTGCGCTCGTCGTTCATGCGGACAGCGTGCGTGGAAGCACCGAGACGCGGAAGACGGTTTTCGGGGCGGGGGGCGAATCTGTGGATGAACCGGGCGCCTGTGGACAACTTCCCGGCCGCGGACGCGCGCGGCGAAACCGAAAGACATTCGGATACGGGACGACCCTCGCCAGGGGGGAGGAGGCGAGGGCCGTCGTGTTCAGCCCCGGGGGGTCGGGCTGAACACAGCCTGGTTGCGCCCAGGTATTTGCGATACTACACCGGGCCGCTCGACTATTTGCAAGTTGAAACATTCAGTGGGACCGAGGTACCGAGGACCGGCCGAAACGCGGATCAGCGGCCTATTGTGGTGCGGTGACCGACGAGACACCACGGCCCTCCGAGGCGGGTCGCATCGCCGCGTTCTTCGACCTGGACAAGACCGTCATCGCGAAGTCCAGCGTCCTGGCGTTCAGCCGGCCGTTCTTCGATCAGGGGCTGCTCAACCGTCGCACGGTCATCGAGAACACCTACGCCCAGTTCCTGTACCTGCTGTCCGGCGCCGACCACGATCAGGCGCAACGGATGCGCGCGTACATCGCGGCGATGTGCGAGGGCTGGAACGTCGAGCAGATCAAATCGATCGTCGCCGAGACGCTGCACGAGATCGTCGATCCCCTGGTGTTCCAGGAGGCCGCGGACCTCATCGCCGACCACAAACTGCGCGGACACGACGTGGTCGTGATCTCGGCGTCCGGGGAGGAGGTCGTCGCCCCGATCGCCGAAGCACTCGGCGCGTCGCACAGCACCGCGAGCCGGATGCGCATCGTCGACGGACGGTACGCCGGCGAACTCGAGTTCTATTGCTTCGGCGAGGAGAAGGTCACGGCGATGAAGGAACTGGCCGAGCGATACGGCTACGACCTGGCGCGCAGCTACGCATACTCCGACTCGTCGACGGACATCCCGATGCTGCAGGCGGTCGGATACCCCCGAGCGGTCAACCCGGACCGGACGCTGCGCCGGGTCGCAACGGAAAGAGGTTGGCCCGTACTGACTTTCGTCAAGCCCGTGCCGCTGCTGCGGCGCCTGACCATCCGCGGTCGCGGGTTGCTCACGGTCGGCATGATCGTTTCCGCGACGGCCCTGCTCGCAGGCGCCGCCACCTACTCCGTCCTGCGCCGGCGGCGCTAGATCAGGGCCGGACACCAGCGGAAATCGACCCGAAAATGGGGCTTGCCGACCCCGGCAACAGAGGGTAGAAATGGTGTTACGGAAGCCGGAAGGCCAAGAGCGAATCGGAAGAGAAGGTTCGATCTCCCGTACCGACTTCCCAGCACGGACACCGAGTACCCACGCGGAGCCGATGCCACTATAAGGGCAAAAGCGTTGTGGACCTGCGAGATCCGGGGCGTCGCGAGCGAACCTCCTCGCACCCGTTGCAAGGGCGAACTTGCGAAACCCGAGTCATCGCCGAGGTCGTTGACACACAACCCATTCCAGCACGCATGCGTAACACGGCGATCCGTGCTAGCGGGTGGCGACACCGACGCAAGTCGGCGGCGCCACCCGCTTCGCATGTGGAGACTCCTTCGTGCAAGGCCTCGCTGCGACAGAACTCTCCTGCGCCGCAGCGACTTCCGAAGCCCGGGGCGACGTCCCGACCGGGGATCGCACGTCCATGCATTCTTGACACAGGGTGTCAGCATCCGATGCGAGCATGGTCTCGCGGACCGACGCCGAGCGCCGGCCGCGACAGCAGCCGATCACGGACAAGGTGCCCCCATGCAGGAAACACCGGAAGAACTCGCCGAACTTCAGGCTCTCCTGGACGCGTCCCTCGCCCGGTCCACCGCGCACCTGCGGTCGATCATCAACCGCGAGAGCACACTGACCGCCGAGCAACTCACCCGAGTCCTCACCGGCATGTGCACGCTCGCCCTGTCCACCGTGACGGCGTGCGGCGAACCCCGGATCAGCGGCGTGGACGGGCACTTCCTCCACGGCAAGTGGCACTTCGGCACCGCGCGCAGCGCCGCCAAGGCCCGTCACCTCGCCGCGCGGCCCGCCGCCAGCGTCGCTCATCTTCGCGGTGAGGATCTGGGCGTCTTCACACACGGCACGGTGGAGATCCTCACCCCGCCCGACGCCGAACCGGCCGCGGACTGGCCCGAACTGCTCGCCTATTTCAAGTCGTTCTACGGCGAGGAGATGTTCGACTGGGACAACGACGTGGTCTACTACCGGCTACACCCGAAATGGATGACCGTCTACGCCGGCACCACACTGACCGGGCCCCAGGTGGCTCAGCCGGCGAACGCGTCGGCGATCGACGTCGCCTCGCGGGCACCGGACTCGAGGGCGACGCAGCAGAACAGCAGCCAGTTGCCGACACCCTCCGCGGTGCCCTGCCCGAAGGCGGCGATGCCCTCGCGGTAGGCCGGGACGCGGCGCATCCAGGTCACCTCCGGCACCCCCAGGTTGTGGGGGTCGAGACCGGTCGAGACGCACACGAGCCGGGAGGCGGCGCGCGCGATCACCCCGTCGGCGACACCGAACGGGCGCAGCGTGCACAGTTCACCGTGCACGACACCTGCGAGAACCGGAGCGGGCACACGGGTCCCTCCGGTCACCAGCTGCGCGAGGGCGTCGAGCCGTTCCCCGATTCCGGGATCCGTCCGGGGACGACCCAGCGATTCCGGATCGTCCACCAGGTCCGCCGCAGCGAGCAGATGCAGTCGCGCGAGGGCCTGCAGCGGAGCCCGCTTCCACGTCGCGACCAGTATGCCGAGGCTGTCCCCGTCGAGCGCCTGCGCGACCCGCAGTGCGCCGGCCAGGATGGGGTCACCGGCCTCGCCCGGCTGCGGCAGCTCCATCGAGCCGCCGTCGATCGCGGCCGAGGCCCGCGCCGCGCGCACCGATGCCTCCGCGGCGGTGTTCGGCCAGCCGCGCCGGTTGGTCTTGTGCCGGTGCACCTCGGCGAGCGCGTCGCGCGCTCGATCGGCGGCGTCGCGCACTCCGGGCAGGTCGAGAAGGGGCTGCAGCGGGTCCGTCACGTCTGTGGACGCTACCGGTCCGGGGTCCGATACCGGTCGGCGGTCCGTTCGTCGACGCAGCCGACCATCCGTCGCGCGACACCGACCGATCGGCGCAAGTGACCAGGTTGCAAGTGGATGCAACGATGCGATCCCCGTCACAGGTGACTACTCTCACTTGAGCCCGATTCATTTCGCACATCCCGGAAAGAGGCCCCGGCATCATGACGAGTGCAGCCCAGGACCATGAACAGCAGGTGTTCCCGCCGAGCGCGGAATTCGCCGCGACCGCCAACGCCGGTCCCGAGTTGCAGGCTGCCGCCGACGCCGACCGCCTCGCATTCTGGGACACCCAGGCCAAGCGTCTGGACTGGGCGACGCCGTGGAGCGAGGTGCTGGACTGGTCCGACGCCCCGGTCGCGAAGTGGTTCGTCGGCGGACAGCTGAACGTCGCCTACAACTGCGTGGACCGGCACGTGGAAGCCGGCAACGGCGACCGTGTCGCCATCCTGTTCGAGGGTGAACCCGGCGATTCCCGGGCGATCACCTACAACGATCTGCTCGCCGAGGTCTCCAAGGCCGCGAACACCTTCACCGAGCTGGGTCTGGTCGCCGGCGACCGCGTCGCGATCTACATGCCGATGATCCCCGAGGCGATCGTGTCCATGCTCGCCTGCGCGCGCCTGGGCCTGACGCATTCGGTGGTCTTCGGTGGCTTCTCCGCCTCGGCGCTGCGCTCGCGCATCGACGACGCGCAGGCCAAGCTGCTGGTCACCGTCGACGGCCAGTGGCGCCGCGGCGCCCCTGCCCCGCTCAAGTCCGCCGCCGACGAAGCGGTCGCGGGCGCGGAGTCGATCGAGCACGTGCTCGTCGTCAAGCGCACCGGCATCGACGTCGACTGGACCGACGGCCGGGACCTGTGGTGGCACGAGACCGTCGAGAAGGCCTCCGATCGGCACACCCCGCAGCCGTTCGACGCCGAACACCCGCTGTTCATCCTGTACACCTCGGGCACCACCGGTAAGCCCAAGGGCATCGTGCACACCTCCGGCGGCTACCTCACCCAGGCGTCGTACACGCACCACAACGTCTTCGACCACAAGCCGGGTCAGGACGTGTACTGGTGCACCGCGGACATCGGCTGGGTCACCGGCCACACCTACATCGTGTACGGGCCGCTGAGCAACGGTGCCACGCAGGTCGTCTACGAGGGCACCCCGAACTCGCCGACCGAGCACCGGCACTTCGAGATCATCGAGAAGTACGGGGTGTCGATCTACTACACCGCCCCGACGCTGATCCGCACGTTCATGAAGTGGGGCCGCCAGATTCCCGACGCCCACGACCTGTCGTCGATCCGGCTGCTCGGCTCGGTCGGTGAGCCGATCAACCCGGAGGCGTGGCGCTGGTACCGGGAGGTCATCGGCGCCGGCAAGGCCCCGATCGTCGACACCTGGTGGCAGACCGAGACCGGCGCGATCATGATCTCCCCGCTGCCGGGCCTGACCGCCACCAAGCCCGGTTCGGCGATGGCGCCGCTGCCCGGCATCTCGGCGAAGATCGTCGACGACGAGGCCCACGAACTCGGCGAGGGCGGCAACGGCTATCTGGTGCTCGACCAGCCGTGGCCGTCGATGCTGCGCGGCATCTGGGGCGACATGGAGCGCTACAAGGAGACCTACTGGTCCCGGTACGCCGAGCAGGGCTGGTACTTCGCCGGTGACGGTGCCCGTTACGACGAGGACGGCGCGCTGTGGGTGCTCGGCCGCGTCGACGACGTCATGAACGTCTCCGGCCACCGCATCTCCACCTCGGAGGTCGAGTCCGCGCTCGTGTCGCACCCGGCCATCGCCGAGGCCGCGGTCGTCGGCGCCTCCGACGAGACCACCGGCCAGGGCATCGTCGCGTTCGTGATCCTGCGCGAGAACGTGGAGAACACCGGCGACACGCTCGTGAAGGAACTGCGCGATCACGTGGCGGTGGAGATCTCCCCGATCGCCAAGCCACGGCAGATCTCGGTCGTGCCGGAATTGCCGAAGACCCGCTCCGGCAAGATCATGCGCCGCCTGCTGCGCGACGTCGCCGAGGGCCGTGAACTCGGCGACACCTCGACCCTCGTCGATCCGGCCGTGTTCGAAGCCATCCGCGGAATCAACAAGTAGCCACTGCCGGCACCTCCGCACGACGCGGCCCGCTCTTCGGAGCGGGCCGCGTCTGCGTATTTGTACTCATTTTCCGCCGCGTTACCGATGACTTTTCACAGACTTCTTCCATTCGGGTTTAGCATCTGAACCACTATTCATTTTGCCTGTTTCGCCCGATCCCCTCCTCGGCATACTCTGTGTCGGCAATCGAACGCCGTTGTCCCGCAATGGTTACCAAGGCTCACATTGTTGTGGGCCGGGTTCGCCTACGTCACACCCTCACTGTCTCTTCGGAGGACCCATGTCCGGATCAGGACACCGCTTCTCACGCCGGTTCGCCGCGTGCTCGGTACTTGCGCTCGGCCTCCTCAGCGCATCCCCGGGCGCCGCACTCGCACAGGACACGAGCACCCGCCCGGCGGCCAACCCGGAGCAACGCGCAGCTGCCCTGATCCGCCCCGCCACCGTGTACCTCGAGGGCACGACGACCGGGTGGATCCGCATGCCGGACGGCGAGCTGTTCGACACCGCGCCCTACCAGGCCAGCTGGACCTGCACGGGCTTCGTGGTGAACCCCGACGGGTGGGTCGCGACGGCCGGGCACTGCGTGGACGACGTCCGGAGCATGCTCCTCGACGCCGCGTTCGGCGACATCTACGCCGCGAACATGGACTGGGCTCCCGAAGAGCTCGCCGCGTTCGTCGACGGCAGCTTCACCGTCGAGGGCGAGAAGGGCGGATCCGACCCGACCCTCGAGATCGCGGTGCTGTTCGGCGAAGGCACCTCGGGAACTCGCCTGCCCGCCAACGTCATCGAGTACCGCCCGCTCGAACAGGGCGACGTCGCACTGCTCAAGGTGCAGCGCGACGACCTGCCCGCCGCGCTGCTCGCGACCGACGACGACGTCGCGATCGGCACGCCCGTGCTGTCCGTCGGATTCCCCGGCAGCACCGAGAAGGTCACCGACCCCAGCCTCGAACCGACCAACAAGAGCGGCAAGGTCAGCGCGAAGAAGACCTCCGGCACGGTCCCGTTCTACGAAACCGACGCGGCCCTGTCGGGCGGCATGAGCGGCGGCCCGACGGTCGATCTCGAGGGCCGGGTCATCGGCGTGAACAGCTTCGGCCCCTCGGGTGAAAGCCAGGCGTTCAACTTCATCGCGCCGTCGAGTGGCCTGGAGGAACTGCTCGCCGCCCGCGGTATCACCTCCCAGCTGGGCCCCGCCGACGAGCGCTACCGCGACGCCCTCGCCGCGTACTACGAGGGGCGCTACACCGAGGCCATCGAGGGCTTCGACTCGGTCCTCGCCATGTCTCCCGAATATCCCGGCATCTCGGCGATCAAGTCCGACGCCGTCCGTCTGCGCGAGCAGCACGGCGATGCCGCGTCGTCCTCGTCGTCCTCGTCGTCGAAACTGCCGTTGATCCTCGGCGGCGCCGCTGCCGCGGTCCTGCTGATCGCCGGGCTCGGCGGGTTCCTGCTCATGCGCAGCCGCCGCACCCCGGCCCCGGCCGCGGCCGCGGCCGGATTCCACGGGGCTCCCGGCAGTGGACCTGTTCCGCCGACCGGCCCGGCCGGACCGGTTCCGCAGCCGGGCGCGCCCGGTGGGTTCGGTGCTCCGCCCGCAGGTTTCACGCCGCCCACCGCGCCCGGCGGCTACGCACCTCAGCCGCAGCAGGGAGCCCCGGGCTACGAGGTCCCGCCCACCGCTCCCGCACCGGCGGCGCAGGGCGCCCGGTTCTGCCCGTCCTGCGGCACCGAGCGCCGCGGCACCGAGAACTTCTGTTCGAACTGCGGGCAGCGGATCGGTTAGCTCCGCATGCACTTCGGCCCCCGGTCCGTGCGGACCGGGGGCCGATTACGTGTGTGGACGATCAGACCTCGTCGAGGGAGGCGTCCTTGGTCTCGCGCACCGCGAGCAACGCGACGAACGTCAGCACCGCGGCGGCCAGCAGATACACACCCACCCAGCCGACGCCGTACGTCGTGGCGAGCCAGGTCGCGATGAAGGGGGCCACCGCCGCGCCGAGAATGCTGGACACGTTGTAGGCGATGCCCGATCCGGTGTAGCGCACGTTCGTGGGGAACAGCTCCGGCAGGATCGCCGACTGCGGGCCGAACGTGAAACCCATCAGCAGCATGCCGAGGATCAGGAAGAACAGCATGCGCGCAGAGCCCATGGCGTCGCCGTCCAGCAGCAGGCCGAAGCACAGGCCGAACACCATCATCGTGCCGGTGACGACGAGCAGGGTGGACCGGCGCCCGTAGCGGTCGGCGAGGATGCCGGAGACCGGGATCGCCGCGGCGAAGAACAGCACGGCCACGAGTTGCAGGACCAGGAAGTCCGAGTACTGGAAGCCTGCGCCGGTGCCGCCCTGGGCGGGTGTCTTGCCGGTGCCGAAGCTCAGCACCCAGGTGGTCATGATGTAGAAGAGCGTGTAGGTCGCGAGCATCACGAAGGTGCCGATGATCAGCTGCCGCCAGCTGCTCTTGAACACCTCGACGAGCGGGGTCTTCACCTTCTTGCCGTCGGCGACGGCCTTCGCGAAGACCGGGGTCTCCTCGAGCTTGAGGCGAACGTAGAGACCGATGATCACCATGACGGCGCTGAGCAGGAACGGCACGCGCCAGCCCCACTCGAGGAACGCGCTGGACAGGTCCGGATCGGAATTGTCGTGGCCGAGCAGCAGCGTCATGATCAGGAACAGCCCGTTGGCGAAGACGAATCCGATCGGGGCGCCGAGCTGCGGCCACATCGCGGCCCACGCGCGCTTGCCGGGCTTCGCGGTCTCGGTCGCAAGGAGTGCCGCGCCGGACCATTCACCGCCGAGGCCGATGCCCTGGCAGAAGCGCATCAGCGCAAGCAGCATGGGGGCGAGCAGACCCACCTGGTGGTAGGTCGGCAGCACCCCGATGAGGAACGTCGCGATGCCCATGGTGAGCAGCGAACCCACCAGCGTCGCCTTGCGTCCGATGCGGTCCCCGAAGTGACCGAACAACACGGAGCCGATCGGGCGCGCAACGAAGGCGATACCGAAGGTCGCGAGGGAGGCCAGCAGTGCGGTCGTCTCGTTGCCCTTCGGGAAGAACAGGTGCGGGAACACGGAGACCGCGGCGGTCGCATAGATGTAGAAGTCGTAGAACTCGATGGATGTGCCGATCAGGCTCGCGACGACGATTCGCCGGCGGGGTACTCCCGCGACCCTGTCGTCGTCGTGCCGGTCCACGTCGAGGGTAGTGCTCACAAAACTCGCTCCAAAAGTCACATTGTGGGAGAGTCATCCCAATTAGTAGGAAATTGAACACCCAATTTCCTTAGCGAAGCAAATTGGCCGTTTGGGATCGAGACGCCGGTCACCGCTAGGATCGGCCGGAGGTGTGCCGGGAAGTCTGGTCGGCGAGTCGCAGCCGTACCGATTTCCGAACGAGAGGGACCCGTGTCGCAGACGTCCGATTCCGCATCCTGGAGCAGGGAACTCACCCGGTACCTCCGCACCGAGACCGTCGGCGGTTCGATCCTGCTGGCCGTCGCCGCGATCGCGGTCGCGTGGGCGAACTCGCCGCTGGCGCCGTCCTACGAGGCGTTGCGGGACTTCACCGTCGGACCCGCGTCCCTTCACCTGAATCTCACCGTCGGCACCTGGGCCCAGGACGGCCTGCTCGCCGTGTTCTTCTTCATCGCCGGCCTCGAACTCAAACGCGAACTCGTCGTCGGCGAATTGGCCGATCGGAAGAAGGCCCTGCTGCCGGTGCTCGCCGCGGTCGGCGGCGTCGTCCTGCCGGCCGCCATCGCCGCGACGATCGGCTGGGGAACCCCCGGTCTCGAACGCGCCTGGGCGATCCCGGTGGCCACCGACATCGCCTTCGCGCTGGGCGTGCTCGCGCTGACCGGATCGCGAATCCCCACCAGCGCCCGGGTGTTCCTGCTCAGCCTCGCAGTGGTCGACGACCTCATCGGCATCGGACTGATCGCGATCCTGTTCACCTCGTCGATCTCGCTGCTCTGGCTGGCCGCGACCGTGGCCTGCGCCGTCGTCTACTGGTACGCCCAGCGCCGGCGCGTGACCACTCCCCTGCTGTACGTGCCGCTCGCCCTCCTGACCTGGTACGCCGTGCACCAGTCCGGGATCCACGCGACGATCGCCGGGGTGCTGCTCGGGTTGCTCACCCGCGTGCACACCGATCCGGGCGAATCCGCAGCGCCCGCCGAGCGATTGGCACATCGCATCCAGCCGTGGTCGGCCGGCCTGTGTGTGCCGATATTCGCGCTGTTCGCCTCCGGGGTACCGCTCGGCGCGGAGGCCCTCCGCGCGGTGTTCACGACACCGGTCGGCCTGTCGATCGTGGTGGGGCTGCTCGCAGGCAAGATCATCGGTATCTTCGGTACGTCGTGGGTCGCGATCCGGCTCGGGATCGCGTCCCGCCCGACCGGACTGCACTGGAAGGATCTGTTCGCCCTCGCGACCCTCGGAGCGATCGGATTCACCGTCAGCCTGCTCATCGCCGAACTCTCGCTCGGGAACGGAGATCAGGCGGACACCGCAAAGGCCGCGGTCCTCGTCACATCATTGATCGCATCGATGCTGGGTTCGACGCTACTGTTACGGCGTGGGCGAGCCCACCGTCAACCGGACGAGACAATTGGAGGGGTCGACAAGTGAGCGTCACGAACGGGAATCGGAAGCCAAGCGACGGCGCACCGACAAGCATCTCGTCCATCCCGCTGACAGAAGTCGCCGCCCCGACTCCCAAGGACGCCAGCATCGGAGACCTGGTCCGTGACGCGACCGCGCAGGTGTCGACGCTGTTCCGCGCCGAGGTCGAACTCGCGAAGGCCGAGGTCACCGGAGAGGTCAAGAAGGGCCTGCAGGGCAGCCTGTTCTTCATCCTCGCGCTCGCGGTGCTGATCTTCAGCTCGTTCTTCTTCTTCTTCTTCCTCGCCGAACTGCTCGACGTGTGGGTCGCGCGGTGGCTGGCGTTCCTCATCGTCTTCCTGATCATGGTGGTGGTGACGGCGATCTTCACCCTGATCGGCTACATGCGGGTGCGCAAGGTGCGCGCGCCGAACAAGACGATCGACTCGCTCAAGCAGGCCCGGTCCGTCCTGCCGCTACACGAGGAGCCGTCCCCCGCCGGCGGTCCCCGGCACGCACGCTGAGCCGCGACCGTGCTCGAGGCAGTGTCCCTTCCCGATCCGTCCACGGTCCGGTATCCCGGGCCGTGGACGCATCGTGATGTCCATGCGAACGGAATCCGGCTGCACGCCGCCGAGATCGGTCCCACCGATCCCGATGCCCCGCTGGTCGTGTTCCTGCACGGCTTCGCCGACCTGTGGTGGACGTGGCGGCACCAGTTGATCGCATTCGCCGAGGCCGGCTTCCGGGCCGTCGCGGTGGACCTGCGCGGCTATGGCGACACTGACAAGCCACCGCGCGGTTACGACGGCTGGACGCTGTCCGCGGACATCGCCGGTCTCGTCCGCGCGCTCGGGTACACCGATGCCGTGCTCGTCGGTCACGCCGACGGCGGCCTGGTGTGCTGGGCGACCGCGATCCTGCACCCGGGATCGGTCCGGGCGATCGCCGTCGTCGATTCGCCGCATCCGATCTCGCTGCGCGACGCCACCCTGCGCGACCGGGCCCAGCGGAAGGCGCTGCTGCCGACGTTCCTGGACTACCAGATTCCGTGGCGGCCCGAGCGGCTGCTCGTCCGCGACGACGGCGCCGAGATCGAACGCCTCCTGCGGGCCCGCTCGGGACCCGCCTGGCAGAGCTCCCCGGAGTTCGCGGAGGTGGCGGAGAAACTTCGCTCGGCGATCCGCATCCCGGGAGTCGCCCATTCGACCCTCGAATACCAGCGCTGGGCGTTCCGCAGCCAGTGGCGCCCCGACGGACGCCGCTTCATCAAGGCCGTGGGCGTTCCGCTGACGCTGCCGATTCTGCAGCTGCACGGCACGCTGGATCCCTACGTCATGACCTCCACGGTGCGCCGCTGCTCGCGGTACGCGCCCGGTCGCATCCTGAAGTTCGTGGACGACGCCGGCCACTACGCGCACCAGGAGCGGCCCGAGGCCGTCATCGGGATGATGCTCGACTTCGTCACCGCGCTCTGAGATCGGCCGCGCCGCGGAAATCGGCTCAGGGAATCAGACGATGCAGGCGCCGGTCTCGACCGCGGTGAACGACGCTCCGGCCAGCGCGAGCTGACGGCTCACCTCTTCGGCCGTGAGCGCGAAGCCGGTGTCCGAGTCGTCGACGGCGGCACCGAAGACGACGCCGAGGACCCGGCCCTGCTCGTCGACGAGGGGGCCGCCGGAGTTGCCCTGCCGGATCGAGCCGCGGACCGTGTACACCTCACGCTCGACGGTTCCGGCGCGGTAGATGTCGGGGCCCTGCAGCTGCAGCGACTCGCGCACCCGCGCCGCGCTCGCCGTGTACGGCCCACCGCCGGGATACCCGAGGACGATCGCGCTGGTGCCGGACTCGGCGAGGTCCTCGGCGAACACCAGCGGATCCGCGGTCAGGCCGGGCACCGCGAGGATCGCGACGTCCACCTCCGGATCGAACAGCACGACCTCGGCCTCGAGCGGCCCGTCCTCGGTCTCCACCGTCACCGCCGTCGTTCCCGCGACGACGTGCGCGTTGGTCATGACACGTTCGGGCGCGACCACGAACCCCGATCCCTCGAGCGCCTTCTGGCAGCTCGGCGCGATGCCGTTGATCCGCAGCACACTCGGGTGCAGGGCGAGCGGAACCGGACTGTCGAGCAGCGCCCCGTCGGGCGGGTCGACCTCCGTGATCGGGGTGCGACCGAACGGCCCGATCACCTCCGGCAGCCCCGAGGTGTCCAGCAACGCCGAGAACTCCCGGGGGATGCTGCGCATCCAGTCCGGCGCGACGTCGTCGACCGTGCCGAGGACGGTGGAACCGCGGACCGCGGCGGACAACTGGGTTTGCGAGGTTGCGGTCAGCGGGATCGCGAGCAGCCACGCGGCGACGAGCACCGCGCCGGCCTGCAGGACCGCCCCGACCACGCTGTCCACACCGCGGGCGACGGGACTGTGCATACCGCTGCGGGCGGCCCGGCCGAGCACCATCCCGGCGACCTCACCGATGATGACCAGCGCCACGATGAGCGCGACCCCGGCGAGCAGTCGCGTGTTGCCCTCGTCGATGTGCACCAGCACGTGCGGGGCGATGAGGATCCCCGCGACCGCGCCGAGCACCACCCCGAAGAACGCGAGTGCCGACGCGACCGCTCCCTGGCGCAGTCCCGACGACACCGCGACCACGACCACCAGCACGATGATCAGGTCGATCCACCCGGATGGCGTCACGGTTCGACCACTCCTGCCTCCAGTTCGGCGAGCACGACGTCGAAGTCGCGCACGTCCCGGTGATCCCACTCGATTTCCCAGCCCGACACCGCGAACAGACCGGCGAGCACACCCGCGGTGAAGCCCCACACCAGCATGCCGTCGACCTGGAACGCCGGGCCCTGGTAGCCACGCGAGTGCCGCACCTGGAATCGATTGTCCGGATCGAGCAGGTCCCGCAGCGGGACGCGGACGACGCGCGCCGCCTCACCCGGATCGACGACACCGATCGGGCTGGGCTGTTCCCAGTACGCGACCACCGGGGTGACGTCGAACCCGGACGGGGGGATGAAGATCTCCGGCAGCACGGCCAGCGGCCTCACCCCGGACGGTTCGAGCCCGGTTTCCTCCTGAGCCTCGCGCAGGGCGGTCCGGATCGGGCCGTCGTCCTCGGGGTCGGCGGCACCGCCCGGGAACGCGACCTGACCGCTGTGCTGCCGCAGCGTCGGCGCGCGCTGGGTCAACAGCACGTCGGCGTCGGCGGGCAGTCCGCCGCGCGCGAGCGGGTCCGGGACCGGAGAGCCACCGAACAGCACGAGGACAGCGGCGGGCCGGACGTCGATGCCGCGCGGGGGCCGCCGATCCAGAATCGGGTTGACGCCGTGCGGGTCGCCCGGGTCGAGGGTGGCGACGCGCCGCAGCCAGTACGGGGTCACGCGCTCACCCCCAGGTGGGTCTCGACGGCGGCGGCGATCTCCTCGACGCTGCGGAACGGCTGCGGAAGCACCTTCGCGATCGAACCGTCGGGCCGGACCAGCACCGTCAGCGGCAGCACCGGTGGTGCCGCGACCGCGGCCTGCACGCGTGCCGAGCCGTCCTGCACCCCGGGGAGCTGTACCCCGTACTCGACGAGCCTGGACAGCGCGTTGGCTTCGTTGGGGTCGGTGTGGACGGTGACGAGTGCGACGCGGTCGCCGGCGCGGCGCGCGTACTCCTGCAGCACGGGCAGTTCCTCGGCGCACGGTCCGCACCACCACGCCCACAGGTTGAGGATCGCGGGGCGACCGGCCAGGGCGGCCGCCAGATCCACGCCACTGCCGTCACCGACACATTCGAACGTCATCCCCGTGAGCGGTCCGGCGGGTTCGGCACCGGTCGGCGCCGGGCACGGCTGCAGATTCGCCTCGGTCCGCAACGGTGCCAGCGCCTGCGCGTCGTCCTGGGCCCGCCGGTCGACGGGCGCGGCGGTGCCGGTCGGCATGCCGGAACCGCCCGGATCCGGGGTCTCGGTGTCGCGGGGCCAGATCGCCACGATGAGGGCGACGACGACGACGAGGACAGCGAGGCTCCACCGCCCCGCACCGGTCGATCTCATGCCCAGGTCACCGCCCGGCCAGTTCGAGCAGGTGCTCCGTCTCGGGACCCTTCACGAGCGCGGCGGCGGTCGCCGGGTCGGTGGGGCCGATGCCGTAGGACGGGCAGTCCTTCGCGAGCACGCACACGCCGCAGGCGGGTTTGCGGGCGTGACACACCCGGCGCCCGTGGAAGATCACGCGGTGCGAGAGCAGGGTCCATTCCTTGCGTTCGATGAGGGCACCGACGGCGTGTTCGATCTTCACCGGGTCGGTTTCCTCGGTCCACTTCCAGCGGTTCACCAGGCGGGCGAAGTGTGTGTCGACGGTGATCCCCGGCACATCGAACGCGTTGCCGAGGATCACGTTGGCGGTCTTGCGGCCGATGCCCGGCAGGGTCACCAGGTCCTCCAGCCGGCCCGGGACCTCGCCGTCGAACCGCTCGAGCAGGGCCTGGCCGAGCCCGATCAGCGAGTTCGCCTTGTTGCGGTAGAACCCGGTGGACCGGATGTACTCCTCGAGTTCGGTGCGTTCGGCCTCCGCGTAGGCGCGGGCGTCCGGGTAACGGGCGAACAACGCCGGGGTGACCTGGTTGACCCGCACATCCGTGCACTGCGCCGACAGGATCGTCGCGACCGCCAACTCGAGCGGAGTGGTGAAGTCCAGCTCGCAGTACACGTGGGGGAAAGCCTCCGCGAGCTGCCGATTCATGCGACGCGCCCGCCGCACCAGCGCAAGCCGCGATTCCGGTTTGCGGGCACTTGCGGACGCGCGAGAACGCCTCGCCTCAGGGGTCTCGGACGGGGTCGCTTGCACCTGAACCACTGTACGTAAACGGACGGACACCACTCCGCGACCGTGTCGCTTCTGAGACCTTTCCCGTGTTTACTTCCCGATATGCAAGCTCTTGCCGTCGTGCTCTTCCCGGTGCTCCTGATGCTGTTCGCACTGGCCATGGAGCGGGTCGAGTCGCGCTTGAGTCGTCTGTCGGTCCGCGAGCAGGAGGTCGAGGACTTCCTCAACCGGGCCGGACACGAGGACGTCGCGACCCTGGCCAGGGAGGGTTTCCCCCACGCTCTCGCCCGCCTGCACCGGCGGCGCCGGAACAGCGCCGCGGAACACGTGGTGGAGGATTCCCCGCTCGACGCGGACGCCCGACGAGCAAGCTGAGGACGTGACCGACCGGTAGTATCGGACACCGCAGAAGAGACACACGACGAGTTGTTCGTGGTGTCGGTCACTCGCGCGTAATGCAGGCACAGTAGACTTTGCAGACGTACGCCTTGCAGGTGACCTGCCCGGGATGCCAGTAGACGTGCAAACCGGCACACGACGATGAGATTTCCCAAAAGGAGTGCACGTGGACGACGTCCTGGCCAGAGCAGGCATCTTCCAAGGAGTCGAGCCCTCCGCGGTGGCGGCGCTGATCAAGGAGCTTCAGCCTGTCGACTTCCCCCGCGGACACGTCATCTTCAACGAAGGTGAACCCGGCGACCGCCTGTACATCATCGTCTCCGGCAAGGTGAAGATCGGCCGCCGCTCGCCGGACGGACGCGAGAACCTGCTCACGATCATGGGCCCGTCGGACATGTTCGGTGAGCTGTCGATCTTCGACCCGGGTCCGCGGACCTCCACCGCCACCACCGTCACCGAGGTTCGTGCCGTGAGCATGGACCGCGAGGCGCTGAAGGCGTGGATCGATCAGCGTCCCGAGATCGCCGAGCAGCTGCTGCGCGTGCTCGCCCGCCGCCTGCGCCGCACCAACAACAACCTCGCCGACCTGATCTTCACGGACGTTCCGGGTCGTGTCGCCAAGGCCCTGCTGCAGCTCGCGCAGCGTTTCGGCACCCAGGAGGCCGGCGCCCTGCGCGTCACCCACGACCTCACCCAGGAAGAGATCGCGCAGCTCGTCGGCGCATCCCGCGAGACCGTGAACAAGGCGCTCGCCGACTTCGCGCACCGCGGCTGGCTGCGTCTCGAGGGCAAGTCCGTGCTGATCTCGGACTCCGAGCGTCTCGCACGCCGCGCTCGCTAGAACCTGCCGCGAAAGGCCGGGTCGTCGTCGACGGCCCGGCCTTCGTCGTTCCCGGGATCCGGATTTCCCGGACCCGCCTGCTCAGGCGAAGCTGCGCAGGTATTCGAGCTGCACGTTGACGGATTTCTCGGCGGCGGCCCACAACGACCGGTCGACATCGGCGTAGACGTGTTCGACGACGCTGCGCGGCGTCGCGTCGTCGCCGAGCACGCGCAGCGCCGCCCGGACCTGCTCGAGCCGCTCCTCGCGGTGCGCGAGATAGGCACGGGCGATCGGCTCGAGATCCGGATGGTCGGGACCGTGGCCGGGCAGCATCGTGTAGCCGGACCCGAGGTCGATCAGGCGCCGCAGCGAACCGAGGTAGTCGCCGAGGTCACCGTCGGTGTCGTCGAGGACCGTGGTGCCACGACCGAGGATGGTGTCGGCGGTCAGAACGCTGCGGTCGTCCTCGAGCACGAACGACAGCGAGTCCGCGGTGTGACCGGGCGTCGCGAGCACACGGATCCGCAGCCCGGCGGCCTCGACGACCTCACCGTCCTCGAGTCCGCGGCCACCACCGTGCCGGTGCTCGGGGTCGACGGCGCAGACGGGATTCCCGGTCAGCTCCGCGAACCGGGCCGCGCCCTCGGTGTGGTCGATGTGCCGGTGGCTGATCAGGGTCAGGGCGACCGGAACCTGCGCGATGCGCTCGAGGTGGGCTTCGTCGAGGGGACCCGGGTCCACCACGACGCATTCGTCGCTGCCCGGCGCCCGCAGAATCCACGTGTTGGTGCCCTCGAGGGACATCACCGACGGATTCTCTGCCAGGACCACGGCCGCATTCGGGGTGACCTGGCGCAACTGCGCGTAGGCGGGGTGAACCAGCGCCATGCTCGGCCTCTTTCGTGACGACGGTGCGATTCACCCCACTCTACGGTCAGCGTTCGGGGTCAGCGCACCTCGGCGATCACTTCGACCTCGACGGGTGCGGCCAGCGGCAGTTCCGCCACACCGACCGCCGAACGGGCGTGCACGCCGGCATCCCCGAAGACCTCGCCGAGGAATTCCGACGCGCCGTTGATGACGCCGGGCTGCCCGGTGAAACCCTCGGCGGACGCGACGAATCCGACGACCTTCACGATGCGGACCACGTTGTCGAGTCCGACGAGCGCGTCGATCGCGGCCAGCGCGTTCAGCGCGGCGATGCGGGCCGCGGCCTTCGCGTCCTCGGCGGTGACGGCATCACCGACCTTGCCGGTAAGTTCGAGTTTGCCGTCCACGAACGGAAGCTGGCCCGAGGTGTAGACGTGGTCGCCGGTGCGCACCGCGGGCACGTAGGCGGCGACGGGCGCGGCGACCGGGGGCAGTTCGATGCCGAGTTCGGCGAGCCGGGACGTCCAGTTCTGTTCGGTCACCTGCGTCAGCCCTTCGGTCGCTTCAGGTAGGCGACGTGCTGCTCACCGGTCGGGCCCTGCAGCACCGTCACCAGTTCCCAGCCGTCGGCACCCCAGGTGTCGAGGATCTGCTTCGTCGCGTGGGTGAGCAGCGGTACGGTCGCGTACTCCCAGGTGGTCAATTCGCTCATGTGATTCTCCTCTGTCGAGCTGCGCTCTGACCCTATCCGGCGCATTCCGGGGCCGGTCACTTATAGGCTCACCCTCGTGGCAACACCGACAGCACAGCCCGGCCTCTGGCCGGCGAAGGCCGCGAATGCGCGGCTGCACTTCGTGTCCGGCAAGGGTGGCACCGGGAAGTCGACGGTCGCGGCCGCCCTGGCGCTCGCTCTCGCGGCCGAGGGCCGCAAGGTACTGCTGGTGGAGGTGGAGGGCAGGCAGGGCATCGCCCAGCTGTTCGACGTGCCACCGCTGCCGCCGGTGGAGACGAAGGTCGCGACCGCCGACGGCGGCGGCGTCGTGATGGCCCTGGCCGTCGACATCGAAGCGGCCTTCCTCGAATACCTCGACATGTTCTACAACCTGGGTTTCGCGGGACGGGCGATGCGCCGGATCGGTGCCGTCGAATTCGCGACGACCCTGGCGCCGGGCCTGCGGGATGTCATCCTCACCGGCAAGATCAAGGAATGCGTGGTGCGCTCCGACGCGCGCGGGGGCCGGGTGTACGACGCGGTGGTGGTGGATTCTCCGCCGACCGGTCGCATCGGCAGCTTCCTCGACGTGACGAAGGCGATGGCCGATCTGGCGAAGTCCGGCCCGATCCGCTCGCAGAGCGAAGGCGTCGTGCGGCTGCTGCACTCGGACGACACGGTCGTGCACCTGGTGACGTTGCTCGAGGCGCTGCCGGTGCAGGAAACCTCCGACGCCGTCGAGGAACTGCAGGCCGCGGACCTGCGGCTCGGCACCGTGATCGTCAACCGCACGGTGCCCGAGTACCTGCCCGGTGAACTCGTCGACGACGTCGCGAAAGGACGCATCGACAGCGAATCGGTGCGAGCCGCGTTCGATCGGGTCGGGCTGAAGGTCTCCGAGCCCGACTTCGCGGGACTGCTCACCGAGACCATCGAGCATGCTTCGACCCTGAAGGCGCAGCAGGACAGCGCCGCCCAACTCGACGACGTGAAGGTGGCACGGATGACGCTCCCGGCGCTGGCCGACGGTGTCGATCTCGGCGGGCTCTACGAGCTCGCCGAGATCCTCGGCGAACAGGGTGTCCGGTGAGCGCCCCGCACGCGCGCGCCGGCGCGGTCCTGGACGTCGGGCGGATTCTCGCCGATCCGAGCTCCCGGGTCATCGTGTGCTGCGGTTCCGGCGGTGTCGGCAAGACGACGACCGCGGCGGCACTCGCGTTGCGGGCGGCCGAGCGCGGTCGCAAGGTCGTGGTGCTGACGATCGACCCGGCCCGGCGGCTCGCGCAGGCGCTCGGGGTGGAGGCTCTGGACAACAGTCCGCAGCCGGTGAAGCTGGGCGCGGAGGCGGAGGGTGAGCTGCACGCGATGATGCTGAACATGCGTCGCACCTTCGACGACATGGTGATCGAGCATTCCACGCCCGAGAAGGCCCAGCAGATTCTGGACAACCCGTTCTATCAGACGGTGGCGTCGTCGTTCTCCGGCACTCAGGAGTACATGGCGATGGAGAAACTGGGCCAGCTCGCGGCGAGCGACGCGTGGGACCTCATCGTGGTGGACACCCCGCCGTCGCGGAACGCGCTGGACTTCCTGGACGCTCCCCAGCGGCTGGGGTCGTTCCTCGACGGCCGCATGATCCGCATGTTCACCGCGCCGGGCCGCGGGCTCGGCCGCCTGGTGACGGGCGCCATGGGGCTCGCGCTGAAGGCGGTGTCGACGATCGTGGGCAGCCAGATGCTGTCCGACGCGTCGGCGTTCGTGCAGTCCCTCGATTCGATGTTCGGGGGATTCCGCGAACGCGCGAACCGCACGTATCAGCTGCTCCAGCAGCCCGGGACGCACTTCGTCGTCGTGGCCGCGCCCGAACCGGACGCGCTGCGCGAGGCGTCGTTCTTCGTCGAACGGCTCAGCACGGACGGGATGCCCCTGGCCGGGCTCGTTCTCAACCGGACGCATCCGACGCTGTCGTCGCTGTCTGCCGATCATGCGTCGACAGCGGCCGATGCTCTCGCCGAGGAGGAACGCGACGACAGTCAGCCCGCCGAGGCGGTGCTGCGTATCCACGCCCATCGGGCGGTGACCGCGAAACGGGAACTGCACCTGCTGGGCAGGTTCACCGCTGCGCATCCCCGGGTACCGCTGGTCGGGGTGCCGTCGCTGCCGTTCGAGGTGTCCGATCTCGAGGCACTGAGGGCCGTCGGAGACCAGCTGACCCGCGAGGTCTGACCCGCGGGTCCACTGGTCGTCGAGTGGTCGACGGTGCCGGGAGGTCGCTCCCTATACGGCGTTCTGGTGCTGACGCTGCGCTTCGAAGAAGTCGGCCCAGGACTCGACCTCGGGGTGCTGCTTGAGCAGTGCGCGCCGCTGTCGTTCGGTCATGCCTCCCCACACACCGAACTCGACACGATTGTCGAGGGCATCCGCACCGCACTGCAGCATCACCGGGCAGTGCCGGCAGATGACCGCAGCCTTGCGCTGGGCTGCGCCTCGAACGAACAACTGGTCGGGATCCACTTCTCGGCACCGCGCCTGGGTCACCCAGGCGATTCGTGCCTCTGCTTGGTCTACGTCGAGCCGGGCCATCGGAGTCGCCATGTGCATTCAGTTGCCCCTTCACTCTCCGAACACCGTGTTGCGGAGTTCCGGAAGTTCGCGCAAACCCGCCGTGCCGCTCAGTACGCTCAGTAGCTGCGTAGCATCAGCAGGAAGCGCCACATTCCTGTTGAGGTGTTACCTGCATCACACTGATGTCTCAATCTAGGTAAAGACTCCCCAGCGCGCAAGGCGAACAAACACTTTTCTGGTACGCCCGTCCATACCTGCACGTCGGAGGCTTTTCGCCGCTACCGAAGCATCGAATCGGCGGGTCGCCACGTAGGGTGTAGCCGTGTCGATCCGAAATACGGTGGCGAAGCTCGCCGGTTGCACGGCCCTCGGCGGCGTCCTTCTCGCGGGAATGCTGTTCCCGGCCGCAGGTGGTTTCGGCTACGTCTCGAACCGGGCCGCGGACACCGTGGACAACAGCTCCGCCGAACTCGTCGAAGGTGTCGTACCCGCGGTGACCACCATGGTCGATGCCGCCGGTAACCCCATCGCCTGGCTGTACGACCAGCGCCGCTTCGAGGTGCCTAGCGACCGCATCTCCAACGAGATGAAGCTCGCGATCGTCTCGATCGAGGACAAGCGCTTCCCCGAACACCAGGGTGTGGACTGGCAGGGCACGATCCGCGCGTTCCTCACGAACACCACCAGCGGCCAGGTCGAGCAGGGTGCGTCCACCATCGACCAGCAGTACGTGAAGAACTATCTGCTGCACGTCGTCGCCAAGACCGACGCCGAGCGGCGCGCGGCCATCGAGACGACCCCGGCCCGCAAGATCCGCGAGATCCGGATGGCGCTCACCCTCGACGAGGAACTGACGAAGGACGAGATCCTCACCCGGTACCTGAACCTGGTGCCCTTCGGCAACGGATCGTTCGGCATCCAGGACGCGGCCCAGACCTACTTCGGGATCGACGCGAAGGACCTGAACATCCCCCAGTCCGCGATGCTCGCGGGCATGGTGCAGTCCAGCTCCGCACTGAACCCGTACACGAACGCGGACGGCGTGCTCGAACGCCGCAACGTCGTGCTCGACACGATGATCCAGAACATCCCGGAACGGGCCGACGAGATCCGCGCCGCGAAGAACGAGCCGCTCGGCGTCCTGCCCGAGCCCAACACGCTGCCGCGCGGCTGCATCGCCGCCGGCGACCGCGGATTCTTCTGCGACTACGCGCTGCGCTATCTCGAGAACTCCGGGCTCTCCCGCGAGCAGATCGACAAGGGTGGCTACCTGATCCGCACGACCCTCGACCCCGAGGTGCAGGCGTCGGTCAAGGCGTCGCTCGACAAGTTCACCAGTCCCACGGTCGACGACATCGCCACGGTGATGAACGTCGTCCAGCCCGGGCAGGATTCGCATCGCGTCCTCGCGATGGGGTCGAGCCGCGTCTACGGCCTCAACGGGGACGCGAACGAGACCGTGCAGCCGCAGCCCTACTCCCTGGCCGGTCACGGCGCCGGATCGATCTTCAAGATCTTCACGGTCGCCGCCGCGATGGAGAAGGGCCTCGGCACCAGCGCCGTGCTCGACGTGCCGGCCCGCTACAACGCGCGCGGTCTCGGTGACGGTGGCGCCAAGGGCTGCCCCGCCCTGACGTACTGCGTCGAGAACGCCGGTCCCTACCCGCCGCAGCTGTCGGTGACCGACGCGCTCGCGCAGTCGCCGAACACCGCCTTCGTCAAGCTGATCGAGGCGACGGGTGTCGAACCGGTCGTCGACATGTCGGTGCGGCTGGGGCTGCGGTCGTACGCACAGCCGAACACCTCCGGCTTCGGCGAGCAGAGCATGGCCGACATGCAGAAGGAACAGCACCTCGGCTCCTACACGCTCGGCCCGACCTGGATCAATCCGCTCGAGCTGTCGAACGTGGCCGCGACGCTGGCCTCGCACGGCAAGTGGTGCCCGCCGTCACCGATCGACGCGGTGTTCGACCGCGACGGCAAGCCGGTGCCGATCACGCAGCAGGCCTGTGAGCAGGTCGTCGAACCCGGGCTCGCCGATACCCTGGCCAACGCCCTGAGCAAGGACATCGCTGCCGGCGGCACCGCGTCCGGCGCGGCCGGCTCGGTCGGCTGGAGCCTGCCGACGTCAGCGAAGACCGGAACCACCGAGTCGCACATGTCGTCGGCGTTCCTCGGATTCACCAACCACTTCGCGGGCGCGGTGTACACCTACGGCGACTCCCCCACCCCCGGTGAAATCTGCTCCGGACCCGTGCGGCCGTGCTACAACGGCAACCTGTACGGCGGTACCGAACCGGCACGGACCTGGTTCAACGCGATGCTGCCCGTCGCCGGGAAGTTCGGGCCGATCGAAATGCCCCCGGTCGATCAGAAGTACGTGCGCGGTGCGGGCAACGCCCAGGTGCCCGACGTGACGGGCCTGAGCCGCCAGCAGGCAGTCTCACGACTGCAGGACGCCGGATTCTCGGTCACCGAACTGAACGTCAAGGGCGAGGCACGCGCCGGCACCGTCATCAACAGCGCACCCTCGGGTTCCGCGGTGCCCGGCTCCACGATCACGCTCTACATCAGCGACGGGACCGTCCGGGCCGCGCCGACCACCACGGCCACGCCTGCCCGGCCGAGCGGAAGCCAGGTTCCGGACACGACCGCGCCGAGCTCGCCCGCACCGATTCCGGGCCGCTCGCCCGAGCCTCCGGAGTCCGAGTCGGAGTCGCCGACCTCGGGCGACAGCGAGGCCGGCGACAACTGATCGTCTAGAGCCGCGATCGGACCGCCGCGGAAAGCCGCTTGCCGTCGGCTTTCCCGGCGGCGATCGCGGTCGCGACCTTCATGACCTGCCCCATGTTCTTCGGGCCCGGACGCTCGCCGAGTTCGTCGGCGACGCGGCCGATCGCGGTGTCGACGACGTCGACGAGTTCGGCGTCGGTGAGCGGGGTCGGCAGGTATTCGTCGATGATCCGCGCCTCCGCGTGCTCCTTCGCCGCGAGCTCACCCCGGCCGTTCTCGGTGTAGACCTCGGCGGCCTCGCCGCGCTTCTTGGATTCGCGCGCGAGAACCTTCACGATCTCCTCGTCGGTGAGCTCGCGGGCTTCCTTCCCGGCGACCTCCTCCGTCTGGATGGCGGCGAGCAGCATCCGCAGGGTCGCGGTGCGGAGCGGATCCTTGTCCTTCATCGCCGCGGTGAGGTCGGATCGGATGGTGGACTTGAGGGACTGTGAAGTCTCGGACATGCTCCGAACGCTACGCGGCGAGGATGAAGACCGTGCACAGTCGAGGCCCGGCGGTACGCTGGATGCGTGTCTGACCACTCCGCACTCTTCCGCGCAGCTGCCGGTGCCGCCGGCGCGGCCGCCCTCGGACTCGGCTACGCCACCCTGATCGAACGCAACGCGTTCGCGTTGCGGGAGGTGACGATGCCGGTCCTCGAGCCCGGCACGTCGACGCTGCGCGTGCTTCACCTCAGCGATCTGCACATGATGCCGAACCAGCGGCTCAAGCAGAACTGGCTGCGCGAACTCGACCGGCTGGAACCGGACCTCGTGGTCAACACCGGCGACAACCTGTCGCATCCGAAGGCCGTGCCGGCCGTCGTGCAGGCGATGGGCGGTCTGCTCGCCCGTCCCGGCCTGTTCGTGTTCGGCAGCAACGACTACTTCGCGCCCGTGCTGAAGAACCCGTTGAAGTACTTCGACAAGAACCACCAGCGCGTGTACGGCGCGCCCCTGCCGTGGGGCGACCTGCGCGCGGCGTTCAGCGAACGCGGCTGGCACGACATGACGCACGTGCGGCGCGAGTTCGAGGTCGGGGGCGTGCGCATCGCCGCGGCCGGTGTCGACGATCCGCACCTCGAGCGGGACCGGTACGACACGATCGCCGGTCAGCCCAATCCCCTCGCCGACCTGAAGCTGGGCCTGACGCATTCGCCCGAGCCGCGGGTCCTCGACCGTTTCGCCGACGACGGCTACGACCTCGTGCTGGCGGGCCACACCCACGGCGGGCAGCTGTGCCTGCCGTTCTTCGGTGCTCTCGTGACCAACTGCCAGATCGATCGGTCGCGGGTGAAGGGACCGTCGCGTTGGGGAGCCCACATGCGGCTGCACGTGTCGGCCGGCATCGGCACGTCGCCGTTCGCCCCGGCCCGGTTCTGCTGCCGCCCGGAGGCGACGCTGCTGACCCTCGTCCCGGCCCCGCGCAACGAGGCTCTCGCCGCCGCCGACCGTGCCGCGGAAAGCGCGATTTCTTCCCGCTGACCAGGCGATTTAATCTTCCGAGGAATGGTGCTGTAATCTATCTGAGGTTCAACACGGGGTGTGGCGCAGCTTGGTAGCGCGCTTCGTTCGGGACGAAGAGGTCGTGGGTTCGAATCCCGCCACCCCGACTCGTGAAGCACCATCGAAGGCCCTTCCGCAGCGCGGAAGGGCCTTCGGCGTTTCGTCCTCCGGCCACACCCGCGGGTTATAGGCCAAAATGTGTGTACAGCCCTCGGTGTGTCGCCCTGGTTCACCGGCGTGATCTGCCCGCCCAACCATGTTGGAGACCGTTGCCGTCCTCCCAGCTGAAGTCGGTGCCCATGGTCGGG
>NZ_JALPTB010000061.1 GCF_023218075.1 Rhodococcus sp. HM1 | reverse complement strand
GTGACCTCGCGGCGGGCACGGTCGCGGTGGGGGTGGATTGGTCACCGGCCACCCTCGGCGCCGCGGCGATTGTCGCGGAACGCCCGGATGGGTTGGTGTCGGATTTTCGGGGCTTCACCTACGACGATCGCGGACTCGGCATCACACTGGCCCGCCTCCAGACGGAAGGCCAGTTCCTGCACCGTAAGGCCGCCCGGCTGCGCCGGCTCGCCGAGACCGCACCGCCGCGGGTGCGGGCGGAGTTGGAGGCGAAGATCGAGGTCCTCGAGGACCATCGCACCGCGATCGGCGTGAAACGCGCCAGGATCAACCGGGAACTGGCGTTTCATTTCGCCCGCCAGATCGTCGACCACGCCGCTGCCTCGGAGGCGACGGTCATCGCGGTCGAGGACCTGACCACCCTGGAGGCTCGGGGACGCGGCCGGTGCAACAACAATCGGGCGGCGCAGTCCGCCCGCCGTCGGGCCGCCGACGCCCTGACCCACACCGCGGCCCGGGAGGGTGTGGTGGTGGTGTCGGTGCCCGCGCGGGGATCGTCGGCACGGTGTCCGGGCTGCAACGAACCGCTGACCCGCCCCGGTGGCTATCACACGGCATGGTGCGAGGTGTGCAAGGTGGGTGGGAATCGTGATCATGTGGCGGCGGTGAACCTCGCCGCACGGCCGTTGGTGGGGCGCAGCAGAGCGGTCCGCACCCGCAGTGGGAGCGTGGAGATCCGGACCGCGGTGCATGCTCCGGTCCGGAAATGTCGGGACAAGACCGGTCCCACCCCGCGCAGGCCTCGGCATCGCCGGGTCCGCCGCAGTGTTCCCGCCGCGACACCCCCGAAGGGGGTGACACAGTCGAGGAGTTGTCCTGCACCCGAAGCGTCGGTGTGGGACACGGTCGAGCCCGCAACATCGCACGATGGTGTGGTGGGTAGCCGTGAGGAACGTGGATCTTCACCGCCTGCCACGCCAGTGGCAGGAAGTATCAGATTTACGTAGACGCTCGTAGAGCCATATCCGGCGACGCACACCGGCGAGTTCACGCGTCACCTCGGTCGTGGTGCCGCGCGCCGGCCCGGCCGAGTGCGCCCACCAGCGCTGGGCCGGCGCGCCGGGCATCACCGCTTCGGAGCGGGATCGCTGACCCATGAACGAGAAACTCGGCAGCCGATTGCAGGGGTCGGTCACCAGATCACCGAGTACACCGCGCCACCATTCCCACTCGGTCTCGCCCTCCGACGGCCGCATGATGGGTTCGGTCCGCGGAAGGAACCCGTATCCGCCGCGCCATGCCTTGGGCAGCAGGACGGACACGGCCCAGAGGTCGCTGTCCCCGAGCGGTTTCAGCGCGTGCGCCTCGGGGTCGTGCCGGTCGGTGACCCCGTTGGCGTCGAGGTAGACGTGGCGGATACCGGAATCGGCGGGGACCCGGTACACGAACGTGGCGGTCACCGTGCCCGGCGGTCCCGGAGCGATCAGCGGGGAACCCTCGTCCCGCAGGCGTCGCTCCACCAGCTCCGCATCGAGCACAAGGACCCCCTACTTAGGAAACGCTCACCTAACAGTAGGGTACAGCGCATACCACTGTTGCCTTACAGGAGGATTCCGTTGTCCCAGAGAATGCCTCGTCGCCGAGGCCTCGTCACCCGGTTCGCGGTGGCGCTCGGCGCGCTTGCGATCGGCGCCGCCACCGTGGCGTGCTCGTCGGACGAAGACGTCGCGGAGACGTCCCCGACATCGGCACAGTCGGGTGAATGGCCGCGCACCGTCGAGACCGCCGACGGCCCGGTCACGCTCGACACCCGGCCGGAGCGGATCGTCTCGACGAGTGTCACGCTCACCGGCTCCCTGCTCGCCCTCGACGCACCGCTCGTCGGGACCGGCGCCCAGCCCCCGAGCTCCGTCGGCAACTCGGCCACCGACGAGCAGGGCTTGTTCCGGCAGTGGGCCGACGTGGCCGCCGAGCGGGACGTCGAGACGCTGTACCAGGGCGAGATCAACGTCGAGCGGATCACCGCGGCAGCGCCCGATCTCATCGTCGTCTCCGCCAGCGGTGCCGACTCGACGAAGGACAGCTACGCCGTGCTGTCCCGGATCGCTCCCACCCTGGTCTTCGACTACACCGACAAGTCGTGGCAGGAGATCACCACCCAGCTGGCCGACGCCATCGGCGCCGAGGACCGCGCCGCCGAACTGATCGCCGAGTTCGACACGAAGGTCGACGAGGCCCGCGCCGCGATCGCACCCGCACTCGCGGAGTCCAGCGAGGCCAACATCCTCACCTACAACTCCCCGCAGGACTCACGGATCTTCACCGCCGTGTCCGCGCAGGGCCAGCTCGCCGAACGCCTCGGAATCGTGACGGCACCGCTGCCCGAGGACATCGCGAACGCCGACAAGGGGACGATGGCCGGACGCGCCGACGTCGTGCCCGCAAGCGTCGAGAACCTGTCTCGCGCCCTTCCCGGCGCCATCACGTTCATCATCAGCGCGGACGCGTCCGCCGAGGAGCGAATGAAGGCCGATGCGCTGCTCGCGGGAATCCCGTCGGTGCAGTCGGGCAAGGTCTACGCGCTGGGCTACGACAGCTTCCGCCTGGACTACTACAGCGCGAACAACGTTGTGGACCGCATCGTGGAGGCACTGACGTAGCTCGCGTCCGACGCGGACAGGACGAGTGGCCGGGTACCTGCGAGGTGCCCGGCCACTCGCCGTTCCGGACGCTGGGCACCCGGCCGGATCGGCCGATGCCGCAGGACGTCAGCCCTGCGCCAGCCGCCGCAGCAGCGGGGCGGTGCGCTGCGGCACCAGCTCCCGCATCACCAACGCCATGTTGGTGCGCTCGACACCCGGGATCTCGAGGATCTGCCCGGCCAGCCGGTACAGGTCGTCCGCGTCGGTCGCGACGACCTTCACCGACAGGTCCGTCTGCCCCGCCATGCCGTACACCTCGGTGACCTCCGGGATCTCCGCCAGCGCCGCGACGACACTGTCGAGCCGGTGCTGGTCGACCCGCGTCGCAACGTAGGCGGCGAGCGGATAACCCAGCGCGCGCGGGTCGACGCGTCGCTCGAACGACGCGAGCACCCCCTCCGCCTCCCAGCGCGCGAGCCGCGCCTGAACCGTGTTGCGCGACAGCCCGAGCCGTGCCGCCAACTCCACTCCCGTCGCCCGCGGCGTGCGGGCCAGCTCGAGCAGCAGCCGGGCGTCGGTCGCATCCAGACTGGTCACATTCCGCAGTATGACACCGCATGACCCCCTCGAACCGTGCGTTCTGCACAGTCGCGGCCGAACCGATTGCGCAGCTGTCCCCGACGTGGATGATGTGAAGTACAACACAGGTATGCCCGGCGATCGCCCCACAAGGGCGCCCGGGCCGACCCGAACGAGGTGGTCACGGTGGTCGACAAGATTGCCTATCCGGTCCAGCTGATCCAGCCGGACGGCCGACGGGTTCACAACCCGGAGTATTCCGCGCTCGTCGCCGATGTCGGCCCCGAACGCCTGCGCACCCTCTACTGCGACCTCGTCGTCGTGCGGCGCATCGACACCGAGGCAGTCGCCCTGCAACGCCAGGGCGAACTCGGCCTGTGGGCTCCCCTGCTCGGCCAGGAGGCCGCGCAGGTCGGATCCGCGCACGCGCTCGAACCCGACGACTATGTCTTCACCAGCTACCGCGAGCACGGCGTGGCCTGGTGCCGCGGCGTCGATCCCGCGGACATGACGCGAATGTGGCGGGGCTGTTCGCATTCCGGCTGGGATCCGGCGACCGTCAACACCACCAACCCGGCGATCGTCGTCGGATCGCAGGGCCTGCACGCGACCGGCTACGCGATGGGCGCCCGTCTCGACGGTGCCGAGATCGCGACCGTCGCCTACTTCGGTGACGGCGCCACCAGCCAGGGCGACATCTCCGAGGCCCTCGGCTTCGCGGTGAGCTGGAGTGCCGGGGTGGTGTTCTTCTGCCAGAACAACCACTGGGCGATCAGCGCCCCGGTGCACGTGCAGAGCCCGGTGGCACTGGCCCACCGGGCCGCCGGCTTCGGGATGCCCGCCGTGCAGGTCGACGGCAACGACGTCCTCGCCGTCCTGGCCGTCACCCGGCAGGCCGCGCGCCGCGCCCGGGAAGGCGGTGGACCGACGTTCATCGAGGCCCTCACCTACCGCATGGGTCCGCACACCACGTCCGACGACCCGACCCGCTACCGCACCCCCGCCGAACTGGAGGAATGGCGGGCACGCGATCCGCTGACCCGGGTGCGGCTGTTGCTCGACCGCGAGGGTCTCGCCGACGACGACTATCTCGCCACGGTCCAGGCCGACGCGGACGCCGCCGCGGACCGGCTGCGCACGGGCACGCTCACCGCCCCCGACCCCGAACCGCTCTCGATGTTCGATCACGTCTACGCCACCGAGCACCGGATGCTCGCCGATCAACGCGCCCGCTACGGCGAATACCTCGCCGGGTTCGACACCGCACAGTACGAGGAGGCACGGTCATGACCACCACCACGATGGCTCTCGGCGCCGCCCTCAATGCCGGGTTGCGGCGCGCGCTCGAACACGACCGCAAGGTCGTGATCATGGGCGAGGACGTCGGCCGGCTCGGCGGCGTCTTCCGCGTCACCGACACGTTGCAGAAGGACTTCGGCACCGACCGGGTCTTCGACACTCCCCTCGCCGAATCCGGCATCGTGGGAACGGCTTTCGGCATGGCGCTGCGCGGATACCGGCCGGTGTGCGAGATCCAGTTCGACGGGTTCGTCTACCCGGCCTTCGACCAGATCGTCTCGCAGGTCGCGAAGATCCACTACCGCACCGCGGGTACGGTCACCGCGCCGTTGACGATCCGCATTCCGTATGGCGGCGGGATCGGCGCCGTCGAGCACCATTCCGAGTCCCCCGAGGTGTATTTCACGCACACCGCGGGCCTGCGGGTGGTGAGCCCCGGCACTCCGTCGGACGCCTACTGGATGATCCAGCAGGCGGTGGCCCTGGACGATCCGGTGATCTTCCTCGAGCCGAAGCACCGGTACTGGGATCGCGGCGAGGTCGACCTCGACACCCCGCCGGAACTGCCGCTGGACCGGGCGCGCGTCACCCGGCCGGGCACCGATATCACGCTCGTGACGTTCGGCGCGATGCTGACGACGGCCCTGCAGGCCGCGGAGATCGCTGCGGACGAAGGACATTCGATCGAGGTGATCGATCTGCGATCGCTGTCGCCGCTCGACGTCGACACCGTCGAGGCGTCGGTGCGCCGCACCGGCCGGCTCGTGGTCGCGCAGGAGGCCCCGGTGAATTGCGGGCTCGGCGCCGAAATCGCCGCACAGATCTCCGAACGGTGCTTCTATCAGCTGGAGGCGCCGGTGCTGCGAGTCGGCGGATTCGACATCCCGTATCCGCCCGCGAAACTCGAGGCGTACCACCTGCCGGACCCCGACCGCATCCTCGATGCCGTCGACCGCAGCCTCGCCGCCTGAGGGGACACACCGCCTGAAGGGACACGCCGAATGAACCAGTCCGTCAAGGAATTCCGGATGCCGGATCTCGGTGAGGGCCTGACCGAGGCCGACCTCGTGTCCTGGACGGTGGCCGTCGGCGATCGCGTCGAGCTCAACCAGGTCGTCGCGGAGGTGGAAACGGCGAAGGCAGTGGTGGAGTTGCCGTCGCCGTTCGCGGGGACGGTGGCGGAACTGCTCGCCGAACCCGGAACGACGGTGCCGGTCGGGACACCGATCATCCGGATCGCGGTGCCGAGTGAGGGTCCCCACGACGCCGGTGCCGAATCGCAGACCCCGGTGCTCGTCGGCTACGGTCCCGGCCGCCCACCGGTGAGCAAACGGGCCGCCCGGACCCTCGCGCAGGCCGGACCGACGCCGCCCGGACCCTCGGGAAACGGGCACAGCGCACCGCACCTGCACGCCGAGCCACCCCGCCCGGACGCGAAGCCGTCGGCGCGACGCGAGGCCAAACGCCTCGGCATCGACCTGGCCACCGTGACCGGAACCGGCACCGGCGGGGTCGTCACCCGCTCTGACGTGCGGCGCGCCGCGGACCGGGCCGCCCGCACCGAACCCGGCGAGGAGACGCGGGTGCCGATCACGGGGGTGCGCAAACGCACCGCCGAGGCCGTGACCCGCAGTGCATTCACCGCGCCGCACGCGACGGTGTTCCTTACGTGCGACGTCACCGCGACCGTCGAGCTGGTCGAGCGGCTGCGCACGCATCCGTCGTTCGCGGACCGGCATCCGACCGCCCTGACGATCGTGGCGGCGGCGTTGCTGCGCGCGGTCGCGGACCAGCCGATCCTCAACGCGACGTGGGATCAGGACGCCGGTGAGATCGCGACGCGCACCTACGTGAACCTGGGCATCGCGACCGCCACCGACGAGGGGCTGATGGTCCCGGTGATCCGGAACGCGCACGCCCTGTCGCTGCCCGACCTGGCCGGCGCGATCGCCACCGTCACCGCGACCGCGCGCGCCGGGCGCGCAACCCCCACCGACCTGACGGGCGGCACGATCTCGATCACGAACGTCGGGGTGTTCGGCGTGGACGGCGGCAGCCCGATCCTCGTGCCGGGTGAGGCGGCGATCCTCGCCGTCGGGGCGATCGCGCCGCGTCCGTGGGTGGTCGACGACGCGCTCGCGGTGCGCCGGGTGGTCACGCTGTCGTTGTCGTTCGATCATCGGCTCGTCGACGGCGAGCAGGCGGGGCGGGCGCTCGCGGCGATCGGCGGATTCCTCGGCGACCCGGTGCCCGCGCTGCTCGCACGCTGACCTGCGCGGGTGAGGACCGTCCCGGGCGGCGGTAGCGTCGGGTTTCGTGACCGATCCCGCCTATCGGCGTGCGCGAGCCGCCGTCTTCGCCGTCTTCGGACTCAACGGGTTCCTGCTCGCGATGTGGGTCGTGCACATTCCGGCGGTGCAGCAGCGCGCGGGGATCGGCAACGCGACCCTGGGAACACTGCTGCTCATGCTCGCGGTCGGCGCGATCGTCGGCATGCAGGCGACCGGACGGCTCGCCGACCGGTTCGGCAGCGACCGCACCACCACGATCGCCGCGAGTGCCCTGGCGGTCACGGTGGCCGGTCCGGGTCTGGCGTCGCAGGGCTGGCAGCTCGCCGTCGCACTGGTGCTGTTCGGGTTCGCGAACGGCGCCCTGGACGTGTCGATGAATTCGCAGGCGGTCGTCGTCGAACAGCGTTACCGGCGGCCGATCATGGCGGCCTTCCACGGGCTGTTCTCCGTCGGCGGTGTGGCCGGGGCACTGGTCGGGGCGGCGACGCTCGCCGCCGGCTGGGCTCCGGCGATGTCGCTGGCCGTCACGGGTGCGATGGGGCTGGTGGTGGTCGCGGTCGCGTCCGGGCAGTTGGTGCGGGTGCCGCCGCATCCCCACCACGTCGATGCGGCTCCGCGCGGCGGGTATTCGCGGCGGGTACTGCTGCTCGGCGGGCTCGCGTTCATGCTGATGCTGTGCGAGGGCGTCGCCAACGACTGGAGTGCCCTGCAGGTCAAGGAGCGTCTGGGCAGCCCGGATTCGGTGGCGGCACTCGCATTCGGGGTGTTCTCGGCGACGATGACGATCGGTCGCTTCACCGCGGATCGGATCACTGCGCGGATCGGTCCGGTAGCGCTGGTGCGGTACGGCATGCTGGTCGCCGCCGTCGGGGTGGGCGCGGTGATCGCGTCGCCGTGGCTGCCGCTCACCCTGGCGGGCTGGGGGTTGTTCGGCGCCGGTCTCTCCGGGGCGGTTCCGCAGTTGTTCACGGCCGCGGGGAACATGACGACCGGCGCGCCGGGCGCGAACATGTCGCGGGTCGTCGGGATGGGCTACCTCGGCTTCCTGGCAGGCCCGGCGTGCATCGGCTGGTTGTCGGAGGCGACGTCGCTGACGGCGGCGATGGCGGTGCCGCTGGCGTGCGTGCTGGCCGCGTCGGCACTGGCCCCGAACGTGCGCGAGGGCGCCCGCGCAGCAGATGTGCGCGGGCGCCCCTGAAAGTGGATGCGGGTCAGAGGACCTTGAGTTCCTCGGTGACCTCGCCGACCATCTTCTTCGCGTCGCCGAAGAGCATCGACGTCTGGTCGGCGGTGAACAGCGGGTTGTCGATGCCGGCGTAGCCGGAGGACATGGACCGCTTGAGCACGATGACCGACTTGGACTGGTCGACGTTCAGGATCGGCATGCCGTAGATCGGGCTCGACGAATCCAGACGCGCGGCCGGGTTGGTGACGTCGTTGGCGCCGATGACGATGGTGACGTCGGTGCGCGAGAACTCACCGTTGATGTCGTCCATCTCCTTCATCGCGTCGTACGCGACGTCGGCCTCGGCGAGCAGCACGTTCATGTGGCCCGGCATGCGACCGGCGACCGGGTGGATGGCGTACTTGACCTCGACGCCACGCTGCTCGAGCAGCTCGGCCATCTCCTTGACGGCGTGCTGCGCCTGCGCCACGGCCAGACCGTAGCCGGGCACCACGATGACCTGGTTGGCGTAGGCCATCTGGATCGCCGCATCCGCCGCGGAGGTCGCCTTGACGGTGCCGCCGGACGCGGAGACCACGCCGCCGGATCCGCCGTCGCCGCCGAAGGAACCGAACACGATCGCCGGGATCGAGCGGTTCATGGCCTTGGCCATGAGGTTGGTCAGGATCGAACCGGACGCGCCGACGATCATGCCGGCGACGATCATCGCCTGGTTGTTCAGCGCGAGACCCGCGGCGGCTGCGGACAGACCGGTCAGGGCGTTGAGCAGCGAGATGACGACGGGCATGTCGGCGCCGCCGATCGGGAGCACCACGAACAGGCCCATCAGGCCGGCCACGACGAGCAGCGCGACGATCCAGATGGCCGGGGTCGGCGCGTTGGCCGGGTCAGCATGCAGACCGATGTAGATCGCGATCGCGATCGCGGCGATCGCCAGGACGATGTTGGCGAGCTGGAACAGCTTCGCCGACGCGACGACCTTCTTCTCGAAGTTCTTGTTCAGCAGTTCCTGCAGCTTGGAGAACGCCACCAGCGAACCCCAGAACGAGACCGAGCCGATGATCGCGGCGAACAGCGAGCCGACGATGAACGGCACCGACGGCACGTCGTCGACGGTCGTGAAGCCGTTCGAGTCGAGGAACTCGGCCCACGCGATCAGCGCGACGGTGCCACCACCGACGCCGTTGAACAGCGCGACCAGCTGCGGCATCGCGGTCATCTTGGTCTTCAGTGCCGGCGGCACACCCAGGATCACACCCACGGCCAGGCCGCCGACGATCAGACCCCAGTTCTCGGTGTCACGGATGTCGATGAGCACCGCGATCACGGCGATCGCCATGCCGGCCGCGGCGATGTAGTTGCCGCGGACCGCGGTCTTCGGGCCGGTCAGGCCCATCAGACCGTAGATGAACATCGCGAACGCGACGATGTACAGGATGGTCACCAGGTAACTCATCGGGCGTCAGCTCCCTTCGACTCCGCCGACGCCTTCACAACGTCCTTTTTGGGCTTGAACATCGCGAGCATGCGGTCGGTGACGACGAAGCCGCCGACCACGTTCAGGGTGCCGAACACCAGCGCGACGAACAGGATGATCTTGATGCTCCACGGGGCGTCCCCGGGCAGGTGCCCGAGCACCACGAGCGCACCGAGCACCACGATGCCGTGGATGGCGTTGGTGCCCGACATCAGCGGCGTGTGCAGCGTGTTCGGGACCTTGGAGATAACGGCGAACCCGACGAATCCGGCAAGGACCAGAATGGCGATGTTCGCGAGCAGTTCGGTGTACATCTACGCGTTCTCCTTCGAGCGGGTCACGCACGCGCCGTCGAGGATCTCGTCGGAGAAGTCCGGTGCCAGCGCGCCGTTGTCGTCGAGCATCAGCTCGAGCAGGGCGGCGACGTTCTTCGAGTAGAGCTCGGATGCGTGCTCGGGCATCGTCGCGGGCAGGTTCAGCGGCGAGCAGATCGTCACGCCGTGCTTGACGACGGTCTGTCCGGGTTCGGTCAGCTCGCAGTTGCCGCCGGTCTCGCCGGCGAGGTCGACCACGACCGAGCCGGGCTTCATGCCGTTCACCGCGGCAGCGGTGACCAGACGCGGCGCCGGACGGCCCGGCACCAGCGCGGTCGTGATGACCACGTCGAAGCCCTTGATGGCCTCCTCGAGAGCCTGCTGCTGCTGGGCGCGCTCGGCGTCGGTGAGTTCGCGGGCGTAGCCGCCCTCACCGGCCGCGTCGATCCCCAGATCGAGCCACTGCGCACCGACCGAACGCACCTGATCGGCGACCTCCGGGCGCACGTCGTATCCGGTGGTGCGACCACCGAGACGCTTGGCGGTGGCCAGCGCCTGCAGACCCGCGACACCGACGCCGAGCACCAGCACGGTCGCGGGCTTGACGGTGCCCGCGGCCGTGGTGAGCATCGGGAAGTAGCGCGTGGCCTCCGACGCAGCGACCAGCACCGCCTTGTAGCCGGACACGTTCGCCTGCGACGACAGCGCGTCCATCACCTGGGCACGCGAGATGCGCGGGATCGCCTCGACGGCGAACGCCTGCACTCCGGCCGCAGCGAGCGCGCCGATCTGGTTTTCCGCATTGCGCGGCGCCAGGAACCCGATCAGGGTCTGGCCCGAGTGCAGCCGCGCGACCTCCGCATCCGACGGAGGCGCGACCTTCACCACGACGTCCGCGGTCCAGGCGTCACCGATCGTGGCACCGGCCTCGACGTACAGCTCGTCGGGAATCAGTGCCGCCTCGCCGGCACCGGCCTCGACGACGACGTCGAGACCCTTGCCGATCAGAGACGGAACAATCTTCGGGACCAGCGCGACGCGACGCTCACCGTCGTTCGTTTCGCGAACGACGCCGACGGTCGGACGACGCTGTGCCTCTCTTCCCGTGCTCAATCCTTCGGTATCCAACTTCCCCTGACTCCTGCTTCGAATGAGGGCCTCACCGCGAGAGCGGCGGGCTGCGTACATCGAGGCCACGGCAGTACACGCCGGCCTGATGAGCTAAAGCAGACCTACCGTGGTGGCGACGACACTGCAACCGCTTGCTTTTGTCTGAATCGAGTCCGAACAAGGATGCAGTGCGAGAATTGTGATGCAGCTCACTTCACAGTACGAGCGTACCGCTGGTGAATGCAAAGCCCGAGGAGGAGCCGATGGAACGTCGCACAGTCGACGTCGAACGCGTCTACGACCACCCCGCAGACGAGGACGCGTTCCGTGTCCTGGTGGACCGTCTGTGGCCGAGGGGGCTCCGCAAGGACGCGTTCCACTACGACGACTGGGCGAAGGACCTCGCGCCCTCCGCAGAGCTGCGCAAGTGGTACTCGCACGACGCCGCGTTGTTCTCGGAGTTCCGCACCCGTTACCTCCACGAGCTGACCACGGAGGCCGGACGCGAAGCCGTCGCCCGGCTGGATCGCCTCGCCGACGGACGCCCCCTGGTGTTGCTCACCGCGACCCGCGATCTCGACCACAGCGGCGCCGTGATCCTCGCCGAGCATCTGCGGGAGGCCCGGTGACGGCCCGCGACCCCGACCTCGGCGGGGACCCGGTGTGCTGGCTCGATCGGGTGTGCCCGGAGTGTGGGCTGTTCCTCGACGACCACGTCCTCGAGAGCACGGCCGGGCAGTGCCCACGCTGCGGTCACCCGCGCGACACCGGGCACACCGATCCCCTACCGTCACCGCAATGAGCGTTCCCTCCGAGATTCTCGGCCTGGCCCGCGCCGCGCGCCGCGTCGCCGTCCTGACCGGCGCCGGCATGTCCGCCGAGAGCGGCGTCCCGACCTTCCGGGACGCGCAGACCGGCCTGTGGTCCCGGTTCGACGCCGCCGCCCTCGCGACCCCCGAGGCGTGGCACGCCGACGCGGAGACGGTGTGGGCGTGGTACCAGTGGCGCGTGGCGCTGGTCCGGAAGGTCGAACCGAACGCCGGCCATCTCGCGCTGGCCGACTGGGCCCGCGACACGGACGTCCACATCGTCACCCAGAACGTCGACGATCTGCACGAACGCGCCGGCAGTGTCGTCAGCGCGCACCTGCACGGCAGCCTGTTCGCGCCGCGGTGCGCCGACTGCGAGGCCGCCGCCGAGCTTCCGGATCCGCCGGCCGAGCCGGTGGCCCGGCTGACGCCGCCGACGTGCAGCCGGTGCGGGGGCCGGGTCCGTCCGGGTGTCGTGTGGTTCGGCGAACTGCTGCCCCGCGCACCGTGGGACGCGGCGACCGAGGTCGTCGCCGATGCCGACCTGCTGCTCGTCGTCGGCACCTCCGGGATGGTGTACCCCGCCGCCGGGTTGCCCGCGCTGGCCCGCGATCGCGGCGTGCCGGTCGTCGAGATCGGGCCCGAGCCGACGGAACTCTCGGACCGCGTCGACCACGTGTGGCGCACGACCGCGGCGATCGGATTGCCCGCACTGGTGGCGGCGTTACAGTGACGACCGTGGGAGCCTGCGTGTTCTGCGACATCGTGGCCGGTACCGCACCGGCGCGGCGGGTGTTCGAGGACGAGACGGTCGTCGCGTTCCTCGACATCCGGCCGATCTCGCGCGGTCACGTCCTCGTGGTGCCCCGGGCCCACGCGGCCCGGCTCGAGGAACTCGCGCCGGACGACGGCGCGGCGATGTTCCGCGTCGGACAGCGCCTGGCGCGGGCACTGGCCCGCTCGGACCTCACACCCGACGGCGCCCACCTGGTGCTCAACGACGGCCGGGCCGCGTTCCAGACCGTCGATCACGCCCACCTGCACGTGTTGCCGCGCTGGAACGGCGACAAGGTACGCCTGGCGGCCGGGCTCCTCCGGCGCCGCCCCGACGACCCGGACGCGATCGCAGCCCTGATCCGCGCCGGACTGGACCGATTGGAAGCAGAGGATCCCCGTTGAGCACCGACCAGACTCCCGAAACCCCCGAATTTCCCGTGGAGAAGATCCGTTCGCTGCTGTTCGAGCAGTTCGCGGTCATCGACGATCTGATCGCCGACCTCGACACGGACACCTGGTTCACCCCGTCGACGCTGCCGGGCTGGACCGTCAAGGACATCGTGGCGCACCTGATCGGCACCGAATCGCTCCTCGCGGGTGAAGAGACCCCGCACGTCGACATCGACGTGCACGCGCTCGGTCACGTGCACAACGAGATCGGCGCGCTCAACGAACGGTGGGTGGAGTCGATGCGCGGCACACCGGGCACGGCCATCCTCGAGCGGTACCGGCAGATCGTCGCGCGCCGGCGCGACCAGCTCTCGAAGATGACACAGGAATGGTTCGACACACCCGCGCAGACGCCGGCCGGTCCGGCGACCTACGGGCGCTTCATGCGCATCCGCGTATTCGATTGCTGGATGCACGAACTCGACATCAGGGACGCGCTCGGGATCCCCGGCGACGAGGGCGGTCCGCGCGCCGAGCTGGCGTTCGCCGAGATCGTCGGGTCGCTGGCGTATGTCGTCGGCAAGCTCGGCAAGGCCCCGGACGGCTCCCGCATCACGTTCGAGCTGACCGGCCCGCTCGCCCGCACCCTGCACGTGGAGGTCCACGGACGGGCCGCGCTCGTTCCCGCGCTGTCGGGCGAGGCGACCAGCACGATCACCCTCGATTCGGGACTGTTCGCGCGGCTCGCCGGCGGACGTGTCCGCGCGTTCGACCACCTCGACGAGATCACCCTCGGCGGGGACACCACGGTCGGGCGGCGCATCGTCGACAATCTGGCGTTCACCATCTGACCGTTCCCCGATGCGCCTGTTCCTCTCGTCGTACCGTTTCGGCGCCGACCCGGCGGCGCTGCTGCGGGTGACCGGTCCGCCCGGGCCGCTCGCGGTGATCGCGAATGCCGCCGATTCCTGGCCCGCGCAGGCCCGGCAGTCGTCGCTGAACAGCGAGTTCGGTCCGCTGCGGGAACTCGGATTCGATCCGGTCGAGGTGGATCTGCGCGACCACGTCGGCGCACCGGAGTCGTTGCGCGCCAGGCTGTCCGAGTTCCGGGTGGTGTGGGTGCGCGGCGGCAACACGTTCGTGTTGCGGGCCCAGCTCGCGCGCTCCGGCGGCGACACGGTGCTCACCGACCTCGTCCGGTCCGGGGCGCTCGCGTACGCCGGGTACAGCGCCGGGGCGTGCGTGGTGACGCCGACGCTGCGCGGCGTCGAGTTCTCCGACGACCCGGGCGAGGTCGAGCCGACGTGCGGGATCGCCCCGCAGTGGGACGGCCTCGGTCTGGTGGATTTCGCGATCGTGCCGCATGTCGGCGGGTCGCCGCTGGACAACGGCGGCAGCCGCCGCGCCGTGGATCTCCTGAAGCGCAACGGCATCGCGTTCCGGGCTCTGACCGACGACGACACGATCGTTGTGGACACATCGGACGGAACGGATACTTCTCACTGCTAACATCCGACGATGGAGTCGCTGTCGGATCTGTTCAGCGCCGGTACTGCGCCCTGGTGGGCGGCACCGGTCGCTCTCGTCGTCGGAGTGGTACTCGGGGTGGTCGCCGCGCGCGGTGGCCGGAAGGCGACCCGGCAACCGGCACCCGCGCCGGTGCTGCGCGCGACCGATCGTGCCCTGCACGTGCGGTTTCTCCAGGTCGCCGACAACGTCCACAATCATCTCTTCGAGCTCGACCGCTCCGAGCTGGCCGATGTCGAACTCGACGAGGCGCTGCAGTCGGAGGACCCGCGTCTGCGGGCGATCGCACGCGGCATCGTCGATCTCGACGCGATCGTGAACGAGATGCGGCTGACGGCACCGGATCCGGTGCTCGCCGCGGCGGAGTCGGCGTTCGCGTTCCTCACCGCGGCGTCGAGCGACGGCATCGACGATCAGGACGGGTTCCGGGACCGGTACGTCACGGAGAAGCGTCGGTTCGTCGACGCGGTGCGGTCCACTCATCCCCCGGCGACAGCGCGTCCTTGAGGGCAATCCCGCGACCGTGTCGTTACCTAAGTGACATGTGTGACTGATGTGACTGCTGTTACGTTGGCACGGCGTCGACTGTGCGGCATCACTCCGGAGGTCCCATGCGCTCGTCCCTGCGACATCGTCTGGCTCTCGCCCTGCCCGTGACCCTCGCCGCGACCTGCGTTCTCGTGCTCGGCGGGACCGGAACCGCATACGCCGCGTGCCCACCGGGCAGCGGTACCGGCAGCTCGGCGCCGGGGACCGGCAGTGCACTGCCCGGCACCGGGAGCAGACTGCCCGGCACCGGCAGCGCGCTGCCCGGCAGCTCCGAGCCCGGCGTCACCCCGATCCCCTGGCTCAACGGGCAGGACGGCCGCCTCCCCCAGCTGAAGGGCACCACGACCGCGGTCGCGCACATGACCGGACTGATGGGTGACAACGACACCGTGCCCCGGTTCGGCGTACTCGGCACCGATCTCGGCATCATGTGGGACAACGGCGAGGGTCAGGTCCTCGCGGCTTTCGGAGACACGTTCGGGTTCAATCGCAATCCGTTCTGCGGACTCGTCGGCGATTGGCGCAGCAACGTCCTGTTCCGCAGCACCGACCGGAACCTGTCCGACGGCATGAGCATCGACAGCGCTCCCCTGGATCGCCCGAACCACGCCCGCGAACTGATCGAGAGCCGCAAGGTCAACGGCGTCGAGATCACCACGATCCCCACCGCCGGCATCGCCGTCGGCGGGGTCCAGTACCTCGATTTCATGTCGGTACGCAGCTGGGGTGCCCCCGGCGAGTGGCACACGAACTTCTCCGCGCTCGCCTCGTCGACGGACAACGGGGAGACCTGGACGGTCCACCCCCTCACGGCACGTCTGAACGAATCCGTCAGCGGCAACGCCAACTTCCAGATGGGCGCGTTCGTCGAACACGACGGCTGGATCTACAAGTTCGGCACCCCGTCGGGGCGCAACGGCGCCGCCCACCTGGCTCGGGTGCGGCCGGAATCGCTGCTCGACCCGCTCGCCTACGAGTACTGGGACGGCATCGGAGCCTGGGTGCCGACCGACCCGAAGGCCGCGGGCGTCGTGATCCCCGGGCCGGTCAGCGAACTGTCCGTCGCCTACAACGAGCATCTCGGCGGGTTCGTGGCGCTATACACCGATGCGACGAACTCGATCGTCGCGCGGACCTCCGCAACGCTCGAATCCGGCTGGAGCGAACCGAAGGTGCTGGTGAGCAGCCGGGACGTGCCGAGCGTGTACGGCGCGTTCATCCACCCGTGGTCGTCGGGCAAGGACCTGTACTACCTGGCCAGCACGTGGTCGGACTACAACGTGATGCTGCTGCGCACCGACCTCGACGCCGCGAAGCTGCCGAAGCCGGTGGCACCGCCGCCGCCGGCGTGACCGCACGTATCGTCTCGACCATGGCAATCATCCATCAGAACGCCCGGTTGTCGCCGACGAAGGCCGAGGTCCTCGCGGCATGGGTGCCATCGCAGCCGTGGGCCGCCGGCGCGACCGGCCTCGACCGGATCGGCGGGTTCCGCTTCGACGACCCCGACGGCGAGGTCGGCGTCGAAACCCATCTGCTGCGCACCGGGGACGGGCGAATCCTGCAGGTCCCGTTGACCTATCGCGCCGCCCCGCTCGACGGCGCCGAGGACGCGCTGGTCGGCACGATGGAGCACACCGTGCTCGGGACCCGCTGGGTGTACGACGCGTGCGCCGACCCGGTGTACGTCGCCACGCTGGTCACCACGATCGCGACCGGCGGCGGCGCGGCCGAACTCTTCGATGCCACGACCGGCGCGACCATCGACGCCCCGGTGCAGGTGGCCGGCAGCGGATCCCCCGAGGCACCGGTACCGGCTCTCGGCCGGATCACCCACACGAGCGACTCGACGACGACCACGGTGTCGGCGGGCGACGTCGAGGTCGAGGTGCTGCGCGTGCTCGACGAGCAGATCGAGCCGTCGCGGCCGGGCGGGGTGCTCACCGGCACGTGGCCGGGGCGCACCTCCCCCGCTGTCCTCGCGGTCGCGAAGGATGCCCGGTCGGTAGGGTGAATCCATGAGCCAGAACAACGACAATCGTCGCGTCGAGCATCTTCCCGAGCAGTCGCGATTCGCTCTCTACATCGGTGACGCGCTCGCCGGCTACGCCGACTACACGCAGGTCGGCGACGTGCGCGACTTCGACCACACGGTCACCGAGCCGGAGTTCCGCGGTCAGGGCGTCGCCGGTGACGTCGTCCGCCAGGCGCTGGACGCGACCCGCGCCGAGGGTCTGAAGATCGGGACCTCGTGCTCCTACGTCGCGAAGTTCGTCTCCGAGCATCCCGAGTACCGCAACTGATCGGTCCGGTCAGGCACACAACCGCAGACGAAAACGTCAGCCGCCCACGTCCGAAACGTGGGCGGCTGACGTTTTCGTGTGCGCGATCGGTGAAGATTTACAAATCGCTCCATATGTCTAGACAGTGGATGGTGTCGCGCGTAACGTCCACCACAGGGTGATCCACGTCATACGGAGGAGAAGACGGTGACGACACGCGACATCGACCGGCCGCAGCCGACACCTGCGCAGCAGTGGCGCGACCGCAAGCGATATCTGTGGCTGCTCGGACTGGTCCCGCCCACCGCGATCTTCGTCGCGACCGCCCTCGTGTGGGCGTTCGGACAACTCGGCTGGAGCGCCGTGGCTCCCGTGTGGTGGTGGATCGGCCCACTGCTGGTCTACGTGATCCTGCCGATCCTGGACCGATTCTTCGGCCCGGACGGCCAGAACCCGCCCGACGAGGTGATGGAACGTCTCGCCGCGGACCGCTACTACCGGTACTGCACCTACGCCTACATCCCGTTCCAGATCCTCAGCCTCGTCTTCGCGTGCTACCTGTGGTCGGCGCAGGACCTCGGATGGCTCGGACTCGACGGCGGACTCGGCCTAGTGTCGAAGATCGGGCTGGCGATCAGCATCGGCGTGATGGGCGGCGTCGGCATCAACACCGCCCACGAACTCGGCCACAAGAAGGAGCGGCTCGAACGCCGGCTGTCGAGAATCGCCCTGGCGCAGACCTTCTACGGCCACTTCTACATCGAGCACAACCGCGGCCACCACGTCCGGGTGTCGACACCCGAGGATCCGGCGAGCGCCCGTTTCGGCGAGTCGTTCTGGTCGTTCCTGCCGCGCAGCGTGTGGGGTGGACTGAAGTCGTCGTGGCATCTCGAGAAGGCGCGGCTGGAGCGACTCGGCAAGGGCCCGTGGACCTTCCGCAACGACGTCCTGTCCGCGTGGCTGCTGTCGGTGGCGCTGTTCACCGTGCTGGCCGTCGTGTTCGGGCCGGTGGTGCTGCCGTACCTGATCATCCAGGCCGTGTACGGATTCTCCCTGCTCGAATCGGTGAACTACCTCGAGCACTACGGACTGCTCCGCCGCCGCACCGAATCCGGCCGCTACGAACGGTGCACGCCCGAACACAGCTGGAACTCCGATCACATCGTGACCAACATCTTCCTGTACCACCTGCAGCGTCACAGCGATCACCACGCCAACCCGACCCGCCGCTACCAGACGCTGCGCAGCATGGACGGCGCCCCGAACCTGCCGAGCGGCTACGCGAGCATGGTCGGCCTGACCTACTTTCCGCCCTTGTGGCGCAAGGTGATGGACCATCGGGTCCTCGACCACTACGACGGCGACCTGTCCCGCGTGAACATCCAGCCGAGCAAGCGCGAGAAGATCCTCGCCCGATACGGGCAGACCTGCTGATGGCCGCGTACGAATGCCCGGTGTGCAACTACGTCTACGACGAGGCCACCGGCGCACCGCGCGAGGGATTCCCGGCCGGCACCGCGTGGTCGGCGGTACCCGACGACTGGTGCTGCCCCGACTGCGGAGTCCGCGAGAAGATCGATTTCGAACCGAAAGGCACCTGACATGGCTACCGACTACCGGCTGTTCCGTTGCCTCGTCTGCGGTTTCGAGTACGACGAGGCAGCCGGCTGGCCCGACGAGGGCATCGAGCCGGGCACCCGCTGGGAGGACATTCCCGACGACTGGTCGTGCCCGGACTGCGGTGCCGCCAAGGCGGACTTCGAGATGGTCGAGATCGTTCGGCGCTGACCGAAACGCTAACTGAAACCCATCACCCGGTCACCCCACATCTCCCGCAGATGCCCGTCCGGATCGGGGACGACGGAATCGGTGCCGTCGAGCACGAGGGTCATGCGGGTCTCGGCCGTGTACGGCGCCCAGTGCCGGGACCCGTCGAGCGCGGCGGGCACGCCGTGGTGCGCGAACGCCGTCCAGCGTCGCCGGATCCGGCCGGACAGCTCGGTCGCGGCCTTCCGCCCACCGAGCCAGAACGTCGGGTCGCGGCCGAGTGTGCCGAAATTGCCGAAGACATACGGGAGTTCGGTGGCGTGTCCCGCCCCGATGCGGGCCGCGCGGAGCGCCGGCGTCGCGTGGTCGAAGCGGTACACCCAGGTCGGTGAATGGGTGCTGTGCGCGTCGGCGATCCACAACACCGGCATGCGGAACCCTGCGTCCCGCGAAAGTGCCATCGCTCCACTCGGTTTCGTCTCGGCCGGATAGGCCGCGAGGATCTGCCGGACCCGTTCGGGCGGCAGGTCCGCCCCGTCCGCGGCGAGGGCCGCGAACATGGCCTGCACCGCGGCGTCGTCGATCGGCATCAGCGGGGACTTCATCCACCGGAAGATCGACGGCTCGTCCCGGTTCGAACCAATGATCAGCGGGATCCGGTGCGACAGACCCTTCTGGAACGCCGCCACCGGATACTTCGGCACCAGGTCCCGGTCGACGACCGGTGCCAGCGCCAGCGTCCCCGGCACCTTCATCGGGATCTCGCGGGCCAGCACGTCCCCGGCCGCGGTGAGCTGTTCGTGCGGCAGGTCGCGCAGCTTCGCCACCCGGGACCTCGGAATGTCGAGGACCTCCAGGAACCGCTCGGCGACGGTGGCCGCGCGCTCGCGGCCGTACGCCGACGTCGCCGGCGGCGACTGGGCGATCGCCGCGTGGAACAGTCCCTCGGCGCGCGGCACCGTCATCAGCGTCGTGATCGAGCATCCGCCCGACGATTCCCCGAAGACCGTCACCCGCGCCGGGTCGCCCCCGAACGCCGAGATGCAATCGCGTACCCATTCCAGGGCCGCAATCTGGTCGCGCAGCCCCAGGTTCGATTCGAACGTCGAGTCCGCCGTCGAGAACGACGACAGGTCGAGGAACCCGAGTGCGCCCAGCCGGTAGTTGAGCGTCACGACCACGACGTCGCCGGACTCGCACAGCCGGCGGCCGTCGTAGATCTTCTGCCCGGAATAGCCGAGGGTGTAGGCGCCGCCGTGGATCCACACCATCACCGGGCGGGGCTCGCCGTCCGGTTCGGGCGCCCAGATGTTCAGCGAGAGGCAGTCCTCCCCGATCGTCTGGCCGGGATCGACCGGGATCGGATTGTCGCGACCCTGCGGCGCGATCGGCCCGAAGTCGCGGCAGTCGCGGACCCCGGCCCACGGTTCCGGCGGCTCGGGGGCACGGAAACGCAGGTCACCCCCGGTCGGCGCCGCATACGGAAGTCCCTTCCACACGAACACCGATCCGTCCCGGTACCCGCGCGCCGAACCGTACTTGCAGTCGATCGTGAGTGTCTCGGGTTCCACGTGACCTCCCGTTTCCCGGCGACTGTCGCCAAGGTACCAACTGTCTGCACACTCGGTGCAGAGACCGGTGGTCGCTTCTAGTCGACGACCGCCTCCGCTTCGACCGGCTCGTCGGGCAGCACCTCGTCGGAGAGGGGCACGAGGAAGCCGATGTGCGCGAAGTAGGTCACGTACCAGGCGAGCACCTCGTCGTCGACCACCGGGCACTCGATGCCGGAGTCCGCGAGCGCACGGCGCGCGTTCTCGTCGTCGAAGTCCTCCGCCTCGGACAGGCCCTGCGCGAACTCGCCGGCGATCAGCACCGCGCGGGTGAGGCTGTCGTCGCCGCGCTCGGCCAGCGTCTGCGAGGTCGCGATCAGCGTGGTCGCGAACACCTCGTCGGTGACCGGCCGCAGCGTGAAGCCGTGTGCCCGCAACCGCGCCACGATGTCCTCCGCGGCGACGCGGCGCCGGTTGACGAGGTGGAAGTTCCCGCCCACGGTCGACGGATCGAGCGCGAGCGCGACCAGCGCCGACGCGACGTACGTGACGGGGACGAGCGCGACCGAGCCGACCGCCGACTCCGGCACCATCCGCAGCGCCACCATCGCCCGCACCACGTTCCAGAACGCGTCGTCGGTTCCGGCCGCCCCGGACACGGTGTCGCCGCTGATCAGACCCGGCCGGTAGATCGAGACGGGGATGCCGCGGCGCCGCGCGACGGCGACGAGTTCCTCGGCCACCCACTTGCTGCGCACATAGCCCGACTCCATGACCCGCTCGCCCGGAAGCCGGTCGCCCTCGCCCACCAGCCGCGGTGTGCCGTCCTCGGACGCGGGCGCGGCGGTGTCGGTGAGCACCGACCCGGTGGAGACGAAGTGCACGGGCTTGACCGTCCCGGTGACGGCGAGACGGAGGATCTCCTCGGTGCCGGACACGTTCGCCGCCCGCATCCTGCTGTACGGCTCGATGTGATTGACGCGGGCGCCATTGTGCACGATGAAGTCCACGCCGCGGGCGAGATCGTCGAACTCGGTGTCGGACAGCCCGAATCGCGGCTGCGCCAGGTCGCCCGGCACCACCACGATCCGGCCCCGGTAGTACTCGCGCCACAAACCGAACGCGCGCATCCCCGCCTCGATGCGGTCGAGACCCTCCTCCTCGGAGGCCGTCCGCACCAGGCACCACACGCGCATGCCGCTGTGCGAGAGCAGATCCCGCAGCAGGTAGCGGCCGAGGAAACCGGTGGCTCCGGTCAGCAGGACGCGGCGGCCGTCCGGTCGCGCCGCCGGGATCCCGTCCGGGACGATGTCCGCGGCGAGTTCGAGATCGCCCTCCCACTCGGCGGTGGGCGCGGCCTCCTGAGCTCCGGCCTCGATCAGCCGGGCCAGCTTGTAGACCGGTGCGTGCTCGAACAGCTGCGGCACCGTGACCTCGATGCCGAAGCGCTCGGTCACCGCGGCGGCCAGCGACAGGATCAGCAGCGAGTGCCCGCCGAGTTCGAAGAAGTCGTCGTCCGCACCGACCTGTTCGACGCCGAGCAGCCGGGCGTAGATCTCGGCGACGCCCTGCTCGTACCGGGTCGACGGGGCCCGGAACGGACGCGCCGCCACCGACGGCACCGGCAGTGCCCGCCGGTCCAGCTTGCCCGACGGGGTGAGCGGCAGCTCGTCGAGCACCACGATCGCCGCCGGCACCATGTGTGCGGGCAGGCGGGAGGCGACGGTGCGCAGCAGCTCCTGCTCGTCGAGGACGGTCTCGGCGGCCGGTACGACGTAGGAGACGAGTCGCGGTGCCGTGTCCCGTCCCACCGTCACCGCCGCGGCGACCGAGTCGTCGGCCCGGAGCGCGGCGTCGATCTCTCCGAGTTCGATACGCAGCCCGTGGATCTTGATCTGGAAGTCGGCGCGTCCGTGGTAGACGAGTTCTCCGGTGGCGGTGCGGCTCACCACGTCCCCGGTGCGGTACATGCGCTCGCCCCACCCGCCGTGGGGATTGGCGACGAACCGGTCCGCGGTGAGCGCGGGCCGCCGGTGGTAGCCACGCGCCAGCGCGTCACCGAGGAGATACAGCTCGCCGGGAACACCGGCCGGCACCGGCCGCAGTCGCGAATCGAGCACCAGATGTCCGGCTCCGCGAACCGGATGACCCAGTGCCACAGGAACATCCGGCGACAGCGGACCGGCGGTGTGCGTCATGATCGTCGCCTCGGTGGGTCCGTACGCGTTGAACACGGCGCGTCCACCGGTCGACCATCGCCGGACCACGTCGCCGGTCACCGCTTCCCCACCGGTGACGAGAACCCGGCAGTCGTCGAGATCGTCCGGGTCGACGGTGGCGGCGACCGACGGGGTGAGGAACGCGTGGGTGACGGCCCGGTCCCGCATCAGCGCGGCGAGCGCGGCGCCGCCGTACGCGTGCGCGGGCGCGACGACGACGGTCGCGGCGGCCGACAGCGCGAAGACCTGCTCGAGGACGGACGCGTCGAAGCTCGGCGAGGCGACGTGCAGCACCCGGGACCGCGCATCGAGCCGGTACCGTTCGCGGACCTCCACACACAGGTTGTAGAGACCGGTGTGGGTGACGGTCACGCCCTTCGGGGTGCCGGTCGAACCGGAGGTGTAGATCACGTAGGCGACGTCGTCCGGACGCACCCGGGGGAACTCGTCCGGTTCGATATCGGAATCGGTTGCAGCGGACCTTGTTTCGTCCTCGTCGTCGAGCGCGAGCCAGTGCGGCCCCTCCGGCAGCGCCGGACGGTGCTCGGCCAGGGTCAGACCCACCCGCGCACCGGAATCGGTGACCATGTGCGCGAGCCGGTCCGCGGGATAGTCGACGTCGACGGGGACGAACCCGGCGCCGCTCCGCGCGACCGCCCACATCGCGAGGATCGATTCGGTGGACCGGGGCACCGCGACGAGCACGAGATCGCCTCGGCCGACGCCGTGTTCCCGCAGGATCCGCGCCCACCGGCGCGCAGCGGCGTCGACGTCGGCGTAGGTCAGCGCGGTGTCGCCGCTCACCACCGCGACCGCGGTCGGGTCGGCGGCGGCCGCGTCGAGCAGCTCCGGCAGCGTCTGCGGCCGCAATCCGATCCGCCGGCCCGACGCGAGCACCCCGGCCCGCTCGTCGGGCGAGAGGATCTCGACGTCGCCGACCGCCGTGTCCGGGACCCGGGTGACGGCGTCGAGGATCCGCACGAGCCGCTCGGCCAGCACCTCGACGGTCGCCGCGTCGAACAGGTCGGTGGCGTAGCCGATCCCGAGGGATAGTGCGCCGGTGTCGTCGGCGGCCTCTCCGATCGCGAACTCCAGGTCGAACTTCGACAGGTGCGTCTCGACGGGGAATTCGGCGACGGTCAGGTCCGGCAGCGTGAGCTCCTGCCGGGCGAAGTTCTGGTAGGCCAGCGCCACCTGGAACAAGGGATGCCGCCCCGGTGACCGCTCGGGCTCGAGCACCTCGACGAGCCGCTCGAACGGGATCTCCGAGTTCGCCTGTGCGCCGAGGTCGATGTCCCGGACCCGGGACAGGAACGCGGTGAACGACTCGGCGGGGTCGATCTCGGTGCGCAGCACGACCGTGTTGACGAACATGCCGACGAGATCGTCGAGGACCGGGTGACCGCGGCCCGCCGACGGGGTCCCGATGGCGATGTCGGTGGAGCCGGACAGCCGGGACAGCAGCAGCGCCAGCGCGGCGTGCACGACCATGAACGGTGTCGCACCGTGTCGCTCGGCCATGGCGTCGATCGCGGCGCGGGTGGCGGCCGGGATCGTCGTGTGGATCCTGCCGCCGCGGCCGGATCCCGAGGCGGGCCTGCGCTGATCGGCAGGCAGGTCGAGCTGGGCAGGCAGGCCCGCCAGGCGCTCCCGCCAGTAGGCCAGTTTGCGGCTGTGTGCCGATTCGGGATCGGATTCGTCGCCGAGCGTCTCCCGCTGCCACAGCGCGTAGTCCGCGTACTGCACGGGCAGCGGTTCCCAGTCGGGTGCCTGCCCGGCGACGCGGGCGGTGTAGGCCGCCATGAGGTCCCGGATCAGCGGGGCCACCGAGAAGCCGTCCGCCGCGATGTGGTGGACGACCACCGCGAGCACGTACTCGTCGTCCCCGGCGCGCAGCAGCCGGGCCCGCACGGGAACCTCGGCGGTGACGTCGAATCCGGCACCGGCGAGGGCGGTGAGCTCCTCGTCGAGCCGGTCCGCGGGCACGTCGAGGATCGGCAGCTGCGGCCGGGCCTGCTCGACCGGCAGCACGACCTGCAGGCCGGTGCCGTCCACCTCGGGATAGACGGTGCGCAGCACCTCGTGCCGCGCCACGACGTCACCGAACGCTTCGCCCAGCGCGTCGACGTCGAGGGTCCCCGACAGCCGGACCATCAGCGGAATGTTGTGCAGCCCCGAACCGGTGTCGAACCGGTTGAGGAACCACATCCGCGACTGCGACCAGGACAGCGGGACCCGCTCCGGCCGCGGGCCGGCCACCGGACCGGCGACGGCCACCGCGGGATCGGAATCCTCCAGCAGCGCAGCGAATTCGGCGACGGTGCGGGTGTCGAACAGCGACCGGACGGTCACCTCGATACCCAGTTCGTCGGCGAGTCGCGCCGCCACCTGCGTGGCGGTCAACGAGTTCCCGCCGAGCGCGAAGAAGTCGTCCTGCGCACCGACGGTCTCGGCTTCGAGGACCGCGGCGAACACGTCCGCGACGGTCCGCTCGATCTTCGTTGCGGGCGCCACGAATTCGCGGGTCTCGAACACCGGCGCGGGCAGGGCCGCACGATCGAGCTTGCCCGACGACGTGACCGGGAAGTCGTCCACGACGACGATCGTGTCCGGCACCAGGTGGGCGGGCAGCACCCGGACGAGCGCGCTGCGCAGCGCACCGGGATCCACCTCGTTCGCGTTGTCGGCCGGCACCGGGACGACATACGCGACGAGCCGATCACCGGCGTCGGCGTGATGGACGGTGGCGACCGCTCGTGCGACCTCGGAGCGGTTCAGCAGCGCCGATTCGATCTCGCCGAGCTCGATGCGCACACCGCGGATCTTGACCTGGGAGTCGGTGCGTCCCAGGTAGACGAGCTGCCCCTCCGGGGTCCACTTCACACTGTCGCCCGTGCGGTACAGGCGCGCGCCGGGCGGGCCGAACCGGTCCGCGACGAATCGTTCGGCCGTCAGGTCCGGCCGGCCGTGATAGCCGCGGGCCTCCTGGACTCCGGACAGGTACAGCTCACCCCTGACCCCGACCGGGACGGGATGCATCCGCGAGTCCAGCACCACGGCACGGGTGTTCCACACCGGCCGGCCCATCGGCACCGGCCGCGTCGCCAGGTACGGCATCGGCGGCACCAGCGCCGAGGTCGCGTGCACCGTGAACTCGGTGGGCCCGTAGAGGTTGTGCACGGCCGCGCGGGACACCGCCCGGAACGCGCCGACGGTCGCGGCGGGCAGCGCCTCCCCGGCCACGGCGACCGCGCGCAGCGTGCGCAGCGCCGCCGGATCGGGCACCGTCGTCGCGAACACCGACAGCATCGAGGGCACGAACGAGGTGAGGGTGACCGCGCGGCGGCCGATGATGTCGGCGAGCTGCCGCGCGTCACGGTGCGCATCCGGCGCGGCGACGACCATCCTGGCTCCGGATGCCAAGGGCGCGAACATCTCCCACACCGAGACGTCGAATGTGGCCGGAGTCTTCCACAGCACGGTGTCGGCGACGCTGATCCGGAACAGATCCGCGATCCACAGCAGCTGGTTGACCACCGCCCGATGCGGCACGGCGACACCCTTCGGCTCACCGGTCGAGCCCGAGGTGAACAGCACGTACGCGGTGTTGTCGGGACGCAGCGGCGCGAGCCGCTCCGAGTCGTGCAGCGGCGCACCGCTCAGGTCGGGGAAGTCGCCGATCCGCAGCACGGGCACCGCCCGGACCTCGTCGCTCCACTCCACCGTGGAGCCGACGAGCACCGCCACGGGCCGGGCCGCGGCGAGCACCCGCTCGATGCGCGCGGCGGGCTGATCGGGGTCGACGGGCACGTACGCCCCACCGGCGTGCAGAACCGCATGGACCGCCACCAGCAGCTCGACCGAGCGCGGTGCGACGACCGCGACGGTGCGCTCGGGTCCGACCCCGGCCGCGACGAGCCGCCGGGCCAGCCGGTGCACCCGGGCGGCGAAATCCGCGTAGGTCAGGATCCCGTCGTCGTCGACGACGGCCTGCAGATGCGGAGTGCGCGCGACCTGCGCATCGAGCAGCCGCGGCACCGTGGCCGGAGGCACCGGCCGGTCCGTCGAGTTCCAGCGGCTCAGCACGGTGCCGAGTTCGGCCCGATCCAGGAGCCGGTGATCGCCGACGGCACGGTCCGGGGCGGCGGTGGCCTCGGCGAGGATCCGCACGAAGCGCCGCACGAACCCGGCGACCGTGCCTTCCTCGAACAGGTCGGTCGCGTAGGCGACCTCACCGAACATGCCGCCCGGCTCGTGGTCGTCGCCGAGGCGCTCGGCGAGCGTGACCTGCAGGTCGAACTTCGCCCGCCGGGTCGGGACGTCGACCGTGGTGACGGTCAGCGACGGAAGCTCGAGCTGCGTCGCGTCGAGGTTCTGGAAGGCGAGCATCACCTGGAACAACGGGTGGTAGGCCTGCGACCGGGCCGGGGCGAGGTCGTCGACGATGCAGTCGAACGGCACGTCCTGGTTGCCGAACGCCTGCAGGTCGATGTCGCGCACGCGGGTCAGCAGCCGGGTGAACGACTCCCCCGCGTCGATCGGGGTGCGCAGCACCAGCGTGTTGACGAACATGCCGACGAGGTCGTCGAGGCCCGCGTCCCCACGCCCGGCCGACGGGGTGCCGACCGCGACGTCCGCGGTCCCGGACAGCCGCGCGAGGAGCACGGCGAGCGCCGCGTGCACCACCATGAACTCGGTGGTGCCGGTGGCCCGCGCCAGGTCCACCACCGCGCGGTGGACGTCCGCCGGAATCTCCACGGGCACCGCGGCACCGGACTGGGATGCCACCGCCGGCCGCGGCCGGTCCGTGGGGAGCTCGAGCCGGTCCTGCAGGCCGGCCAGTTGCTTGCGCCAGTAGGCGAGCTGCTGTGCCATGAGCGAATCCGGCTCGTCGGCATCTCCGAGCCGATCACGCTGCCACAGCGCGTAATCCGCGTACTGCACCGCGAGCGGGAGGCGTTCGGGCGCCACTCCCGCGGTGCGGGCGCCGTAGGCCCGCATCAGGTCGCGGGTGAGCGGTCCCGCCGAGAATCCGTCGCCGGCGATGTGGTGGACGACGACGACGAGAACGTGCTCGTCGTCCGCCACCCGCAGCAGGTGGGTGCGCACGGGGGCGGCCTCGGCGATGTCGAAGCCCTCCGACACGAGGGCGTCGATCCGGGCCGGAACCTCGTCCGGGGCGACGGTCTCGACCGGCACGGCACGCTGGGCGGCGCCGATCGGAAGCACCAGCTGGGTGCCTTCGCCGTCGACCTCCGGGTAGGCGGTGCGCAGCACCTCGTGCCGTTCGACGAGGTCGCCGACGGCCTGCTGCAACGCGTCGACGTCGAGGTCGCCGGTGAGGCGGACCACGAGCGGGATGTTGTAGAGGGACGAGCCCGGATCGAGGCGATCGAGCACCCACAGCCGTGTCTGCGACGGCGCCAGCGGCACCGGGTAGGGCCGTGGTCCGGCGGCCAACGGGCCGTCTGCTCGGTCCTCGCCGGGTGTGCGGTCCAGCAACCGCGCCACCTCGACGACGGTCGGTGCGTCGAAGAAGTCCTGGACGGACAGCGGCCGGCCGACTCGGGCCGAGATGCGCGAGACCGCGCGGACCGCGGCGAGCGAATTGCCGCCGAGCGCGAAGAAGTCGTCGTCGCCGCCGACCCGATCGCGCCCGAGCATCTCGGCGAACACCGCGGCGACCACTGTCTCGGTGGCCGTCTCGAGCGGGCGATCGTCACCGGTCGCGGCGGGGGTCTCGGGCGCGGGCAGTGCCGCGCGGTCGAGCTTGCCGCTGGTGGTGAGCGGGAACTCGTCGAGCACGCAGTACGCGGTCGGGACCATGTAGTCCGGCAGCGACGCGGAGAGTGCGGCGCCCAGCGCCTCCTCGTCCCACGTGGCGCCCGGGTGCAGCCGCACGTACGCGACGAGGCGATCACCCAGGGCCTCGTCGGTGTGGACACGCACGGCCGCCTGGGCGATGCCGTCCTGCCGGGTGAGGGTCTCCTCGATCTCACCCAGCTCGATGCGCAGTCCGCGGATCTTGACCTGGAAGTCGCTGCGCCCGAGGTACTCCAGCTCGTCCGAGCGGGAACGCACCACGAGGTCGCCGGTCCGGTACATGCGTTCGCCGGGCGCCCCGTAGGGATTGGCGACGAACCGTTCCGCGGTCAGGTCCGGCCGGCCGACATATCCGAGCGCCAATTGTGTTCCGGCCAGGTACAACTCGCCCTCCGCGCCGGCCGGAACCCAGTTCAGGGCGCTGTCGAGGATCAGCAGGTCGGTGTCGGCAATGGGCGCGCCGATCGGCACCGAGTCGATGTCGGCATCGGTGACCTCGTGATGGGTCACGTCGACGGCCGCCTCGGTGGGCCCGTACAGGTTGTGGACCGCGACCCCGGGCAGCAGTTCCCGTACCAGTACCGCGATGCGCGCCGGCAGTGCTTCACCGGATGCGAACAGGTACCGAAGAGAGGTGAGCGAATCGAGCTCGGCCTCGGCGACGAACACCGCGAGCATGGACGGCACGAAATGCGCGACGGTGACCCCGCGGTCGCGCATGAGATCCGCCAGGTAGCGCGGGTCCCGGTGCCCCTCGGGCGCGGCGACGAGAAGACGCGCGCCGGCCTGCAACGGCCAGAACAACTCCCACACGGACACGTCGAAGGTGACCGGAGTCTTGTGCAGCACCACGTCGGCGGGTCCGAGCCGGTACTGCTCCTGCCGCCAGCGCAGGTTGGTGACGATCGCCTCGTGGGTCACCGCCACGCCCTTGGGCCGGCCGGTGGATCCGGAGGTGAAGATGACGTAGGCGGTGTCGGCGGCGTGCAGGGGACGGCGGCGGTCGGCATCGGTGAGCGGTTCCGCCGATTCCGATCCGAGGTCGAGGGCCGTCACGTCGAGCACCTCCATCCCGTCTGCGGGCACCGGCGCAGCGGTCTCGGTGAGCAGGACTGCGGGCTCGACGACCTCGAGGATGTAGGCCAGTCGCTCGGCGGGGTGGTCCGGGTCGAGCGGCACGTACGCGCCGCCCGCCTCGAGCACCGCGTGCACGGCCACGAGCAGATCGAAGGACCGGCGCAGGGCGACGGCGACGGTGACACCCGGTCCGACACCGGACTCGACGAGGCGGCGGGCCAGCCGCCGGGACCGGTCCGCCAGCTCGGCGTAGGTGTACTCGGCACCGTCGAACTCGACGGCCACGGCGTCGGGGGTGGCGGCGGCCTGCGCGGCGAAGGCGGCGGGCAGGGTGTCCGGCCTTGCCGGCTCCGGCGACGCCTGCTCCTCCCCCGCGAACGCGGCGAGGTCCTCGGACAGTTCGGCCAGGGCGACGGCGACCTCGTCGGGACCACTCCCGGCGAGCCCGGGCAACAGTCCGGTGAGCACGACGGGAACGAGTGCGTCGGGTCCGATCGCGTCGCCCATGGCGGCGCCGAGCGCGGCCAGTTCCTCGTTGAGGCCGGCGTAGGTGACGACGGCACCGTTGCGCACCAGAGCGACCCGTTCGGGGTCACGCGAGACGACATTCGCGATCAGTCGCGGCAGATTCTCGAGTTCCGACCGTCCGGAATCCTCGACATCCCGCATCCCGTATTCCACCTTTCCCACATCGCTGTGCGCAGGCGGAGTCGCCGTCGACACCCTCCCGCGACCGCCCGAGCGCGAGCCGGGAGGTCTCGCAGCATGGTCGTCGCACGGAATCGTCGGGGCCCTTCACACCGCCGGAGACCGCGCTGACGATCGCCAAACATACAGGCTGTTTTGTGTCCACGGAACTGGTTGTCCGGACATTCCCGGCGCGGCCCCCGGGTCCGGCACCCCGGGGGCCCGTTGCGCGGAACGCCCTGCTAAGGTCGCGTTCGTCCGACACGGGGTGCTCCGCGCGCGGGGCTGAGATCACACCCGTAGAACCTGATCAGGTAATGCTGACGAAGGGATGTCCCGGCATGTCTGTGCCCGTCGACGTTTCGCCTCTTGTTTCCATCGACCGCTTCACCGATCGGATGTGGCAGCACACCGAGACACTGCGCCGGTCGATCGACGACCTCGAATTCCTCCACCGCCTGGGCGACGGAACGCTGCCGCTCGACGCCTTCCGCTTCTACATAGAGCAGGACGCGCTGTACCTCGCCGGGTACGCCAAGGCCCTCGCGCTGTTGTCCGCCAAGTCCCCGGATCCGGCGACCGCCGCGTTCTGGGCGACCAGTGCCGCCACGGCCGCCACCGAGGAGTCGGCGCTGCACAAGAGCCTGCTCACCGGCGGGGTTCTGCCACCCGGTGAGGCCGCGCCCGCCCACTCCCCCGCCTGCCTCGGGTACGTCTCGTATCTCACGGCGACGGTCGCCACCGAGCCGTACGCGGTCGGTGCCGCGGCCGTGCTGCCGTGTTTCTGGATCTACGCAGAAGTGGGCCGCGACCTCGCCGCGCGTGCCTCCGGGGTCCTCGCCACCGACCCGCAGCACCCGTACGCACAGTGGGTGACCACCTACGACGCCCCCGAATTCCACGCCGCGGTCGCGACCGCCCGCGAACTGGTCGACGCCGCGGCGGTCGCCGCCACCGACGCCGACCGTGCCGCGATGCTCGACGCGTTCACCGTCGCGACCCGCTACGAGCTGATGTTCTGGGACACCGCGCTGCACCGGCAGGAATGGCCGGAATCGTGACTCTCCGCCGCCTCACCGCCCTGCTGGTCGCGATCGTCGCGATCGCCCTGGTCCCCGCCTGTTCCTCGTCCGAGTCGGACGACACGATCCGCTTCGCACTGGACTGGACGCCGAACACCAACCACACCGGCCTGTACGTGGCGATGCAGGAGGGTCTGTTCGACGAGGCCGGTCTCGACGTGGAGATCCTGCCGTACAACAACACGACCCCGGATACCCTCGTCGACGCGGGCAACGCCGAGTTCGGCATCTCCACCCAGGGGATGACGACCTTCGCCCGCGCCGCCGGATCGCACACCGTCTCGGTGCTCGCCCCGCTGCAGCACTGGGCGACCGGCATCGCCGTCAAGGCGGACCGCGCCGATCTCGCGCGGCCGAGAGACCTCGACGGTCACATCTACGCCGGGTTCGGCGATCCCGGCGACGAGGAGACGCTGCGTCAGGTCATCCGCAACGACGGTGGCCGCGGCGAGTTCACGTCCGTCATCCTCGGCACGTCCGCGTACGAGGCGGTGTACTCGGGAACCGCGGACTTCACCGCGTCCTATCTCGCGTGGGAGGGCATCGAGGCCGAACATCGCGGCCTGCCGATGCGCTACTTCTCGTACACCGACTACGGGTTCCCCGACGCCTACGCCATCGTGATCAGCGGCAACGAGGACTGGCTGGCCGAACACCCGGAGCAGGCACGCGCGTTCGTGCAGGCCGTTCAGCGCGGCTACGAGATCGCCGCCGAGGATCCCGAGCGCGCCGCCCGGGACCTCATCGACGCCAACCCGGGGGCCTTCGAGGACGAAGCGCTCGTCTTCAAGAGCCAGCGCATGCTCTCGGCGGACCAGCTGCGCGACGAGAACGGGAACGTGGGCACCCAGACCCTCGAACGCTGGACCGGCTACTCGCGGTTCCTGTACGAGAAGGGTCTGCTCGCCGGACCCGACGGCCGGCCGCTGACCGAGGAGCCGGACTGGTCCACCTACTTCACCGATGCCTACCTCACGTCCTGACCCGTCGTCACCGCACTGGGTCCGCACCGCCGCCCCCGCCGCGGTGGTCGTGCTCGCGCTCGTCGCGCTCTGGCAGCTGTACGTGACGGTCTCCGGGATCCGTCCGCAGGTGCTGCCCTCCCCCGCCCGGGTGCTCGGGCAGGGGTGGGCGCACCGCGACGACCTGGCCGCCCACACGTGGTCGACGTTGCAGGTGACGATCATCGGGTTCGCGGTGTCCCTCGTGGTCGCGTGGGCCCTGGCGATCGTCGTGGACTTCTCGCCGTGGCTGCGCCGCGCGCTGGTGCCACTGTTCGTGGTGTCGCAGACCCTGCCGATCATCGCGATCGCCCCGCTGATGATCATCTGGTTCGGTTTCGGGTTGCTGCCGAAGGTCCTGGTGATCGCGCTGGCGACGTTCTTCCCCATGGCGATCGGGCTGATCGAGGGGTTCGCCGCCGCGGACCGGGAGGCCGGGGCGTTGCTGCGCAGCATGGGCGCGTCCCGCGGCCAGGTGTTCCGGTACGTGCGCCTGCCGTCGGCGCTGCCGCGGTTCTTCACGGCGCTGCGCATCGGCATCACCTACGCGGTGGTCGGCGCGGTGTTCGCCGAGTACGTGGGGGCCACGTCGGGGCTGGGCATCTACATGAGCACCCAGAAGAACTCGTTCCGCACCGATCTGGTGCTCGCCGCGGTGCTCGTCACCGCCGCCCTGTCGCTGGCGCTGTATCTGCTCACCTACCTGGTCGAGCGGATCGTCGCGCCCTGGGCCCTGTCCACGGGGAGCCGCAGATGACCGCCGTGACCGTCTCCGCGGTGCACCGTTCCTTCGCGGACCGCGCGGTGCTCGACGGCATCGACTTCGACGTCGCCGGGGGCGAGTTCTTGTCGGTGATCGGACCGAGCGGCTCCGGCAAGTCCACGCTGTTCGGGCTGATCGCCGGCCTCGACACCCCCGACACCGGCACCGTCACCGTCGGCGGCGCACCGGCCGCGCCCGGCCGGGCCGCGTTGATGCCGCAGAAGGACCTGCTGTTCCCGTGGCGCAGCGTCGTCGACAACTGCGCGCTCGGCCTCGAGGTCCAGGGGATCCCGCGCGCCGAAGCCCGGGCGCGTGCCGCGAAGCTGTTCCCCGCGTTCGGGCTGGCCGGGTTCGAGAATGCGCGTCCGGGGGAACTGTCCGGCGGGATGCGCCAACGGGCGGCGCTGGCACGCACGGTCGTGCAGGGCCGCGACGTCGTGCTCCTCGACGAGCCGTTCGGCGCGCTGGATTCGCTGACCCGCACCGACATGCAGCTGTGGTTGCAGGACGTGTGGATGCGGGACCGCTGGACCGTGCTGATGATCACGCACGACGTGCGCGAGGCGGTGTTGCTGTCCGATCGGGTGCTCGTGCTCTCACCACGCCCGGCGCGGATCCGGCACGAGGTGCGGGTCCCGCTGCCGCGGCCGCGCACGCTCGAGACCCTCACCGACCCGGAATTCGTGGCGCTGGAACGCGAACTCGTCGACATCCTCCACACGAAGTGAAGGTCACGACGCAACCTTCGGCCGACCGATGAACCGGCTCGAACGAATACCGAAGTGCGCCGGTCGGACTCTTCCCCTCGCGAGGAATCAACGATGCCTGACAAGGAACGGACGGAGAACGACCACATCGTCCGCAGGCGCGAAAGTGACTGCGTCGATTCCCGATTCCGCGAAGGTGACCCGGATTTCGCGAGCATGAGGTGCTTCGTCTTGTTGTCGCTCGACAGTCGTTTCGACCAGATAGCTGCGCCGGTACATTCGCCCCGCCTGCTCCCAGGTGTCCACCTCGACGAGGATCGGCCCCTCGCTGGCGAACCCCGGCAGGTCTGCCGCTTTGATGGACGCGGTTACGATGCTGGTGGACGCCTGCTGGATGGCAGAAGACATGGCGGCCGTCCTTCCCTTCGGTCGAGGGCGTGACACTGCACCACGCTCGGTGGCTGTCACAGCGACTCTACTCGCGGACGATGCGGTAGACCTGCACTCGGTGTCACGGTCGTGGATCGGCGAGCCGACAGGGCGCACGTCGCGCTCGTCAACTCGGTGAGCGCGCGGAATGCGGTCCCCGTCGATGGTTGCGGTGGTGTTCCTCGACCCTCGACCTGATCCACCCATTTCTGTTGTGCCTCAGCCATCTTCGCAACATGGCTGCGGGCAGCGGACCGTGTCCGGGACGGCTGCAACGACCGACTTCCGGGTTCAGCTCGCCGCAGGGGCGGGGCTGCCGGGGTGAGGCAGTGTGGCGACGAGGCCGGCGATCAGAATGTCGAGGCCGCGTTCGAATTCCGCGGCACCGTCGTACGACGCCAGTACGGGTGCGAGGCTGCGCAGGAGCGGGAACTCGCCGATCGGCAGGCGATGCAGGCCCAGGCGCAGCAGGTCTTCGTGCTCGTCGGGTCGTTCGACGAGTTCCTGGAGTTCGTTCAGGACGTGACCGTAGAGGAAGCCGAAGAGCGCCCGGTAGACGTGCAGGGCGTCGGTCGCCGTGAAACCGGCCCGGGTGAGCAGGGTGAGGATGTCTTCGAGCGGACGCAGTGTTCCCCGGGGCCGCAATCCGAGGGGCGTCTCGAGGGGCCGGGTGACCAGCAGTGGGACCACGTGGGGATGCTCGAGCGCCAACCGGCGGAAGTTCCGGGCGACCTCCCGGAGTTGGCTTGTCCAATCTCCCTCGTCGGTGCCGACCCGGAGTTGTTCGAGGACGCTCTCGGCGACGGCGTCGAGGAGAGCGGCTTTGTTCGGGGCGTGACGGTAGAGGGTCATCGGGTCACGGCCGAGGACCTTGCCCAGCCGGCGCATGGACAACGCATCGACGCCGTCGCGGTCGACGATCTCGAGTGCCGCAGCGACGATTCGCTGCTGGGTGATCGGGCTACGTTCCGGGCCTGGATCACCGCCTGAGCTGCGCGGGGGACGAGCGGGAGATTCGGCCATCGGAACCCTTCCTTCACTCACTGTCCTCCACCGTAGACCTCTGCCGTAGACCTTGTGTGTAGGTCTACAGTGTTGACACCTCGGCGGCGGCGGCGTTGACTGGTCCTACAACGTGGACCTCGGGCAGCGGTCACGATCATCGTCTTCGGGAACGTCCTTCCCGCCGGTCGCTCTCGCCGCCCCGCACCCGGGGTTTCCGGGTGAGGTCGGAACCTGGAGCACACCATGGCCATCTCCGACATCAAGGAGTACGCCCACCTCGCCGCCGAGGACGTCGAGTCGCTCAGCGACGAGCTGACCGGCATCCGCCGCAGTGTCATCGAGTCGCTCGGCGCCGCCGACGCCGCCTACATCCGCCGCACCATCGCCTTCCAGCGGATACTGGATGCCGCTGCGCGGCTGGTGATCCACGGCAGCAGGAGCCTGCCGGGCTGGATCCTCGGGACGGCAGCGCTCGGCGTGGCCAAGAGCGTCGAGAACATGGAGATCGGCCACAACGTCTCCCACGGCCAGTGGGACTGGATGAACGACCCGGAAATCCACTCCAGCACCTGGGAATGGGACATGGCAGGCCCCTCGTCGCAGTGGCGCTACTCCCACAACTACCGCCACCACGTGTTCAGCAACGTCGTCGGACTGGACGACGACCTCGGCTACGACGTCTTCCGCATCACCCGCGACCAGCCGTGGAAGCCCGTACATCTCCTGCAGCCGCTGCAGAACCTGTTGCTGGCAGCCACGTTCGAATGGGGCATCGCTCTGCACGACGTACACGCCGAACAGAACCTTGCCGGTGCCGGGAAATCCGACCGCTTTCGAGTGCTGATCCGGAAGGTCGCCCGCCAGACGGGCAAGGACTACCTGCTCTTTCCCGCCCTCACCGGACGCCGCTGGCGGCGAACACTGACGGCGAACCTGACCGCGAATCTGCTGCGGAACGTGTGGGCGTACGTGGTGATCTTCTGCGGGCACTTCCCCGACGGCGCCGAGAAGTTCACCCTCGCCGAATTCGAGAACGAGACGAAGGCCGAATGGTATCTGCGGCAGATGCTCGGCACGGCCAACTTTCGGGCCGGCCCGGTGATGGCATTCCTGAGCGGCAACCTCTGCTACCAGATCGAGCATCACCTGTTCCCCGATATCCCGAGCAACCGCTACGCGGAAATCTCCACCAAGGTGCAAGCGCTGTGCGAGAAGTACGACCTGCCCTACACCACCGGCCCTCTTGCACGGCAGTACCTGCTGACGTTGCGCACCATCCACAAGCTCGCACTGCCCGACCGGTTCCTGCGAGCGACCGCCGACGATGCCCCGGAGACGGCCTCCGAACTGAAGTTCCGCGCCTCGCGTGAGACCGGCGTCGAGGTTCCGGCTTCCCGCACCGGGCTGCGGACAGCCCTGCGAAACCTGTCCGGGCATCGTCGCACCCGCTGACGGAGAACTCCCCTCCTCGGGCAGCTCGCCGGCGTAGTACCTTGCCGGCGACGACCGCTCGTTCGGCAGGTCGCGATACTCCCGTCGGGCCGCAGGAACTTTTTGATCCTCCGGCCTCCCGTCACGGCAATTGCAGTGCCGCTTCGAGTTCCACGAGCGACTCGTCCAGGTGCACCAGGATCCGCTGCAGGCTCGGAACCGCACGGCGCCCGCCCACGACACCGAAGTCGACGGACTTCTCGGTGTTCGTCACCGTGATGTTCAACGCCAGGCCGTCCATGACTATCGAGGTCGGATAGATCCCCTCGAGATGGGATCCCATCCAGTACAACGGCTTCCGAGGACCCGGCACGTTGGAGATGACGATGTTGAACGGTGGCGGGGTCAGCCGGACGAACCCGGGAACCGGAGCGAGGCCGAGCGGCGAGATGATGAACCCGGACCACGCGAGCGCCTGCAGTGCGGTCATGTCACCGAACAGCGATTTGCCCTGGCTCATGGAGTCGGAGATCACGGAGAGCCGATCGAGCGGGTCCGCGCGGTCGGTGCCGAGATTGCACAACGTCACCCCGACGCTGTTGCCGCTGTCGCCCGGCCGATCCTTGGGGCGCAGCGATACCGGAACCATCGCGATCAGCGGATCATCCGGCAGCGCATCGTGTTCGAGCAGATACGCCCGCAACGCCCCGGCGCACATCGCCAGGACCACATCGTTGCCCGATACGTCCGCGGCGCGGCGCACGCGGGCGAGTCGCTCGCGATCCCAGGACTGCGCAGCGAACCGTCGCGCACCTCCGATCGGCACGTTGAACATCGTGCGGGGCGCCTCGTACGGCAGTGCGACCTTGCGCGGACCGACGGCGAGCCGCCCGATCCGCACTGCGGCCGGAACAGCATCGGCGACATCATCGGCCAGCGACCGCGCCGTCCCGAGCAACGCTCCGGCCGTCCCGAGCAACGATCCGGACGGCGCAGCGCCGTCGCTGCCGGCTCGGTCCGGGCGCGGCAGGTGCCACGGGGCGATCGGCTCGGCGAGATCCGGGTCGGGGCTCAGGGTGCGCTGCAGCAACCGCAGCGCCGACACCCCGTCGACCAGCGAATGGTGGATTTTCGAGTACCACGCGAACCGTCCACCCTCGAGCCCTTCGATCAGGTACATCTCCCACAGTGGCCGGTGCCGGTCCAGCAGGGTGCCGTGTAATCGCGAGACGAGGGCGAACAGTTCCCGGAACCGGCCGGGAGCAGGCAGTGCCGAGTGCCGCACGTGGTATTCGAGGTCGACGTCGCGGTCCTCGGACCACCACACGTGCCCGAGCGTCGAAACCGGATCGCCGGGACGTCGGCGGAACAGCGGGTCGATGTCGGTGATGCCGATCATGCGGGCGTACAGATCGGCGACGTAATCCGGTCCGGCATCCGCGGGCGGAGTGAACAACTGGACCGATCCGACGTGCATCGGGTGTTCGCGGGTCTCGGCGAACAGGAATATCGAATCCGTAACGGACATGATTCCCACCTGCGGTGCCCCTTTCGCGAGGATCTCTATCCAGTTACGAACCTGCCGACCATGTTACGTCGGTCGTACCCTCGGTTATCCGGAGTTCAGCAAGCATCCACTGGGGAAGGGGCGAGCGAAAGCAGCGACGAGGAGGCCGCGCATGAACACCGTACTGGCACGTACAGCCCTGTCCACCGCAGCCCCGATCGCGCTCGTCAGCACCCCGGTGCTGGTGCGCGAATTCGCCGGGATCAGCACCGCGTCCCGCCTGCTGTCGGCGTCGGTGCGCCGGACCGTTCGCCCCGCCATCGATGCGTGGGCGCTGGCACCGAACCTTCCGTGGCCGACCACCCTCGTCGAGCGGCTCGCGTTTCCGCTCGCCCAGGTGCCCGGCACGCGACGGTGGCCGGTGAAGCTGCCGACCTGTCCGGCCGAATACCTCACCGGGCCCGGCGTCGACACGGCGGTACCGGGTGGGCAGACCACCATCCTGTATCTGCACGGCGGCGCATTCCTGTGCTGCGGGTTGGGCACCCACCGGCAGATGGTGTCGCGGATCTCCGCGGCCACCGGCGCCCCGGTGCTCAACGTCGGCTACCGGATGCTACGCGGCCACCCGATCCGCCACTCCGTCGAGGACGGGGTCGCCGGGCTGCGATGGCTCCTCGCTCAGGGTGTCCCGATCGAACGCATCGTGATCGCGGGCGATTCCGCGGGGGGATTCCTCTCGTTCGCGGTGGCGCTCGAGTCGCTGCGGCTGGGCCTGGGCCGGCCCGCGGGCATCGTCGCGCTGTCACCGCTGACCGACCTCGATCCGCACGGCAAACTCGACCACCCGAATTCGCGGCACTGCGCGCTGTTTCCGCGCCGGGCCGTTCCCGCCTTGGCCTCCCTCATCGAGCGGGTCGACACGGCCCGCGGCGCCGGCCACGAACCTGTCGGCTCACCCGTCGATGCCGACCTGAGGGGTATGCCGCCCACTCTGATCCAGACCGGTTCGCACGAGATGACATTCGCCGACGCCGAGCTGATGGCGCATCGACTCGGGGCCGCAGGGGTGCCGTGCGAACTGCAGATCTGGGAACGTCAGGTCCACGTGTTCCAGGCCGCATCGGCCGTGGTGCCCGAGGGCGCTCGCGCGGTCGCCGAGATCGGTTCCTTCGTCCGGGCCCTCGACGTGAGCGCCGCCCGGAACCAGGCCGGGTGATCCACGCGTTCGGCCACGTGGCCCAACCGTCCGTCGATCGCCGGATGTGACGCGCGTCGTCGAAACACGCGGGACGCGTGTCGAATCCACGTGCACCGGCTGTCCGCTCTGTACTGTTCGTCTCGGCAACCGCCGCGAGCGGACGCCGACCGTGTTACATCGATCCGAAAGGGACAGCGGTGAGCTCTCTCAACGCAGGCCAGAGCCTCGGCGTCGGCCAGGAACTCAAGTCCGACAACGGTGCCTACACCCTCACGCTTCAGCAGGACGGCAACCTCGTGCTGAACGAAGGCGGCAAGGCCGTTTGGGCAGCCATGACGAACGGCTCCGGCGCGGTGCGCGCGGATGTTCAGGAGGACGGCAACTTCGTCGTCTACAAGGAGAACAACGAGCCGGTGTGGGCGTCGCAGACCAGCGGCAACTCCGGTGTGCGCCTGACGGTGCAGGACGACCGCAATGTCGTGCTGTACGCCGGTGATCGCGCCATCTGGGCCACCGACACCGCGATCGCGCAGGCCGAGGCTCCCGCTGCTCCCGCCGAACCGGCTCCCGCTCCCGAGCCCGCACCCGCGC
>NZ_JALPTB010000060.1 GCF_023218075.1 Rhodococcus sp. HM1 | reverse complement strand
GTGGGCGGGTGGGCGGTCGATCAGAAGAAGCCCTGGGCCTTGGGGGCGTAGGACACCAGGAGGTTCTTCGTCTGCTGGTAGTGGTCGAGCATCATGTGGTGGTTCTCGCGACCGATGCCGGACTGCTTGTAGCCACCGAATGCCGCGTGCGCCGGGTACTGGTGGTAGGTGTTCGTCCACACCCGCCCGGCCTGGATGGCGCGACCGGCCCGGTAGGCGACGCCGCCGTCGCGGGACCACACGCCGGCGCCGAGACCGTACAGGGTGTCGTTGGCGATGGAGATCGCGTCGTCGAAGTCCTCGAACGAGGTGACCGACACGACGGGACCGAAGATCTCCTCCTGGAAGATCCGCATCTTGTTGTGGCCGCTGAACACCGTCGGCTGGACGTAGTAGCCCCCGGACAGGTCGCCGCCGAGGTCGGCGCGCTCACCACCGGTGATGACGGTGGCGCCCTCGTTCTTGCCGATCTCGATGTAGGACAGGATCTTCTCGAGCTGGTCGTTGGATGCCTGCGCGCCGATCATGGTGTCGGTGTCGAGCGGGTTGCCCTGACGGACCGCCTTCGTGCGGACCGCGGCGAGCGACAGGAACTCGTCGAAGATGTCCTGCTGGATCAGCGCGCGGGACGGGCACGTGCACACCTCGCCCTGGTTGAGCGCGAACATGGTGAAGCCCTCGAGCGCCTTGTCCTGGTAGTCGTCGTTCGCGGACAGGACGTCGGAGAAGAAGATGTTCGGGCTCTTGCCGCCGAGTTCGAGGGTGACCGGGATCAGGTTCTGCGACGCGTACTGCATGATCAGGCGGCCGGTGGTGGTTTCGCCGGTGAACGCGATCTTGCGGATGCGCGGGCTCGACGCGAGCGGCTTGCCGGCTTCCACACCGAAACCGTTGACGATGTTCACCACACCGGGCGGCAACAGATCGCCGATGACGGAGATCAGGTACAGGATCGACGCCGGGGTCTGCTCTGCCGGCTTGAGGACGACCGCGTTGCCCGCAGCCAGCGCGGGAGCGAGCTTCCACACGGCCATGAGGATCGGGAAGTTCCACGGGATGATCTGGCCGACGACACCGAGCGGCTCGTGGAAGTGGTACGCGACCGTCTCGGAATCGATCTCGGAGATCGAACCTTCCTGCGCGCGAATGGCTCCCGCGAAGTAGCGGAAGTGGTCGATCGCGAGCGGGATGTCCGCGTTGAGGGTTTCGCGGATCGGCTTGCCGTTGTCCCACGACTCGGCGAGCGCGATCGACTCGAGGTTCTCCTCGATGCGGTCGGCGATCTTGTTGAGGATGATCGCGCGCTCGGCGGGCGAGGTCTTGCCCCACGCCGGGGCGGCGGCGTGCGCGGCGTCGAGCGCGAGTTCGATGTCCTCCTCGGTGGACCGGGCTACCTCGGTGAAGGGCTGCCCGGTGACCGGGGTGACGTTCTCGAAGTACTGCCCCTTGACCGGCGCGACCCACTGGCCGCCGATCCAGTTGTCGTAGCGGGCCTGGAAGGACATCAGGGCGTCGGGTGAACCGGGGCGGGCGTACACGGTCATCGGTGTCTCTCCTGCGTGTCGTCGGGCCGCACTGTGTGCGGGACGGTCGGATCGTCCCCTCGCGGGGTGTGATCCGGAACACTAGGAGCAACGGGGTTGCAACTACGTTGCGAGCTGCCGATCCAACAGATCGATCCTGGCCTTGACCTGCGCATATATCGCCGAACCGGGATCGAGGGCGGTGAGGTACGCGGACCAGGCGGTGAGGTCGTCGCGGCCGTGCACCGACGACGTCCACTGCGCCAGCAGGTGCGCATCGCCGCCGCGCAGCAGCGCCGCCTGCACGCGGGTGCGCAGTTCGTCGCGGATCTCCTCGATCCCCGGCGCGGCCGATCCGGGCAGCACCGGCCCGGTGTACAAGCGCACCGCGGTCGCGGTGTCGCCGCGGTCGAGAGCGGCGCGGACGTCGGCGACATCGGTGACGAGGTCGCCGAGCAGCCGATACGGCCGCGATCCCACCCGATCCGATCCGAAGGTCTTGCGCAGCCGCGACATCTCGGCGCGAATCGTCACCGAGTCGAGTTCGGCCTCGTCGAGCAGGACCGCGAGACGGTCCGCACCGAGCCCCTCCGGATGATCGGCGAGCAGCAACAGGATCTCGGCGTGCCGCTGCGACAACGGGATCCGCTGCCCGTCGCGGTGCAGCATCGGCCGGCCCGACCCGAACGTCTCGAGGCGGGACGCCGATCCGGTCAGCAGATGCGGGGCGCTCATGAGGTGCAACCGCAGCTCCGCCTCGGCGGCAGCGACGGTCGCACGGACGAGTTGCAGCACTTCCGGCACGGCGACACGCGGACCGCCGGTGATGTCGATGGCACCCAGGATGCGGCCGCTGATCGGATCGTGCACCGGCGCCGCCGAACAACTCCAGTCGTGCACGGTCCGGTTGAAATGCTCGGCCGCGAAGATCTGCACCGAATGATCCAGCGCCAGAGCGGTTCCGGGAGCATTGGTGCCGACGTGGTCTTCGCTCCAGTCGGCGCCCTCGACGAAACTCATCGACAGCGCCCGGTCGCGGGCGGAGTGATCACCCTCGACCCACAGCAACCGGCCGCGCTCGTCGCTGATCGCGACGAGCAGACCGTCGTCGGCGGCGTCCTCGACGAGGAGTTTGCGCACGACCGGACGGATCAGCGCCATCGGATGCCCCGAGCGGTATTCCTCCAGGTCGACGCCGGTGAGCAGGCTCGGCTGGTCCACCGAATCCGGGTCGATGCCACGTTCGACGCTGCGCAACCACGAGTCGCGCACGACCGAGCGGACCGCCGACGTGCCCTCGCGCGCATCCAGGAATGTCCGGTGGGCCGACGACATGCGCAGCGCGTGTGCGGCGGCGTCGTCCCCGGGCCGCAGCGCCACCCACGGGTTCACCGACGGCTTCGTTGTCTGGGTCATCTACCGGCGTCCTCCTTGCCGACACTGTAGTCCAGGTCACACAGGTGGCGCCAAGCGCCCGGTGTGTCTTTGTGGTGCCCCCGACCGCCACAAAGACACACCGACGCGGTGGGCGAGCATCACGGCGGTGGCGTGGGGGCCGCGGCTCGGCACCTCGGGGAACACGGAGGTGTCGACGACGCTCAGACCGTCGATGCCGTGGACGCGGCACCGTTCGTCGACGACCGACCCGTCGTCCGTGCCCATCCGGCACGTGCCGGACAGGTGCAAGGACGTCCCGAGGTGCGTGGTGAGACTGCCCGTGTCGACGAGGTCGGTCATCGCGCCGAGCATGTCCGTGGCGAGGTGGACACCCTCCCGGAGGTCGGCACGATCCTGCGGGTGCTCGAGATAGCGGTAGTCCAGGACGGGCGCGGACCGGGGATCGGCGGGATCGAGCAGAATCCGTCCGCGGCTGCGGGGCCGGGTGAGCACGACGCCGAGCACCGGGTCGGCGACGCCGCTTCCCGGGATCGCCGTGCCGAACGGCACGGTGTACGGGCGCAATTCGAGGGACCGGGTGTGCAGAACCGTCTCGAGCAGCGGCGCCCCCGTCGGCAGTTCACGCCGGTAGCGGTATCCGATCGCCACCTCGGGATGGTCGGTGAAGTCCCGGCCGACCCCCGGAAGGTCGTGCAGCACCGCGATTCCGAGTCGCCGCAGTTCGTCGGCGGGGCCGATGCCGGAGAGCATCAGCAGTTGCGGCGAGTGCACGGCACCCGCACACACCACGACGTGACCGGCCGTGATCTGTCGAGTGCCCGCTCCGTCGGCGACCTCGACCCCCACCGCGCGACCGTTCGCCAGGACGATCCGCAGCACCTCCGTGCCGGTGGCCACCGTCAGGTTCGTCCGGCGCAGGACCGGCAGCAGGTACGCGAGCGCGGGACCGACGCGCATCCCGTCGCGGATGTTGAGCGGGACGCGGCCGACGCCGTCGGGGCCGGGAGCATTGAGGTCGTCGACGGCCGCGAATCCCGCCGCGACCGCGGTCTCGTGGAACGCGGCGGACACCGGGTGCAGCCGATCCCACGGGACCCGCCCGACCGGCACGGGACCGTCGCTGCCGTGCAGGTCGCCGGGAAAGTCGGAGTCGGTTTCGAGGGCTCGGAAGTCGGCGAGCACCTCGTCGTACGCCCACGACGCCGGCCAGCGGGCGAGATCACCGGGCCGGGCCCGCACGAAGTACGCTCCGTTGACGGCACCGGAACCGCCGAGGACCCGTCCCCGCGCCACCGTGGTGGCGACCTCGGCGGTGAGCCGCGCCGTGTAACGAGTCGCCCAGACACTGCCCGGACCGACGGGAACGATTGTAGCAGTGCGGATTTCGTCCGGCGTCTCGTGCACGGTCCGGTACCCGGGTCCGGCCTCGACAAGCAGCACGGATCGATCCGGATCGTCGCTGAGCCGTGCCGCGACCACGGACCCGCAGCTTCCTCCACCGACCACGACGACGTCGGCGTGCGCCGGCAGCACGTCAGTTCCGGATGTCGGGGATCAGTGCGGCCGGGTCGCGGGCATCGAGCGCACCCTTCCACAGTCCGGCACCGTATGCGAGATCGTCGAGCCGTCTGTAGAGCACGTAGCGCACGGGGTCGAGACCGCCTTCCTCGCGATGCCCGAACCAGTCCCAGAGTCCTTCCGCGACAGCAAAAGCCGCGACCGTCCGCCGTATCCGGGAGGAGAACAGCGAAGCGACGAGGGTGACCGGCCAGTAGTGCCGGCAGAGAGCTGAGGCGAGCTGCCACATGCCCCCGGCGAAACCCTGCGCGGTGAGCACCGCGGCGATGCGGGTGGGCTGGTCCAGTTCGGTGAACATGCGCCGCAACCGCAGCAGGGTCACGAGCAGCGAGATCGCCGAACCGAGCGCCCCGAGGCGGGTGCACGTGGCGGCGGCGACGCAGGCGAACAACGTCCACACCGACATCACCATCGGGGCGACGGACCCGGGATGGCGCGCCGCCAGCGGAGCAGCACCGGTTCCGTAGAAAGCCTTGCGGGTGAACCACTTCCGGAATCCGATCCGGTGGTCGTGCGCGACCCGCGCGACCGGCTCGTAACGGAGCCGCCAGCCGGACTGCTGCAGCCGCCAGCACAGGTCGACGTCCTCCGCGACGTGCATGGTCTCGTCGAACCCGCCGAGTTCGTCCAGCACGTCGCGGCGCACCACCATCGCGGCGCTCGGTACGTAGGCGACGGGACTGCCCGCGACCACCGCGGCTTCACGGCGTCCGAGATCCAGCGACGACCGGGCGTGTTCGTACCGTGCGAGCGGGGCACTGTCCGGGTCGAGCGCGACGATGCGCGGAGCGACGAGCGCGACCGCGGGATCGGTGAAGTGCCCGAGAATCGCCTCGAGCCAGCCGATGCGGGGCACCACGTCGGAATCCAGGAATGCCACGAACGGTGTTGTGGCCGCCCGCATTCCGGTGTTCCGGGCAGCCGCGGGTCCCCGCGACGTCTCGTGGCGCAGGACCGTCACCCGTCCGGCCTCGGGTGCGACGAAGGGCGTTTCGGATCCGTCGTCGACGACGATCACCCGGACCGATTCGAGCGCCTGCAGCAGCCGCCGCAGACCGGCAGGGTTGTCCTTCGCCGGGACCACGACGGTCACGTCCGAGGTCGACGGCAGGGCTGTGGGCCGGGGGTTGCCGACCCCCGAGTCGAGGAGCCGGCGGGCCACGACCGCGGTCCTCGAATCGACCACCCTCAGGTAGCCGTCGTCGAGCATCGCCGCCGCGGCCGGGGCGAGTTTGAGCATACGGGTCGGTGACCCACCGATGAGCACCCGTCCGGCGGAGAACGCCCGCACCCGAGGGTCGATCCGGACGCCGAAACCGTCGGGCAGCCGCGACGTGGGAGTGCGCTTCGTTGCGCCCTGTGTCACCGGAGTCTCCCCTCTGCACCGGGCTGCCAGCGGGCAACCTGTGCAGTCGCACGTTCGACCAGGTCTGCGAACATCCGGGCTCCCCGCTCCGCGGTGGCGGCCGTGGGATCGCCCAGCACCCCGTTCGCCGACACGGCGACGATACCGCCCTCCCGCAATCGGGGCAGCAGAGTCGCGATGGATTCCGTCGAACCCACCTCGGCGCGGTCCATTGCCACGACCTCGGGTGCCAGGTGCAGCAGCAGGCTGGTCTCCGTGTCCCCGGCATGCGCATCCCCACCGGGTACCGCGCACGGCAGCCACGCGGCGTCCCGGCCCTCGTAGCGCAGCAGGGCAACCGCTTTCGCGAGGGCGTGCGCGTTGCCACCGTGGCCGTTGACGAACACGACGCGCGCGGCCCACCGGCACACCGACCGGCCGTATTCGACGAGCAGTGATTCCATGACCTCGGCGCCGATCGAGACGGTGCCCGCGAACGCCTCGTGTTCACCACTGGCCCCGTAGGCCACCGCCGGCGCGGTCATCACGTCCGGCAGTGCTCCCGCGACCGCGGTCGCGATGCGCGTGTCCGTGTCCAGCGGCAGGTGCGGTCCGTGCTGCTCGAAGGCGCCGACCGGAACGGCGACGGTCGCATGGCCCGGCGCGATGTCGGGCCAGCGGGCGGTGTCGAGGTTCCGGTTCACCGCCCCGATGTTATGCGGTGCCCGTCACCTGTTCGAGCGCGCGTTCGACCCGGGCCAGCGCCGCCTGCCAATGAGTGCGTTGCCGCTGCCGTTCGTCGGGGCCGGCGAGGCGTTCCTGGTGGAATCTCAGGACGGTGCCCGTCGGGCCGGCCTGCACCGCCACCTGCACCGTGGTGTCGTGATGCCACGTCGGAGGGCGCCAGGTCAGGCGCACGCGATCGGACTCGTGACGGCTGCGCAGTTCCCCACCGGTTCCGTCGTCCGCCTGCCACTGCTCTCCCTTCTCGTGCGGGATCACGGCGCCTGCGCCGAGCCAGAGGCCCGGTTCTTCGACGATCAGCGACCACACCGCGTCGATCGGGTGCGGGAGTGTCTTGGAGACGCCGATCTGCCAGCCGCGTCCCTGGTCTTGCCGACGGTGTCGGTCATGCCTGTTCCTTCCGTCGATGTGCGCGGACCTTGTCCCGGTTGCCGCACCGGGCCATCGAGCACCACCGGCGGCTGCCGGCGCGCGAGGTGTCGACGAAGACGAGCGGGCAGTCGTCGGCGGCGCAGCGTTTGATCCTGGACGCGCGCGGTCCGCCGAGCAGGTCGACGGCGTCGCGGGCCAGGGTCGACAGGGCCTGGTCGCCGGTGATCGGGACGACCGTGCCGGGCGCCGCGAGTTGCGGCGCGATGTCCGGCCGGGCCGCGGCCGCATCGATGACCGCGGTGTCCGAAGGGCTGGGTCCACTGCCGTCGATGCATCGGTTCAGGCTGTGCCACAGTGCTTCCCGAAGGTCCTTGGCCTGCGCGACGTCGTGCGGGCCGAGCCGGACGTGTGCGGCCGGGACCCGCATGCGGGCGGCGATCCAGTTCGTCAGGTCGTCGGGTGTGTGAAGTGTTTCCCACCGGGCCCGCTCCGCCGCGCCGCCGGTGTAGACGAAGTCCACACACAGCGATCCGGAATCGACCTCGAAGTCGATCCCCTCCGGGGAACGCAGCATCACCATGTAACCATCTTACGGGGTTACAAGAATCGTCGGCAAGCGCAGCGCGTAGGCTGCCCTCCGTGCTGATCGAACCGCGCACCCTCGACGACCCGGCTGTCCTCGAACTCCTCGGTGAACTGCAACTCGAATACGTCCACCGCTACGGCGGCCCCGACGACAACGAACTCCTTCCGGCCGAGTTCGTCGCACCCCACGGCACCTTCCTGCTCGCCCGCGACGAGGGACAGGCCGTCGGCATGGGCGGCTGGCGCACCCTCGACGGGTCCTGTCCCGGCATCCGCCCCGACGACGCCGAGATCAAACGCATGTACGTGCGGGACACGGCCCGGCGACGCGGGATCGCCCGGCGTCTTCTCGGCGCCCTGGAACGCACCGCCACCGACGCCGGGCGACGCCGGATCGTCCTGGAGACCGGTACCGCGCAACCCGAGGCGATCGCCCTGTACGAGGCGAGCGGCTACACCCCGATGGCCGAACGGTACGGCCGGTACGCGCACACCGAGTTCGCGCGCTACTACAGCAAGGCGCTGCCGCCGCTTCGGCTGGCCACCTCGTCGGATCTGCCGCTCCTCCAGGACATCGAGCGAGCGGCGGGCGCACCGTTCGCGGAGATCGGCATGACAGTGGTCGCCGACGACGAGCCGCCCACCATCGAAGAGCTGCAACACTATTGCGACGGCGACCGCGCCTGGGTGCACTTCGACTCCGGGAACCGGCCGGACGCCTACCTGATCCTCGACGTCGTCGACGGGCACGCCCACATCGAGCAGGTCTCCGTGCATCCCGACCACGCGCACCGCGGGATCGGGAGAATGCTCATCGAGCACGGCGCGCAGTGGGCCCGCGACCGCGGCCACCGCGCCTTGACACTCACGACGTACGTGGACGTGCCCTGGAACGGCCCGTACTACGAGCGCCTCGGGTTCCGGTTCGTCGACGACGCGCACCTCGGCCCCGAACTGCGGGAGATCCGCGCCGCGGAGGCGCGCCACGGCCTGGACCGGTGGCCGAGGACCGCGATGCGCCGGGAGCTGTGAGAACGGCCTGGTATCACTACGGCCGTTCCGTCACAGCGCGGCGACCGCGCGCATCCCCTCGATGATCGCCGCGTCGAGTCGCCGCGGCGTCACCGCGTCGCCGACACGCACCACGCGGAAACTCTCGCCCTGCAGGTCGCGCCACAGCTCGTCGACCGGCTCCTGGTGCGTCGCCACGACCACGTAATCGACTGTGCGGACGGAGTTTTCGGCGGTGAAATGGTGCAGCAGTGTCACCTCGACGCAGTCGGTGTCCGTCAGGGCGGCGACCACCACGTCGGTGACCTGCTCGATGCCCTTGTCGTGAGCGCGCCGGACCCAGCCGTTCATCTCGAGGGTGAGCCCGAGATCCTGGCCGACGATCATTCCGCTGGTGCACACGGTGACCGCGCAACCGCGGTCGGCGAGCAGCTCCGCGACCGAGGTCGCCTGATGGAATCCCAGGTCGTCGACGACGAGCACCCGCCCTGCCGGTTCGGTGCGACCGCCGAGCACGTCGCGCACGTCCACCACCCGTGACGACTCCCCCGCCCAGTCCGGCCGCCGCGGCCGGGCCCCGGTGGCGATCACGACAGTGTCCGGCCGGTATGCCCGGACGGTCGCGGCGTCGACGTCGACGCCGGTGCGGATCTCGACACCGAGCCGACGGCACTCGGCTTCCAGACTCGCGACGGCACCGAGCAGCTCACCGCGGTGCGGCGCGGACGCGGCGACACGAATCTGACCTCCCACCAGAGATTCCCGTTCGAGAAGTGTCACGGCGTGTCCGCGCTCGGCGGCGGTCACCGCGGCCTGCAGGCCCGCCGGTCCCCCGCCGACGACGAGCACCTTCCCCGGCACGGCCGGATCGGGCCGCGTCGCGTCCTCGTATCCGGCATACGGGTTGACCGCGCATCCGATCGGACGGCCCAGCCCGACCCGTCCGATGCAGTCCTGATTGCAGCCGATGCACGGGCGGATCTCGTCGCCGCGTCCGTCGAGGACCTTGCCCGCGAAACCGGGATCGGCGATGTGGGCGCGCACCGCCCCGACTAGATCGCAGACCCCGTCGGCCAGGGCGGCGCTGACCTGGCCCGGGGTCGTGAAGCGGCCCACCCCGACCACGGGCAGGTCGACGGCGGTGCGGATGGCGTCGGGCACGAACAGCGAATAGCCGTGCGGCGTCGACATGGGCGCCTCGACGAGATACAGGGTCTCGGTCGCGACCCCGACCGAGGTGCTCAGGTAGTCCACGTGCCCGGTCGCTTCGAGCATGCGCGCGACGCGCACGGCATCGTCGATGTCGATGCCACCGGGGGTGCCGTCGTGCCCGCTCAACCGGACCCCGAGGACGTATCCGGGACCGAGCGCTGCGCGCACCGCGGCGACGACCTCGAGTAGCAGCCGGGCGCGTCGGTCGAGGTCGCCGCCGTAGTCGTCGGTGCGCGGGTTGGCGCCGGGGGCGAGGAACGCGCGCAGGATCGACGCCTGCGAGCACTGGATCTCGACACCGTCGAACCCGCCGTCGGCACAGCGCCGGGCCGCGTCCGCGTAGCCCGCGACGAGTTCGCGGATCTCGTCCGCGCCGATCGCGACGGGCACCTCACGGAACAGCGGGTCCGGATCCGGCGCGGGCGCCCACAGCGGCCGGCCGGTGTACATTCCGGTGCCCTGGGCGCCGTTGTGGTTGAGCTGGGCGAGGATTCGCGCGCCCTGGGCGTGCACCGCGTCGGTGAGACGACGGTACCCGGGCAGCACCGCCGGATCCCAGCCGCGGATCAGCTTCTCGTACGGCCGATCCGACGGGTGCACCGTGTGCTCTTCGGTGACGATCATCGCCGCGCCGCCGCGGGCGCGCGCGACGTAGTAGGCGATGTGCCGGTCGGTGACCTCGCCGTCGACGGCGAAGTTCGTCAGGTGCGCGGGAAAGACGATGCGGTTGCGCAGCGTGACCGGGCCGAGCCGCAACAGATCGTGCGGGTCGGCGCCGGTCACGTCACGCGGCACCGGTCAGACCTTCGAGTTGCCCTGGTCGAGCGCCATCTGGCTGCCGGTGATGGTCTTTGCGCGGTCGCTCGCGAGGAACAGCACGGCGTCGGACGTGTCGTCGGGGTCGGCGATCGGCTTCTCGGTGAGGATCGGCGCGAAGTTGGGGAGCCAGTGCGGGTACTTCTCGAACATCTTCAGCGCACCCGGGTCGGTGCCCATCGGCGTGTTCACGCCGTACGGGTGGATCGAGTTGACGCGGATGCGGTACTCGCCCAGCTCCTTCGCGGCTGTCTGGGTCATGCCGACGAGACCGAACTTGGCTGCGGCGTAGTTGATCTGGCCGGGCATGGCCTTCAGGCCCGCGACCGAGCTGACGAGGATGATCGAGCCGCCGTTGCCCGCCTCGATCATCGCGGGGGTGGCGGCCTTGAGGGTCTTGAAGACACCGGTCAGGTTGATGTCGATCAGTTCCTCGAACTGCTCGTCGGGCATCTCCCAGAAACGGTTCCACGAGCAGATGCCCGCGTTGGCGACGACGACGTCGAGGCGGCCGAACTGGGCGACCCCTTCGTCGACGACAGCCTTGAGGGCCGCACTGTCGCGCACGTCGGCGATGCGGGCGACGATCTTGCCGCCGGCTTCCTCGACGAGCCGCACGGTCTCGTCGAAGTCCTCGCGGGTCGCCTGCTCGTAGGAGACGTACTCGGAGACCGGTCCGGCGACGTCGACGCCGATGATCGAGGCCCCTTCCCGTGCGAAACGCAGCGCGTGGTTGCGGCCCTGCCCGCGCGCGATGCCGGTGATGAAGACGACCTTGCCGTCGAACTCGCCCATGTGGCGTTCCCCTTCGATCCGCGATTGAAACCTATTACAGTTCTGCGGCGAGACGATACCCCTCCCGGATCGCCTCCCGCACCGTCCGTGGTGCGACGCAGTCACCGATTCCATTGCGCCTGATTCCGGCGAGTTTGTCATCAGGCAATCCCGCTGAGCAGTCCACGAACAATGCATCCGGAACGGTGCTCCGTTCCCCGGTGATCGGGTGTTCGAGGTGGACACCGGTCGGGTCGACCGCGCGCACCGTGACGCTGCGGTGCCGGGTGATGCCGGCCCGTCGCAGCCGGGCGTTCGCGCCGACCAGGTCGCCGGTGGGTGCGAGCCGTGATCCTGCGATGGGATCGCAGGTCGCGTAGTGCACCGGGTGGCCGAGCGCGGCCAGTCGCTCGGCGACCGCGACCGCGATCGGCCCGCCGGCCGGATCCCACACGAGCATCGTCCGCGGCTCGGCCGGTGGACGATCCAGGACCCGGCGCGCGGTCGTGTAGCAGGCGGCGTCGGCAGCGACCGGGAACCCGGGGTGCCGGTCCCGGCTGCCGGTCGCGAGCACGATCGCGGTGCCGGCGGCGTGCGCGTCGTCGAGGTCGGGGGCGGTGACCTCGGTACCGCACCGCAAATCGACACCGCTGTCGCGGCACCGGTCCTCGAGCCAGTCCGCGAGGGTCGCGAGGCGGTCGCGTCCGACGCCGGCGGCCGCGGTCCGCAGCAGGCCGCCGCACCGGTCGGCACGCTCGCGGACCTGCACCCGATGACCCCGGGCGGCGAGGGTGCGAGCGGCCTCGAGACCGGCGGGGCCACCCCCGACGACGAGAACGTCCCGGGCCTGCAAGGCCGGCGAAACGGACTGCTCATCCTCGTGCCCCGCCTCGGGATTGCCGATGCATCCGACCACCGGATTGTGGAAGTCGCGTACGAGGCACGCCTGGTTGCACAGCACGCACGGTCGCGGGTCGCGTCCGGCACGCACGGTCACGACGAGATCCGGGTCGGCGATCTGCGCGCGGGTCATCTCGACGGCATCGCAGACGCCGTCCTCGAGCATGCGCCGAGCGTGCTCCGGGTCGACGATGCTGCCCTGCAACACGATCGGAACGGTTCCGGCGACCGCGTCGCGGATGTGGCGGCACAGTTCCGCGTTGAATCCGGGTGGAGTGTGCGCGTCGGGCCGGTACGAGCCGGGAGTGAACAGGCCGCCCCGCACCACGGTGAGCAGGTCCAGGTGCGGCGCGAATTCGGCCGCGTGCGCGGCGGCGAGGTCGGGAGTGATCCCGGCCCACGGCGCGTTCTCGTCGCAGCACAGCCGCAACGCAAGGATCCGTCCGGGACCGAGCTCGCTTCGGACCGTGGTGATTACGCGGTTCAGCAGCAGGGTCCGGTCGGTGCCGTAGCGGTCGGTACGCATATTGGTCAGCCCCGAGAGGAACTGCCGCAACAGTGAGGCCGGACCGGCGTCGAGTTCGATGCCGTCGACGCCGGCGGCGACCGCGGTCGCGGCAGCCCCGCGGAAACCGTCGACCACCGAATCGATGTCGGCCGCGGTCATCTCGGCGGGCAGCTCCCGGGTCGCCGGATCCGGAACCCGCGACGGCGCGTGCAGCGGCGCCCGGGTCCAGGCACTCGATCCCTGCAGCCCGGCGTGGCCGAGCCCGGCGAGCACGAGCGTGCCGTGCGGGCGGCACGCGGCGACCGTCTCCGCCCAGCCGGCAGCACAGTCGGCGGCCAGCGGTGCCCGCTCGTAGGGGTGGTCGGCAGCGTGCACCGAGGCGACCTCGGTGACGACGATGCCGGCACCGCCGCGGGCACGCCGTGCGTAGTAGTCGACGTGCCGCCGTGAGAGTGCTCTACCCGCAGCGAGATTGGTCTCGTGCGGCCCGAAGATCACCCTCGCCGGCGCGGTCCGTCCGGCGAGGGTGATGGGATCGGTGAGCACTGAGCTTCGTGGACCCCGGTCAGATACCGAGGTCGCGGCGGAAGCCCTCGGGCACGACCACGTCGTCCGGGGTGAGCTCGTGGATCGAGGTCTTGCCCAGGCCCATCAGCGCCGAACCGATTCCGCCGCTGAGGATGTCGAGGACGTTCTCGACACCGGCCTGACCGTTCGCGGCCAGACCCCACAGGTAGGCACGGCCGATGAGCACCGCCTTCGCACCGAGCGCGAGGGCCTTGACGACGTCGCTGCCGCGGCGGATACCGCCGTCGAGCAGCACCTCGACGTCCTTGCCGACCGCCTCGGCGATCGCCGGCAGCGCCCGGATCGGGGCCGGGGTGCCGTCGAGGTTGTTGCCGCCGTGGTTGGACACCGAGATCGCGGTGACACCGGCGTCGACGGCGCGCTTGGCGTCGTCGACCCGCATCACGCCCTTGAGCATGAACGGGGCATCCCCCCACTGCTCCCGCAGCCAGGCCACGTCCTCCCAGGTGGGCAGCGGAGTGGTCATCCACTCGCCGTAGGCACCGAAGAACGTCGGCGCCGCACCCCCGGGCGGGGTCAGGTTCGGGGTGGTCAGATCCGGCACGCCACCGGTCTTGGCCCACTCGAGCAGCCACTTCGGGCGGAAGATGCCCTCGGGCGCGAACTTGACCATCGCCTTGAGGTTCATCCGCTCCGGGATCGCCGGGCTGCCCCAGTCGCGGCCGTTGGAGAACGACCAGTCCAGGGTCATGATCAGGCCCTTGGCTCCGGCGGCGCGGGCCCGCTCCATACGCTGGACCAGCACGTCCCGGCTGCCGACCCAGTACATCTGGAAGAACGTCTTGTCGTTGACCGCGGCGACATCCTCGATGGACTTCGAGGCGAACGAGCTCAAGCCCATCGCGACCCCACGGGCGGCGGCCGCCCGCGCGACCGCGACCTCCCCGTCCGGGTGCACGGCCTGCACACCGGTCGGCGAGATCAACACCGGCATCGCCACGTCCTGCCCGAGGACGTGGGTACCCATTTCCCGCTTGTCCGACAGTCCGGCGACGTGCGGCGCGAAACCGAGTTCCCGGAACGCGGCGATGTTGTCGTCGACCGTCAGGCCCGCTTCGGAGCCGGCGACGAGCGCGCCGTAGACGGATTTCGGCAGCCGCTTGCGGGCACGTTCCTGCGCGACGGCGACGGTTTCGAACCAGGGGTCGGTCGCCCACGGGTTCTTCAACCAGGATGGCTTGGCCATGGTCTGTGGTCTCCTCGGGAATTACAGTCCTGCGAGCGGGTTTTCGTCGCAAAACTTGGCGGGGGGCTTGGTCAGCAGGGTCAGCGGAACCGGCGCGGCCGGGGTGCGGCGCTCGGCGCGCTTGCCGGTGCGCGAGTGGTCGACGCTGGACTGCGGCACGGTGCGCTCGCCGGCGAGCGCGGACTGGCCGTAGCCCTGGACGCATTCGGGGTCCGGGCCGTCCATCGGCAGGCCGGTGAAGAACTTCGCGGCCATGCAGCCGCCGCGGCACGCGTCGAAGAAGTTGCACGAGGAGCACGCGCCGGCGGACTGCGGCTCGCGCAGCTGCCTGAACAGCTCGGAGTTCTTCCATACCGAGGCGAATCCGCCGTCGGTGAGGATGTTGCCGGCGTGGAAGTTGTCGTGGATCGCGAACGGGCACGCGTAGACGTCGCCGACCGGGTCGATCAGGCACACCACCCGACCCGCGCCGCACAGGTTCAGCCCCGGCAGCGCACCGGCACCGCTCTGGCCGCCGAACGCGGACAGGTGGAAGAACGAGTCGCCGGTGAGCACACCCTCGCCGTGCGCGACGAGCCAGTCGTAGAGCTGCCGCTGCTGCTCGTGCGTCGGGTGCAGCTCGTCCCACACGTCCACCGCGCGTCCGGACGGACGCAACCGGGTGATGCGCAGGGTGGCACCGTACTTGTCGGCCAGAGCCTTGAACTCGTCGAGCTGGTCGACGTTCTCGCGGGTGACGACGACGGAGATCTTGGCGTCGCGGAAGCCGGCCTCGGACAGGTTCTCCAGCGCGCGCACGGCCATCGCGAACGATCCGGGGCCGCGGACGGCGTCGTTGACCTCGGCGGTCGCGCCGTCGAGGGAGATCTGCACGTCGACGTAGTCGGAGGCGGCCAGGCGCGCGGCGACCTTCTTGTCGATGCGCACCCCGTTGGTGGAGAACTTCACGCCCACCTGGTGCTCGGTGGCGTAGTCGACCAGTTCCCAGAAGTCCGAGCGCACGGTGGGTTCGCCACCACCGATGTTGACGTAGAAGACCTGCATGCGCTGCAGTTCGTCGATGATCGCCTTGCACTGCTCGGTCGACAGCTCCCGCGGGTCGCGTTTACCGGACGAGGACAGGCAGTGCACGCACGACAGGTTGCACGCGTAGGTCAGTTCCCAGGTCAGGCAGATCGGGGCATCGAGGCCCTTCTCGAACTGGTCGACGAGACGACCCACTTTCGGGGGTGCAGAAGTGACGGGTGGTTCGAGCAGAGACGTCATGGCGGGTCCTTGCTGGTTCGGGGCGTCAGGCGGGGACGATCATGTGGGAGTCGGCCAGCGTGCGCAGGGCATGCAGGTAGGGCCGCTCGGCGTTCTCGTCGATTCCGTGGGCGCGCAACGCATCCCGCACCGAATCGTGCTCGCCCAGACAGCGGACGACCTCGACGATCACGGTGTTCTTCAGAAACGACAGCTTGCGGGTGCCGAAGTGGTAGAGCAACGCCCCGAACGGCTCGGGGCGAAGCGCTACCTGCGGGTGGAGCCGCCACGTGGCGCCCGGATCGAACTGTGCAGTTGCCACGGCGGTGGCTCCGGGTGCGGTCATGTCAGTACACGCCGCACATGCCGTCGATGGAGACCTCTTCCACGAGGGACTCCTCGATGAGCTCGGACTCGATCACCGCGTTGTCACGATCGGACATGTTTCCTCCTCGGATTTCTGCTCCAGGTGTGGAGTCGACGCCACAACCGGTCTTGCGTTGTGACTCGGTTCACCACTGTAATGGCATCGAGTGCAGAATGTCATCTATGGATCGAGGGAATCATGCGTAGCCGTCGGAAACCGTCCGCTCGGACAGGTCGGCGCCCCTCCACCACGAGGGAGGGACTCAGCGCCGTCGGCATCGAACTGTTCCGCGAACGCGGCTTCGACGAGACCAGCGTCGACGAGATCGCCGAAGCCGCCGGGATCGCACGCCGCACGTTCTTCCGCTACTTCCCGTCCAAGAACGCGGTGCCGTGGGGCGACTTCGACGAGCACCTCGCACACATGCGCGCCCACCTGTCCGCACTTCCCGAGGACATGCCCCTCGCCGAGGCCCTGGCGTCGGCGCTGCTGGACTTCAACACCTTCCCCGAGTCCGAGGCGCAGCGACACCGCGCCCGCATGGAACTGATCCTGCGCAACCCGACCCTGCAGGCGTATTCGTCGGTGATGTACCAGGGCTGGCGGCGGGTCATCGCCGAGTTCGTGGCCGCCCGGACCGGCGCCTCGGCCGACGATCACTTCCCGCGTACCGTCGCCTATCTCATGCTCGCCGTGGCGGTCTCGGCATACGAACAATGGCTCGCCGACGACTCCGCCGAACTACCCGACCTGCTGGCCTCGGGGATGCGCACCCTCTACAGTGGGCTGAACTCCCCGGCCGTCCCACCGAACGAGGCCCAGTCATGAGCGTGCTCGATTCCCTCGCCCCCTGCACACCCGGACGCTGGACGCACGATCATGTCACGGTCGAACGCGTCGAGTCCGGCCCGTTGACGTTGCGCCGCAACGACGGCCGCCTGCACGTGACGCATTCGCTCGGACCGGCCGATCTCAGCGAACGGCTCGTCGCCGGCGTCACCGCATCGATCGAGGACACCGACTTCGGACAGGACGAGTTCGAGTTGACGATGGTCGGGCTGGTGCGTTCGACGATCCCCGATCCCCTCGACGCGTGGGTCACCTACTACCACAACTCCCTGGGTGAACTTCTCGACGGCACAGCGGATTTCGCGCCCATCCACGACAAGGCCGCGGAACTGGTCCGCGGTCGCGTGCTGGACCTCGGGTCGTGCTTCGGTTTCCTGCCGTTGCGCCTGGCCGGCGCGGGAGCTCAGGTGACCGCCACCGACATCCTTCCGGGCACCATGTCCCTGCTCGACGCCGTCGCCCCGCGCCTCGGCCTGCCCGTCGACACCCTGGTGTGCAACGCCGCGAACGTGCCGGTCCCGGACGACAGCGCCGACACGGTCACGGCGATCCACCTGCTCGAACACGTCGACGACACGATCGGTGCCGCGGTCGTCGCCGAAGCGCTGCGGATCGCCCGGGAGCGGGTGGTGATCGCGGTGCCGTTCGAGGACGCGGCCACCGCCTGCCACGGCCACGTACGCACCTTCGACCTCGACGCACTGACGCGGCTCGGTGAATCCACCGGCCGGGACTTCGAGGTGTTCGAACATCACGGCGGGTGGCTGGTGCTCGACGCATCCTGACGCACCGAGGAGGGGGAATGGCCGAGAAAGTCGATTTCAAGAGGACCCTCGACACCTACCGCGCCGTCCGCGGACAGTTCCGGGTCCTCGACGTGCCGGACATGCAGTACCTCATGATCGACGGGCACGGCGATCCGAATTCGTCGCCGGCATTCGCCGAAGCCGTCGAAGCACTGTATCCGGTCGCGTACAAGGTGAAGTTCGCGAGCAAGCGGGACCTCGGCCGCGACTATGTCGTCCCGCCACTCGAGGGTTTGTGGTGGGCCGAGGACATGGACTCGTTCACGTCGGCACGGGACAAGTCACAGTGGAACTGGACCCTGATGGTCATGGTGCCGGACTGGATCGGGCGGGAGGAGTTCACGGCTGCCGTCGATCAGGCCGGTGCGAAGAACCGGCCGGCACGTCTCGACAACGTGCGGCTCGAGACCCTGTCCGAAGGGAAGTGCGTGCAGACACTGCACGTCGGGTCGTTCGACGACGAGGCCGACGTGCTCGACCGCCTGCATCACGACTTCGTCCCCGGCAACGGATTTCGCATGACGGGCAAGCATCACGAGATCTATCTCAGCGACTTCCGGAAGATCGCGCCGCAGAAGCAGCGCACGATCCTCCGGCAGCCGGTCGCGCGCTGAGACTCCGTTCCGAGTGGAATTGTGTCCGCCACGCGAACACAATTCACACCACACGACGCTCCGCTGAGAAGGAGAACCATGCTGGATCTTTCGGAGTTCGACGCACTGAGTTTCGACTGCTACGGCACGCTCATCGACTGGGAGACCGGCCTCACCGCCGTCCTGGCCCCGTGGGCGCGCGAAGCCGGACTCGACGTGTCCGGCGAGGACCTGCTCCTGGCGTACGGGGACGGCGAGGCCACCGCCGAACAGGACATGCCCGGCGCGCTGTACCCGCAGATCCTGGCCGAAGCGTTCCGTCGTACCGGTGCGGCGCTCGGCGCCGACGTGTCCGACGAATGGGCGGCCCGGCTCGGCGCATCTGTTCCGGACTGGCCCGCGTTCCCGGATTCCGCTGCGGCCCTGGCGTCACTGGCGCAGGACTACACGCTCATCATCGTCTCCAACGTGCACCGCGAGGGCTTCGCGGGCAGCAACGCCCGTCTCGGGGTCACGTTCGACCGGATCATCACCGCGCAGGACGTCGGCGCCTACAAGCCCGCCCCGAACCACTTCGAGGCGCTCGACGACGCGTTGACCGAACTGGAGATTCCCCGCGACCGCCTGCTGCACGTCGCGCAGTCGCTGTTCCACGACCACGTGCCCGCCAAGCGCCACGGACTGCGCTCGGTCTGGATCAACCGCCGCCACGACCGGCCCGGCCAGGGCGCGACCCCGGTCCCGTCCGGCGACTACAGCTTCGACGCCGAATTTCCCGGCATGCAGGCGTTCGCCGAGGCAGCCCGGGCCGCGAAGCACGGGTGAACCGGTCACTGCACGGCGATGTCGCGGCGGCGCAGGGCCGCAACGCCGGCCGCGGCGAGCAGGACCGCCAGGACGGTGAGCACGACCAGCGGGAGGGCTCGCAGCTCGGCCGCCGGCAGCGCCGGCACGTGCACGAACGGCGACAGATCCATCACCCACTGCGGCAGGTTCAGCAGCGGCCCGATCTGGCCGATGAGCACCCACACCACGAACAGGCCCCACGCGATACTCGCCGCGCGTCCCGGGAAGGCGCCGACGCACAGGACGGCCGTCGCGGCGACCAGCAGCACGGCCGGGACGAATGCGAGCGCAGCCGGCATCAGCTCGCCGAGCGGTCCCCCGACGTCCCCGATCGCGATGCCGTACGGAACCGCGACCGCGACACCGAGAATCACGTGCAGGACCACGATTCCGACGACCACCACGACGACGTGGGACAGCATCCACGGGGCTCGGCCGAGCGCGGTCGACAGCAGCGGTTCCACGCGGCCGGAGCTCTCCTCACCGTGCATCCGCAGCACCGCCTGCACCGCGTACGCGGCGGTGAAGAAGGACATCATCAGGAAGGTCACGGCGAAGTACGCATCGGTGAGCGCCTCGGCGCCGCCGCCGAGTTGCGTCATCATGTCGGCGACCGCGCCGCCCTCGTCGAGGAAGTTGTCCATCTCGTCCGCAATGCTCCCGTACGTCACCGCGAGCACCGCGATGCCCAGCGCCCACCACAGCAGTGTCGTGCGCTGCATGCGCCACGCGAATCCGAGAGCCGTCGGCAGGCGCGGAGCGGCCCGGGCCGGGCCCGGGCGCGGCTGCACGAGTCCGGCACCGTGATCGCGCCTTCCGGTCAAGGCGTAGGCGAGCCACACGGTCGCGACGACGAACAGCGCGAAGATCGCGAAGACCCACCATTTGTCGGCGTCGAACGGCCGGACCTGTTGCGCCCAGCCGATCGGGCTGAGCCACGACGGCCACGCGCTGGTGACCCGGATCCCGGACTCGTCGACGCTGCCGGTGGTGTCGCCGACCGCACGCAGCAGGAACGACAGGCCCAGGGCGGCGCCCGCGAGCCCGTTCGCGGCTCGGGATCCCTCGGCGACCTGCGCCGTCACCGCAGCGACACCGGCGAAGGCGAGCCCGGTGGCACCCGTCGCGGCTCCGAGCGCCAGCGAACCACCCACGGGCAGTCCCAACGCGACGGAGACGACCGTGAGCAGCACCGCCAGCACGACGTCCGTGGCGAGTGCAACCAGCAGCGCCGCGGTGAGCATGGCCCGGCGTCCGACGACGGCCGCGCCGACCAGTTCCGCCCGCCCGGTCTCCTCGTTCTGCCGGGTGTGCCGAACCACCATCATCGAGTTCATCAGCCCGGCGGCGAGCGCCAGGAACAGCAGCGTCTGGGCGGCCACGACCGCACCGAGACTGTCGCCCGACACCAGCCCGTTGGTGGCGAGCACCACCGGGGACACGGCGGAACTGACCGCGATCAGGTGCAGGTCGTTCGCGGTCGGGTACAGGTCCTTCAGGCTCACCACCGAGATCGCGTAGACGACGGCGAACGCCACCAGCCACACCGGTATCTGCACGCGGTCGCGGCGCAGCGCCAGGCGGATCAGCCTGCCCGTGCCGGCGTAGGCCGGGCTCGGATGCCTGCCGGTCGCGACGGTGCTCACAGTCCGCTCCCGCCGGGCACCTCGTCGCCGTAGTGCCGCAGGAACAACTCCTCCAACGTGGGTGGGGTGCAGGTCAGGGACGTCAGTTCGAAGTCGAGCAGCCGGCGCAGCACCTCGTCGAGCTGGGCGGTATCGACTTCGCACTGCACGCGCAGTCCCTCGATCTCCAGGTCGTGGACGCCGGGGTGATCACCGAAACCAACTGCGGGACGGGCCGTTTCGGCACGGATCGAGGTGCGGGTGAGGTGCCGCAGCTCGCTCAGGCTTCCCGATTCGACGGTGCGTCCCTGCCGGATGATCGTGACCCGATCGCACAGGGCCTCGACCTCGGACAGGGTATGGCTGGACAGCAGGACCGATCGGCCGTCGGCGACGGCTTCGCGCACGCAGTCCCGGAACACCTCGTCCTTGAGCGGGTCCAGCCCGGAGGTGGGTTCGTCGAACAGGAACAACTCCACGTCCGAGGCGAGGGCGGCCACGATCGCGACCTTCTGCCGGTTGCCCTTCGAGTAGGTGCGGGCCTTCTTGGTGGGATCGAGCTCGAATCTGTCCAGCAGGTCGGCCCGGCGGCGCTCGTCGATGCCCCCGCGCAGACCGGCCAACAGGTCGATGGCTTCACCCCCGGTCAGGTTCGGCCACAGGTTCACATCGCCCGGCACATAGGCCAGCCGCCGGTGCAGGTCCACGGAGTTGCGCCACGGATCTCCGCCGAGGAGTTCCACGAGACCGGAATCGGCGCGGAGCAGGCCGAGCAGGATTCGAATAGTGGTGGATTTGCCGGCGCCGTTGGGCCCGAGGAAGCCGTGCACCTCCCCGACGCGCACCTCGAGGTCGAGGCCGTCCAGGGCTCGGGTCGAGCCGAAGGTTTTGACGAGTTGAACTACGGAGAGTGCCTTCGTCATGTTCGGGAGGCTACTCGGGAGTGGCAGCGGTCGCCGGGTTCTCGGAACCGCACGAGGTTCTCGTACCGCGCGAGCCGATGGTTTCTGTTGCGTAACGAGTCGAGGGCACAGTGTCCCGTTCGTAACTATCTGTGATCGATGGTCGATAATGCGACGGATCGTTGTCTCCCGCCACTGTCGGCGGGGTTGTTCGTCTGTGGAGGTTGTCTGTGGGTACCCGAGTTCGCCGTGGAATTCTGCGCCGTGGAATTCTGTCCGGGGCCGTGTGCGTCGCAGCCGCGGTCGCAACCATCGCATCCACCGCTCCGGCCGGCGCCGCACCCGTATACCCGCCGCTGCCGGCCGACCCGTTCTACCGGCCCGCCGCCGCTGCTTCCTCCTCCACACCGGGTGACGTTCTCGGAATCCGGCGCATGCCGACCCCGGCGGGAATCACCGGGGCCGACACCTGGCAGCTCAGCTTCCGCTCCACGAATTCACAGGGCGAGCCGATCACCGCGGTGACGACGGTGCTCGCTCCCGTCGGCAAGGCACCGGACGGGCCGCTGCTGTCGTTCCAGCACGTGATCAACGCACTCGGACCGCAGTGCGCACCGTCGCAGACGTTGTGGACCACCGATCCGAACCTCGAGATCCGCGAGGCTGTCGGCCTGAACGTCGCGCTGCAGCGAGGCTGGACGGTGGCGATCCCGGACCATCTCGGACCGACCAGCGCGTACGGGGCCGCCAAGCTGGGCGGCCAGATCACGCTCGACGGCATCCGGGCGGTCCAGCGGGCACCGGAGCTGCAGGTCGCGAACAGCCCGGTCACGCTCGCCGGGTACTCCGGCGGCGGCATGGCCACCGGGTGGGCGGCCGCCCTCGCGCCGACCTACGCGCCGGAACTGAACATCGTCGGAGCCGCGATGGGCGGTGTCCCGATGAACCTGCGGAAGATGGCCGACGGCATCGGCACCGATCCGCATCCGGCGTTCGGCCTGGCGTTCGCCGCTGCCCTCGGGCTCGAACGCGAATACCCCGACCGCATCGATCTCAGCGGACGGCTCACTCCCGCCGGGCAAGCGATGCGTGACGGCCTCAGTGCCGCGTGCACCAACGACATCCTGCGGATCGGCGCGGGCGGCAGCCTGCCGCAGGTCAGCCCGATCAGCCGGCTGACCGACGAACCGGGCGCCCTGGCCGTCGTCGACGAGAACAGCCTCGAGTTGTACCCCGGCGTTCCCCCCATGCCGATCTTCGAATGGCACAGCCCGACCGACGCGCTGATCCCGGTCGATTCGATCACCGCGACGCTCGCCCGGTACTGCGCGGCGGGCGCGCACGTCCAGAGCCTCGAGACCCCGACCCCCGACCACATGTCGGCGGCGGTACTCGGCCTCGGGCAGGCGATGGACTTCCTGACCAAGCGCTTCGCGGGCGAGGAAACCCCTCGCACGTGCTGACGTCGTGCGCGCTTTCGGCTGCGGGAGGTGCCGAAAGCGCGCACGAGGCGTTAGATCAGTCCCTGCTTGCTCGCCGCGTACACCGCTTCGGCGCGGCGGCCGACGCCGAGCTTGCGCATGATGTTGCTCACGTGGAACTTCACCGTCGTGGCCGAAATGAACAGCTGCTCACCGATTTTCGCGTTCGACAGTCCTGCGGCGAGTAGTCGCAGCACCTCGAGTTCGCGGTCGGTGAGCTGTTCGGTCTGCGGGACCTTTCCGCTGAGCGTGCGCACCACCGCCGCGGCGCTGCGCGAGTCGAACGCGCTCTCGCCTCGCGAGACGGCCCGGATCGCGCGGACCAGTTCCGTGGTGTCGACGTCTTTGACGACGTAGCCGCGCGCGCCGGCGTGCACGGCCCGCACGACGAGTTGCTCGTCGAGGAACGTGGTGAGCACGAGCAGCCCGAGCCCGGGGTGGGCAGCGGACAACTGGCTGCACAGGGTCAGCCCCTCGTAGTCCGACCCGGCCGAGAGCTTCAGATCCATCAGGACGATGTCGGGGCGCATCCGGTCGACGAGTACGAGCGCTTCGTTCTCCGAGGACGCCTCCCCGACGACCTCGAGGTCGGGTTCCCGGTCGAGGATCGACCGCAGCCCCTGACGGAGGATCGCATGGTCGTCGACGAGCACGATCCTCACGGTGTCCCGGCGGGTCCGCGGCGGTGGCACCGTCATTGCTGTTCTCCTGTTCTCGCCGCATCCTCTTCCTGCGGAACGGTTTTCGGAATGGGGATGCGCACCGCTACCCGGACTCCCCCGATTCGGGCGCGGCGCACCTCGAGCCGGCCGCCGAACTCGTGGGCACGCGCCTGCATGTTCGCCAGGCCGCGGTGCCGGCCGTCGAAGTCGCTGCCGGCGGCCAGCCGCAACATCACCCGGATGCGGGCGGGATCACCGTCGCCGTCGTCGGCGACCGAGAGCAGCACCGACTCGGGTCCGTACGTCAGCCGCAGGACGGCGCGGGTCGCGTTCGCGTGCACGACCGCGTTGAACAGCGCCTCCCCCGCGATCCGCAGCAACGCGTGCTCGACGTCGCCGGACAGTTCGACGGGAGTGCCGCCGACCCGGATCACGATGTCGAGTTCGCCGGGGGTGTGCGCGACCCGCAGTTGCTCGAGCATCTCCGGCAGCGACGACCGATCCGCGTCCGACGGATGGTTGAGCGCGTAGATCGCCGACCGCAGCTGTTCGACGGCGCGGCGTGTCAATTCCTTTGCCAGGTCGAGACGTCCGGCGCGTTCGCTGTCGGGAATGTCGCTGCGGCACACCTCGATCTGCATGCCCGCCGACAGCACGGCCTGGGTGACGCTGTCGTGCAGTTCGCGCGCGATGCGGTGCCGTTCGTCGTCGAGTGCCTGTTGCCGGTGGGCGGCACCGAGTTGCCGTTGGGTCCGTTCCAGTTCGCGCAGGGTCGCTTCGAGTTCGGCGTTGCGTGACTGCAGGTCGGCGGCGGCCCGGTTCGCTTCCCGGTAGGCTTCCTCGGCGCGTTCGAGCAGCAGCTGGCCCCGCTGATAGAGGGCCGAATTCTGCAGGGCCACAGCGGTTTGGCTGGCCAGGATGGACAGCACCGCGCGGTCGGTGGCGTCGAGTGTCCGATGCTCCGGTGTCCACGCCGCGATCGCCCCGGCGACACCACCGCCGAGCACGATCGGCACGAACGCGTGATGGCCCTCGACGACCGGATCCCGGTCGACGCTGCCGCCGCGGATGTCGTCGAGGCAGCGCACGACCTCGTCGGGCAGCGGTGGGCCCTCGACGTTGTCGACGAGGAAGGGCGTCGCGTCCGGTCCGAGCACGAGCCGGCGGGGTCCGGCGTCGGGCAGCATGCCGTCGGCGAGCGCGAACACCACCCAGCGGGCGCTCAGGTGTGCCCGGGCGGCCTCCGCGACCGCGCAGATCAGCGTTTCGGGTCCCTCGACGGTGCGCACGAGCGCCCGCGAGATGAGTTCGAGGGCGTGCACGACCCGTTCGAGACGTTCGGCGGCGCCGCGATACTGCGGGTAGAACGTGGGCTTGCCCGACCGCAGGCCGGTGAGCTGGGACAGGTCCGGGGCAGCGGGATTCACAACGCCGCCCGGAACAGCGCGACCATCTGTTCGTGGGTCGCCGCGCGCGGGTTGGTGGACATGCACGCGTCGCGCAGGGCACCCTCGGCGAGGCGGGTCAGATCCTGTTCTCGCACACCGAGTTCCCGCAGTCCGCGCGGCACCCCGACCTCGCGGGCGAGTCGTTCGACGCGGTCGGCGACGGCGAGGGCGGCCTCCTGTGCGGGGCCGCGGTGCTCGTCCAGGCCGAGGGCCGCGGCGATCGCCGCGAACGGTGCCGGGTCGGCGGCGGCGTTGAATCGGATCACGTGCGGGAGGAGCACCCCGTTGATGACGCCGTGCGGCTGGTCGAGCAGGCCGCCGACCTGGTGGCTCATCGCGTGCGCCGCGCCGAGGATCGCGTTGGTGAACGCCAGGCCGGCCTCGAGGCTGGCCTGGGCCATGGCGGTGCGGTGCGTCATCTCGTGGGGGTCGTCGATGGTGTGGACGAGGGTGCCGGTGACCATCGCGACGGCCCGCAGCGCGTGATGGTCGGTGAGCGGGTTGTGGGCGCGGGAGACGAACGCCTCGATGCCGTGGGTGAGCGCATCGAGCCCGGTCGCCGCGTTCAGGTCGTCGGGCATGGTGGTCAGCAGCCGCGGGTCGATGACGGTCAGGTCGGGCACCAGCGACCGGCCGATGATGGTGATCTTGGTGTTGCGGGTGGTGTCGGTGACGACGCAGAACTGCGACACGTCCGCGCCGGTGCCGGAGGTGGACGGCACCATCACCATCGGCGGGATCGGCAGCGGTGCCCGGTCCACGCCCTCGTAGTCGAGGATGCTGCCGCCGTTCGCGGCGAGCACGGCGATGCCCTTGGCGGCGTCGATCACCGAGCCACCGCCGAGCCCGACCAGCACGTCGCAGCCTTCGGCACGGTAGAGCTCGTGACCGGCGGCAACCTCGAAGTCCTTCGGATTCGGGGTCAGCTCGCTCCACACGACCGGGGCCAGGCCCTGTTCGTCCAGGTGGTGGCGCAGTTCGTCGACCCATCCGGCCTCGACGAGTCCCGGATCGGTGACGAGCATCGGCCGGCTGCCGCCGAGGCGCACGGTCGCGTGCGCGGCCTCGGCGAGGGATCCGGCACCGAACACGATCTCGGGGGCATGGAACTTCGCCGGCGTGGGCGTCTCCCTTCCGGCGTTCCCCGATTCGGTTCGACGTTCCGGTATGGCGACGGCCACTGCAGCACTCCTGACGTCCCCGGCGATTGCGGCGTGTGATCCAGCTTACGGTCCTTCGAGCGTAGGCCGGGTGGGCGGCCGGGGCACCGGGTCGACGGGTAGGTCCGGTACCTACCCGATCGGGTAGGTACCGGCGAAGTCGGGAGCGGCCTCGGGCTCAGTCGCCGAGCCTGCGGCTGATCTTGTCGACCTTCCGGCCCACCGCCAGGATCGCCCTGAGAACGTCCTCCAGTTCCGGGCCTTCGACGTGGCTCGTCGGGGGATTCACCGGCCCCACACCGCCCGGTAGGCCACCATCGGGCACTTCGACCAGGTCGAATGCCCACTTGCGGATGATCTCGACCAGGACCTCCGGATGTGCGATCAGGTCCAGGGTCGGGCCGTGTTCCCTGATGATCTGCTGAACTACGCGACGTTCTCGGTCCGACACAGCCACGGCGCTACCTCTCACTCGGCGGGATTCGTCGTCGTCGGCGCCTCACGCACCCACGTGGTCAGGATCGTCTTGACTCGCCGGGCAGGCCGCGCGGTGTGCCGCATCCGCTGATCGACGGATCCGTCCGGCAGGAGATTCGGCCAGGCGAGCAGTCTCCCGGCGCGCGGCCGGAATCGTTCTCGGAGGACCGGGAACCAGGTGCTTCCCCCCGACTGCGAGTCGCTGAGGTAGATCAGCACGGACACCGACCGTTCACCCCACCGGTCACCGGAGAAGAAGCCGCTGTCGTGGTGCTCCTCGAAGCGCTCTCCCGCCCGGTACCGCACGATCTGCCAGGGTTCGAAACGATCGGCGGGAACACCGAAGTCGGCGGCCAGTCTCGCCTCGACCCGCCTCAGCAGTTCGCGCGCTTCGTCGCTCAGCCAGGTCTCGTCGGTGGTCGAACTGGTGCGATCGATCGAAAGACCGGTGAATCGCCGCCCCTCGGCGTCGCGGCGGAGCACCGAACTCGGCCGCCAATAGGTGAATCGGAGATCGTCGCCGATGAGGGCGCACTCGTCGGCGTCGAGAAACTCGTCGACGCACGTCACCGTTCCCGGGCGAAGTGTGACAGCGGTGTCGATCATGACGTCACCAGGGTCAGGTTGACGTGTGACTCGAATGCGGAGACGTCCACGGGCGAGACCTCGCCGTCACCGGTGAGGTAGCGCCGAAGTGCCTCGAGCGATCGCTCCTGACGTTCGTCGTATCCGCCGTGGTCGGACCAGTGCGTCCGCCGGGTGTCGCGTTCGTACGCGTGCCAACCGATCACCCGGTGCGGGTGGAAGAGTCGATATCCGGCGGCGAAAGCCCGGACGCTGGTGAGCACCTCGTCGCCGAAGAAGTACACCCCGGGATCGAACCGCACCTCCTTGTTGTAGCGGCCGGCGGCGAGCAGGAAGTGCAGGGACGCGAAGTCCGCGGGGGCGGGAGCCCCGAGTTCCGGGAAGCCCAGCATTGCCGCACCCCGCAGCCGGGTGAGCACACCTCGGTCGCGCAGGTACGGATAGATCCGGAGCGGGCGCATCCCCCGGCAGCGGTCGTCGTCCGGACTGTACGCGGGCAGATACCCCGTGAGAATCGGCTTCGCGATCCCGGCCGCGCGCAGTCCTTCCAGCATCCCCACCGCCGTTTCGTCCCAGCCGGCGGCGAATCGGTGGTGGGAGTCGATCAGCAGGGTGTAAGGCTCGTCCTTCCACGCACCCTGCAATCGTCGTCGAGCCCAGTTGCAGCCCTCGCTCCTGCTCGCCGCGATCTCGTCGATCTCCAACCCGGGAAGCGCCACGACGTCGTCGGGCAGCACGTCGTCCTCGGTCCGCTGCCACATGACCCGGACCCGCAGCCGCTCGGGGTGCGCTGCCTGCGCATACAGGTCCCGCAGGGTGGGCCCGAGCTCCCGATCCCGATAGGCCGGTACCTGCACGTAGAGCGCCGGTTCGCGGCAACCTCCCGGCCACCCGGGTGGTGCCGGCGTCATCCCTGGGCACCCATGACCGCGCCCTCCCGGCGCGGATCGGCACCGCCGACCCAGCCGGTGTCCGTACGCCACAGTGCGCTGAGGCCGCTGGACTGGGGCGCGACCGACACCTGGTGCCCGCGTTCGCGCAGGGCGGCGACGAGCGGGTCGTGGGCGCCGTCGTCGGACCCGTCGATCGCGGGATGTTCCCCTCCGACACCGGTGACCGGGGTGTTCGCGGCGCCGAACGAGACGGCGGACACCGCCTGCTGCGGGTCCAGACCCCAGTCGAGCATGTTCACCAGGGTCTTCACCACGAACTGGATGATCACCGAGCCGCCGGGCGAGCCGGTCACGAGCACCGGTGCGCCGCGGGCGCCGTCGGGGGTGCGCTCGAACACGAGGGTCGGCGACATCGAACTGCGCGGTCGCTTGCCGGGCTCCACCCGGTTCGCGACCGGCGTGCCGGTCTCGTCGACCGGCTCGGCCGCGAAGTCGGTGAGCTGGTTGTTCAGCAGGAATCCGTCGACCATGTGGAACGAACCGAACGCCGATTCGATGGTCGTGGTCATCGCGGCGACGTTCCCGTAGCGGTCGGCGACGGAGATGTGACTGGTGCCGTGCTCGGGGACCTGCGGTGGTGCCCCGATCGGGACGGGCCCGAAGTCACCGGGCCGGGCGGTGCCCATGCTGCGGTTCGGGTCGATCAGCGCGGCCCGTTCCTTCAGGTAGGTCTCGTCGAGCAGGGTCTCGGGTGAGCCACCGGGCAGCGGCACGAAATCGGAGTCCGCGACGTACTTGTCGCGATCCGCGTACGCGAGCCGTTCGGCCTCGGCGATCAGGTGGACGGCCTCCACGTCCGGGACACCGCCGTTCGCGTCGACGTCGGCCGGCGGGAAGGCCGACAGGTCGAAGTTCTCGAGGATGCCGAGGGTCGCGGCGACCGCGATGCCGCCGGACGACGGGTTCGGCATCCCGCAGATCTCGTAGGACCGGTAGGGGGTGCACAGCGCGGTTCGCTGCTTCGCCCGGTACCCGGCGAGGTCGTCGACGGTCATCTCTCCGGGGGTCCGCCCGCCGGAGGTCGTGTCGACGGCGTCGACGATCGCGGTCGCGATGGCACCGGTATAGAAGGCGTCCGCCCCACCGGCGGCGATCGCCCCGAGGGTCTTGCTCATCGCCGGGTTGGTCAGCACGGTGCCTTCGGTCTTGGGAGCGCCGTCCGCTTCGAGGAAGTACGCGGCGGCCGCCTCGTCCCGCGCGAGGTCGGCGGCGGAGTCCGCGATCGACTGCGCGAGCCGATCGCTGATCTCGATACCGTCGTCGGCAAGCGTCACCGCCGGTTCGAAAAGCTGCGCCCAGTCGGTCTTTCCGTGGTCGCGATGGACGTCCTCGAGCATCCGGAGCACGCCGGGCACGCCGATGGAACGGCCGCTGGCGCGGGCGTCGGGCTGCGGTTCGGTGCGGTCGGTGTCGCTGATCCAGCGCAGATAGTTCTCGGTGGCCGCTGCCGGCGCGGTCTCCCGGCCGTCGTACGCCTGGACCTGCCCGGTCGCCGCGTCGAAGTACATCAGGAACGCGCCGCCCCCGATACCCGAGGACTGCGGCTCCACCAGACCGAGCACGGCCTGGGCGACGACCAGCGCGTCCGCTGCGGTGCCGCCGTCGCGCAGCACCTCGCACGCCGCCTCCGTCGAAATCGGATTGGCGGTCGAGACCGCGAACTCTCCGGCATTCACCGCGACCATCCCGTCGCGATATCCGGTGGCGATCTCCGGGTTGGTGGACAGGTCGCGATCGGTTTCCTGCGGCGCCGGCGGTGCCGTGAGCGGTGTGCCGTTCGGTGCCGCGGTGCACGCCGCGGAGGTGTCCTGCGCGTCGCCCACCGCCGACGTGCACGCTCCGAGCACTCCAACGGCGGCCACCACGGCGATTGCGGCCCGGACACCCGGGCGGACCTCGGCTGGCGTCCTCACCCGTTCGACGCTAACAGCGGCCGGCCGGTCGCCGGGGCGGATCGGCGCGCACGCTCACAGATCGAACTTGGCAGCGTACCGGACCAGCCTCTCGATGTGGTCGCGGGCGGCGTGCAGATCGAGACGGGCGTCGCTGAGCAGGTCCAGCATCTCCCGCCGCGCGGACTCGCCGGCCCCGTGCATGTCCTCCCGGTCGAATACCTCGAGCGACTCGACGAGGTCGCCGACCCGCCGGTCGAGTGCACCGAGGTCGTGCCGCAGTGACTCCGCTCGCTCGGCCACTGTGCGGTCGGTCATCGCAATTCCCCCCGCCCAACTGGTGTACCAGGGTGTGCCTGCACCGTATCCCCCGGACCGGTCCCCCGTACCCGAAACCGGATGAGGGGCACATTCACCCGGAATGCGGCGGGGTCAGCGCAGGGCGTGGCCGAGTTCGGCGGCGCGGTCGAGCAGTTGCGCGCCGTCGCGGGCGACCACGACCCGGTCGCACACCTCCGCGTAGTCGGGCATCGCGCACGTCGCCTGCTGCCAGTACCGTTCCGGTTCCGGGGTGATCCAGGCCAGGCGGTGCACGCGGCGGCGCAGGTCCGCGAGCCGGTCGGCGCGCGCGGGCAGGCCGTTGCAGCGACCGTCGCCGACGACGAGCACCGAGGTGCGCGCATCGAGGAGACCGGCGTGGTCGGTGAGCAGTTCGTCGAAGACCCGTCGGTAGTCGCTCGACGCCTCGAGGTCCACGGCCGGGTGTGCCAGTACCCGTGCCAGCGCGCCGTCGCCGCCACCGGCGAGCAGTTGCTGTGTCACCTCGACGGGCCGGTCGACGAACGCGACGACGCGGCACCGGTGCGCCCGGCCGTGCATCGCCTGGGCGAGACGCAGCGTGAACGCGGTGACCGGCCGCACCGACAGCGACACGTCGGCGAGGACGAGCAGCCGCACCCGGTCCGGCCGGGGTGAGCGGACGACAAGGTGGAACGGCACCCCCTCGGTGCGCATCGATCCGCGGACGGTGCGGCGCAGGTCGAGGCGGCCGCGGGCCCGCTCGCGCGGCCGGGGACGGGCCGGGCCGCGCATGCGGCGCAGCACCTCGTGGCAGGCCAGGTCGATCTCGGCGCGGTGCGCGGCGGTCGGGTCGACCGGTGCCTCGGACGGATCGTCCGCCGGCGCTTCGACGGTCTGCGCGAGCGCCGCGACGAACGCCTCGACGGCCTCGACGAGCCGGTTCAGTTGTGCCTCGGTGAGCTGTTCGTCGGCGGTGTCGCCGCCGTAGGCGCGGTGCGGATCGTAGGCGTCGAGCCACGCCAGGATCGACGTCGGATCGTCCCACGACAGCGAACCCGACACGGCCGCACCGGGATTCGCCGACAGGTCGCCGACCGTCGCGGTCGCGGCCCGGTCGACGTCGACGGTGTAGGTGACGCCGCGGCGCCCCGAATCGGCGCCGGTGTCGACGGACAGATCCGCGTCCGCCGAGGTCATCGACACATCGTCGTCGTCCTTGTGGGGGTTGAACCCCTTGTCCGCCTCGGGGGTGTCGAACAGGTCGCCGACCTCCGCGGCGCGCTCGTTGTACTCCGCGTAGCGGGCGAGTTGCTGTTCGTCGTCGATTTCCAGTGCGGCGGGCAGGGATTCCGCGAACTGCGCGCGCAGGGGCCGGCTGTCGTCGCCGCCGGCGTCGGGGACGGTGGTGAGGAACAGGGCGTCGAAGGCACGGTCGAACCCGGCCTGTTCGTGGGCGTACTTCGCGCACACCGCCCGCAGCGCCGCGCGCAGGACGTCGCGGTCGTGGGCACCGATGAGGCCGAGAACCCTTCGTATCTCGATGGTTTCGGCGGGCGATGCGGCGACCCCGTGGCGTCGCAGCAGTCGCGCGAACACGGCCGCGACCACGTCGAGCGGATACGCGGGGCGGCGGGCGTCGAGGTCGCTCACGCGCACGGTGTCACCGCCTCGCGCCGACACGGGCGGTGTCCCGCCCTCCCCCACCGCGACCGCGGAACACCGCGGTGGTGGTGTTCGCCGGCCGGGACGCGACCGTGACCCGTTCGGCCGGTGGCACGTCGGCGACCGATTCCTCGGGGTCCGGTGTGCCGTCGAGCCGGGTCCGGGCCAGGGTGACGTCGCCGGTGTACTTGAGCAGCGCCGCGAGCAGGACGTCGCGCACGTGCCGGATCGAGCCGTCCCCGGCGTGCGCGCTCAGGACGGTGGCCGCGCGGGCGGCGTCGATGACCTCGGAGATGGACGGGCTCTTGCGCAGCGGCATCTCGCGGAGGGTACGAGCGAATTCGACGACCTCCGCGGCGGTCGCGGCCGGCACCTCGGGAGCGCGGGCGGTGACGATCTCGCGTTCGCGTTCGGGCGTCGGGTAACCGACGTGGTAGTGCAGGCAGCGGCGTTTGAGCGCGGCGGACAGTTCGCGGGTGTCGTTGGAGGTGAGGATCACCCAGGGCGCGGAGCGTGCGGTGAACGTGCCGACCTCGGGGATGGTGATCTGCCGTTCGGCGAGGATCTCGAGCAGCAGCGCTTCCATGGATTCCTCGGTGCGGTCGACCTCGTCGACGAGCAGGACCACCGGCTCGGGCGAGATCACGGCCTCGAGCAGCGGGCGGACGGCGAGGAAGCTCTCGGAGTACAGCCCGAAGTCCTGCTCGGCGAGGAAGCGGGAGGCGTCGGCGAGGTCCGGGTACGCGGCGAGCCGGTCGCCGATGCGGTCGCGCAGCATCTGCACGTGCAGCAACTGTTTGGCGTAGTCCCATTCGTACAGGGCACGGCTGTCGTCGAGGCCCTCGTAGCACTGCAGGCGCACGAGTTTGCGTCCGCCGGCCGCGGCGAGGGCCTTGGCGAGTTCGGTCTTGCCGACCCCGGCGGGTCCTTCGAGCAGCAGTGGCCGGTCGAGGACGGTGGCCAGGTGCACGACGACCGCGAATTCGTCGTCGGCGATGTAGTCGTGGCGGCGCAGCGCGTCCTTCAGTGCGGCACTGTCGGCGAAGGCGGTCATCGGTACTCCTGTCGCGCGGTGAGAACGCGCCCGGGGCAGGGCAGGGGAACGCCGCCCCGGGCGCGAGATCGGTCGGTCCGTCGGACCGGTGGATGCAGGGTCAGTAGGACCGGTTGATGCAGTGGTCGACGACCGGGATCATCGACTCGACCGTCACCTCGCGCGGGTTGCCGGGGGTGCACCAGTCGCCCTGGATGTGCTCGGAGATGGCGCGCACGGTCTTCTCGTCGCCGCGGATCGTGTCGCCGCGACCCGCGTACTTCTTGGTGTTCATCTGGTTCTTCTCGTACGAGTCGGTGCGCACGGACCCGAAGTTGTCGGGGATCCCGACGTCCTTGGCGAGCCGGATCGCGGCCTCGACCGCGGCGTCGGCGGCCTGCACGGTCGTCATGTTGCGGGTGTCGACGCCCATCGCGGTCGCGATGCGCGCGTAGTGCTCGTAACGCGAGGGCAGGTTGTACTCCCACACGCGAGGCAGCGCGATCGCGTTGTTGAGGCCGTGGTGGCTGTCGAAAAAGGCGGACACGGCGTGCGAGATCGAGTGCACGATGCCCAGACCGCCGGAGTTGAACGCCTGCGCGGCGATGTACTGGGCGTTCATCATGCCTTCGCGGGCCTTGAGGTTGCGCGGCTCGAAGACGGCCTCGCGCAGGTTCTTCGCGACCAGTTCGATCGAGTAGAGCGCGTTGCCCAGCGACGGCGCGAAGTCCAGGCGCGAAACGTACGGCTCGGAGCCGTGGGCGAGGACGTCGAAGCCGCAGTAGGCGGTGAAGTGCTGGGGGCAGCTGTAGTACAGCAGCGGGTCGTCGATGGCGAGGGTGACGATGGTGGCCTCGTCGAAGCCGACCCACTTGTGCGGGTGATCCATGTCGGAGGTGTCGGTGATGACGTACGCCCAGGACGTCTCCGAGCCGGTGCCGGCGGTCGTGGAGACGGCGATGTGCGGCGGGTTCTCCTTGTTCGTGGACTTCGCGAAGCCTTCGAACTCGTTGATGTTGCGGCCGTCGTGGGCGATGACGACACGTGCGCCCTTGGCGGCGTCGTGGCTCGAGCCGCCGCCGACGGAGATGATCGAGTCGCACTTCTCCTGCTGGTAGAGGGCGGCGGCCTCCATGACGTTGTAGTCCTTGGGGTTGGACTCGACCTTGTCGTAGAGGACGACCTCGACCCCCTGGTATTCGATCTTGCCGATCAGTTCCTCGATGATGCCGGAGCCGCGCAGACCCGTCGTCATCAGCAGGGCACGCTTGAATCCGAGGTTCTTGGCTTCGACACCGATGATGTCGTGTGCGCCCACACCCATCAGTGCGCGCGGGAACGGATGGAACTCCTTGATCGGGAAGTCCCAGATCTGATTGAGCTCGATGGCCATCGTGTCTCTCCTCGGTCGCCGGGTGGCTCACGGTTGTGACCCACATCTCATCCGGGGTCCACCGTGGCCGACGCCCGCCCGCCGGTGAAGGGCTACCGGCCGGAACCGTCCGGTTTGCGCGCCGAAGCCGTCCGGTCGAGTGCGGCCACCTACCCGGTCGGGCAGGGTGCATGTCCCGCCGACCGGGATGCGACGAGGTCGACCCCGCGGGGTGCCCGGTACCGTTTCCTTGTCGCCAGGTCCGGCTGCTACCCTTGAACTAGAACACGTTCTAGATTGGTTCGGCTGGGCGGACGGCGACCGCACCACATGTTCAAGGCCCGGCTGTTCCGAGGCCCAGCTGTTCGAAAGCGCAGCCTGCACGACGAGAGGACGAAACACCCCATGACGACAGTCGAGGTGCCGCACGGCTCACGATCGGTGGTTCTCACCGTCTCAGCCGTCATCGAGGAGACGTCCGACGCACGCTCGCTGGTCTTCGACGTACCCGCCGAGCTGCGGGACAAGTTCGCGTACAAGCCCGGGCAGTTCCTCACCCTGCGCATCCCCAGCGACCTCACCGGCTCGGTGGCACGCTGCTACTCGCTCGCGAGCTCGCCGTTCACCGACGACTCTCCCAAGGTCACCGTCAAGCGCACCGTCGACGGTTACGGCTCGAACTGGCTGTGCGACAAGATCTCCGCCGGCGACCGCATCGAGGTGCTCCCGCCGTCCGGCGTGTTCACCCCGAAATCGCTCGACCAGGACTTCCTGCTGTTCGGCGCCGGCAGCGGCATCACCCCGGTCATCTCGATCCTCAAGTCGGCCCTGACCCAGGGCAGCGGCCGCGTCGTGCTCGTCTACGCCAACCGCGACGAATCGTCGGTCATCTTCGCCGAGGAACTGCGCGCCCTGGCCGACAAGTACCCGACGCGCCTGACCGTCGTGCACTGGCTCGAATCCGTGCAGGGCCTGCCCACGGCCGACCAGCTCGCCGCGCTCGCCGCCCCGTACACCGGGTACGAGGCGTTCATGTGCGGCCCCGGCCCGTTCATGGACACCGTGCACGCCGCGCTGCACGCCGCGGGCATGGAGCGCAGCCGGGTCCACGCCGAGGTGTTCAACTCGCTCGCCGGTGATCCGTTCGCCGACGTCGCGCCGGTCGAGGTCAGCGACGAGGAAGCCGCCGACGCCGCGACCGTCGAGGTCGAGCTCGACGGCGAGACCCACACCCTGACGTGGCCGCGCAAGCAGACGCTCGTCGACATCATGCTCGCGAAGGGCATCGACGTGCCCTACTCGTGCCAGGAAGGCGAGTGCGGTTCGTGCGCGTGCACCGTCCTCGAGGGCGAGGTGGAGATGGAGCACTGCGACATCCTCGACCCCGAGGACATCGAGTCCGGTTACATCCTGGGCTGCCAGGCCAAGCCGGTCAGCGACAACCTCAAGATCCAGTTCTGACACGCTGAAGCGCTGAGACGGCGGGCGCCCGGGTGTCCGCCGGCTCAGCGCAGTGCCCGCAGCCGGGCCCGTTCGGCCGGCTCGAGGTGCTCGGTCGCGTAGCTCAGCGCGGTGCGGCCCATCGCCGCGGCGTGGACGTCGAGAAAACTCACCAGCAGCGCGCGGTCGACGCGTTTGCCGACCTCCCGCAACATCCACCCGGTCGCCTTCTGGATCAGGTCCCGCCGGTCGTCGAGTACTCGCGCGGCCAGCGTCAGCGTCGGTTCGGCCTCCCCTGCCTTGACGAACGCGAAGGTCGCGAGCAGCCCGGCCCGGCGGCGCCACAGGTCCGGGTCGTCGACGAGTTCGGTCAGCAGCCCGGCCCGGTCGGGATGCTCGCGCACCCATTCGCCGACGATGCGGTCCGCCGACGAGTCGACCAGATCCCAGTTGTTCACGCGACCGCGGTTCAGTGCGTCGAGGTAGCACTCGACGATCCGGTCCCGGGCGTCGCGGTCGCGGGCGAACCGGTCGGCGAGGATCAGCAGTCCCGCCAGGCGGTGTTCGTGGATCGGGCTGTCGAGCAGGGCCCGCGCCTCGGCGATCGGCAATGTCCGGAAGCGGCGGACGACCGCCCGTGTCTGCGGGACCCGCAGCCCGAGGAACTCGTCGCCCTCCCCGTATTCGCCCGGTCCGGTCTTGAAGAACCGGCGCAGGTGCGCGGCCGCGGCCGGGTCGGCGAGGGCGTCGAGCGCGACCCGCACGTCCTCGGTGCTCTTCTCATCGGTCACGGCTGACGAGAGTACGGCGTCCGCACCGGCGCCCTCCCGGATCCGGGCCGTTGTCACGCCCGCCGACCGTCAGATGACGATTCGGCAAAAACACGCCCTGAACTGGGACGCAGCGTTACCGCACCGCAACCGTCGGACATCTTGACCGACCGGTCGATCAGACCTATACCGAAAGACGGAAGGACACACTCTCACGAGGAGGCTCACCATGTTCTCCGACAGCCGGCTGCAGGACTATGTGGCCGTGGTTCTGGGCGTCTTCGCCGCCCTGTCGCCGTTGTGGCTCGACACCAACGACGCGGCCATGTGGTCGCTGATCGTTCTCGGTGTGCTGGTCGCATTGTGCGGCATTGCGCAGATCGCACGGCCGACGATGGCCGCGATCGACTACGCAATGGGTGTCTTCGGTGTGCTGATGTTCCTGTCCCCTTGGGTCTTGGGATACACCGAGTACACGGGCGCCTCGTGGACCGCGTGGATCGTCGGTGTTCTCACCGTCGTCGTCGCCGTCGCGGCCCTGCCTGTCATGAACGCTCGCATGCACGGAGGCGGACTGGCGACCCATCACTGATCCGCACCTGATACCGGGACCCGGGGCGAGCGGCCGACGTGCCCTCGCCCCCTCTCGGATCACCGAAGGTGGTGCGCAGGTGAGTACACACGTTCCCCGGCGACGCCGGCGCCGCCCGCAACAGGACGGCGAGGCCCGCACCCGCATCCTCGATGCCGCCGAAAAGCTGTTCGCGACCCACGGTTTCGACGCAACCGCCACCGCGTCCATCGCTGCGGCGGCAGACGTGCCGAAAGGCCTGATCTTCTACTACTTCCCGACCAAGGAGGCCATTCTCGAAACACTCGTCGCCGAACGAATGCCGACCGAACCCATCGACGACGTGAACGCGCTGGTCGAACCCGGCGACCCGGCCGCCAGCCTCGTGAACCTCGACACCGCGCTGAACCTGCGCGACCACCGGTCGTCGGTGCTGCGGGTGATCATCTGGCGCGAGGCCGACACCCATCCGGACATCCGGTCCCACCTGTACCGGCTGCGCTCGCACCTGCACGACATCACCGTGCGGCTGCTGCAGGCCAGCGCCCCCGGCCCGGTGCAGCCGGGCACCCTGCGGGCCTGCGCGACCGCGTGGGTGTCCGCGATGTTCTCGGCGGCCAGCACCGACCGGTGGCTCGACCTCGACGGACTGCCCCGCAACCGCGAGGACCTGCGTACCGTCGCCCGGGTCATCGCGGCCGGGATGACCGGAATGGGGAAGCTCTCGTTCGGATGAGCGGTCAGCCGACGGCGTCACCGGCGGGGGCGAGCAGGATCCTCCCGGCTTCGAAGGCCCGGGCCCCCGCCGGCAACGCTCCCGGTTCACCGCTGAGGAACACCTCGACGCGGCCCGCTCCGCGATCCTCCCGGCCGAGCGCATCGATGCGGCGCAGGGTCTGGCGGGCGACGGCCTCGGCGCTGTCGAACAACCGCACACCGGCGGGCAGCTGCGCCGCGATCGAGTCGGCGACCAGCGGATAGTGCGTGCAGCCGAGCACGACCCCGCTGACGTCGGCCGGGGTGCGCTCGACCGCGGAGGCGATGGCCGCTGCGGCGCCCGCCCGGTCGCCGCGGTCGATGGCGTCGGCCAGCCCGTGACACGCGACGCCGACGACTTCGCTGCCGTTCGCGAACTGCGCGATGAGATCGGCCTGGTAGCTGCTGGCGGTGGTCGCGGCGGTCGCCCAGATCGCCACCGAGTCGCACACCGCCGCGGCCGGTTTGATCGCCGGGACCGTGCCGACCACGGGAACGCCGTCGCCGAGGTCGCGGCGGACCTCGTCGAGGGCGGTGACCGAGGCGGTGTTGCACGGCAGCACCACCACGTCGGCGCCGCGCCGGACCGCGCGCCGCGCGGTGGTGACGACCCGCTCGATCACCCAGTCCCGCGGCTTCGGGCCCCACGGCGCTCCGGCCGGGTCCATCGACAGCATCAGATCCAGGTCGGGCCGCAATCGGCGCAGCCACGCCGAGGTCGGCAGCAAACCGAATCCCGAGTCGATGAGCGCAACGATCACCGTACGAATTTAGCGCGCGACGCCGATGCGGCGGGCGGGGGCGGGCACAGGACGTGCCCGATCACGAGGTCGGTGCGAGCATCTCCTCGATCGGAGCACCCGCCGCGATCTTCGCGCGCGTCTTCATCACCCGGGCCGGCAGACCACCGCCGACCACCCCGACGAGTCGGCCGTCCCGCTCGTAGTAGACGAGGAACTTACGGCCGTCGTCGTGCACCACGTGCACGGTGTCCTGAGCCGACACCGCGCCCAGACCCTGGATCTTCACGTCGTACTGGTCGCTCCAGAAGTACGGGACCTGAGCAGCCCGGTCGCCGTCGGCGCCGAGCAGCGCCTTCGCGAGCACGGCGGCCTGCTCCCCTGCGCTCGTCCAGTGCTCGACCCGCTTCCGGCCGCCCTCGGGCAGCTGCCAGGACGCGACGTCGCCGACCGCCCACACGTGATCGGCGGAGGTGCGGCCCACGATGTCGCACACCACGCCGTTGTCGACGGTCACACCCGAACCGTCCAGCCACTCGGTGACCGGGACCGATCCGATACCGAGGACCACCAGGTCCACCGCGACCTCGGTGCCGTCCCCGAGGACCGCGCCGGTGACCCGGTCGTCGCCGCGCAGCTCGGTGAGCCCGACCCCGGAGCGCACGTCCACACCCTCGGCGGTGTGCAGGCGCTCGACGAACCCGCCGACCTCGGCACCGAGCACCGACGCGAGCGGTGTGGGCTGCGGCTCCACGAGCACGACGTCCATGCCGCACGCCCGCAGGCTCGCCGCGACCTCGCAGCCGATGAAACCGGCGCCGACGATCAGGGCCGTGCCGCCGGGGCGGATGTCGGCGCGCAGACCCACACTGTCCTCGACGGACCGCAGCACGTGCACTCCGGCGAGCTCGGGCAGGCCGGGGATGCGGCGGGGACGCAGACCCGTCGCGACGACCAGCTCGTCGTAGCCGAGCGAGGTGCCGTCGGCCAGCGCGACGGTGCGCGCGGCGTCGTCGAGCGACTCCACCGCGACGCCGAGCCGCAGGTCGATGCGCTGCTCGTCGAAGAACTCGCGCGGCCGCAGCGTCGTGTCCTCGCGTTCGCCGCGGATCACGTCCTTCGACAGCGGCGGGCGGTCGTAGGGCAGGTGCGGCTCCGCACCGACCAGGACGATCTCACCGTCGAATCCGGCCCGCCGCAGCTCCTCGGCGGTCCGAACCCCGGCCAGACCGGCGCCGACGACGACGACCCTCCCCGTCCCGC
>NZ_JALPTB010000005.1 GCF_023218075.1 Rhodococcus sp. HM1 | reverse complement strand
GCCACCCTCTGTCTGGCTCGGCGTCGCGTCGATGTTCTCTATGCCCTCATCCGCGACAACCGCACCTGGCAACCGAGCTTGCCGGGTACCGCTGTTGCGGCTTGACAGGATCATTGAGAGTCCTTTCGAGGTTGGAGATTCCGGAAGGGTGGTCAGAGCGCGAGGGTGATCTTCTTGCCGCACGCGCGCGAGCAGCACGTCATCATCGACTTGTTCTGAGCTCGTTCGGTTTTGGTGAGAACCAAGTCGCGATGATCGATTTCGCCGTCGAGGACGGTGGCTTCGCACGATCCACACAATCCTTCTTCGCAGTCGCTCTGGATGTCGATGTTCGACGCGCGCAGGGCGTCGAGCACCGTCTGGTCGGGCGCCACCTGGATGGTCAGACCGGAGTCGCGCAGTTCGACCTCGAACGGGTGCTCGGCGGCCGGGTCGAGCGTGGCGAGGTTCGACGTGAAGTGTTCGATGTGCAGCGAGTCGTCGGGCCAGTGCGACGTCGCGTCCTCGAGGGCGGTGAGCAAGCGCTTCGGGCCGCACGAGTAGATCTGAGTGTCCTCGACCGGCGTCGCGAGCAGGGCTCGGATGTCGAGGCGGTTGCCCGCCGCACCCGAGTGCACCACCAGCCTGTCGCCGTGCTCGTCCGAGAGTCGGTCGAGCAGCGCCATTGTTGCGACATCTCTTCCGCAGTAGTGGATCTCGTAATCCTTCCCGGATGCTTTGGCGTGGTCGGCCATCGCGACGATCGGGGTGACGCCGATTCCGCCCGCCACAAAGATGTAGCGCCGGGCATCCGGGTCGAGCTTGAAGTGGTTGCGCGGACCGCGCATCTTCAGGGTGTCGCCGGCACGCAGCGTGTGGTGCACGTAGCGGGAGCCGCCGCGGCTTGCGGGTACCTCCAGCACTGCGATTTCATAGTGCGACAGGTCATTCGGATTGCTGCACAGCGAGTACTGCCGAGACAGGTCGCCGAGTTCGACGTCGATATGCGATCCCGGAGTCCACTTGGGTAGCGGCCTGCCCGACGGATCGGACAGGCGCACGCGCACGACGCCGTCGGCGGCGGGGGTGATGGAGTCGACCGACACGGTGCGTGAAATGCCGGTCTTCGACGGTTCTCCGATCTTCACTGGACGGCGATCATCGAGGATCGACGGATCGGCACGTTCGGGATTCTTCTCCGGGTCCCACTGCACCCACACGTGATCGGGGCCGCGGAACGACGTGTTAGGCAGGTAGGTGAACTCCTGATCCGGGACCAGTTCCATGTGGGGGAGGCGCTTGGTGAACTCCTCGAGGAAGATCTGCATCTCCATGCGTGCCAGGTTCTTACCCATGCACTGGTGACTGCCGTACCCGAAGGTCAGGTGATCGCTCGAGTTCTCCCGGCGGATGTCGAAGTCGTCGGCGTTGTCGAAATGACGCTCGTCGTGGTTCGCGGATGACGTCACGATCAGCAACTTCGAGCCTTCGGGAATCGCGATGCCACCGATCGTGGTGTCGGCGGTGACCAGGCGGCGCCACGCGGCGACCGAACCCGAGTGGCGCAGGCACTCCTCGACGGCATTGGGGATCAGGCTCGGGTCGGCGCAGATCTCCTCCCACACGCTGCGGTTCTCGAGCAGCAGGCGGAAGGCGTTCGCGGATGCATTGGCTGTAGTCTCGTGTGCTGCAACGATTCCCGCCATCATCATCGAATGCAGGTAGGAGTCGGTGACGACGTCGGGCTGCTCCTGCTGGACCCGGATTCCGAACGGCATCCAGCCGTGGCCGGATGGGTCCTTGCGCATCTTCTCGAGGACCTGGCCTGCGTACTGCCAGAATTTGCCGACGGCCTCGGCGACCGCAACCTGCTGCTCGGGTGCCGGCCGGCCCCAGGTGTTCACGGTGTGCGCGATCGAGTACTTGCGCATCGTATCCATGTCTTCTTCCGGCACGCCGAGGAAGTGCAGCGCCACGGTGAGCGGGACCTCCCACAGCATTTCGTCGACGAGGTCGGCTTTTCCGGACTCGATGAAGCGATCGACGTACTCGCGGGTGAGCCGGCGAACCATCGGCTCGTGGTGGACGAGTTCCTTGGGGGTGAACGGGTCCATCAGCGCCCGTCGTCGCGGCATGTGCGCGGGTTCGTCCTCGTTCACGAGAGTGCGCGCCATCGCGTAGTCGTACTTCGCGAGCGTCGCGGTCGCCTCGTCCGAGACCGGAGTGATCTTCTCGAGTGCGATCGACGGCGAGAACAGGATGTTGTCGCGAAAGACGGCCTTGACGTCTTCATACCTGGTCACGACCCAGTATCCGAGTTCCGGGCTGTAGAACACCGGCTCCTCATCGCGCGACCAGCGCAGCGACGCCGCAGGGTCCACCTGGTACGGGCCGGTGAAGGGATCGAAGGCGGCGGCATTCGCGGAAATCGGGCAGCCCGCGGTCTGAAGGGCCGTGTGATCGATCGGGCATGCGCTCATGGCTTGCATCTCCGTCTGTGTTGGACTCGCATTGAGCTGCGAAGTTACTAATAACGCACAATATGTAACTGTGAGCGAACTTCGATCAGGGTAAGCGTGGTCACATTCGCGGTCAAGTGCGGCCCAGGGAACGGTGAACGGGACTGTCGCGGGGAGACGGGTACCACGATGTGGACGTTGCTGCGGTGTGAGTGCGCAGCTTCGCGAGGGAAAGCTGTTGTGGGGAGCGTCAGACGTTGATGAGGCGCTCGATTTCGCGGGCGGTGCGCATGACCGCCTGCGCCGCGCGTTCGGTGTCAAGGCCGTCTATTGCAACGACGCCGACGCTCCGTTCGAGGCCGGCGCCCGGCCCGACTCCCTGTGGGAGTGCGATACCGGACGCGATACCGACTGCGCCGTGCTCGAGCTGGCCGCGGGTGAGGCTGTAGCCGTCGGCCCGAGCTCGGCGTACCGCCTCGGAGTCACCCGGCGATTCGGGTCGCAGGGCGAGGATCGCGATGCCTGCGGCGCCGCGGTCGATCGGATGGCTACTACCGACGCGATAGCCCACCCGCAGCAGCGTGCCTTCTGGCTCGGCGACCATGATTACGACGCAGTTCTGCCCTTGGGCGACGGACACGAATGCCGTCGCGCGGGTCTCGTCGGCGAGCGTGTGCAGTATCGGATTCACCTCGACCGCGAACTGCGGTTCGAATCTCGACGCGAGCACCACCGCGGCCGCGCCCAGGCGTATCCGGCCGTCCGAGGCCCGGGCGACCAGCGAATGCTCTTCGAGAGTGGCGACGATTCGATAGCAGATAGCTCGGTGCACATCGAGTTCGCGGGACAGGTCCGCTACAGAGATTCCGGATGGCGACTGGGACACGATGTCGAGTGCGCGCAGCCCACGATCGAGCGTCTGCAAGGTGCTCATGTGGGTCCTTCTCGGGCCGGCCGGGGCTGTCTGTCCGAGTCCTTTCTACAGAATTTTCCGAGTGGAGCGGTAACTGTCGCAGTGCAATGCTCATCGCAGCGCGGGTGCAGACTCCTGGCAGAGATATCAGCGGGGCGAGGTAGTTAATGGATATACTATCTTGGTGAATTCCCGGAAATCGTCGGCCTCGAATATCTCCACCAGTAGCCGCGATAGTGTGGGCCCCATGGATGGTGGGCAGAGCGAGGTTGGGGGACCGACAGCGCCGGACTCGCTCGACTACTGGTCGTTCGTCGAACTCGCGAAAAGCCGGCTGGGCAGCAGATACGGCGACTACCACCGCAATGCCACCGAGGTGCTGCTCACCCTGAACCGGGCGTCGGACGTCGTCACCTACGACCTCGAATCCACCGTGCACCGGCCCAACGGCCGCTCGTGGTCCGCCTACCGCCTGCTGTTCGTCGTGTGGCTGGCCGGGCCGATCGAGCCGAAGGGCGCCGCACGGCTGACCGGCATGAGCCGCGCGGCCGTGTCGAATCTGGCAAAACCGCTGGTCGAGGCAGGTCTCCTGGAGCGGACGCCGGCGAGTCACGACGGCCGATCGGTGCAGTTGTCGCTCACCGAGGCGGGGGAGCGCGAGATCTCCGAGGCGTTCCGCGCGCAGAACGAGCGCGAGGCGGCGTGGGTCGAGGTGCTGACCGAGGCCGAACAGCAGATCCTCGTCATGCTCCTGAACAAGCTGATCACGAACCGTAGCCAGTTCGACGTGCGCGGACGCAACTGATCGCGGGAGCTCCGTGCCCGGTCAAGGGTGTGGATACTCCGATCGTCACGACCTCGTGACCGTTCCGTGGTTGCTTTCGTCCCGCAAAACTAGTTAATGTGTTTATTAACACCGGGGCGCAACCGCCTCGATCGGCCTGAGGAACCTGCGAGGAGCTGAACCCCATGGCGTTCTACCGACAGCTCGGCGTCATCCCGCCGAAGCGTCACACCCAGCACCGCGACGAGAACGGCAACCTCTACTACGAGGAGCTGATGGGCGAGGAGGGCTTCTCGTCCGACTCGTCGCTGCTGTACCACCGGCACATCCCGTCGGCGATCGTCGACGCGACCGTGTGGGACCTGCCGGACCAGACGACCACGCCGAATCATCCGCTCACGCCGCGGCACCTCAAGCTCCACGACCTGTTCCCCGAGAACCTGTGGGCGGACACCGACGTCGTCACCGGCCGCCGCCTGATCCTCGGCAACGCCGACGTGCGCATCTCGTACGTGGTGTCGAAGAAGGAATCGCCGCTGTACCGCAACGTCGTCGGCGACGAGATGGTCTACGTCGAATCCGGCACGGCCACAGTCGAAACCGTCTTCGGCACGCTCGAGGCGAAGTCCGGCGACTACGTGCTGCTGCCGATGGCGACGACGCACCGCTGGATCCCCACCGGCGACGAGCCGCTGCGCGCCTACGTCATCGAGGCCAACAGCCACATCGTGCCGCCGAAGCGTTACCTGTCGCGGTTCGGCCAGTTCCTCGAGAACTCCCCGTTCTGCGAGCGCGACCTGCACGGCCCGACCGCCCTCGTCGAGGTCGAGAACCTCGAGGGCGAGGTCGAGGTGCTCGTCAAGCACCGCACGTCGCACGGCATCGTCGGCACCCGCTACGTCGTGCCCACGCACCCGTTCGACGTGGTCGGCTGGGACGGCTGCCTCTACCCGTACACCTTCTCCATCCACGACTACGAGCCCATCACCGGTCGCGTGCACCAGCCGCCGCCGGCACACCAGGCGTTCGAGGGCAACAACTTCGTCATCTGCAACTTTGTGCCCCGCAAGGTGGACTACCACCCGCTCGCCGTCCCGGTGCCGTACTACCACTCCAACGTCGACTCCGACGAGATCATGTTCTACTGCGGCGGCGACTACGAGGCCCGCAAGGGATCCGGCATCGGGCAGGGCTCCATCTCGGTCCACCCGGGTGGGCACGCGCACGGCCCGCAGCCCGGCGCATACGAGCGCAGCATCGGCGTCGAGTTCTTCGACGAACTCGCCGTCATGGTCGACACGTTCCGCCCGCTCGAACTCGGCGAGGGTGCGTTCGCGTGCGAGGACACCACCTACGCCGGAAGCTGGAACCGCAATCGAGGTGCAGGCAAGTGACAACTCTCGGAACTCTGTTCACCGGACTGTGTGACGACGCCGCACTGTTCCCGCCGGGCAATGCCCCGCTGGAGCAGGCACTGCCGGCGCACGCCGGACACCGTATCTCCGACTACTCGGATCTGGTGGGGCTGTTCGTCTTTCCCGTTCCGCGCATCGAAGAACTGGTCGAGTCGCTCGAATCCCGTCCGCTCGGCGGCGAACTCGCCCTGAGTATCACGGCTCCGGGTGGTCCCGCGACCGTGTCCGCCGCGGTGGCTCGGCTGCGTGAACTCGACGGCGTGACCGTCGAGGCAGCGGAGATCGCGGTTCCCGCCGACAGCAGCGCCGACGAATTCCTCGCTGCGCTCGACGTTGTCGCCGCCGAACTCCCCGGCGTCGCACTGTTCGTCGAGGTGCCCCGTGACGACCGTCGGCCCGCCCTCCTGGCCGGGCTCGCCGGGACGCCGCACGCGGCCAAGTTCCGCACCGGCGGTGTCGTCGCCGAGGCCTACCCGGACGAGACCGAACTGGCCGAAGCCATCCGGACCGCAGTCAACGCCGGCGTGCCGTTCAAGGCGACCGCGGGTCTGCACCACGCGATCCGGAACACGGACCCGCACACCGGCTTCGAGCAGCACGGCTTCCTCAACGTGCTCGCCGCGGTGGATGCCGCACTGGACGGCGCGGGCGTGGCCGGCCTCGCGACGGTGCTCGCCGACCGCGACGGTGCCGCCGTCGCCACCCGCCTCTCCGCGCTGTCGCCGGCACGTATCACCGAGGTGCGCAGCCGGTTCCGGTCGTTCGGTACCTGCAGCATCGTCGAACCGCTCGTCGATCTGATCGACCTCGGCCTGGTGCCCGCAACCGTTCTCCCGATTACCGAAGGATCACCCGCATGACCGTCATCGACATTCCCGAGGGTTCGCTCTTCGGCATCGACAACCTTCCCTACGGCATCTTCTCCACCGAGGACTCCGAACCGCGCGTCGGCGTCCGCGTCGGCGACACGGTGCTCGACCTGAGCCGGGTCTTCGAGGACGACGTGGTCTTCGCCGAGCCGTCGCTCAATGCCTTTATGGCACAGGGCCGCCGTCGCTGGGACGAAGTGCGTTCCGCCATCAAGGAACTCGTGTCCGGGGAGGTCGCGGACGACGCGGTGTTCCCGATCGCGGACGTGACGCTGCACCTTCCGATCGAGGTCGCGGACTACGTCGACTTCTACGCGTCGGAGAACCACGCGTCGAACCTCGGACGGTTGTTCCGCCCGCAGAACCCCGATCCGCTGATGCCGAACTGGAAGCACCTTCCCGTCGGCTACCACGGCCGGTCGTCGACGGTGGTCACCTCGGGTGTCGACATCGTGCGCCCGTGCGGCCAGCGCAAGGGCCCGAACGATCCGGCGCCGGTCTTCGGGCCGTCCATCCGCCTCGACATCGAAGCCGAGATGGGGTTCATCGTCGGTGTCGGCAGCCCGATGGGCTCGCAGATCAAGCCGGACGAGTTCGCCGAGCACTGCTTCGGCGCGGTCATCCTCAACGACTGGTCCGCCCGCGACATCCAGGCCTGGGAGTACGTGCCGCTCGGCCCGAACCTCGGCAAGTCGTTCGCGACGTCGATCTCCCCGTGGGTCGTGCCGCTCGCCGCACTCGAAGCCGCCCGCATCGACACCCCGGTGCAGGATCCGGAACCGCTGCCGTACCTGCAGGGCAACGAGAAGTGGGGCCTGGACATCGACCTCGAGGTCGAATGGAACGGGGTCGTCGTCAGCCGCCCGCCGTACGCGCAGATGTACTGGTCGCCCGCGCAGATGCTCGCGCACACGTCCGTCAACGGCGCCGCGACCCGCACCGGTGACCTGTTCGGCTCCGGCACCATCTCCGGCCCGGAGAAGAACCAGCGCGGCGCGTTCATCGAACTCACGTGGGGTGGAGCCGAACCCGTTCAGGTCGGCGACGAGACCCGCACGTTCATCGAGGACGGCGACGAGATCGCGATCTCGGCGACCGCACCCGGCCCGAACGGCTCCCGGATCGGCTTCGGCGAGGTCCGTACCCGAATTCTGCCCGCCACCGGCGCCGGCAACTGAGCCCGGTCTTCATCGAGACCAGGTCCGCGCAGTAACCGGAGCGCCTCTGGAGCGAACGTCGGACCACAAGAGTGATGCCCGGGACCCACGAGGTCCCGGGCATCACTTGTCGGTCGAGACCGGTGTTGTTCGCGACTTCCCCTGCAGATTCCGCAAACAACATCGATCTCGTCGTCGCACCCGGATTCAGAACCCTGGTCTGCGGGGCAGTTCGGGCAGGGGGATCTGTGGGGGCGCGGGAAGTGCGGGCAGCTGGAACTGCGGCACGTTGGGAAGGAGCCCCGCTGGTTGCGGTGGGGCCGGCGGAGCCGACGCGTCGTCCGGCGCACTTTCCTGCGTATGCGGCGTGGTGAAGGTCTGCGTCGGAGACTGCGTCCGAGACTGATAGGTGGCCGGAGCCCGGGTCTGTGCGGGGACCCTCGGCTGGTCTTCGATCACCGGCTGGTTGTCGATCACCGGCGGAGCGTCTTCCGGAGACGTCGACGCACCCGCGATCGTGGTGGGCTGTGGCGCCACTGTCTGCGTAGCAGAGGGTGCCTGGGTGTTCTGTGGCGTGGCGGCCGGTTGCGCGTCGTCGGAACCCGGAAGCAGGCCGATGGCGAGGCCGACGACAGCGACGGCGGCGACGACACCGCCGGCGATGAGGAAGCCCAGACGTTTCGACGGCAGTGCGGTCGTGTCGGTCGTGTCGGTCGTGTGCGGGATTTCGACGGTCCGGAGTTCGACGGTGTCGAGGTCGTGGCTCGACGGGCCGAGCGCGGGTGTTTCCGTCGGGGCTACCACCGCGCTGGTGAGGGTGTCGGTCGCCGGCTGCGCGAGCAGGGCCGCACCGTCCGCCGCGACGAGTTCGGGCTGTGCGGGCACGATCACCGGAATGTTGAGCCACGACTCCATCACGGAGGTGACCAGCGGGATGTTGGCACCGCCACCGATGAGTACCGCGGCGTCGGGGGTGCGCCCCGAGCGACGGATGACTTCGCGGGTGAGACGGGCCGACGTCTTGACGGGGTCGTCGATGAGCGAGTCGAAGCTGTCCTGGGAGAGCAGCAGCAGACCACCTTCGCCCGGCATGCACACCGCCCCGCTGGTGGACAGCTGCTCCTTCGCGTCGCGGCACCTGGCAGTCAGGGCCAGTTGTGCCGCTGTGTCGGTGGGGCCGGTCAAGCGGTGCTGTTCGAGGTGGTGGTCGTAGATCAGCCGGTCGACGAGGTCGCCGCTGATCTCGTTCGAGCGTGCGGTGCTCAGCACGAATCTCGTGGTGCGGTCGACGACCGTGATGGTGAGGCCGGAGCTGCCGAGATCGTAGAGCACGAGCGTCTCGTGGTCGCCGAGATCGCCTGACGCTTCCAGCATTTCGAGCGCTGCGGTCACTTCGGGGACCAGTTGGAAGTTGTCGATGTCCAGTCGGGCCATCGCGGTTTGAACGGCATCGGCCTGTGCCTCGTTCCGGTACGCGACGCCGATGGCCTGTATCTGGTCGATCTCGCCGGTTCGGGTGAGGACCGTCTCGAGGGATTCTGGGGCCGGTTCCTCCGGCCGTTCGAGTAGTGCGGTCACCGAGTGCGATCGGAAGATGGGGCCGTCGAGGCGCTCGGTGTCGCGGCGCGCGAACCGCACAGCGCTGGCACCGACCGACATACCGAGAACTGACGTCATGACGCCGACTATAACGGTTTGGTCACGGGTCGCGCGCGGCGAGCATGCCCGGCGCTGTGCTGTCGGCGATGTTGCCGGTGACGCCGTGCAGTTAGGGTGGCGAACATGACGCACACCACACGACGTTGGGGACTGACCGTTCCCCTCGACGGGATTCCGCTCCCGGACCAGCGCAAACTGATCGAAGAGCTCCCGGATCTCGGCTACACGGACGTGTGGTCGGCGGAGGCGGGCGTCGCCGATGCCTTCACGCCGCTCGCCCTCGCGAGCGTGTGGGCGCCGACCCTCCGTCTCGGTACCGCGATCGTCCCCGTCTACACGCGCGGCCCCGCAACCCTCGCCATGTCCGCGGCGACCCTGGCGAGCGCGGCGCCGGGACAGTTCGTGCTCGGCGTGGGCACCTCGTCCAACGTGATCGTCGAGAAGTGGAACGGCATACCGTTCGAGGAGCCGTTCAAACGTGCCCGCGACACCCTGCGCTTCCTGAAGTCCGCGCTCGCGGGGGAGAAGGTGAGCCAGGAGTACGACACGTTCACGGTCGACGGGTTCCGTCCGGGACTCGTCGCCGATCCCGCACCGCCGGTGCTGCTCGCCGCCCTGCGACCCGGCATGCTGCGGCTCGCCGGCCGGGAAGCGGACGGGGCGATCGTCAACTGGTTGTCCGCGGACGACGTGCGCACCGTGGCCCCCTACGTGCACGAAGGCGGCGACGGCAAGGAGATCGTCGCGCGCATCTTCGTGCTCCAGGGCTTCGACACCGACACCGCCCGCGCGCTCGGCCGGCGCATGATCGCCGCCTACATGAACGTCCCCGTCTACCGCGCATTCCACGAGTTCCTCGGACGATCGGACGAGTTCGCCGGCATGTGGCGGCTGTGGGAGGAAGGCGACCGCAAGGGCGCGCTCGACGCGATCCCGGACAGCGTCGTCGACGACCTCGTGATCCACGGCCATCCGGACGCCTGCAGGGAACACATCGAGCGCTACACCGAGGCCGGCGTGACGACGCCGGCGATCGCGCTGGCGACCCCGGGCGATCCCGCGGAAGCGATCCGCGCGCTGGCTCCGCGCTGATCGCCTCGCCCGGATCGATTACGGAGTCGGTGGGTCCGGTGGGTGGCTGCGCCCGGTGACCGCATCGCGCATCTTGTCGAGCGTGGCGGCGGCCGTGCCCATCATCTTCTGCGCGCCCGGTCCGGACGGTGTGTCCGGATGCGGGCGCGTGGGCGCCTTCTTCTTGGCGTTGAGGAGAGTTGCCCCCAGTTCCTGAAGTTCGCTTTCGCTCAGTTCGGCGGCCAGACGCGGCCAGACCACGTTCTGCTCGTACGCGATGTGTTTGCGGCCCGCAGTGATGAAAGCGGCCAGTGCACCGTGGTATTCGTCTTCGCCGGGTTTGCCGTTCTCGAGCTTCTGAAGGAGATGCTTGCCCGAGTTCTCCTGTGACATCGCGTCGTCGGCGAGTATGTCGCCGTCCTCGAGTCGTTCCCGTACCAGGGGCCAGAAGTATTGTTGTTCGATCGCTTCGTGTCTCGACTCCGCGACGACCAGATCGGTCACCATGGTGCCCAATCCGCTGAGCTGGGCACCGCTGCCCTGCGGGGCTCCGTCGAGAACCTCGAACATGCCCAGCACGCTCTCGTGGTCGTTCCTCAGGACAGTGAACGCATCCACCATTGTCATCGCCTCCGGTTCGGTGGTGGTCGCGACGTGATACCCGGCGCGGTCCTGCGGTAAACGACGCACGGTGTCCGGGCGGAGGCAGTTTCCCTCCGTGCGTCCCGGGTACCCGCCTCCAGACCCTGTGCACACACAGATGAGGGAGTGACATGTTCATCCACAACAAGGACCTACAGTTCGAGGTGCGGGTCGACCGACCCGACCCGCGATTCGCCACTCTGCTGCAGGAGCAGTTCGGTGGCGCCAACGGCGAATTGAAAGCCGCGATGCAGTACTTCACGCAGGCGTTCATTCTGCGCCGCAAGAACCCGAAGATGTACGACTTGTTCATGGACATCGCTACCGAGGAGCTGAGTCACCTCGAGATGGTGGGATCGATGATCACGATGCTGTTGGACGGTCTCAACGACGACCTGAAGATGGCGAACGAACGGTGCGACTGGATGCCGCTGGTGTCCACCGCCGACGGTAAGGAACAGGCGATCCATCAGGTTGCCGTGAATCCGCTGTACCTGGCGCTGACCGGCGGCGGTCCCGACGTGAGCAACTCGGCCGGAGTCCCCTGGACGGGTGCATACGTCAACGCCAACGGCGATCCGACCGTCGACCTGCGCAGCAATCTCGGCGCGGAAACGCGGGCGAAGATCGTCTACGAGTACCTCAAGCAGTTCACCGACGACCCCGGCGTGCAGGAGACGCTCACCTTCCTGATGACACGCGAGGTCGCGCACTACCAGTAGTTCACGGCGGCCCTGAACGAACTGCCGGTGAACTTCCCGCCCGGCGCTCTCGCGGGTGACGACCGATTCCAGAACCTCGCGTTCAACATGTCCAACGGTGCGGAGTCGGTGCGAGGCCCCTGGAACGAAGGTCAGGGTCCGTGGCCGCAGGGCATGGAATGGAAGTACGTCGAAGCGCCGACCGAGCAGTGGCTCGGAACCGACATCCGGGAGAACCACGGCGTGGACAACAACCCGCAGGGCGGGCCCGAGGTGCACGGAACGAAACCGTTCACCCACGAGCACCACACGCCCGCCAACTGACGGGATCGACTGCGCGGCGAGCCGGGGCCCGTGCCGCCCCGGCCGTCGGGCAGGATCGGGTGCATGGGCACAGAAGGCACGGTGGAGATCGTCGGCGAGGACTTCTCGGATGCGCGGCTGGACGGCCGGGAGTGGACGAACCACACCTACACCGATTGCACGTTCCGCGACGCCGACCTCAGTGGACTGATCACCGATCACGTGGTGTTCACCGACTGCGACTTCACCGGCGCGGACCTGTCCGGATCCCGGCACGCCGCCACCGCCTTCCGATCGTGCACCTTCGATCGAACAACCCTGTGGCACAGTGAATTCCAATACTCGAGCCTGCTGGGCTCGACCTTCGAGCAGTGCCGGATACGCCCGGTGCTCCTCGACGAGGTGGACCTGACCCTGGCCTCGCTCGGCCGGGCCGATCTGCGCGGCGTCGACTTCACCGGCTGCCGGCTGCGGGAGACCAATCTCGTCGAAGCGGACCTGCGCACCGCCACGCTGCGCGGCGTCGACCTGACGGGTGCGCGCACGACGGGTGTGCGACTCGACGGTGCGGACCTGCGCGGCGCACAGACCGGACCGGCGCTGTGGACGACGGCGAAGCTCGAAGGCGCGAAGATCGACCTCACGCAGGCGGTCGCGATGGCCTCCGCGCTCGGGCTGATCGTCGAGCAGTGATCACGATTCGGTGAAAGCGGTTAACGACATTCGACCCTCGGGCGACTATTCGGGCAGACCTCATCGCAGGAGTGCCCATGTCCGAGACGCCGAGGAGGCCCGCCTCCGAGATGCCGAGGAGGCCCGCCTCCGTGATGCCGAGGAGGCCCGCCAGTAGCGGGATCTCGCGTGTCACAGTAGTGGCCGACGACGGGGTGCCGCTGGCCGCGACGATCGAGGGACCGCGGGACGCCGCGCTGACCGTCGTCCTCGTGCACGGCCACTGTCAGGACGCCGACAGCTGGAACGACGTCCGCCGCCACTTGGCGCCCGAAGTGCGCATCGTGCGTTACGACCAACGGGGACACGGACGTTCGGGATCCGGTGAAGTGTCCTCGCTTACGCTCGACGGCCTCGCCGGCGACCTCGACGCCGTGTTGCGGACGCTGGTGCCCACGGGGCCGATCGTGCTCGCCGGGTACTCGATGGGCGGCATGGTGGCGATGGCCTACGCGCGGTTGTATCCCGCCGCGATCGGCGCCCGCATCGTCGGGGTCGCGCTCATCGCGACCGCTGCGTCGGGGCTCGCGGAACACGGGGTGGGTCGCTATCTGCGGCACCCGGCCGCGTCGATGCTGCACGGGGCGGTCGCGCGCGCACCTCGGGCGATGGAGGTGTCGAAACGGGCCGGTGGCCGGTTGTGCTCATTGCTGTCCCGCGGCCGCGAGGGCGACTCGTGGCTGCGGACCGCCGGACTGGTGCTGTCGAGCACCACGTCGGTGGTGGCGTGGTCGCGTCTGCTCGCGGCGTTCGCGGTGCTCGACGAATCCGCGGCGCTGGTCGCTCTCGCGAGGGTGCCGGTCGTCGTCGCCGCCGGAACCGCGGATCGATACGTCCCCATCGCGCATTCGGAGGCGATCGTCGATCTCCTGCCGCACGCCGAGTTCGTGCGGATCGTGGGGGCCGGGCATCGGATCCTCGCCGAATGCCCTGATCAGGTGGCGTCCGCGCTGGGACGGTTGCTCGGTGTTCTCAGTCCGGTCGACGGACCGCTGCAGCGCAGCGCGGTCTGATCGGTCCTCGCTCCGCGAATCGTTGCCCACGTCGAATGCCCGACGCCCGGGCCGTTCGGTCCGGTCCTCCCGTCCACCGGTACGGCCGGTTGTGCGGTTGCCGGTGCGGTGTGAGCCTCGGGCGATGACTCACCAGTCGAGCACCGATACCACGGCGATCACCAATCTGCTCTACCGCTACGCCGAGCACATGGATGCGGGCAGGTTCGAGGATGCGGCGTCGCTGTTCTCGCACGCCCGCGTGCGGTTCGGGGGCGAGCACGAGACCGTCGGGGGAGCGGGTCTGGCCGACATGTGGCGCTCGATGGTGAAGATCCATCGGTGCGGCACCCCGCGAACGAAGCATGTCGTTGCGAATCCGCTGCTCGACGTCGATGCCGCGGCCGGGCGCGCCACGTGCCGCTCGTACTACACCGTGCTGCAGGCGACCGAGGATCTGCCCTTACAGGTCGTCGCAGCCGGCCGCTACCTCGACGAGTTCGAGCGAGTGGACGGTCGGTGGCGCTTCGCGTTCCGTGACTACTCGTTGTTCGACCTGCCGGGGAACACGGGTGAACATCTGCGTGGCACCACACGCAGTCTCCCTACCGACCGCGCGGATGTCACCGCGGTGATCAACCGCTACTCGGATGCCCTCGACGACCGCGACTGGGCGAGCCTGGACGACTTCTTCACCGAGGACGCGGTGGCACGCTACGGCAGCGAGGGCAGCACACCGGTGACGGGGCGGGCCGAGATCGTCCGGATGATCCGGTCGAATCTCGACGGTTGCGGCCCGTCACAGCACCTGTTCGGCAATCTCGTCGTCGAGATCGACGGGGACGTCGCCAGGTCGTCGTGCAAAGCCCGCGTCTGCCACTTCGGTGCCGGCGAGCGAGCCTCGCTCGAGCCGTATGAATGCTTCGGCGTCTACCGGCACACGCTGCACCGGACCGCGGACGGCTGGCGGGTCACGGAGTTGCTGTTCGACGTACGTCATGCGGCGGGGGACATCCGGGTCCTGCAACCGCGCTGACGGGCCGGCCGTTGCGGTGGTGCCGGACGTATTCGTGGGGCAGTCTGGGGCCATGACCGAGACCAGTGTTGCTCCCGTTCTCATTGCCGTCGACGACGCCAGCGGAATCGGCGTCCTCACCCTCAACCGTCCGCAGCAGCGCAACCCGCTGTCGGTGGACACGATGCGCGAGGTGATCAGGGGTCTGCGTGCGCTGGCCGCGGACAGCCGGGTGATCGTGATCCGGGCGGACGGTCCGGTGTTCTCGGCCGGGCACGACCTGCGGGAGATGATCGGGCGCACGCTCGAGGAGGAACGCGCGATCTTCGACGTGTGCAACGAGATGATGCGCACCGTGCAGTCGATTCCGCAGCCGGTCATCGCATCGGTGCAGGGCCCGGCCGTCGCGGCGGGATGCCAGCTCGTCGCGTCGTGCGATCTCGCGGTCGCGGCGACCGACGCGGTGTTCGGAACTCCGGGTGTGCGGATCGGCCTGTTCTGTTCGACGCCGATGGTCGCGGTGAGCCGCGCCGTCGGCCGCAAGCGTGCGCTGCAGATGCTGCTGACCGGCGACACGATCGACGCCGAGACGGCCGCCGACTGGGGGCTGGTGAACTTCGTCGTGCCGCCCGAGGAGCTGGAGATCCGGACGACGGAACTGGCGGCGAAGATCGTCTCGGCGTCCTCGGCGACGGTGCGGATCGGCAAGGAAGCGTTCTACCGGCAGATCGATCTGCCGCAGGACGAGGCGTACGAGGCGATGGCCGAGACGATGGCGGCGAACGCGGTGATCTGCGATGCGCAGGAGGGCATGTCGGCGTTCGTCGAGAAGCGCCCACCGGTCTGGCAGGGACGCTGAACCGGGGGTCGAAACAGCGGTGATCTTGGGTCTCGACCAAAGGTTGGACGTCCTATAACCTGACTTCCATGAGTCTCGATCCTCGCTCGAACACCGTCGACGGTGTGCTGCACCGCTCGGCCGCCCGCTTCCCCGACCGCGTCGCGTTGCGCTTCGCGGACCGCACGTTCACCTACCGGGAGCTCGACGCCGCGGTCTCCCGCACCGCGGCTCACCTGCGATCCCTCGGGCTCGAGCAGGGCGACCGCGTCGCCGGATACGGCACCAACTCCGACGCCTACGTACTCGGCTACCTCGGTGCCGCGCGCGCCGGGCTCGTGCACGTGCCGATCAACTACGCGCTGCGCGGCGAGGAACTGAGCTACCTGCTCGGCCAGTCCGGGGCGAAGGCCGTGCTCTTCGACCCGCCGCTGCGCACCAACCTCGACGACGTCCTCCCGGTCGTGCCGGCCGAGCACGTGGTGCCGCTGCGCGACGCCGACGACTCGCTGCTCGCCGTCGCCTCGGCGGGCGAGGTCCCGGAGGTGGACGGCGGCGCGTCCGGCGGCGACCTGGTTCAGCTGCTCTACACGTCGGGCACCACGTCGAAGCCCAAGGGCGCCATGATGACCCACGGTGCGCTCGTCCACGAGTACACGTCGTCGATCGTCGCGCTCGACCTCGACGCCGACGACAACCCGCTGATCTGCATGCCGCTGTACCACTCCGCGGCCATGCACGTGTTCCTCATGCCGTACCTCGCGGTCGGCGCCACGATCACCCTGCTGCCGTCCCCGGACATCCCGGAGATCCTGCGGCTGATCGAATCCGAGCGCATCGGATCGCTGTTCCTCGCTCCGACCGTGTGGGTGCCGCTCGCGAACCATCCCGATCTCAAGACCCGGGACCTGTCGTCGCTGCGCAAGGCCCAGTACGGTGCGTCGATCATGCCGGTGACCGTGCTGAACCGGCTGCGCGAGCGCTACCCGGATCTCGGGTTCTACAACTGCTTCGGACAGTCCGAGATCGGCCCGCTCGCGTGCGTGCTCGGCCCCGACGAGCACGCCGATCGTCCGTCCTCCTGCGGCCGGGCCGTGCTGTTAGTCGAGACCCGCGTCGTCGACGCCGACGGCAACGACGTGCCCGACGGCGAGCCCGGCGAGATCCTGTACCGGTCGCCGCAGCTGTGCCTGGGTTACTGGGACAACCCGGAGGCCACCGCGGAAGCATTCCGCGACGGCTGGTTCCACTCGGGTGACCTCGTCACCCGCGACGCGGAGGGCTACATCACCGTCGTCGACCGCATCAAGGACGTCATCAACACCGGTGGCATCCTCGTCGCGTCCCGCGAGGTCGAGGACGCGCTGTACACGCACCCGGCGGTCGCCGAGGTCGCGGTGATCGGCACGCCCGACGAGAAGTGGATCGAGGCGGTCACCGCCGTCGTCGTGCTCAAGGACGGCCACGAGGTCGCCGAGTCCGATCTCATCGTGCACGTCAAGGAACGGCTCGCTCCGTTCAAGGTGCCCAAGATCGTGCGCTTCGTCGACACGCTCCCGCGCAACCAGAGCGGCAAGCTGCTCAAGCGCGAACTGCGTGCGGTGTGAGCCGCGAACTACCTTCGGTGGGAATGCACGGCCGGTAGCGGCTGTCGAAAAGCAAAGGGAACCAATGGGGATCAAGCACGTGCCGTCCTGGCACGACGACGAAGTCCGGGCACTGTCGGAACTGGCCGGTGACTTCTTCGAACGCGAGGTGATGGCGCACGCCGAGAAGTGGGACGCGCAGCACCGCATCGACCGGCAGGTGTGGCTCGAGGCCGGCAAGCTCGGGCTGCTGCTGTGCTCGATTCCGGAGGAATACGGCGGCGGCGGAGGCACATTCGCGCACGACCTCGCGGTCCTCGAGGCGCAGGGCTACGCGGGTGATCTCGCGTTCGGTATCTCCATCCACAGCGGTATCGTCGCGCACTACCTCCTCGAGTACGGCACCGAGGAGCAGAAGCGAACCTGGTTGCCGGGCATGGCCACCGGCGAGATCCTCGGTGCGCTCGGCATGACCGAGCCCGGCGCCGGATCGGATCTGAAGGCGATCAAGACCACGGCGATCCGCGACGGCGACGAGTACGTCGTCAACGGCTCGAAGACGTTCATCACCAACGGCGCCTCCGCCGACATGATCGTGCTGGCGGTCAAGACCGACCCGAAGGCCGGCGCCAAGGGAATCTCGCTGCTCATCGTCGACCTGCGCGATTGCCCGGGCTTCGCCGTCGGTCGAGTGCTCGACAAGGTCGGCCAGCACGGCGCCGACACCTCCGAGCTGTCGTTCACCGACGTGCGGGTTCCCGTGTCGAACCTGCTGGGGGACAGCGAAGGCCAGGGCTTCGCGCAGTTGATGGCGCAGCTCGTGCAGGAACGGCTGATCATCGGCGCGCAGGCGGCCGGTGCGATGCAGCGGGCGGTCGACGAGACGGTGCGCTACACCAAGCAGCGGCAGGCGTTCGGGCACACGCTGTTCGACTTCCAGAACACCGCCTTCGAGCTCGCCGAGTGCCAGACCATCGCCCGCACGTGCCAGGTCTTCCTGGACCACTGCATCGAGCAGCACCTGAAGGGGCAGCTCGATCCCGCGGACGCCGCGATGGTCAAGTACTGGCTGACCGACAAGCAGTGCGAGGTCATCGACCGCTGCGTCCAGTTGCACGGCGGCTACGGCTACATGCGCGAGTACCTGATCGCGCGGATGTACGAGGACGCGCGGGTGCAGCGGATCTACGCCGGCGCCAACGAAGTGATGAAGATGCTCATCTCGCGGTCGCTGTAGACGCCGGAGTGACGGGAACCGATCGTATCGGTTCCCGTCACCCGAAGCGCGAAGTCACCAGGGACGGCTGGTGGACAGATATTCGGCCATTTCCTGACTCTGGCGGCGGTGGATGCGCCGGTGCTCGGCGCGTTCGTCGCCGCTCTTGTTGAGCCGGCGTTCCTCCTCGGACTCGGGCAGCACCGGGGGCACCTCGGTGGGCCGGCCCGCGTCGTCGATCGCGACGAACGTGAGGAATGCGGTCGCGGCGATGCGGCGATCACCGCTGCGCAGATCCTCGGCGGTGACCTTCACGAACACTTCCATCGAACTGCGGCCGGTCCGGGTGACGAACGATTCGAGGCACACCGAATCCGACGGGCGGACGGGTGCGAGGAACGCCACAGAGTCCGTCGACGCCGTGACCACCGATGCGCGACTGTGCCGGGTCGCGGAGATCGACGCGGTCATGTCGATGTCGCTCATCAGTTTTCCGCCGAACAACGTGTTGTGGTCGTTGACGTCGTTGGGAAAAACCCTGCTGGTCTTGACAACTCGGGATTCGCGGCACGGTTTCGGCTGCACGATCGTCCTTTCGGGGGTTGCGTGCGGCGGGATCTCCGTCGCACGGCCCCATCCAGCCTACGACTCGCGCGGGACCGCCTGTCCGTTGTGTCGGGCACGGTCCCGGGTGTGATGGTCGATGATCTTCGTGAGCATCGCGGTGAGCTGTGCGCGTTCGTCGGCGTCGAGCGGCGCGAAGGCCTCGTCCTGTACGGCGGTGAGAACGTCGTCGAGCACCGACAGGCGGTGGCGTCCCCTCCGGGTGAGGCTGACGATGTTGCGTCTGCGGTCCTTCGGATCGGGGGTGCGCTCGACGAAGCGGCGGTCGGACAGGGCGTCCACGGCGGCGGCGACGTCGCTGCGGTCGAGTCCGCACCGGCGGCCGAGTTCGATCTGGCTGGACGGCCCGCCCTCGCCGAGTGCGGCCAGGATGCGGTAGTGGTGGCCGCGGGCGTCGGCGGCGTCGAGTCGGTCGAACACCATGCGGTGCACGTGCCGTGCGGACTGCATCAGCAGGAAGCTCGGGAGGTGATCGAGCCGGGTCGGCACGGGGTAGTTGTCGGGGTCGGACACGGGTCCATCCTACCTATCGTTGGTGCAACCAACGAAATGTCAGTGGTGGCGGTGGTCGGTGATCGCGGTGCGGGGCCCACGCCGGGGCACCCGGTGGTAACCACCGGTCTCGGTGATCAGCCGGATCACCCGATAGCGGTGTGGCCGTAGCGGTTCCAGGAGTTCCACCATGCCCGCGTCGTCCAGCGGCCGCCCGAGCAACGACCATCCGACGACGGACGCGAGATGGTAGTCGCCGACCGAGAGTGCGTCGGCGTCGCCGAACGCGCGCTGGGCGACCTCCGCCGCCGTCCAGATGCCGACGCCGGGCACCGACCGCAGTTTGCGTTGCGCCTGCTGCGGGGATTCGGCGGTGAGGCGCTCGAGGCTGTCGCCGAGTTGCGCGCAGCGCACGACGGTGCGGGCGCGGCCGGGGTCGACGTTCGCCTTGTGGAACTCCCACGACGGGACCCGCCGCCACGTGTCGGCGGACGGCGGCACCGCCATGCCGCGCGGTGCCGGGCCGGGCGCCGGGTCGCCGAACCGCAGCACGAGACGACGCCACGACGCGAACGCCGCGACGCCGTGCACGCGCTGCTCGAGGATCGCCGGCACGAGCGCTTCGAACACCCGGCCGGTGCGGGTGATGCGCAGCCCCGGCAGGCGCCGGTGCGCGTCGGCCAGCAGCGGATGCTCGGGGGCGAACCCGGATGCGTCGTCACCGGCCCCGAGCAGCGCGGGCAGGGCGGAGAGGAGTTCCTCGGCGCCGGGACCCCACGCGAGGCACCGGGCGCCGGTGGGGCCGTCCTGACGGATGCGATAGGTGACGGGCCCGGACTCCATCCGGTACGTGCGCCAGACGTCATCGGCGACGTGCCGGTGACAGGGGTCATACGGTCCGCGCTGCAACGGGCGTAGGGTTTGAGCGACGTCGACGGGCCACGGCAGCTCGACCCGGGTGTCGAAAGGGGTGGCTTCACCGACGTACGCGGTCACCGGTTCACCGTACCTCGCACGGCGACCGCATCGGTTTCCACGGTGTCGGACGGAAAGGCTATGGTCTGCAACATGATCATCGTGAGCACCGACGGGTCCTGCCTGCGGAATCCCGGTGGCGCCATCGGGTGGGCGTGGGTCAACCACCAGGGCCCCAGCGCATCGGGGGGTGAGCGGTCGGGTACGAACCAGATCGCCGAACTGCGCGCGTTGCTCGAGGCGCTGCGTGCCCATCCCGGTTCCGAACCGATGATCATCGAATCCGATTCGCAGTACGCGATCAAGTGCGCCTCGGAATGGCTTCCGGGTTGGAAGCGCAAGGGCTGGAAGACCTCCACCGGCGCGCCGGTGAAGAACGTCGAACTCGTGCGCGCCATCGACCAGGAGATCGCGGAGCGCTCGGGTCCGGTTCGCTTCCGCTGGGTGCGCGGGCACGTCGGCAACCACTTCAACGAGGTGGCCGACACGCTCGCCGGGGCCGCCGCGCGCGAGGCCGCCGCCCGTCCGGGTCCGATCGAGGTGCCCCGGTCGGTGCGGCACGTCGTCAAGCCCGTGGCCGCGCGCGGTACGGACGACACGGAGCTGACGCTGTTCTGATCCGGGGCTGTACCAACCGGCCCGCTCTAGCGGTAGTAGACCGCCAGCGGACCGTTGGGCCCGTCGACACAGGTGACGGGGGTGTCGAACACGCGCGAGAGCGTGTCGTCGACCATGATCTCCTCGGAGGTGCCGAACTCGACGACGCGGCCGTCCTTCACCGCGCAGATCCGGTCCGCGTAGTGCGCCGCGAAGTTGATGTCGTGCAGCACGATGACCACCGTGCGCCCGAGTTCGTCGGCCGCCCTGCGCAGGTGTTGCATCATGAGCACCGAATGGCGCATGTCCAGGTTGTTGAGCGGCTCGTCGAGCAGGACGTAATCGGTGTCCTGGCACAGCACCATGGCGACGTAGGCGCGCTGGCGCTGCCCGCCGGACAACTGATCCAGGTACCGGTTCTCCAGCGGGCCGAGGTCGAAGAACTCGATGGAGCGGCTGATGATCTCCTGATCCCGCTGCGTGATCCGCCCCTTCGAGTGCGGGAACCGGCCGAACCCGACGAGCTGGCGCACCGTCAGCCGGGTGACGAAGTGGTTCTCCTGACGCAGGATGGAGACGATCTTGGCCAGGTCCTTCGAGGGGGTCCGCGCGATGTCGTATCCGGCGATCTCGATGGATCCGGAATCGGCGCCGAGCAGTCGGCCGATGATCGTCAGCAGTGTCGACTTGCCTGCTCCGTTGGGGCCGACCAGAGCGGTGATGCCCCCGGCCGGAATCTGCAGATCGACCGGGCCGATCGACACCTCACTGTTGTAATCCTTACGGACACTCTTGAGTTCGATCACAGTCTGCCCTTTCGGAGGATGACGAAGAGGAACACCGATCCGCCGACGGCCTCGATGATGATGGACACGGCGCCCTCGGTGTAGAAGATGTTCTTCAGGACGAAGTAGGCCCCGGTGAGAACCGTGAATCCCGTGAGCACAGCCACGGGGAACACGTAGCGGTGGTCGTAGGTGTTCGCGAACTGGTACGCCAGCGTGGCGACGAGGAAGCCCAGGAAGGTCATGGGGCCGATGAGCGCGGTCGAGACCGCCATGAGGACGGACACGAGGAACAGCACGATCATGATCTCGCGGCGATGATCGAGCCCGAGGTTGGTGGTGACGTCCCGGCCCATCGCGACGAGGTTGAGTCTGCGTGCACGCCACCACAACGCGACCGCGGCCGCGACGCACAGGGGAATCGCGATCGGCAGGTAGTCGGCGTCCGCGTTGGACACCGACCCGAAGAGCCGGGCGGTGAGGACGTCGAACTCGCTCGGGGTGAGCAGTCGCTGCATGAAGGTCGAGACGGAGCCGAGCCCGCCACCGAGGACGATGCCGACGAGCAGCATGACCTGCAGGTTGCCGTACTTGCCCGAGAGCAGCCATCCGTAGAGCATCAGCGAGAAGACGACCATCAGCGCGATCTGCAGGATGAACTGCGGGGTGCCCTGGAGCGCAACCACACCCGTGGCGCCGAGGAAGTACACGGCGGCGGTGGAGATCGCCACGTACAGCGACTCGAACCCCATGATCGACGGCGTGATGATCCGGTTGTTCGTCGCGGTCTGGAACGCGACGGTGGCGGTGGCCTGGCACACGACGACGATCGCGATGACGATCAGGCTGGTCGCTCGCATCTCGGTGATCCGCCAGAAGCCGGCGCTGCCGAACGGCATGGGGTTGTCCCACACCAGCGTTCCGGCGGCGAACAGGCACGAGAGGACGGCCAGCGTGGCGAGGAGGATCCAGTAGCGGCGCCGCGACTTGGCATCGGGAAAGGCGTCGGACGTGGAGCCCCCCGCGGGCGCGGGCGCCGCGGTGATGTCGGCGTGCGGGGTCGAGGTTTCAAGCATGGCGGCGGCTCCGCAGCAGAAGGGCGATGAACACGACGGCGCCGACCACACCGAGGATGAGGGACACCGGAATCTCGAACGGCGCGATGATCGTCCGGCCGATGAGATCGCACACCGTCACGATGGCGATGCCCAGCAGGCACACCCACGGCAGATTGCTGCGCAGGTCGTCGCCGCGGAACATCGAGACGATGTTGGGCACGATGAGCCCGATGAACGGCAGGTTCCCCACGACGACCGTCACGACGCCGGTGGCGATCGCGATGAGGCCCGTACCCAGGAGGATGAGGCGGTTGTAGTTCAACCCGACGTTGGTCGCCACGTCCTCACCGAGGCCGGCGACGGTGAAGCGGTCGGCGACGACGAAGATCGCGATCGCGACGAGCGCCACGATCCACAGCACCTCGTACTGCCCGCGCAGGATCGAGGTGAAGCTGCCGGCGAACCACACGCCGAGGCTCTGGAGCGTGTCGGTGGCCAGGGCCAGGTAGGTGGTGATGGAGCCGACGACTGCGCCGAGCATGATCCCGACGATCGGCACGATCAGTGAGGACGACAACGCTACCCGGCGCAGGAACAGGAAGAAGATCATGGTTCCGACGAACGCGGCGGCGATGGCGCCGATCATCCGGGGCATGAGACCCGCGTCGGGCACGAGGATCAGCATGAGGATGAGGCCGAGGCCGGCCCATTCCGTGGTGCCGGCGGTGGTCGGCTCCACGAATCGGTTCTGGGTGAGCAACTGCATCACCAGTCCGGACATCGCCATCGCGGCACCGGCGAGAACCAGCGCGATGGTTCGGGGGATGCGAGTGATCTCGAACATCTCCCAGCCCTGTTCGCCGCCGAAGATGTCGTAGACCCCCGTGAACAGCGACAGGGTCAGCAGGACGCCGACGCCGAGGATGCCCAGGAGGAGTTTCCAGTCGAACAGGCGCCCTTTGCTGCGGGTGGGAGCTGTCGTAACGCTCATGTGGTGCCGTCGTCTTCCGTAGTGCACTTGTGCCTGTGCCCCGCGGGCGGGCCCGCGGGGTGACAGGACGAGACGAGAATCAGGACTTCTGCTGCTCGAGCAGGTCCGCGAGAGCATTGAAGAACTCCGTGTACGTCTGGATGCTCTCGTTGGTGTAGGTGTCGGTGGGCAGGTAGATAACCTTGCCCTCCTTGACCGCGGTGACCGACTTCAGGGCTTCGGTGGTCTCGATGATGTTCGCTGCGGGACGGTAGCCCTCGGTCGCTGCGCCGGTGGCGGTGCCGGCATCGCGGTCCATCACGATGATCAGATCCGGGTTGGAAGCCGCGATGGCCTCGACCGAGATGTCGTCGCCCTGGTGGTTGTCGGTGCCTTCCGGAACCTCGAGAGCGGGGGTGAGGCCGAGGATGTCGAACATGGGGCCGATGGTGCGGCCGGTGCTCGGGGCGACGTAGCCGATCTCGCCACCCGAGGTGATCAGGCCCATGACCTTCGTGTCGGGGGAGTAGGCGGCCTTCACCCGCGCGATCGAGGCGTCGAGTGCGTCGTTGAGGGCCTGCGCCTCGGACTCCTTGCCGAAGATCTCGCCGAGCACGGTGGTGCCGCGCTTGAGCTCGGCGTCGAAGGGCTGGTCGTCGCGCGGCGCGACCTCGACGATGGCGGCGTCCGGTGCCAGCCGCTGGAAGTCCTCGCGGAACTGAGCGAAACGACCGCCGTTGATGATCAGGTCGGGCTCGACGGCGACGATGGCCTCGAGATTCGGCTCGCGGTGGCTGCCCAGGTTGACGATGCTGTCGTCCTGCGTGAAGCCGATGGTGTTGGGCATCAAGCTCACGGCGCCCGCCGAGAGCTTCACACCCCAGGTGTCGAGGGTCTCGAACGTGCTGTTGTCGGTGGCCACGACCGACTTCGGCGGCACGGTCACGGTCTGTTCACCGAAGTTGTCCTCGACCGTGATCGTCGCTGCGGCGGTGTCCTCGGACGAGTCCGTCGTGGAGGTCGAGCAGCCGGCCAGAGCGACTACAGCCAATGCGCCGACAGCGGCGCGCCGATACATGCGGGTGGCTTTCATGCGGTGATCCTCGAGTTCTGCTTCAGGTGAGCGGCACGGCGCCGCAGCGGACGGGAGTTTACCCTAGGCTTACCTACCTATTTGTTCAGGACACTACAAGTAAAAGTTCAATTTTGGATTTTCTGGAAGCGCCGTCTCTCGGTGGGGAGTGCGCGCGGTCGGTTCCCGGGGCGGATCGGTACGGTCGGGGGATGGACGAAGCGGAACGGATCGGTCGATTCCGGTACGAACACGGACTGGCCTCTCTCATCGACGTGCACACCCACTTCATGCCTGCGAATGTGATGGACAAGGTGTGGAAGTACTTCGACGCGGCCGGTCCGCTCGTGGGCCGTCCCTGGCCGATCACCTACCGGCACGACGAGGACGAGCGGGTGGCGACGCTGCGGTCGTTCGGCGTCTCCCGGTTCACCTCGATGCTGTATCCGCATCGCCCCGAGATGGCGGCGTGGCTCAACGTGTGGTCCGCGCAGTTCGCCGCCCGCACCCCCGACTGTCTGCACACGGCGACGTTCTATCCGGAGCCGGGTGTCGCGGACTACGTGGCCGCCGCGCTCGCCGACGGCGTCCGGGTGTTCAAGTCGCACATCCAGGTCGGTGACTACGACCCGAACGACCCGCTGCTCGACCCGGTGTGGGGGATGCTCGCCGACTCGGGCGTGCCGACGGTCATCCACTGCGGATCCGGCCCGGCGCCGGGAACCCACACCGGACCGAAACCGATTGTGTCTCTGCTGCAACGGTTCCCGGATCTGACCCTGATCATCGCGCACATGGGGATGCCCGAGTACGTCGATTTCCTCGATCTCGCGGAGCGGTATCCGCGGGTGTATCTGGATACGACCATGGCGTTCACCGACTTCGCCGAGGAGGATGCCCCCTTCCCGGTGGGCGAGCTGCCGCGACTCGGCGAGCTGCGTTCGAAGATTCTGCTGGGCAGCGACTTTCCGAACATCCCCTACGGGTACGTGCACCAGCTCGAATCGCTCGAGCGGGTGGCCCCGGATTCCGCGTGGTTGCGCGCGGTGTGTCACGACAACGCGGCCACCCTGTTCGGCATCGCCTGACGCCGGTCCTGTCCGGCCCCGGGGAGCAGTGGTCCCGACCGGGCGCTATTCCCTTTCGCCGCCGCACCCGCTACCGTGCAGGAATCAATTTCAGTGTGGTGGGGAACACAGAAGGCGAGGTGGGGGTGTGACCGTCGTGGATCGGCCCGTCGGGTCGTCGACAGCGCCGAGGCGAGACGAACCCCAATCGATGATCGCGCGCATGACGTGGATCCTCGACGCGTTCGACAGCCGGACCGCCCAGCTGTCCCTCGAAGACCTGGAGCTGCGTACCGGGCTGCCGCGATCGACGGTGCACCGCATTCTCGACCAGCTCGTCCGGCTCGAGTGGATCGACCGGGCCCCTCTCGGCTACCGGCTCGGGCGTCGCAGCAGAGGTACCGACGTCGTACCGGGGCATGACCGGCTCCGTGCCGCGGCGGCACCGGTGTTGCACCGCATGGCGCTGCAGACCGGCACCGTCGCGCACCTGACGGTCCTCGACAGGGCCGACAGCGTCTACCTCGACAAGGTCGGCGGCCGGCTCGCCGCGGCCCTTCCCACCCGCGTCGGCGGTCGCCGGCCGGCCCATGCCAACGCCGGCGGGAAAGCGATGCTCGCGTGGCTGCCCGACGAATCCCTGGCCGGCTTGTTCGAGGGCGGGATCCGAATGTGCACGGACCGCACGATCACCGATCCGGACGTTCTGCGCCGCGAACTCGAGCGAATCCGCGAGCGGGGCGGACTGGCGTTCGAGAGCGGTGAATCGGTGCCGGGTGTCGGCTGTGTCGGTGCCGCGGTACTCGGTACGGACGGTCCGGTCGCGGGCATCTCGCTGTGCGGCGCGGAGCAGGTCGTCGACCCCCACCGGCTCGGGCCGCTCGTGGCCGCGGCGGCCCGGGAGATCACCCGAGCGCTGTATCCGATGTCCGGCGACCCCGCCCGCCGTGCGCGATTCCGGTAGCGGGAGCTACCGAAAACGCGCACGAGGGGAGGGGGCGGTCAGACGGTCACGTTGCGCCGCAGAACCTTTCCGGTTGCGTTGCGAGGCAACAGATCACGAGTGATCCGCCACTGCGAGGGAACCTTGTAGTAGGAGAGGCGCTCGCGGCAGAACTCGCGCAGGTCGTCCTCGCTCGCATCGTGACCGGCCCGCAGCACCACGACCGCGGCGACCTCCTGGCCCAGATCCTCGTGATCGACACCGATGACCGCGCATTCGTGCACTGCGGGATGTTCTTCGAGGCACTGTTCGACCTCGGTGGGATACACGTTCTCTCCGCCGCGCAGGATCAGATCCGAACGGCGGCCGGCCAACCGCAACCGGCCGTCCTCGACGATGCCGTAGTCGCCGGTGCGCAACCATCCGTCGGACGTGAGGGCGGCGGTGGTCGCCGTCTCGTCCTCCCAGTACCCCAGCATCACGAACGGACTGCGGACGCAGATCTCGCCCTCGATACCGTCGGGCACCACCTCCCCGAAGGGATCGCGGATCTCGAGCGCCACAGTCATGATCGGGCGGCCCAATGTGCCTGGGAACGCCTCGAGTTCGGGTGCGGTGGCGACCGCGATGGCGGTGCTGCACTCGGTCAGGCCGTAGCTGTCCACCAGTGCCTGCTGCGCGAACGGGAACTTCGCGCGGAGCCGCTGCTTGAACTCCGGCGACGACGGCGCCGACGCCAGCGCGAACGCGGTCAGTGACGACAGGTCGTAACGGTCGGTGTCCGGGTGTTCGAGCATGCGCGCGGCCATCGTCGGAACCGCTCCCCAGTTGGTGACCCGTTCGCGTTCGATCAGGCCGAAGACCTTGTCGACGTCGAAACCGCCCTCGGTCATGATCACGGCGCTGCCCGTCGCCAGTCGCGGGACCGCGAGATTGTGCAGGCTCGCGATGTGGAACAGAGGGGACGTGAGCAGGTAGCGGTTGTCGCTCGGCACGGCGTCGTCGTAGGTGCGCCCGTACATGTGCGCGACCAACGCATCGGAGAACCGGTGGTAGTCGACGACGGCCAGCAGATTCCGCTGCGAGTGCACGGCGCCCTTGGGGCGTCCGCTCGTGCCGCTGGTGAACAGGATGACCGCCGGGTCGTCCTCGTCCACGTCGGCCGTGGGCAGTTCCGCGCCGGCGCCGGCGGCCACGATGCGCGGCAGGTCGTCCTCGACAGTGAGCAACGTGAATCCGGACAGTCCCGAATCGGCAAGCAGTGCAGCGCGTTTGGTGTCGGTGAGGATCACCTTCGGTCGCACCAGACCGACGCCGTACTCGATCTCCTTCGGTGTCCACCACGAGTTGAGACCGACCGCGATCGCACCGAGGCACTGTGCCGCCCAGAACGTGACGACCCACTCGGGCGAGTTCGCGGCGAGGATCCCGACCCGGTCACCCTTGCCGACACCGTGGTCCTCGCGCAGTGCGGTGGCCACGGCGGCGACCGCATCGGCGTGCTCGGCGAAGGACAGGCGGCGGTCCGCGGTGACGAGATAGTCGCGGTCGCCCCAGGCCTTCGACGCGGCAACCAGGTCGCCGACCCGACGGTCGCGGTTGCGCACCACGGGAATTCGGTTGCCGCGCACCTCCTCCGGGGCGATCTCGAAGCGACCCCCCGGCCCGGTGAGTGTCGTGACGACCTGCTGAACCATCTGCTGCAGATCTGCTGGTGCTGACATGGACGTGCCCTTCCGACGAGTACCCGGCCCCGGTGTCGGCTGACAACATCTCATCAGAATCGACGTGAAAAGTGGCCTGTACCACTGAACGGGAGTGCACGCGACGGCGCGTGAACAGACAACGAGGCCCGCCCCCGGGAATCGGGAGCGGGCCTCGCGATGGATCCGCCGTCAGTTGGCGGCTGCGGCGAGACCGCTTTCGATGTCGGCGAGGATGTCGTCGATGTGCTCGATGCCGACCGCCAGACGCACCAGGCCGGGCGTGACACCCGCGGCGAGCTGTTCCTCGGCCGTGAGCTGCGAATGCGTCGTCGACGCGGGGTGGATGACCAGCGAGCGGACGTCACCGATGTTGGCGACGTGGCTGTGCAGCGTCAGGGCGTCGACGAACTTCTTGCCGGCGTCGACACCACCCGCGAGCTCGAACACGACGATCGCGCCGGTGCCGCGCGGCGCGAGCTGCTTGCCGCGTTCGAACCACGGGGACGACGGCAGACCGGCGTACGACACCGACTCGACCTCCGGCCGGGCCTCGAGGAATTCGGCGACGCGCTGGGCGTTGGCGACGTGCCGCTCGACGCGCAGCGACAGGGTCTCCAGGCCCTGGGCGATGAGGAACGCGTTGAACGGTGCGACAGCGGAACCGAGGTCGCGCAGCAGCTGGACGCGGGCCTTGAGTGCGTAGGCCGGCGCGCCGAGGTCCGCGAAGACGACGCCGTGGTAGCTCGGATCGGGCGTCGTGAAGTTGGTGTGACGCCCCTGCGTCCAGTCGAACTTGCCGCCGTCGATGATCACACCGGCGATCGCGGTGCCGTGGCCGCCGAGGTACTTGGTGGCCGAGTGCACGACGATGTCGGCGCCGTGCTCGAGCGGACGCAGCAGGTAGGGGGTGGCGACCGTGTTGTCGACGATCAGCGGCAGGCCGTTGTCGTGCGCGACCCCGGAGATGCCGGGGATGTCGAGGATGTGGTTCTTCGGATTAGCGATGGTCTCGCCGTAGAACGCCTTGGTGTTCGGGCGGATCGCTGCGGCCCACTGCTCGAGGTCGTCGGGATCCTCGACGAAGGTGACCTCGATGCCGAGCTTGGGCAGCGTGTAGTGCAGCAGGTTGTAGGTGCCGCCGTACAGGTAGGGGCTGGCGACGATGTGATCGCCGGCCTCGGCGAGGTTGAGGATCGCGAAGGTCTCGGCGGCCTGGCCGGACGACAGCAGCAGCGCCGCGACGCCACCCTCGAGCGCGGCGATGCGCTGTTCCACCGCGTCCTGGGTGGGGTTCATGATGCGCGTGTAGATGTTGCCGGGCTCGGCGAGACCGAACAGTGCGGCAGCGTGATCGGTGCTGTCGAAGGTGTAGCTGGTGGTCTGGTAGATCGGCAGGGCGCGGGCCTTGGTGTCGCCACCGGCGGGCTGGCCGACGTGGATCTGCTTGGTTTCGAAACTCCAGCTCGCCGTGGGATCGACGGCGTCGGGGGTGGTCTCGCTCATCGGTGCTGCTCCGTACTACTCGATATTTCTGGGACTTCGGGGAAGGAACTCGGTGGTGGTCCGGCACGAGGCGGCGTTCGGACAGACGGCTGCGGCCGACTCGCCGGTCGGCGCGGACACCACGCTGGGGAGGATCGGGCGGGGACGCTCAGCGACCCGAACACCCGCAGATACACATGTACTGCGCACGACGACGCATCGACGGGCGACCCGTCGACCATGCTCGTGTGTTGCTCACGAACCCGACAATAACCGGTGAACCTGATCCCGACCAGCGTTCCGGGGACGCGTCGCGTCGGCCCGGCGAGCGCGGGTCAGGCCGTTTCGAGGACCGTGCGGACCGGCGTCGCGTTGCGGGTCAGGTCGAGCACCGGGCAGTGTGCGTCGACCGCTTCCTGCAGTTCCAGGTAGCGTTCCCGCGCTTCCGGTCCGGTGAGGGTCACGACGACGCGGACCTCGCCGAACCCCGCGCGGACGGAGTCGTCGAAACCGAAGAAGCCGCGCACGTCCAGATCGCCCTCGGCGCGGGCGGTGATCCCGTCGACGGTGATGCCGAGCTTGTCGGCCCACACCCGGTACGTCACGACCTGGCAGGACAACAGCGACGCGAGGTAGTACTCGACGGGGTTGGGGGCGGTGTTCTCGCCGCCGAGCGCCGGGGGTTCGTCGACCTCGACCTCGAACCGGCCGAGCGTCACGGTGCTCGCGACCGCGGAGTGGGCTCGGGCGTCGGCGCGGAACACGACCGCGGCCTTGGCCGGGTCCTCGCTCACGGCGTCGTGGTTGGCCGCGACGACGGCCTGCAGGTGAGAGACGGGTGCAGTGGTCATGAGGGTCCTTCGAAGCGGAGTGCCGGTTGGGTATCGCGACGGAACCACATTTCTGATCTATGCACTAGGGAATTGCGCGCACGGATTTTCGGCCTTGCGCATCCGGCACCGCAGCGCTCACGCGAGCGTCGATACCGACGCCCGACGGCATTCGTGAGCGAGGATCAGCGCAGATCGCGCTGTCGGAACGCGAACAGCCCGGCCACGATGAGGGCCGCGGCGACGGTGGTCAGCCACAGCACGGGAGTGGCCGTGAACTCGCTCCCGGGCAGTTTCGGTGCGTGGCCGAACGGCTCGAGATCGAGCACCCATTGGGGGAGATGCGCGATCGGCCCGATGAACAACACGGCCAGGAATGCGGCCAGCACGCCCCACGCGACCGGTGCGAAGCGCGGTGCCATACCGAACAGGGCGACGGTCACTCCGGTGAGAACCCATATGGCGGGCAGTTGGACCAGGGCCGCACCGAACACTTTTCCCAGGACGCTGCCGTCACCGACCGCGACCGTGTAGGTCAGGGCCGCACAGACACCGGCGACGGTCATCGCCACGATCGGGCCCGCGAGCGAGAACACGATATGTCCGGCAGCCCAACGCATTCGCCCGACCGACCCAGCGAGCACCGGCTCGGTGCGCTGTGCATCCTCCTCGGAGTGCAACCGCAGGGCCGCCGAGATCGCGTATGCCGCGCCGGCGACTCCGAGCAGACCCATCGCGTACCCGATGAACGAGAGTTCGAGCGACTGGGACCCACCCATCCGCACGACCAGGTCGCGGATCGCCGCGTTGTCGCCGAGTTGATCGCCGACACCCTTCGCTGCGCTTCCGATGAGCAGGCCGTACAACCCCAGGCCGACGGTCCAGGCGAGCAGGGTGCCGCGCTGCATCCGCCAGGCCAGTCCCAGCGGTCCGGCCAGAGCGGGCGGCGCCTCGGACGGCCCGGGACGTGGCTCGATCAATCCCGCACCGATGTCACGCCTGCTCGCGAGTGCATAGGCCAGGATGGTCGCGCCCGTGGTCGTGGCGAGCAGTGGCACGACCACCCACCACCGTTCCGCCGCGAACGGCCGCATCTGCAGTGCCCAGCCGAGCGGGGAGAACCAGGAGAGGGTCCCGGATCCGGCATCGCCGACGGCCCGCAACGCAAAAGCGGTACCCAGCACCGCGAACGCGATACCGCGCGAGATCCGTGCGCTCGCGCTGAGCTGTGCCGCGACCGCCGCGATCGCTGCGAACACCGCCCCGGACAGCGCCAGCGCGGTTCCGTAACCTGCCGATCCGCCGAGCGGCAATCCCTTGCCGAGAAGAGCTGCGGTGCAAAGGAAGCCGGTGAGAATCGATGCGCCGAATGCCATCAGCAGTGCCGCGGTGAGCCCGGCGTACCGTCCCACCACGGTGGACCCGATCAACTCCGCCCGCCCGGTTTCCTCCTCGGCTCGGGTGTGCCGCACGACCGTGAGGATCGTCGCTATCGCGATCAGCGTGAAGTAGGCGCCGGCCTTCCACAGGCCGACCGAACCGAGGCTCGTGCCGAACATCGGTCCGTACATGGCGATTTCGGCGTGACTCGCGTTCGTCGCCGCCGCGAAGCGGGCGAGCTCGGCGTCGGATGTGTACAGGCTCTGGACGCTCGCGACATAGAGGGGTGGGGCGATCGCGAACAGTGCGACCCACAACGGCATCGAGATCCGGTCGCGCCGCAGGTACAGACGCAGCAGCGCGCCGGTACCCGCGAGATCGTGACCGGTGGTCGAGGGGCGCTCGCGTGTCGTGGTCATCGCGGCACCCGTTCGGCATCGATCGGTGTATCCGTCCGGTAGTGCTGCAGGAAGAGCTCCTCCAGAGTCGGAGGCGCCGAGATCAGGCTGCGGACCCCGGCGTCGCCGAGCGTCCGGATCAGCGCGCCCAGGTGCTCGCCGTCCACCTGGCAGTGCAGGACGTTGCCGTCGCGCCGCACGTCCGCGACACCGGGCAGGTGTTCGACGTCACCCGGGTCCCCGAGCAGTTCGGCCGTGATCGACGTCCGACGCAGGTGCCGCATGTCCGCCAGAGACCCGGATTCGACCACGCGGCCGTCGCGGATGATCGTCACGCGTTCGCATAGGGCTTCCACCTCGGAGAGGATGTGACTCGACAGCAGGATCGTCGTGCCACGATCACGGGCCTCGGAGATGCATTCGCGGAAGACCGTCTCCTTCAGCGGGTCGAGGCCGGTGGTCGGTTCGTCGAGCAGGAGCAGGTCCGCGTGGGACGAGAAGGCCGAGATCAGCGCGACCTTCTGGCGGTTCCCCTTCGAGTACGCGCGGGATCGCTTGGTCGGATCCAGCTCGAAACGCTCGATCAGCTCGGCGCGGCGATCCGGGTCGAGACCGCCGCGCATCCGGCCGAGCAGGTCGATGACTTCACCGCCGGTCAAGGACGGCCACAGTGTCACGTCGCCGGGGACGTACGCCAGCGAGCGGTGCAGGTCCACCGCATCGGTCCACGGATCGCGACCGAAAACGGTTGCGGTACCCGAGGTTGCGCGCAGACTCCCGAGCAGGATGCGGATGGTCGTGGACTTGCCGGCGCCGTTGGGTCCGAGGAATCCGTGGATTTCCGCGCGACCGACCTCGAGGTCGAGACCCGCGAGTGCGCGGGTGGAGCCGAAGGTCTTCACGAGGTCCCGCGTTTCGATGACGTTCGTCATTCCTGCTCCTGCCGGATGCCGGCCTCCTTCGCCCGCCGAGCGAGTCGCCGGAGAAACGCTCGGTGATCCGGCACCCTCGTCGATTCAGGGTGTGGCCGATGCGGTGGAGTCGGGTCCGCGTCCGGCGGGCTCGGCCGGATCGATTCGTCGGTCCTTTCCCGATGGTAGGAGCAGATCGACGGAATGTCCCGGCCCGTGCCCGCCGGAAGGTCCCGCAGGCGTGGGCGGAGAACTCAGAGCAGGTGCACCTTCTTGTACAGGATCTTCGACGGGCCGCCGATCAGTCCGACGCTGTCGAGGAACGTCATGAGCTTCGCGCCGGACTTGCGAACCCGGTCGTGGTAGTGCGTGTTGGCCTTCGCCTCGGCGACCGCGCGGTCGCGGTCCAGGCCTGCGTTGGCGTAGACCTCTTCGCGGATCATGCTCTTGACCACGAAGTAGACCGTTACGGCCGTATTGATCCGCTCGAACTGCAGGCGCAGCTTGCTCGCGCCGGTCAGTCGCCGTGCGACCTCCTCGCGGGCGAACCGGATGTGCCGGGCCTCTTCGAGGACGTGGATCTTGCTGACCGTACGGGTGACCGGTTGCACGCGTTCGTCGCGCATGAAGTCGCGCTGCATCATGTCGAGGATCTCCTCGGCGGCCATGACGCTGGCGTAGGCGTTCGCGCCGCGGAAGAAACCACCCCACAGCCGGCCGAGGCGGTGAATGTACGGCGCGGGTCCGTAGCCGGGCATGCCGAGGCGCTCGCCGGCGCGGGCGAACATCACCGAGTGGCGGCACTCGTCGGCCACCTCGGTGAGGGCGAACTGCACGTGACGCGAGTACTTGTTGCGGTTGTACACGTCGCGCAGAAGCATCTGCATGAGCAGGATCTCGAACCACAGGCCGACGCTGGAGACGCTCGCGGCCTCGTGCTTGGTCAGTTCGATGCGCTGTTCTTCGGTCATCTCGTCCCACAGGGCGGTGCCGTACAGCGTGCTCCACTCGGGGGTCATGCCGTACTTGTCCGCGGGGATGGGTGCCTCCCAGTCGACCTCGATCATCGGGTCGTACGACTTCCGGGCGACCGATGCGAGCAGGCGCCGGGCCGTGTCCTCGCGGTCCGACAGGGCCACCTTCGGCACGAATCCCCGGGTGGTGGCGGTATCGGCAACATCCTGGGAGCGCGTGAGCGATGCGGTCATGTCTCCACCTTTAGTGTGACGGACAGTAACTGTTAACCCGAGGCTACAGTCAGTGCCCGCACGGCACAATGGGTGAAGTGCAGCCGAGTGGTCCCGGCCCGCTGCAGCGGGCTCGCCGACGCGCATGCACAATCGACAGACCCGAAGTATCTGGAGGTACATCGCCATGTGTTATCCCGTGACCTGCCCGGTGTGTGGCAAGACCGGCTGGGAAGGATGCGGCCAGCACGTCGACGACGTGATGCGCGACGTCCCGGTCGCCGAACGGTGCACGTGCGCCGACCAGTCAGTCGCGGGACGCTGACGCCGCTGCCGCGAACCGGGGTCAGTGCGGTTCGCGGACCTTCGTGACCCGGGAACGGCCCGGGGAGAGGAACGCCGCGACCACGGCGCCGATCGCGAGGATCACCGCGATCGTCCACGACGCCTGCTGCATGCCGGCGAGGAACGCCGACCGCGCCAGGTCCGCGAGTTCGTCCCCGCGCGGTCCCGCGGCCTCCGCGACCTTCAGTGCCGACGCCAGCGAATCCGAGACGGCGGTACTGGCGGTCGGATCCGGAATCGCGGCCGCAACCGGTTCGATCTTCCGGCCGTACATCGCGGCGAGCATGCTGCCCGCGACCGCCACGCCGATCGCCGCGCCGAGTTCGCGGGTGGCGTCGTTGACCGCGGACGCCACTCCCTGCTTGTCGTCGGGCGTGCTCGACACGATCGCGTGTGTCGCCGGCGCAGAGACCATGCCCAGCCCGACGCCCGGCAGCAACAGGGCCACGTTGATGAGAACGGTCGACGACTGCGGATCGAGATTCCCGATCAGCACGAACGAGCCCGTGAGGACGGCGAGGCCGCCGGTGAAGAGGAAGCGCAGCCCGACTCGCGGGACGAGCGGTGGGATGAGCACCGACACCGTCATCACCAGCAGGATGAGCGGGATCAACTGGATCGACGAGCCGAGCGGCGAGTAGCCGAGCACCAGCTGCAGGTACTGCACGACGATGAAGAAGACGCCGAACATCGCGACGAACTGGAACAGCAGTGTCAGTGCCCCGGAGCCGAAGGCGCGATGGGTGAACAACCGGACGTCGAGCAGGGGAGCGGGCGTGCGCAGTTCGGTGAGCACGAAACCCGTTGCGGCAGCGAGACCCAGAATGATGCAGGCGAGGACCGCCGCGTCGGTCCAGCCGCGGTGTGGCCCCTCCATGAGTCCGAACACGAACAGGCCCACCGCGATGATCGACAGGGCACTGCCGACCAGATCAGGCGGGAAGTGTTCCTGAGCCCGCGACGACGCGATCGTCAGCGACGCCACGAGCAGCACCACGGCGGCCACCGCGAAGCTGACGAAAATCATGATCCACGAGCTGTATTCGAGGATGACGCCGGAAACGAGCAGCCCGGCGATGCAGCCCGCACCCGCGGTTCCGGCCCAGACACCGACCGCCCGTGCACGGCGTTCCTCCGGGAATCCGGCGGTGATCACCGAGAGGGTCGCGGGCATGACCAGGGCCGCACCGAGTCCGGCGAGGCCCCGCGCGGCGATGATCCACGTCGGGCTGTCGAGCACGAGGGGCAGCGCCGACGACACGGCGACGACCGCCAGACCTGCGACCAGCACGCCGCGGCGGCCGTAGCGGTCGCCGAGTGCGCCGGCCGGGAGCAGCAACGCCGCGAGCACGAGCGTGTAGCTGTCCACGATCCAGGTCAGCTCGCTCTGGGTCGCACCGATGTCGACGGCGATGTCGGGCAACGCCATGTTCAGCGACGCCATCGCGGCGACGACGAGAGCCACGGCCGCGCAGGCGACGATCAGCAACCACCACTGCGCCCGCGTCAGGCGTGACTGGGGTTCCGGTGTTGCGGTGGTGCTGGTCGAGCTTTTTTCCGATGTTTCGGACACGAGCCGGCCTTCCCGGAGCGGGGTCACGAAGAAACGAGACTGCCAGTATCGTAACCGAACTGTCGGTATCACAGGCAAGGGCGAAGCCGAACGGATACAACTGTGGACGTGAGTACCCAGCCCCTGCCTGCCCCCGATGACGACGGTCGCGACCCGGTCGCCCCCGGTCGGTACGGCGACGAGGACCCCCGCAAGGCGAGGTCGCGGGCACGGCTGCTCGACGCTGCGACCGCACTGCTGGCGAAGGGCGGAGCGGAAGCGGTCACCATCGATGCGGTGACCGGACTGGCACGCGTCGCGCGGGCCACCCTCTACCGGCATTTCGCCAACGGCGAGGAACTCGTCGCGGCGGCCTTCGCGCGAATGCTGCCCCCGATCCCGCCCGTGCCGGACGGTGACCTGCGCGATCAGCTGGTGGCGCTGGTCGTCGCGCAGGCCCGGATCCTCGACGAGATCCCGATCCCGCTGACCGCGATGTGCTGGATGGGGCTCGGACCGGGGCTCGGGGACTACTCGAGCGCCGAGGCGCTGAGCCACGAACGCCCGGAACTGCTCTCGCTGCGTGAGCGTCTCGTCGAGCGGTACCGCGAGGCATTCGACCGCGTCTTCGTCACCCCGACCGCGCGGGAGCAGCTCGGTGACTTCGACTACGACCTCGCGCTCGCGCAGCTGATCGGGCCCGTCGTGTTCACGAAACTCGCGACCCTGCCGTCGCTCGATCACGCGGCGTGCGAACGCATCGTCGACGACTTCCTGGCCGCACGGGGATGCCGTCCGGTCAGGAACGGGCCGCGCGCAGTACCGACGGTCGCAACCGATGAAAGTCCTTGACGCGTAGGTTCCGGATCGACCGCACCTCGAACTCGCCGGACGCGCGGAGCCGGTCGGCCAGTGCCGAATCGACGAGGATCGTGCCGGGGCGTGCCACACCGGTCAATCGCGCCGCGATGTTGACGACCGAGCCGAACAGGTCGCCGAACCGTGCCAGGGCCGGACCCCATGCCAGCCCCACCCTCAGCTCCGGGGCGTCCGGCCGGGCCCCGAACGACTCCTGCAGCGCCAGCGCGATCCGGGCTCCGTCGACGGGATCCTCCGCTGCGAACATCACCTCGTCGCCGACGGTCTTGATCACCCATCCGTGGCCCTGCGCGATGACGGTGGTCACAGCGGACTCGAACTCCTCGAGCAGGTCGCTGAGTTCGTCGGCCTCGATGCGGCTCGTCAGGCGCGTGTAGCCGACCATGTCGGCGAAACCCACGACCAGGTCGCGGCTCGTCGCGTCCTCGCGGGCCCGCACGATGTTGCGTTCGGTCGTCGCGACCAGGTGGCGGCGCCACACGAACATCTGGGTCTCCTCGACCAGTTGCAGGACGTCGCGCAGCAGGGTGCCGACGAACTCGTCGATCTCCGCGGGGGCCGGGGCGGTTCCCGCATAGGCCGTGTCGAGCCGGTCGAGGAGATGGGTGTTGAGCAGCGACACCTGCCATTCGGCGAGGCGGGACATCGACTGGCCGAGTGACCGCGCGGCGGGCACCTCCATGTCGGGGGAGACCGCGCCGCTGGAGACAAGCGCCGCGATGTTCCGCAGTGCCTGCACGTCCCCGTCGGTGAACATCACCGCACCCGGATCCGGGTCGACGGCGAAACCCAATGCCTGCCAAAGACGCTGGGCACGCTCGGTCGAAACCCCGGCGAGTTCCGCGGCCTGTCGCTGGGTGTAGCGGCGGTCGCCTCCGAGCAGGGAACGTTCGAATGCGCGCTGCACTCCTGTCAGCAACTCCGGGTCGAGCGACACCGTCGCCTTCGACACCGCCGACCCACGGTCGTCCGCCTGCCGATCCGAAGCCTCCACGCCTGCTCTCCTCACCGCCGCCGGGGCGACCGACCACCTGCTCGGCGAACACCCACCGTTCACGCCGCGGACACGACGTGACCTTCGAAGAGTCGCACACGGTCGTGTCGTACCTCTGTGCGACAGTGTTCGCGATCCACCCACCCCGGGACCGAATTCACCCGAAGCCAGGAAGGACGTGGCATGCCGCCCCGCAGACGAGCCGGAGCAGACCACCTCAGTGACGAGCAGCTTGCCGAGCTGACCACCGCACTTGCTGAGGACCGGCGCGCGACCGTCTATCTCATCGAGGGTATTCCGAGTTTGGGCATCGAGCCGGGGACATCGGCGAAGGTCATCGGTATCGACGGTCGCACCGTCACGGTCCGGCCCAAGGGCGTCAACGACGAACTGCCCTTCGAATACGACGAACTGCGCCTGACCCGGCCGGTGACGCCGAAGTCCCGGGCCGCCGAGCCGACTCCGGCCGCGCCGCGCCCGTCCGCGAAACCGGCACCCGCGCCCGCACCGAAGCCGGCCGCCGCGTCCGCGTCGAAGCCCGTCGCCTCGAACTCGACACCGAAGCCCGCCGCCTCGAACTCGACACCGAAGCCCGCCTCGAACGCGGCGCCGAAGCCCGCGACGAAGGAGACCGCTGTGCCCACACCCCCCTCGCAGTCCGCCGAGCCCGCCCCGAAGCCGAAGACCGCGGCCCGCAGGCCGAAGAAGCAGCCCGGCGTCAGCATCACGATCACGATCGACCCGGACAACGAATGGACGGTGGCGGTCGCACACGGTGCGCGACGGGTCGGAAAGCCCGCGCCGGTCGGTCCGGACGCAGTCGAACGGGCCGTGCGGGAACTGGGTGACGAGACCGCGCTCGAGGCCGTGCAGTCGGTGATCGACGAGGCGCGGCAGGCCGCCGAGGAGCGGGTCGCTCAGCTCAGCGCTCAATTGGAGGAAGCCAAAAAAGCTCTGGAGAGCCTCGGAGCGACCGGCATCCAGATAGGCTGACTCGCTGACGCGGCCTGTCGTGGCCGGGCGGGAGGGGCCTTATGTTCAAGAAGTTGGCGATGGCGTTCGCGGCAACGATTGCCCTGATCGGAGGCGGCGCCGGGGTGGCGACGGCGGTACCCGGAGGGATACCGCTCGGCGGTGGGTCCGGCATCACGCTCGGTGACGGGACCACCGACATCTTCGACTGCACCCTGAGCACGATCGGTTACGACGCTGCCGGTCGTCTGGTCGGATTCACCGCGGCCCACTGCGGTGGCCCGGGCGCGACGGTCAAGTCCGAGCGCAACCTGGGCGCTGGCGTACTCGGCCGTGTGGTGGCCGGCAACGAGGCACTCGACTACGCGGTGATCCAGTTCGATCCGGGCAGGGTCACGCCGGTGAATCGGGTCGGGAACGTGACGATCACCGATGTGGGTGCGCCGCCGCAGTTCCCGAACCTGGCCTGCAAGGAGGGCCGCACCACCGGCAACACCTGTGGTCTCGTCTGGGGGGACGTGTTCGAGTCGCAGGAGACATGGACCCAGGTCTGCGTCGTCGAGGGCGACTCCGGTGCGCCTCTGGTCATCGGCACGACCCTCGTCGCGATGGTGAACGCGTATCTCGCAGCGCCGTGCATCGGCCCGGAGGTCGGCACCAACTTCAGCGCGATCCTGGCGGACGTGAACGCACGCGGCGGTGTCGGAAGCGGCTTCCGTCCCATCTGATTCCCGTGCTCGTGCGTGGTTTCGGTAGTTGCCGCTACCGAAACCACGCACGAGGGGTCAGACGCACACGGCGCCGATCGACGCGGACCCGACCAGCTTCGTGTACTTCGCGAGGACCCCGCGGGTGTACCTGGGCGGCAGCGGTTCCCAGCCGGTCCGGCGCTGCTCGAGCTCCGCGTCGTCGACGAGGAGATCGAGGGTGCCGTTCGCGACGTCGAGCCGGATCCGGTCGCCGTCGCGGACGAACGCGATCGGGCCCCCGTCGACGGCTTCCGGCGCGACGTGCCCGACGCACAAGCCCGTGGTGCCGCCGGAGAACCGGCCGTCGGTGAGCAGCAGGACGTCCTTGCCCAGACCCGCGCCCTTGATGGCTCCGGTGATGGCGAGCATTTCCCGCATCCCGGGTCCGCCCTTCGGACCTTCGTAGCGGATGACCACCACGTCACCGGCGGTGATGGTGCCGTCCTCGAGGGCGTCCATCGCGGCCCGTTCACGTTCGAAGACGCGCGCGGTGCCCTCGAACACCGATTCGTCGAATCCCGCGGACTTGACCACCGCGCCCTCCGGGGCGAGCGTGCCCCGCAGGATGGTGATGCCGCCGGTCGGATGGATCGGGTTGCCGAGTGCACGCAGCACCTTGCCGTCCGGGTCGGGCGGCGCGATGTCGGCGAGGTTCTCGGCCACGGTGCGTCCGGTGACGGTCAGGCAGTCGCCGTGCAGCAGACCGGCGTCGAGCAGGGCCTTCATGACCACGGGTACACCGCCGATGTGGTCGACGTCCTTCATGACGTGCGCCCCGAACGGTTTGACGTCGGCGAGGTGGGGGACCCGCGCGCCCACCCGGACGAAATCGTCGAGTGTCAGTTCCACGTCGGCTTCGCGCGCGATCGCCAGCAGATGCAGGACCGCGTTCGTCGAACCTCCGAATGCCATCACGACCGCGATGGCATTCTCGAACGCCTCCTTGGTGAGGATGTCGGCGGTGGTGATTCCGCGGCGCAGCAGGTCCACGACGGCCTGCCCGCTGCGGCGCGCGAAGCCGTCGCGTCGCCGGTCCGTGGCGGGCGGCGACGCGCTGCCGGGCAGGGACATGCCGAGCGCTTCGGCGGCGCTGGCCATCGTGTTCGCGGTGTACATCCCGCCGCACGCGCCTTCGCCGGGGCAGATCGCTCGTTCGATGGCGTCGAGGTCGTCGCGGGACATCAGCCCCCGCGCGCACGCGCCGACCGCTTCGAACGCGTCGATGATCGTGACGTCGCGTTCGGTGCCGTCGGACAGCTTCGCCGTGCCGGGCAGGATCGACCCGGCGTAGAGGAACACGCCGGCCAGGTTCAGCCGTGCCGCGGCCATGAGCATCCCGGGTAGCGACTTGTCGCATCCGGCGAGCAGTACCGATCCGTCGAGACGCTCGGCCTGCATCACCGTCTCCACGCTGTCGGCGATCACCTCGCGGGAGACCAGCGAGAAGTGCATGCCCTCGTGTCCCATCGAGATGCCGTCGGAGACGGAGATGGTCCCGAATTCCAGCGGGTAGCCTCCCGCCGCGTGCACCCCGTCCTTGACGGCCCGGGCCAGGCGTTCCAGCGACAGGTTGCACGGGGTGATCTCGTTCCACGACGACGCGACCCCGATCTGCGGCTTGTCCCAGTCGTCGTCGCCCATGCCGACCGCGCGGAGCATGCCGCGGGAGGCCGCCTTCTCGAGACCGTCCGTCACGTCGCGGCTGCGGGGTTTGATGTCGGGGGCGCCTTCGCTCATGACGTGTCTCCTCGGGGGTCGCGGCCGGTCAGGGCGAGCAATCGGTCCTGCAGTGGTGCGTCGTCCGGGACCGGTACCGGGTCGGCGAACAGGCCGCTCGCCGCGAGCATGTCCTTCTGGGGCTGCAGGTCCGCCCACACCGCCGCCACCAGGTCCGGGTCGAGTCGGTCGTCGCCCCCGACGCCTCGGGCGAGATCCCAGGTGTGGATCGCGATGTCCGCGACCTGCTGTTTCAGATAGTTGTGGCAGGGCACGACGCCGTACGACAGGTGCACGGAAGCGTCCGGAGCGGTCGCCGCCCATGCGGTGGTCGCGGACTCGGCGTAGCGGGACCATTCGGCGCGCAGGTCGTCACCGATCGGCGCGAGCGAGGCTTCGGCTTCGGCGATGGTCATGCCCGCCAACAACGGCGGGATCCACCGCTGTTCGTCGATCATGTGCTCGACCAGTTTGGCGATGTCCCACTCGGTGTCCGGTGTGGGGGCCTTCCAGTCGGTCACCTGTGCGAGCCGCTCGGTGAATCCGCGGGCCGCCGTGCGCTGCAATTCGAGCCAGTCGACTGCCATGGATTCAGCGTAGGTCCGACGGTGTTGGGATCATCGCGATTTCAAGTCCTGCCTGCGTCGGGGTTTTCGGGAAGGATCGAACGACGGATACGTGCCCGGGCTCCGCAGGGCCCGGGAACCGAGGAATCACGAGGAGAAGTTCATGCCCGTCCCCACCGTCGAACTGGCCCCCGGCCTGACCGTCAGCGCGCAGGGCTACGGCGCCATGTCGGTCGCCCCCGTCTACGGCGGGACCGATCCCGACGAGGCGCTGGCGACCCTGCATCACGCCGTGGACCTGGGCGTGACGTTCATCGACACCGCCAACGTCTACGGCGACGGCCTCAGCGAGACCGTGGTCGGCAAGCTGCTGAGGGACCGCCGCGACGAGGTACAGCTGGCCACCAAGTTCGGGCTGGTCGGCGCGCTGGGCGGCAGCACTCCCGCCGGCAACCGCCGCATCAACGGTCGTCCCGAGTACGCCCGTCAGGCGATCGACGAGTCGCTGCAGCGGCTGGGTGTCGACAGCGTCGACCTGTACTACCTGCACCGCGTCGACCCCGAGGTCCCGATCGAGGAGACGGTCGGCGCACTGGCCGAACTGGTCCGCGCCGGCAAGATCCGGAACATCGGACTCTCGGAGGCGACCGGCGACGAACTGCGCCGCGCGCACGCCGTCCATCCGATCGCGGCGATCCAGTCCGAGTGGAGCATCGTCTCGCGCGACGTCGAGAAGCACGTGGTGCCGACCGCCGCGGAACTCGGCATCGGGTTCGTGCCGTACTCGCCGGTGAGCCGCGGTCTGCTGACCGACGCGTTCGACGCGACGCAGGTCGAGGAGAAGGACCTGCGTCGCCGGTTCCCGCGCTTCGCGGAGGATGCGCTGCCGGCGAACCTGAAGGTGCGCGGCGAGGTCCGGGCGGTCGCCGACGAGCTCGACGCGACCATCGCGCAGGTGGCGCTGGCGTGGCTCGACGACAAGGCCCGCACGTTCGGGCTGCCGTCGGTGTCGATTCCGGGCACCCGTTTCGCCGAGCGGGTCACCGAGAACGTGGGTGCGCTGAACCTGACGCTCGACCGCGAGCAGGTCGCTCGCCTGGACGCGCTGGCGGATCTGGTGGTCGGTCAGCGGGCCGCCGACCCGACGTGGGTGTCCCTCGGCCGCGAGTAGTACCTGAAAGTAACTTGTCTGGACGGGTTAAGGTCTAGGCATCATGAAGCGCGTGTGGCTGGTCTGGGGCATCGGAGTCTTCGCTTACGTCGTCGCAGTCCTGCACCGCACGGCCTTCGGTGTCTCGGGTCTGGCCGCAAGCGACCGGTTCGACGTCTCCCCGGCCGTCCTGTCCGGGTTCGTCGTCCTGCAGATCGTCGTCTACGCCGGCATGCAGATCCCGGCCGGGGTGCTGCTGGACAGGTTCGGTTCACGCACGATGATCGCGACCGGCGCCGCGGTCATGGCGATCGCGCAACTCGTCCTCGCGACCACCGAATCGCTTCCCGTCGCCTACGCGGCCCGGGTGTTCGTCGGCGCCGGTGACGCGCTGACGTTCATCTCGGTGCTGCGGCTGGTTCCGGTGTGGTTCGAGCCGCGGCGGGTACCGCTGATGTCCCAGCTGACCGGCATCCTCGGCCAGCTGGGGCAGGTGCTCTCCGCGGTGCCGTTCGTCCTGATCCTGTCCGGCGCCGGCTGGACCGCCGCGTACGGAAGCGCCGCGGCGCTCGGCGTGCTCGCGTGTGTGCTGGTCGTCGCGATCGTGCGCGACGCACCGCCCGGCGTCGAGGTGCGCTCGGAACCGGCCGGTCTGCGCGCGGTCGGGGGGCAGATCGCCGTCGTGTGGAAGCGCCCGGGCACCCGGCTCGGGTTCTTCACGCACATGGGCACCCAGTTCTCGGTCACCACGTTCGCGCTGATGTGGGGCATCCCGTACCTGCAGTCCGCGCAGGGCCTGTCCGCCGCGGCGGCCGGTTCGCTGCTCACCGTGTCGGTGGCGACCGCCATCCTCGCCGGACCGATCCTCGGCGTGCTGTCGGGGCGGTTCCCGAACCACCGGTCCTGGCTGGTGCTCGGCAGCGTGCTCGCCAGCGTCACCATGTGGTCGGTGGTGCTGGCGTTGCCGGGCCCCGCCCCGCTGTGGCTGCTGGTGCTGCTGATCATCGTCATCTCGGTCGGCGGCCCCGGTTCGATGATCGGCTTCGACTACGCCCGCGCCTTCAACCCGAGCACGGCGCTGGGCACCGCCAACGGCATCGTGAACATCGGCGGCTTCCTCGCGACCCTCATCGTCGTGCAGGTCATGGGTATCGTGCTCGAGCGGCTCGGCGGATACACGTTCGATTCGTTCCGGGTGGCCTGGCTGGCGCAGTACCCGATCTGGGCGATCGCGATCACCGGCATCCTGATCTCACGCGGCAAGGCCCGCCGCGTCGCGGGGGTGTCACCCCGCACGCTTCGGCAGGTGTTGTTCGACCGTTCCGGCGACCGGCGCCGACAGCCGGCGGACTCGAACGAGAACACGTAGCCGAAAACCGCACGGCCGGAAGACATCCGCGCGCTGCCGACACCGCGCTGCTGTCCTTCCGCTCGGTGAATACAGAAACGCCCCCGCGGTTCCGGACGGAAACCGCGGGGGCGTCTGAGCTCAGGATCTACTTGTAGGAGTAGAAGCCCTCACCGGTCTTGCGGCCGAGGCGACCGGCGTCGACCATGCGGCGCAGCAGCGCCGGCGGCGCGAGGTGCGGCTCGGCGAACTCGTCGTACAGCGACTGTGCCGCGTTGAGCGCGACATCGAGGCCGACGGTGTCGAGCAGCGTGAGCGGACCCATCGGGTAGCCGCAGCCACCCTTCATCGCGGCGTCGATGTCTTCCTTCGTCGCGTAGCCCGACTCGAGCATCCGCACCGCCTGGCACAGGTACGGGATGAGAAGGGCGTTGACGATGAAGCCGGCGCGGTCGCCCGCACGGACCGCCGTCTTGCCGAGGGTGTTCTTGACGTAGTCGAAGACGACGTTCGCGGCCTCTTCGTCGGTGGTGAGAGCCGAGATGACCTCGACCAGCGGCATCACCGGCACCGGGTTGAAGAAGTGGACGCCGACGACCTGGCCCGGGCGCTTCGTCGCCTGGGCCATCTTGATGACCGCGAGCGACGACGTGTTCGTCGCCAGGATGGCGCCCGGCTTCACGACCGCGTCGAGCTTGGCGAAGATGTCGGTCTTCAGGGACTCGATCTCGGGTGCGGCCTCGATAACCAGGTCGCGGTCGGCGAGATCGGCCATGTCGGTGGTGACGCGGACTCGCGCGACGGCGGCGTCGGCGTCCTCCTGGCTGATCTTGCCGCGGGCGACACCCTTGTTGATCGAAGTGGTGACGCGGTCGAGGGCCTTGGCGGCGAACTCTTCGCTCGTTTCGAGCACGATCACGTCACTGCCGGCCTTGGCGCACACCTCGGCGATGCCGGCGCCCATCGTGCCGCCGCCGACCACGCCTACCAGTTCAATTGCCACGAAATACTCCTCGGAGACGAAAGTTTGTCCAGACGAAAGTACTGCGGCGGGTTCAGCGGAGCAGCGCGCGGGACATGACGACGCGCTGGATCTGGTTGGTGCCCTCGTAGATCTGGGTGATCTTGGCGTCGCGCATCATGCGCTCGACGGGGAAGTCGGTGGTGTAGCCGGCACCGCCGAACAGCTGCACGGCGTCGGTGGTGACCTCCATGGCGACGTCCGAGGCGAAGCACTTCGCGGCGGCGGAGATGAAGCCGAGGTTGCCCTCGCCGCGCTCGGCGCGAGCTGCGGAGGTGTAGACCATCAGGCGGGCGGCCTCGACCTTCATGGCCATGTCGGCGAGCATGAACTGCACGCCCTGGTTGTCGGCGATCGGCCGGCCGAACTGCTTGCGCTCCTTGACGTAGGCGAGCGCCGCGTCGAGCGCACCCTGGGCGAGGCCGACGGCCTGCGCGCCGATGGTCGGGCGGGTGTGGTCGAGGGTCGCGAGCGCGGTCTTGAAGCCGGTGCCGGGCTCGCCGACGATGCGGTCGCCGGGGATGCGGCAGTTCTCGAAGTACAGCTCGGCGGTCGGGGAGCCCTTGATGCCGAGCTTCTTCTCCTTCGGGCCGACGACGAAGCCCTCGTCGTCCTTGTGGACCATGAACGACGAGATGCCGTTGGCGCCCTTCTCCGGGTCGGTGACGGCCATGACCGTGTACCACGTGGACTTGCCGCCGTTGGTGATCCAGCACTTGGAGCCGTTGAGGATCCAGTCGTCGCCGTCGGCCTTCGCGCGGGTGCGCATCGACGCGGCGTCGGAGCCGGCCTCACGCTCGGACAGCGCGTAGGAGGCCATCGCGCCGTTGACGATGTCCGGCAGCACCTTCGCCTTGAGCTCGTCGGAGCCGCGCAGGATCAGGCCCATGGTGCCGAGCTTGTTGACGGCGGGGATCAGCGACGAGGAGCCACACACGCGGGCTACCTCTTCGATGACGATGCACGCGGCGATCGAATCGGCGCCCTGGCCCTCGAACTGCTCGGGCACGTGGATCGCGTTGAAGCCGGACTTGTTGAGGGCGTCGAGGGCCTCCTGCGGGAAGCGGGAGTTCTCGTCGACGTCCTTGGCGTAGGGGGCGATTTCCTTCTCGGACAGCGCGCGGATGGCCTCACGCAGGGCGTCGTGCTCGTCGCTGAGCTTGAACAGATCGAAATCGGCGTTGAGAGCCATGAGGGTGGAACTCCTATCGGCACGCGGTGCCATTCGTGAGGGTGGATCCGCGGCCCTTTCTCGATAGTCGGGCTCGCGACGTCACGGAATCACCCAATTCTAAACACGGCACGGAGTGCCAGGTCAATGGGTGTCGTGCGTGCTTTCGGTAGCGGGGGCTACCGAAAGCACGCACGGAGGAGCGGGGTCAGCCGCCGAGCTGGCGACGGACCTGCTCGGCGATCTCGTCGGGGGACGTGCCGATCGGGTACGTCAGAACCGTCACGGCACGCGGTGCCGAGTCCACCGCCGGCGCCTCGATACCGGGCACCACCCCGAACGTCAGCCGGAGCTCGAACAGCTCGCGTGCCAGCGCCTCGGCCGTCGCGGTCTCGTCCCCGCGGATCATCGCCCGCAGCAGGTAGTTGTGCGCCGACGTGATCGCCGCGGCGTAACTGACGATGCGGATGGGCTTCTCACCGGGCACGGCGGACCGCAGGTATTCGGTGAACAACCGCTCGTACCGATAGGTGGTGACGAGCTCGCGGTCGCGCAGCGCAGGAACCCGCTGCACCACCCGATACCGCCACACCGCGAGTTCCCGGCGATCCCGGAAATGCCGGAACACCAGCTGCGCGGCGTCGCAGGTCGCCGCCCACGGGTCGTCGAACTCGCGCGACAGATAGGCGGCGACCTGCTCGAGCAGCGACTCGTGGTCGGCGAAGATCACGTCCTCCTTCGACCGGAACTGCCGGAAGAAGGTGCGCCGGGACACCCCGGCGGCCGACGCGATCTGCTCGACCGTCGTCGACTCGTAGCCGTGCTCGGAGAACAATCGGATGGCCTGCGTGACCACGTGTACCCGGAACTGGGCAGGGTCGGGTCCCGCCGACTCGGAACGTCGCGCGGTACCGGATCCGGAGGTCATGGTTGTCGATTATCCAAGGTCACGCCTGAGCGTCCTGCGAAGCCCGCAATTCGAACTTGAGGATCTTGCCGGTCGGCGTGCGCGGCAGATCGTGCGGGAACACGATGTCACGCGGCACCTTGTACCCCGCGAGCTGCGCGCGCACGTGCGCGATGATCTCCTCGGCGGTGACGGATTCGCCCGGCTTGCGGATCACGAACGCCCGCGGCCGCTCGCCCCACTTCTCGTCCGGCACCCCGACGACGGCGACGTCCAGCACCGCCGGGTGGTTGACGATCGCCTGCTCCACCTCGACCGTCGAGATGTTCTCGCCGCCCGAGATGATGATGTCCTTCGCCCGGTCCTTGAGCTGGATGTAGCCGTCGGGATACATCACGCCGAGGTCGCCGGTGTGGAACCAACCGCCGGCGAATGCCTCGGCCGTCGCCTCCGGGTCCTTGTAGTACCCGAGCATCACGTTGTTGCCGCGCAGCACGATCTCACCCATCGTCTGCCCGTCCGCCGGCACGTCGTTCATCTCCGAATCGACCACGCGGGCGTTCTCCGCCTGCAGCATGCCCACGCCCTGCCGCGACAGCAGCGCCGCCCGCTCCTCGGCGGGCTTGTCGTCCCACGACTCCTGGTACTCACAGATCGTGTACGGCCCGTACACCTCGGTCAGCCCGTACACGTGCACGACGGTGATCCCGATGGCGTCGAGCTGCGCGATCACCGTCGGCGACGGCGGCGCACCGGCCGTGGTGATCCGCAGCGGCCGGTCCAGGACGTGTGCCTGCTCGGCGTTCGCGATCGTCGAGCACACCGCCGGTGCACCGCACAGATTGGTGACGCCGAGGTTGTCGATGGCGTCCCACACGGCGTCGGCCCGCACCGCCCGCAGGCAGATGTGGGTGCCGCCGGCCGCGGTGACCGCCCACGGCGTGCACCAGCCGTTGCAATGGAACATCGGCAGCGTCCACAGGTACTTCGTCTTGCCGTCGAACCCGTTGTGGAAGGTCTCGCCCATCGAGTTGAGGTACGCCCCGCGGTGGGTGTACATCACGCCCTTGGGCTTGCCGGTGGTGCCCGACGTGTAGTTGATCGCGATGACCTGCTGTTCGTCGTCGACGGTCCACGGCAGCGGCGTGCCGTCGGTGTCGGCGGAGGCGAGGAACTCGTCGTAGCGAGCGGTGACGATCCCGGCGGGCACGTCCTGACAGGGCACCGTCGAGTCCGGCACCTCGATGATGTCGGCGACGGACGGCACGTTCGCCGCGACCCCGGAGACCGATCCGACCAGCTCGGAATCGACGAAGAGCAGCGAACTCTCCGAGTGGTTCAGGATGTACTCGAGTTCCGGTCCGGCCAGCCGGGAATTGAGCGCGATGAGCACACCGCCGGCGAGCGGTACCGCGAAGTGCGCGATCAGCAGTTCCGGCACGTTCGGCGCCAGGAACGCGACACGGTCGCCGGGCTTGATGCGGGCGCGCAGTGCCTGCGCGAACCGCTGGGCCTCCGCGGCGAACTCGGCGTACGAGTAGCGACGGTCGCCGTGCACGATGGCGACCCGATCCGGGAACACGGACGCGGACCGCTCCAGGAACCGCAACGGACTGAGCGGGGAGTGGTTGGCGGTATGCGCCGTCGGCGTGGACACGATGACCTCCGGGGACGTGGGCTCAGCGGGAAAAGCGGGCAACTGTGATGGCAGCAACACCGGTCGGTCTGGAGGTTATGGGCCACGATCGACGGCCCGCTACCCTCTGAAGTGGGTAGTCGAGCGGTTTGCTGGCGGAAGGATTCGTCGATGACCAACGCATGGACCGATCCCCAGCCGATCGGCCGGCTCCGGCCCAGCGACGAGGACGCACTGCGCGCCCAACTGCGACTGCTCCAGATCTCCACCGGACTGCCCGTCCTCTTCGGCGGCGCCGTCCACGGCCGGGACATGACCCTGTCCGGATTCGTCGGGACCCGCAGCAACATCCTGCGCAACCTCGTCATCAGCTCCGAGTGCGGTGTCGGGGGCCGGGCCATCGCCGAGCAGCGGCCGGTCTCGATCGCCGACTATTTCGCTTCCGACCGCATCACCCACGACTACGACCCGCAGGTGGCGGGTGAGGGCATCGAATCGCTGCTCGCCGCACCCGTCGTCGTGCGCGGGCGTACCCGCGCCACGCTCTACGGCGGTCTCCGGGTCAACATGCCGATCGGCGACACGGTCGCGGAGAAGGTGATGGCCGGTGCGCGGGCGCTGGCCCGTGAGATCGAGATCCGGGACGAGGTGGATCGCCGAGTCGAACTCCTCGAGAACGCACGGGACGCGGGCGCCGGATCGACGGGAGTCTCGGCGTCGGTCTCGGAGGGCATCACCGAGAGCTACCTGGCGCTGCGGGAGATCGCGGCGCAGACATCCGACCCGGCGCTGGAAGCACAGTTGCGTGCGGTCGGGGAGAAGCTCCGCAGCCTGACCGCTGGCCGGGCGCCGGCCGCCGCGCGGGTGCACCTGTCCGAACGCGAACGCGACGTGCTCGGCTACGTCGCGCTGGGATGCCGCAACGCGGAGATCGCCGAGCGTCTGTCGCTCAGCCTCGAGACGGTCAAGAGCTACATGCGGAATTTGATGGGCAAGCTCGAGGTGCACAGCCGGCACGAGGCCGTCGTCGAAGCGCGTCGGCAGGGATTGTTGCCGTGACCGAATCGCAGGGTCAGGCTGTGCCGCGGATCGGCCAGGCCCCGTCGACGTCGGTGGCCTCACGGCCCAGTTCCCGCAGATACTCGGCGAAGTTGCGCTGCCGCTCGGCGTGCCACGCCGCCTGATCGGCCATGATGTCCAGCTCGGCGAGTTGCGGGAAACGTTCGACGAGCGCGCGGGTGAGGAACCCGGCGGCGAGTGCGTCCGCCTCGGCCTCGTGCGCCGCGGAGAGCGCGACCCCGTACGCCTCGCACACCGCCTGCAGCGTGCGCTTCCCCTCCCGCGACCGATCCATCTCCCGATCGATCACATAGGGGTCGACGACGGTGCCCGTCACGAGTGGGGCGAGCCCCAGCCGGCGACCTTCCGCGTCGATCACCGTCAGGTCGTAGCTCGCATTGAACGCGACGACGATGTGGTCGCGCACCCAGGCCTCGCACAGCGCCTCCCGGATCTGCGCGTATCCGCTCGCGTAGTCCTGCCCCTCGGCGCGGGCGCGTTCCGTGGTGATCCCGTGGATCGCGACCGTCTCGTCCGGTATCGGGATGCCGGGGTCGAGCAGCCACGTTCTCGACTCGATGCGATCGCCGTCGAACGTTGCGACACAGGCCGACACGATGCGCGCGGTCCGCGGATCCCGATCGGTCGTCTCGAGGTCGAACGCACAGATCGGGCGGTCGGGCCAGCGCATCATCCGTGGGACCTCCGTCGTGGTGTCGTGCCGTGAGCGGTACTGCTGGAGGCATTGTGTCCGGTGGCACCGACAACCTCGGCGAATGGCTTCGCGGTGAGGTGCGGCGTACGCTGCACGAAGTTGTCGACCCCGGCTCGCATGCCGGACGAGGAAGAGGAGGTGTGGTGCTCCGATGAGCAGTCAGCCTCCCAGTACCGACTGACAGCAGCCCCGGCACGCGGTGATCGTGCGCGGCGCTGCTGTCCGCGTACACCCGGGCGGGAACGGTCCCGCCGCCGATCCCGTCCTGCGAAAGCCGTGCCGTCATGTTCCGGAACCGCCCTGTCCGTGCCCTTCTGCCGCGCCGCGCCGTGCCCACCTCCGGCGGTTTCGGCGAGAGCGAGAACTTCGCTGTCTCGCCGCACTCGCGCGTCCCGGTGCCGGTGACTTCACCCGACTCGCGCGCCGAGAGCAGCATCGTCGACAGCGCGGTGTACCGGGACGGCCGGCGCACGGCGTCCCCCGCGACCCTCGCCGACGCGCTCAACCACCTGCCGGGCGACGGTTCGATGGCCTGGATCGGGATGTACCGGCCCAGCGACGCCCAGTTGCACGAGGCGGCCGCGCAGTTCGGGTTCCACGAACTCGCGGTCGAGGACGCGATCGTCGCGCATCAGCGCCCGAAGCTCGAGCGGTACGGCGACACGTTGTTCGTGGTGTTGCGTGCCGCGCGGTATGTCGACGAATCCGAACGCGTCGACTTCGGGGAACTGCACGTGTTCGTCGGCCCGACCTTCGTCCTCACCGTCCGGCACAGCGAATCGCCCGACCTGTCCGCCGTCCGGAACCGGATGGAACACGACCCGGACCTGTTGCGGCGCGGGCCGGAAGCGGTGCTGTACGCGATCCTCGACGCGGTCGTCGACGGCTATGCGCCGGTGGTCGCGGGTCTGCAGAACGACATCGACGAGATCGAGACGGAAGTGTTCAGCGGCGACCCGAAGGTGTCGCGGCGCATCTACGAGCTGTCCCGCGAGGTCATCGAGTTCCAGCGCGCGGCCAAGCCGCTGCTCGCCGTGCTGAGCGGATTGTCCGCCGGATTCGGCAAGTACCGCATCGACGAGGAACTGCAGAAGTACCTGCGGGACGTGACGGACCACGCGACTGCCGTCGTCGAGCAGGTCGACGGGTTCCGGCAGCTGCTCGGCAACATCCTGACCGTCAACGCGACCCTCGTCTCGCAGGTGCAGAACGAGGAGATGCGGAACCTGACGCGCGCGAGCTACGCGCAGAACGAGGAGATCAAGAAGGTGTCGGCGTGGGCGGCGATCCTGTTCGCGCCCACCCTGATCGGCACCGTGTACGGCATGAACTTCGACCACATGCCGGAGCTCCACTGGGTCGGCGGATATCCCTTCGCGCTGCTGATGATGGTGATCACCTGCTGCAGCCTGTTCGCGATCTTCCGCCGGCGCGGCTGGCTGTAGCACCCCGGCGAACCGGTGGTCGCGGTTGCCGGCGGGGAGCCGGATTCGCACGAATTCGGTTCATTGGAGGGCGGGTTCGACCGGTGGATGCCACCATGGTGCGGTGGATCTTCCCGTGGCTCCGCCGCTCGCTCCGATGCTCGCGAAAGCGGTCTCGGAGGTGCCTTCGCAGCCGTCCGACGGCCCGGCCGAATGGTCCTACGAACCGAAGTGGGACGGGTTCCGGGCCCTCGTGTTCCGCGACGGCGACGAGGTGGTGTTCGCGTCCCGCGGAGGCAAGGACCTGGCCCGGTACTTCCCGGAACTGGTCGACGCCGTGCGCGCGGAACTGCCGCGCAGGTGCGTCGTCGACGGGGAGATCGTCGTGCCGTTCGAACGTGACGGGCGTACCCGGCTGGACTGGCAGTCGCTGTCCGAGCGGATCCACCCGGCCGCGAGTCGCATCGCGTTGCTGGCCGAGCAGACACCCGCGCAGTTCGTCGGCTTCGATCTCGTCGCGATCGGCGACGAGAACCTCATGGACACCCCCTTCCGGGACCGGCGGACCCGGCTGCAGGAGATCGCCGGCGACGGTCCGAGCTGCCACGTCACCGTCGCGACCAGCGACGCGGCGACCGCGCAGCGCTGGTTCGAGGAGTTCGAGGGCGCCGGCCTCGACGGGGTGGTCGCCAAACGCCTCGACGGGCTCTACGTCCCGGACAAACGGGAGATGGTGAAGGTCAAGCATTCGCGGACCGCGGACTGCGTGCTCGCCGGATACCGGAAGCACAAGAGCATCGAGGGCGTCGGATCGTTGCTGCTGGGCCTGTACCACGACGGCGAGCTGGTGATGGTCGGCGGAGCATCGGCGTTCACCGTGCAGCGCAGACAGGAACTCCTCGCCGAACTCGAACCGCTGCGCGTGGGAGCCGACGTCGTCGCCGAGGGCGAACCGACCCGGTGGCGATCCGCGATCGACCGCAGCTGGGTGCCGTTGCGCCCCGAGCGGGTCCTCGAGGTCGCCTACGACCAGATGGAAGGGTCGGTCGAGGGCGGCGTTCGCTTCCGGCACGCCGCGAGATTCCTGCGCTGGCGTCCCGACCGTGATCCGAAGAGCTGCACCTACGACCAACTGGAGGTTCCCGTGCGGTACGACCTGGCCGACGTTCTCGACCGATCGGAAAGCTGACCGTGGCGGGCGCGAGCAAACGGTCCCCGGCGGAGGAGCTCGACATCGACGGCACCGCCGTGCGGCTGTCGAATCCCGACAAGGTGTACTTCCCGCGGCTCGGCGCCGACGGCGGCACGAAACGGCACCTCGTCGAGTACTACCGGACCGTCGCGACCGGCGACGCGCCGCTCCTGACCGCACTGCGGGACCGTCCCACCCATCTGCAACGGTTCCCCGACGGCATCGAGGGCGAGGAGATCTACCAGAAGCGGGTCCCTGCGCGGCATCCCGACCACGTGGGCACGTGCGAGGTCACGTTCCCCTCGGGACGGAAGGCCGACGTGTTGCACGTCCGGTCCGCGGCGGACATCGTGTGGGCGGCGAACCTGGGCACAGTCACGTTCCATCCGTGGGCCGTGCGGTGCTCCGACGCCGACCGTCCCGACGAATTGCGCATCGACCTGGACCCACAACCCGGCACCGATTTCGATGACGCGCGGGCGATCGCGCTCGAGGTCGTGCGGCCCCTGCTCGACGAACTGGGGTTCACCGGATTTCCGAAGACGTCCGGGGGCCGTGGTCTGCACGTGTATCTGCGGATCGTTCCCGACTGGGACTTCGTCGGGGTGCGCCGGGCCGGGATCGCACTGATGCGCGAGATCGAACGCCGCAGCGGTGGTCGTGCGACGACCGCGTGGTGGAAGGAGGAACGCGGTGAGCGGATCTTCCTCGACTACAACCAGAACGCCCGCGACAAGACCATCGCCTCCGCGTATTCGGTGCGCCGCACGCCGATCGCGACGGTGTCGACGCCGTTGACCTGGGACGAGCTGGCCGACGCGGATCCCGACGACTTCACGATCGCGACGGTGCCGGATCTGGTGGCCCGCCGCGGCGACCCGATGGCCGGGCTCGACGACACCGCGCACACGCTCGACGTGTTGCTCGAGATGGCCGAGCGTGACGCGGCCGCCGGCCTCGGTGATCTGCCGTATCCGCCCACGCATCCGAAGATGCCCGGTGAACCCAAGCGGGTGCAGCCGTCGCGCGACACCGACCGGAAGGACCGCGCGCGGGGATGACCGCGATCCCTGCTGTTCCCGAAATCGCGTTCCGGTTGTTACCTCTGCTGTGAGCGGCACCTGTAGGAGCCTCCGTAAACTGTTCGGGAGAACAGCTCGCCGACCGGTTCCGAGGAGGACTACCGCGGTGACGTGCCCCCGGATTCGACTACGCACACTCGGCGGTGCGGTCGCGGTCGTTGCCGCCGCCATCACCGTCCCCCTTCTTTCCGCCGCATCCGCGCAGGCTCTGACGTGCGCGGCGCCCCCGGGAACCCCGGCATCGATCGTCGAGATCGAGGGCACCACCGGGTGCGGCGCCAACACGGATGCGACCAGCGGTGCGTGGGGCTACACCGACGGCGGTGTCGGCTTCGCGGACGCCAGCGGTGGTGCGCTCGTGGTCGGGGCCGGCCTGTCCGGTGGGGTCGGCGCGGGGGAGAGCCGCGGGGGACAGCTCGCGGCGCTCGGTTTCGGCGACGGGGCCCTCGCCCTGGGCGTTCTCGACGATCCGGCGACCGCGGTCGTACTGGCCGGACCGCAGTCGCAGGCGTATGTCGGCGACGGCGCCGATCCGATGCTGTGTGAGGGCTCGGCGGCGGCGGCGGTGAATCTCACGACGGGCCGGAGCTGTGTCGTCGTCGAGTCGTTCCGATACGCGGCACCCTGAGCGCTTTTATCCCTTCCGTTCAGCGGAATCAACCCTTTCGTGGATGCAATCCGACACATAGTCTGTCGGAATTGCCGGGATGGGGAGAGTTCCATGACGATGCTGACGGATGTCCAGCTCGAGTACGAGGCCGACCAGCGGCCACCGACCGAGATGCATGTGGACCCGCGGTTCCTGCCGCTCGCCGACCGCTTCTTCGCGATGTACCGGCAGCCCCAGGACGGCGGCGGCGCTCTGTCCGCCTACCTCCACGGCGAGAAGGTCCTGGACATCTGGGCCGGGTGGTCGGGTCCGGACCGGCGCTGGAACCGCGACACCATGTCGCTGTCCTTCTCGACGGGCAAGGGCGTGGCCTCGACGGTCGTGCACCGGCTCGCGGAACGTGGAATCATCGACTACTTCGCTCCGGTCGCGCAGTACTGGCCGGAGTTCGCCGCGGCCGGCAAGGAATCGATCACCGTCGCGGACGTGATGACGCACCGCGCCGGTCTGCACCGGGTTCGGGGACTGGTTCCCGGCCGCGACGGAATCCTCGACTACGACACGACGGTCGCCGCGCTCGCCGCTGCCCGCCCGTCCCGTCGCCGTCTCCGGGGCACCGGCTATCACGCGGTCACCTACGGGTGGCTGGTCGCGGAGATCGTCCGGCGGGCAACGGGACTGCCCTTCGAGGACGTGGTCCGGCGGGAGATCGCCGAACCCCTCGGAAATCCCGACTTCTGGTATCGCGTTCCGACCTCGGAGCGGCACCGGATCGCCAAGCTGTTCCCCCGCATCAACCCGGCCGGGCTCCATTGGGAGATCAGCGCGTCGGTGCTGTCGAAGATCGCGCCGACGCGCGGCCTGGCGGAGGCCGCGATGCCCGACGGGTTCGACGATCTCGTTCGTAACCCCGCCGTGCACGACTCGGTGATGCCCGGGTGGAACGGGGTGTTCACGGCACGGTCCCTGGCACGGATGTACGGCGCGATCGCGGCCGGCGGCACGATCGACGGTGTGTGCTTCCTGAAGCCGGAGACGATCGAGGCGATGAACGAGGTCCGGGTGCGTGGCCGTGACTACGTGCTCGGGGTGCCGATGGCCTGGCGGCTGGGTTACCACCAGCCGTTGTTCGCGAGCCGGGAGCGGCCGCGTGGGGCACTGGGTCACTACGGCGTCGGCGGGTCGGGTGCGTTCGCGGACCTCGACAACGGATTGTCGTTGGCGTTCACCACCAATCGGCTCGGGGCCGGTGCGATGCCGCTCGGTGATCTGCGTCTGGCGCGGCTCGGTCCGGTGGCGCGCGAATTGGCTCGGAAGGCCTGACGCACGGGCCCATCGTCCGGGCTCCCGTCCCGCCCCTTCGCGGGCGGACAATTCGGTCACTGTCGCGTTGCGATATTGCGCGCTGTCGCCTTGCGACATTTGTGGTTTCGCGCGTTTCGAAGACGGTGGCCGGGGTGCACTCGCACTATTGGATACAGGTGCTGTGTCTGGTATGAAAGGGAGGCACCACAATGAGCCATGTCTACCGAGTCATCGAGGTGGTCGGGTCGTCGACCGAAGGTGTCGACGATGCCATCGCGAGAGCAGTGGCAAGGGCCGCCGAAACGACGCGGCACCTGGAATGGTTCGAAGTGGTGAACGTGCGCGGCCACATAGACGACGGTGCGGTCGCGCATACGCAGGTCACCCTCAAGATCGGTTTCCGGATCGAATCGGGCGACGAGTTCGCGGATTAGACTGCGGGTTCGGCTTCCGGTTCCGCACCGGAACCCCTCGGGAAACCTACGCATCGCCGGTGATCGGCAATTCTCGACCATAACTGCAACACGTTATAGTCTGGATGTGAAACGTCGTATCACACCGGCACTCTCAGGCAGGTATACCCGTGGCTTATGTAATCACCCAGGCGTGTTGTAACGATGCGTCGTGCGTCGAGGTCTGTCCGGTCAACTGCATTCACCCGACACCCGACGAGCCGCAGTTCGCCACCACCGAACTGCTCTACATCGATCCGGAAACGTGCATCGACTGCGGTGCCTGCGTGGACGAATGCCCGGTCGACGCCATCTCCGCGGACAACGAGCTGGCCGCCGAACACGAGCCCTACCTGAAGATCGCCGCGGACTACTACGAGCGGTACCCGATCGGCCCGGACTGGCCGGAACTGCGTGAGCGCAGGAAGATTCCTGCCGAGCTCGGCACCCTGCGGGTCGCGATCGTCGGGTCCGGACCTGCCGCCTGCTACGCCGCGATGGAACTGACGTCCCGCCCGCGCGTCGAGGTCGACATCTTCGATCGGCTTCCCACCCCGTACGGTCTCGTCCGTGCGGGTGTCGCGCCGGATCACAAGAGCACCAAGGCGGTCGGCGACCTGTTCCGCAGCGCCATCGGCCACAAGAACACCCAGTGCTACTTCGACGTCGAGGTCGGCACCCACATCAGCCACGACGAACTGCTCGCCCACCACCACGCCGTGATCTACGCGGTCGGGGCCGCCGGGGACCGGCATCTGGACGTCCCGGGTGAGGAGCTGCCCGGTTCGCACGCCGCAACGGAGTTCGTTTCCTGGTACAACGGGCACCCCGACTACGCGGACCGGCAGTTCGACCTGTCCGGCGAGCGCGCGGTGATCATCGGCAACGGCAACGTCGCGCTCGACGTCGCCCGCGCACTCGTGATGGATCCGGAGATCTTCGCCCGCACCGACATGGCCGACCACGCCGTGGAGGCCCTGCGTAATTCGAACATCCGCGAGGTCGTCATCGTGGGCCGTCGTGGTCCCGCCCAGGCCGCCTACACGAATCCGGAACTGCTCGCGCTCGGGCAACTTCGCGGCATCGACGTGATCGTCGATCCCGCCGAGGTCGAGCTCGATCCGGCCAGCCGTGCGCTTCTCGACGATCCCGACTGCGAACCGCGCATCGCCCTGAAGGTCGAGCAGGCCGAAGGATTCGCACGACGCACGCCCACCGAGGGCAACAAGCGCATCGTGCTGCGCTACCTCGCCTCGCCGGTGGAGATCAACGGCGACGGCAAGGTCGAGTCGATCACCCTCGAACGCAACGAACTCGTCGAGGTCGACGGACGCCTCGAGGCCCGGCCCACCGGTGAACGCGAGACGATCGAAACCGGTCTGGTGCTCCGGTCGATCGGCTACCGCGGCACGCCGCTGGCGGATCTTCCCTTCGACGAGCGTCGCGGCGTGATCCCCAACAAGGAGGGTCGCGTCGTCGACCCGCAGACCGGGGAGCCGCTCACGGGCGTCTACACCGCCGGCTGGATCAAGCGTGGCCCGAGCGGTGTGATCGGAACCAACAAGCAGTGCTCGGCGCAGACCGTCGAGCGGCTCATCGACGACTTCGTCGCCGGCCGGCTCGCCACCCCGGCCGAGGACCGGGAGAAGCTCGCGACGCTCGTCGCCGAGCGCCGGCCCGGGTTCGTCGACTACAGCGGTTGGCAGAGGATCGACAAGCAGGAACGTTCCCGTGGTGCTGCAGCGGGGAAGGCACGGCAGAAGTTCGTGTCCGTCGCCGAGATGCTCGAGGCCTCGCGGCTGGAATCCTGACACCCTCCGACCTGCACGAACGCACCGAAAAGCGAGTGTGAGCCGGGCCGCTCGATTGGCGGTCCGGCATGGCGCTGTGTCTAATGGGTGGGCACGAAGCGCTGCGATCGGGGCAGGCAGAGAGGCAGCGCACGGTCTACACGATGGGTTGGAGCATGTCCTTGAAGCAGGTTCGGGTGACCGGTGGGAACCGGGCCGGACGATGGTCCGGGCGAGTTGCCACCGCACTGATCGGTACCACCGCCGCCACACTCACGCTCGTCGGTCCCGCCGGCGCAGCGCCGCTGTGGCCCGGGGGCCCGGAGCTGCCGAGCATTCAAGAGGTCTTCCCCGGACTGGGCGGGCAGGTGCCCACGGCGCCGCCGGCTCCCGTGGTGGCGCCGTTCTCGGCGCCGTCGGTGAACCCGACCAACGGTGAGACGGTCGGTGTCGCCCAGCCGATCATCATCCGCTTCAACGAGCCGATCAGCGACCGCGCGGCCGCGGAGCGCGCCATCTCGATCACGACCAGCCCCGCCGTCGGCGGCCACTTCTACTGGGCCTCCGATCGCCAGGTGCGGTGGCGTCCGTTCGAGTTCTGGCCCGCCCACACGCAGGTCACGGTCGCCGCCGGCGACACCCACTCGTCGTTCACGATCGGTGACGCGCAGATCACCGTGGCGGACGACAACACCAAGACCGTCACGGTGACCCGCAACGGCGAGGTCGTGCGGACGATGCCGACGTCGTTCGGCAAGCCCGGCCACGAAACGCCCAACGGCACGTACATCGTCGGCGAGCGTTTCCGGGACATGTACATGGACTCGTCCACCTACGGGGTGCCCGTGGACTCCCCGGAGGGCTACCGCACCTACGTCGAGTACGCGACGCGAATCTCCAACAGCGGCATCTTCGTTCACGCCGCGCCGTGGTCGGAGTGGGCGCAGGGCAATACCAACGTCAGCCACGGTTGCCTCAACGTGAGCACCGAGGACGGCAAGTGGTTCTTCGAGAACGCCCAGAAGGGCGATCCGGTCATCGTGCAGAACACCGACGGCGGTGTGCTGAACGGCTGGGACGGCCTCGGGGACTGGAACCTCTGATCCGCGAAAGTTCCTGATACGCAACGAGAACGCGCCGCCACCTCCGTGAGAGGTGGGGGCGCGTTTGTCGTCGGTGTGGTGCTATGTGGCGCTGTGCTGCGCGATGATCGACCGCACGGTCCGCCGGCACCGCCCGCAATCGGAGCCCGCCCCGCACGCCGCGGCGATCTCCTTCGAACTGTGCGCACCCCGGTCGACGATTTCGCTCACGGTGTCGCCGGTGACGCCGTGGCACAGGCAGATGTACATCGCACGCTCCGTCAGTCCAGGAACAGGTCGATCTGGGGGTTGTCGCCGCCGCCGTAGCGCGACAGGTCGGTGACCCCGGCCTCGGTGAGCACGTCGGCGTCGATGAAGCACCGGCCGGTGGTCTCCCTCGCGGGACGGCCGAGGATCTCGACCGCGGCATCGGCCATGATCTCGGGGCTGCGCGAGGACGACAGGAGCGTGTCCCCGTCCTTCATGTTCGCGACCGCGGAGGTCGCGATGAAGGTCTGCGGCCACAGGCAGTTCGCGGCGATCCCGTCCCCGGCGTACTCGGCAGCGAAACCCAATGTCAGCAGCGACATCCCGTACTTCGACAGGGTGTAGGCCGGGTGGACTCCGAGCCAGTAGGGGTTCATGTTGACCGGCGGTGAGACGGTCAGGATGTGCGGGTTCGCGGACTTGCGGAGGTGCGGAACCGAGGCCTTCGTCATGAGGAACGTGCCGCGGCAGTTGATCTCCTGCATGAGGTCGTACCGCTTGACCGGCAGGTCCTCGGTTGCACCCGTCGCGATCGCGCTCGCGTTGTTCACGCAGATGTCGATGCCGCCGAACCGCTCGACCGCGGTGTCGATCAGCCGCTGGACGTCGTCCTCGTTTCGGACGTCGCCGACCACGGCCACGGCCTTGCCGCCGGCCGCCTCGATGTCCGCGACGGCGGTGTGGACGGTGCCCTGGAGTTTCGGGTGGGGCTCGGCGGTCTTGGCGAGCAGAACGACGTTGGCGCCCTGTCTCGCCGCGGCGACCGCGATGGCCAGGCCGATCCCGCGGCTGGCACCGGAGATCACCATGGTGCGGTCGGACAGTGGATTCGGCTGGCTCGACATCGTTCTCCCTGCAATCGGTGGTTCACACGCAGCGTTCTCGCTGATGATATTGGCATTCTCATTTTCTGCAAGTATCGTATCCGGCGTGACCGATTTCGCTGAGACCTCGTCGGGAATCCCCCTGGATGCGGTGTACGGACCGGCCGACAGAGTCGGCGAACCGCCTGCACCGGGCGAATTCCCCTTCACCCGCGGCAACTTCGCGACCGGCTATCGCGGTCGGCTGTGGACGTTCCGCCAGTACTCCGGATTCGGGACCGCCGAGGAATCCAACCGGCGCTACCGGTATCTCCTCGACCAGGGCGGCACCGGGTTGTCCGTCGCGCTCGACCTGCCCACCCAGTGCGGCTACGACTCCGACGACCCGGAATACGGTGAGGAGGTCGGACGTGTCGGCGTCGCCGTCGACACCCTCGCCGACGCCGAGATCCTGTTCGACGGCATCCCGCTCGACAAGATCAGCACCAGCTTCACCATCAACGGCACGGCCGCGATCCTGCTCGCGTTCTACGTCGCCGCCGCGGAGAAATCCGGCGTGCCCCGCGAAAAGCTCACCGGCACGATCCAGAACGACATCCTCAAGGAATACGCCTCGCGCGGCACCTGGATCTGGCCGCCCGAACCGTCGCTGCGGCTGATCGCCGACACCATCGAGTTCTGCGCCGCGGAAGTTCCGCGGTTCAACGCGATCTCGGTGGCGGGCGCGCACTTCCGCGACGCCGGTGCGAACGCCGTGCAGGAGATGGCGTTCACCCTCGCCGACGGCGTCACCTACTGCGACACCGTCGTCGAACGCGGACGCATGACGATCGATCAGTTCGCCCCGCAGATCTCGTTCTTCTTCTACACCCACGGCGACTTCTTCGAGGAGATCGCGAAATACCGTGCGGGACGCCGCCGTTGGGCGACGATCGTGCGCGAACGCTACGGCGCGAAGACCGAGAAGGCGTCGATGTTCCGGTTCGGCTGCGTCGCCGGCGGTGCGTCGCTGTACGCCCCGCAGGCCCAGAACAACCTGGTGCGCGTCGCCTACGAGGCGATGGCCTCGGTGCTCGGTGGTGTCCAGTCGATGTTCACCGCCGCGTGGGACGAGCCGTTCGCGCTGCCCAGCGAGGAATCGGCGACGCTCGCACTGCGCACGCAACAGATCCTCGCGTACGAGACCGGGGTCGCGCGGGTCGCCGATCCCCTGGGCGGCTCGTACTTCGTCGAGGCGCTCACCGACGCGACCGAAGCCAAGATCGTCGAGATCATGAGCGATCTCGAAGAGCACGGCGGCATGGTGCGCGCGATCGAGGACGGCTACCTGCAGGGCCTCATCGCGGACGAGGCCTACAAGCTCCACCTGCAGATCGAGGCGGGCGAGCGCACCGTCGTCGGCGTCAACAAGCTCACGTCGAACGAGCCGCCACCGGAGATCGGCACGTACGAGCTCGACGCCGAAGGCCGTGAGCTGCAGCTCAAGCGACTCGCCAAGGTCAAGGCCGAACGCGATCCGGAGCTGGTCAAGACCAGTCTCGCCGCCCTGTCCCGCGCAGCGGAAGGAACCGACAACCTCATGCACAAACTGATCGACTGCGCCAACGCGTACTGCACCGTCGGCGAAATGGTCTCCGCGCTCAAGGCCGTGTGGGGCGAATTCCAGCAGCCGGTGGTGTTCTGATGACCGCCCGCATCCTCGTCGCCAAGCCCGGACTCGACGGCCACGACCGGGGCGCCAAGATCGTCGCGCGCGCACTGCGCGACGCCGGATTCGAGGTCATCTACACCGGCATCCGCCAGAAGATCGAGGACATCGTGTCCATCGCGCTGCAGGAGGACGTCGCGGTCGTCGGCCTGAGCATCCTCTCGGGTGCGCACATCGCGCTGACCACCCGCACGATCGAGGCGCTCAAGGCCGCCGACGCCGGCGACATCGCCGTGATCGTCGGTGGCACCATCCCGCAGGGCGACGTACCGAAGCTGCTCTCCGCGGGGGCTGCGGCCGTGTTCCCCACCAGCACACCGCTGGACGTCCTGGTGACCGAGGTCCGCAAGCTGACCGGTACCGACACCCCGGCCTGAGCGCAGCAACGTCAACAACAACACCGCCGCGACGCCCTACGGGGGTTGCAGTGGAACGGATCTCGACAAACGTGGAGGAATCGTGCGGATCGGAGTGATGGTCGGGCCCGAACAGGGCGACACCGCTCGCAAGGTCGACCGGATGCTGAAGGACGTCGAGTGGGCGGAGGCCGCCGGCCTCGACACCGTGTGGGTTCCCCAGATTCCCACGGACTTCGACGCATTGACCGCGGTCGCGCTGATGGGTACCCGCACGTCGCGGATCGAGATCGGCACCGCCGTGGTGCCGCTGCAGGCGCAGCACCCGGTGCATCTGGTGCGCCAGGCGCTGTCGACCCACGCCGCGCTCGGTGGCCGGCTCGCGCTGGGCGTCGGCCCGTCGCATCACTGGATCGTCCAGGACATGCTGGGTCTGCCCTACGACAAGCCCGCCAAGTTCACCCGGGACTACCTCGAGGTGCTCGGTGCGATCAAGGATCTGCCCGGCTCGATCGACGTCGAGAACGACACGTTCACGGTGCACAATCCGCTCGACATCGCACCCGTGGCCCCGATGCCGGTGCTCGTCGCCGCGCTCGGACCGGTCATGCTGAAGATCGCCGGGGAACGCGCCGACGGCACCGTGCTCTGGATGGCCGACGAACGCGCGATCGGTGAGCACATCGCACCGCGTATCACCAAGGCCGCTGCGGACGCCGGACGACCGAGTCCGCGGATCATCGCGGGTGTGCCGGTGTGCCTGTGCGCACCGTCGGAGGTCGACGTCGCCCGTGAACGCGCCAACCGGATCCTCGCCGAGGCCGAGATCTCCCCGAACTACCAGCGGCTCCTCGAACACGGCGAGTCGAAGGACATCGGCGACATGGCCATCGTCGGCGACGAGGACGCGATCCTCGCCGGGTTCCGCCGGTACGAGGAGGCGGGGGTGACCGACCTGTCGATGCGGCTGCTGCCGATCGGCAACACCCGCGACGAACTCGTCGCGTCCAAATACCGTACTCGCGAGGTCGTTTCGGAACTCGTCAAGGAACTGCGGTGAGTGCGGGTCCGCTCGCGGGAATCAAGATCCTCGAGGTCGGCCACATCCTCGCCGGGCCGTACGCGACGATGATGCTGGCCGATCTCGGCGCGGAGGTCACCAAGGTCGAACCCCCGACCGGCGACCTCTCGCGTCAGGTCAGCGACGCCTACTTCGCGAGCCTCAATCGCGGCAAGCGCAGCATCTGCCTCGATCTCGGCAGCGACGAGGGGCAACGCCGGCTCGGTGAGCTCGCCGCCGAATCCCATGCGCTGCTGGTCAATCTCAAGCCGTCGGCGATCCGCAAGTACGGTCTGACGTACGACGCTCTGCGCAGGTTCAACGACAAGATCGTGTGCGTCGCGCTCACCGGCTACGGTCTCGACTCCGGCGACGACCCGGCGTTCGACTACGTCATCCAGGCGGAGACCGGGGTGGCCGCGCTCACCGGCGACCCGGACGGTCCGCCGACCTTGCCCGGCTATTCGGCGGCGGACAATTCCACGGGCTTGACCGCGGCGCTGGGTCTGCTCGCCCAGATCGTCTCCGGCCGCGGCGGGCAGGTCGACGTGTCGTTGCGCGACGTCATGCTCTCGCAGCTCAACTACCGCGCGTCCGCCTATCTCAACGAGGGCACCGAGCCGCGGCGCATGCCGTACGGTGCACACTCGTACTACGTTCCGGCGCAACTCTTTCCGACCGCGGAGGGGTATCTGGCGCTGTTCGTCACGCACGACGGGTTCTGGCGGTCGTTCGCGAAGGAAGCGGGTATCGACGGATTCGCGACGATGGCCGAGCGGGCGCAGAACCGCGACGAGGTGCTCGCCGCGGTGACCGCGGCGCTCGCGACCGACACCGCCGCGGGGTGGGAAGCGCGACTGCGGCCGCTCGGCGTGCCGTCCGCGGCGGTCCGGTCGTTGCCGGAGGCGCTCGCTCAGACCCCCGAGGCCGTGGTCACGGCGGGCGATTTCCGGCTCGTCGGCAGTCCCATCAAGGTCGCCGGCTACGAACCGGTCTACGGCGCGCCGCCGCGGCTCGGTGAGCACGGCGCACTTCCTGCGCACACCTGACCCTTCCCCCTCGTGCGTGGTTTCGGTAGCCGGTGCTACCGAAACCACGCACGAGGGGTTTCGGTCACTCGTACTTGACCTTGATCGACGGGGTGTCCGGCACGGCCTGGCACGTGAGCACGTAGCCTTCCTCGACCTCGTCGTCCGAAAGTGCCTCGTTGGTGCGCATCGTCGCGCAACCCTCGGTCACCAGCGCCATGCAGGTGCCGCAGTTGCCCATCTCGCAGAAGAACGGCGGGGTCAATCCGGCGCGGCGGGCGCTTTCGAGGATGGTTTCGCCGGCGTGGCGCGGTACCGATCCCTTCTTGCGTCCGACGAAGATCGTCACGGTCCCCTCGAGCTCGCCGGATTCCTCGGCGGCGGGGGCGGCGGGCTGTTCGGTGGAAGCCGGTGCCGGCGGGATGCCGAAGCGCTCGCTGAACACGCCGCCCGGGCCGGGCAGCGTCGACTCGATCAGATCCATGAACGGTTCGGGGCCACACAGGTAGCTGTCCGCGTCCACGTCGCTGCCGACGAACGCGCGGATGGCCTCGGCGTCGAGCAGGCCCTTCTCGTCGTCGAGATGGCGCACGACCGTCAGCCGGTCCGGGTACTGCTCAACCAGCGCCTCGAGAACGGATTCGAAGATCGCCGACGGCTGGTCGCGGTCGGCGCACAGCAACCGGACGGGGCGATCGGTGGTGGCCAGGGTGGACTTGGCGAGCGACAGGATCGGGGTGATGCCGCTGCCGCCGCTGAATCCGAGGAGCGGCTTGTCGCTCTCCCGCAGCAGGAAGGTGCCGGTGGGGCGGCTGATCTCCACCTCGTCGCCCTCGGAGACGTTGTCGAGCAGCCAGTTCGACACCTTGCCGCCGGGTACGCGCTTGACGGTGACCGTGAGTTCGTCGTCGCTTTCGGGTGCGCTGGACATCGAGTACGACCGGTACAGCTCGGTGCCGTCGACGGTGACCTTGAAGTTCAGGAACTGCCCCGCCCGGTAGGTGAACGGGCCGTCCACGGGCGCCAGGACGAACGACCGGGCGTCGGAGGTCTCCTTCACGATCCGGGTCACCCGCGCCCGCTGGAACATAGGGGGTCTCGCCATGGATCGTCTCCTCCTCGGGGATTGTTCTACTGCCTGGAGAATTATATTCTCACCTACGATATAGGATCTTCTCAACGTCGAACACCCACCCGAGACGAGGCGCAGTTGTCGGACCCCACGATCGACCGGACGCGGAACACCACCACCGCCCTGGTGTTCGAGGACCGTGCCTACAGCCGCGTCGAGCTCGACGCGCTCGCGGCGGGCCTGGCGGTCCGGCTCGCCGAACGTGGCGTCGGCGCCGGCGACCGGGTCGCCTTGATGTCGTCGAACCGGCCCGAGTTCGTCGTGGCCGTGCAGGCGATCTGGCGCCTCGGGGCGTCCGTCGTGCTGCTCAGCCCGGCCTACAAGCACGACGAGGTCGTGCACGCCCTCGAGGTGACGCGGCCGGTTGCCGCGGTCGGCGACAATCCGGTCCTCGCCGAGCACGCCGACATGCTGCACCTCGACGAGCCGATCCCACCCGCGATCGGTGACGGCACGACAACCGCCCACGACCCGGACGTCGAGGCGGTACTGGTGTTCAGTTCGGGCACGACCGGGCTGCCCAAGGCCGTCCGGCACACCCACGGCTCCCTCGCCGCCGCCGTCGCGCACTGGCGCGACGCGCTGCAACTGACGTCCGCGGACCGGATGCAGGTGCTCACGCCGCCGTCTCACATCCTCGGGATCCTCAACATCGTCACCGCCCTCGAGGTCGGCGCGTGGTTCCGGCTGCATCGCCGCTTCGACATCGACGTGATGCTCCGGCACATCGAACGCGACCGGATCACCGTCGAGATGGCCGTCGCGCCGATCGCGCTGGCGATCGCGCAGCATCCGCATCTCGAGTCGTACGACCTGTCGTCGCTGCGCTACATCATGTGGGGCGCCACCCCGGTCACGGCGAGCGTCGCCGACACCGTCACCCGCCGCACCGGCGTCGGGTGGTTGCCTGCCTACGGCGCGAGCGAACTCCCGGTCATCGCCTGCAATCCGGTCGCCGGTGCGCGGCTGGACAGCGTCGGGCGTCCCGTCCCCGGCGTGACGGTGCGCGTGGTGTCACTGGACACCGGGGAGGTGCTGCCGGCGGGCGGTGTCGGCGAAATCCAGGCCCGCGCCGACTCCCTCATGGCCGGTTACCTTCCGGCCGATGCGAACCCCGACGCCTTCGCCGACGGCTGGTACCGCACCGGCGACGTCGGCTACCTCGACGAGGACGGCTGGCTGCGGATCACCGACCGGTCGAAGGAAATGATCAAGGTCAAGGGATTCCAGGTCGCGCCCGCCGAGGTCGAAAGCGTGCTGCACGGACATCCCGAGGTCACCGATTGCGCGGTGTTCGGCGTGCCCGACCCGGTGACCGGCGAGGCCGTCCTCGCCGCGGTCACGACCGGCGGGCCGGTCACCGAAGCCGAACTGATCGCCCTGGTCGGCGACCGGCTGGCGTCTTACAAACGCCCGAGCCGGGTCCTGTTCGTCCCCGAAATCCCTCGCCTGCCCTCCGGCAAGGTGTTGCGCCGAGTACTCAAGGAGCGCTATGGACGTCCGTCTGACGAGTGAACAACGACAATTACGTGATGCGGCAGCGAAACTCGCCGACGACCTCGGTCCTGGATCGGTCCAGGATCTCGACGACGACAGCCGGGTCGCCCGGCTCGAGAAGGCGGTCGACACGACCGGCTGGCGCGCCCTGCGCTCCGACGGCGCGTCCGGTGTCGAGGTCGCGATCGTCGCCGAGGAGTTCGGTCGCGGTCTCGTCGACGTACCCTTCCTCGGTCCCGTCCTCGCAGACGACCTGCGGCGTCACCTCGGCGACGACCAGTCGCCGTGGGCGATCGGTGTCGGCTCCGAAGCGGTCGACGCGCGCGGCCTCACCGATGCGGTGATCCTGCGGGACAGGCAGATCCTTTCGGCGCCCGTCGGTGCCGACATCGCCGCCGCCGCGGACCTGACCCGCTGTTTCGCGGAACTCGGCGAGCCGGGCGAGCCGCTCGGCGAACTGTCCGCCGCCGACGCGGACCGCTGGTACGCGCTCGCTCTCGTCGCGACCACCGCCGACCTCGTCGGCGTATCCCGCGGTGCGCAGGACCTCGCCGTCGACTACGCGAAGATGCGCGAGCAGTACGGCCACACCATCGGGTCGTACCAGGCGGTCGCGCACATGCTCGCCGAGAGCCAGGCGCTGATCGAAGGGTCGATCAGCGTGCTGCGGCACGCGGCGTGGGCGGTCGACGAACTCGACACCGCCGAGGCGATCCAGGCTTCCCGGGTCGCGAAGATCTACTGCGCGCGAGCCGCTTTCACGATCTGCGAGACCTCGATCCAGGTGCACGGTGGCATCGGCAACACCTGGGAATGCCTCGCGCACGTCTACCTGCGGCGGGCGCTCGCGTCCACCGAACTGTTCCCCGTGAGCCTGAAGGAGATCGACCTTGGAGTTTCGTGATTCGCCGGAGGAAGCCGCGTTCCGCGACCGTCTGAGGTCCTGGCTCGCGACCACGGCCAAGCAATTCCCGACATCGGGCGACGAGTACTGGGCGAAACAGCCCGAGTGGCATCGGGCGCTGTACAACGCCGGATTCTTCGGGCTGTCCTGGCCGAAGGAATTCGGGGGACAGGACCTGCCGCCCGTCTACGACGTGATCCTCGACGAGGAACTCGCGATCGCCGGTGCACCGGCCCGGCCGAGCCTCGGCTATCTGGTGATCGGTCTCGGTCACCACGGCAGCAAGGAACTGCAGCAGGAGTTCCTGCCCGGCATGATCAACGGCACCGAACGCTGGTGCCAGGGCTTCAGCGAACCGGGCGCCGGATCGGACCTGGCCTCGCTCACGACCACCGCGACCCGCGACGGCGACGAGTACGTCATCCACGGGCACAAGATCTGGACGAGCTATTCCGACGTCGCCGACTGGTGCCTGCTGCTCGCCCGCACCGAACCGGACAAGCCGCGGCACAAGGGCATCTCGGCGTTCATCGTGAACATGCACCAGGACGGGATCGAACAGCGACCGCTGAAGATGATCAGCGGCGTCACCAAGGAGTTCGGGCAGGTGCTGTTCGACGGTGCGCGTGTCCCGGCGTCGCGGATGGTCGGCAACCCCGGTGAGGGCTGGAAGCTGGCCATGACGGTGGTCGGGCACGAGCGCGAACCGTCGACACTCGGGTTCGCGGCCCGCTATGCGAAGACCGTCCGCGAACTCGCGGCCCGGTCCGACGGCCCGCCGTCCGACGAACTCGCTTGGGCGGCAGTGCAATCGGAGATGCTGCGGCTGCACGTGCGCCGCCGGTTGTCCGAGCAGCTCGACGGTCTGACCCACGGCTCGGAGGGCTCGCTCGACAAGCTGCTCATGACCTGGGTCGAGCAATCCGTCGGTCACGCGGCCCTGTCGGAGGCCGGCACCCGCGACGCGGAGATGCTCGGCACGTACATGTACAGCCGCGCGCAGTCCGTCATGGGTGGAACGTCGCAGATCCAGAAGAACATCGTGGCCTCGCGCATCCTCGGATTGGGAGTTTGACATGTACGACATGCCGGAAGAGATCGACGTTCGCGCGGACGGTCCGCTGCGCATCATCACGCTGAACCGCCCGGATGCGCTCAACGCGGTCAACGACGACCTGCACCACGGGCTCGCGCAGCTGTGGCCGCAACTGTCCGCCGACCGCACCGCGCGCGCCGCGGTGATCACCGGTGCCGGCAAGGCGTTCTCCGCGGGCGGCGATTTCGCGTACCTCGCGGAGCTGGCCGAGGACGCGGATCTGCGTGCGAAGACCATCGCGGACGGCCGCGAGCTGGTGATCGGGATGGCGCGCTGCCGGATTCCGGTGATCGCCGCCGTCAACGGCCCGGCCGTCGGCCTGGGCTGCAGCCTGGTGGCGCTCAGCGACGTCGTCTACATGGCGGAGCATGCGTACCTCGCCGATCCGCACGTGCAGGTCGGCCTGGTCGCGGCCGACGGCGGGCCCCTCACGTGGCCGCTGCAGATCAGCCTGCTGCAGACCAAGGAGTTCGCGCTCCTCGGCACGCGGATCCCGGCGGAGCGGGCGCTCGCGCTCGGTCTGGCCAACCACGTCGTCGCCGATCCGCTCACCGAGGCCCTCGCCGCGGCGAAGAAGATCTCCGAGCTTCCGCAGAAGGCGGTCGAGAGCACGAAGCGGCTGGTGAACATCCACCTCGAGCGCGCGATCCTCGCGAGCCTGGACTACGCGATGACCGCGGAGGACCTGACGTTCCAGAGCGACGACTTCCGCGCGAACATTGCCAGGCTCACGAAAAAGGCCTGACGGCCCGGTGTGCCTTTGTGGCGGTGGGAGCCGCCACAAAGGCACACCGGCGCGTAGCGCTAGAGCGTTTCCGACCGCTGAACGGTGCCGGTGATCCCGGAGGCGTCCTGCGCGGCCAGCAGCACCGCCGCCGCGCCCATCGTCTCCGGTGGCTCGACCATCTCCGGCGGAATCTCGATGCCGCTGCCGCCGGCGGTCCAGCCCTCGGTGAGAACGACCCGGGACGGGCTCAGACAGTTCACGGCGATGTTGTCGCCGCGCAGGTCCGACGCGAGTCCCAGATAGAGCCGTTCGACCGCGGCCTTCGACACCCAGTACGCGTTGGATCCGCGGTCGGTCATCGTCACGCCGGTGGTGGTCACCGCGATCAGCGATCCGCCGCCACGCGCGCGCAGATGCGGAATCGCCGCCTTGGTCACCAGGAACACGCCGGTGGTGTTGACGTCGAGGCACAGCTGCCACCGCTTCAGCGGCGTCGTCTCGATCGGGCCCTGCCACAGCACCCCGGCGTTGGCGACGACGATGTCGAGGCCACCGAACTCGGCGACCGTCGCGCCGATCGCCGCCTCGACGGACTCCTCGTCGGTGACGTCGCACGGCACCGGCAGGGCGCGACCGCCCGCCGCGACGATCCGGTCCGCGACCGAATGGATCGTGCCGGGCAGCCGGCCCTCGTTCTCCGAGCGTGCCGCGACCGCGACCGCCGCACCCGCTTCGGCGAGCGCGGCGGCCACCGCGGCGCCGATGCCACGGCTGGCACCGGCGACGAACGCGACCTTGCCGTCGAGAGCGGTCACTTCGGCGGGAACCGCAGTGCGCCGTCGAGGCGGATGACCTCGCCGTTGAGGTAGTCGTTCTCGACGATCGACGCGACGAGGGTCGCGTATTCGGGGGAGCGGCCCATGCGCTTGGGATGCGGCACCTGCGGACCCCAGTACGCCTCGAGCTGGTCGCCGGCCTTGCCGTAGGCGGGCGTGAGGAACGTGCCGGGCGCGATCGTGACGACGCGGACGCCGAGCGGCGACAGGTCGCGCGCCGCGACCAGGGTCATGCCGACGACGCCGCCCTTCGCGGCCGAGTAGGGGAGCTGACCGATCTGGCCCTCGTACGCGGCGATCGACGCCGTGTTGACGATGACACCGCGCTGCCCGTCCTCGAGCGGCTCCTGCCGGGCGATGGCGGCGGCGGCCAGGCGCATCACGTTGAACACCGAGACCAGGTACGACTCGATGGTGTTGGTGAAGTTCTCGAGCGGCATCGGGCTGCCGTCCTTGCCGACGAGCCGCCCGCCGCCGGCCGGGCCACCGTGGCAGTCCACCGACACGCGCAGCGGTCCGAGCGATTCGGCTTCGGCGATCGCGGCGAGCACCGATTCCTCGCTGCCGGCGTCGGTGCGGACGTAGCGCACGCCCAGCTCCTCCTCGAGTGCCTTGCCCTTGTCGTCGTTGACGTCGGCCACGACGACCTTCGCTCCGCCGGCGTGGAGACGGCGCACGGTGGCCTCGCCGAGGCCGCCGGTTCCGCCGACGACGATCGCTGAACTACCGGTGATCTGCATGTTGGTTTCCCTTCTTGCAACTACAGCTCTCTGCTTGAGAGAATAATGTTCTCATGAACATCAGCATGATTCTAGAAATGGCCGCAAGCAACGGCGATCGAGCTGTCGTGACCTACGACGGCCGCTCCCTCACGGGCCCCGAACTCCACGACCGGGCCCGCGTCGCCGCGAACCGTTTCCGCGGGTATCCGGCCGTGCTGTACCTGGGCACGAACCATCTGGCCTATCCCGTGGCGCTGTTCGGTGCCGCGCTCGCCGGGGTGCCGTTCGTGGCACTGAACTACCGGCTCGGTGAAGCCCAGCTGACGGCGCTGCGGGATCGGCACCCCGGGGCGCTCGAACTCGCTCCCGGCGACCTCGACGCGTTCGTCGACTCCACCGTCACCCCCGAGGACGCCGACGACGAAGCCGTGCCCGAATGGGACGGCGACGCCGTCGCGGCGATCATCTACACCAGCGGCACCACCTCGGATCCCAAGCCCGCGGTCCTGCGGCACCGCCACCTGCTGGCGTACGTGCTCAACACGATGGAGTTCGCCTCCGCCGAGGAGACCGACGCCTCGCTCGTGTCCGTCCCGCCGTATCACATTGCGGGCCTGACGAATCTGCTGTCGAACCTGTACACGGGCCGTCGCGTGGTCTACCTCGACGCCTTCGATCCCGAGACCTGGCTCGGCACCGTCCGCAGGGAGAAGGTCACCCACGCGATGCTCGTGCCGACCATGCTGGCGCGGATCGTCGCCGTGCTCGGCGACGCGCCGGCCGACGTGCCGTCGCTGCAGAGCCTCGCCTACGGCGGATCGCGCACCCCGCGTCCGGTCCTCGAGCACGCCCTGCGTGCCTTCTCGGACACCGGGTTCGTGAACGCCTACGGTCTCACCGAGACCGCGTCCTCGATCGCGGTGCTCGGACCCGACGACCACCGGACGGCTCTCGCGTCCGACGACGCGGCCGTCCGCGACCGGCTCGGCTCCGTCGGCCGCCCGCTGCCGGGCATCGAGATCGAAATCCGCACCGAGGCAGGCGAACTCGTCGTCCAGGGAGAGACCGGGCTGGTGTTCGTCCGCGGCGAGCAGATCTCCGGGGAGTACGGCGGGCGCAGCGTCCTCGACGAACAGGGCTGGTTCGCCACCCGCGACCTCGGCCACGTCGACGACGAGGGCTACCTGTTCATCGAGGGGCGCGCGGACGACACCATCATCCGCGGCGGCGAGAACATCGCCCCCGCCGAGATCGAGGACGTCCTGCTCGAGCACCCCGGGATCACCGAGGCCGCGGTCGTCGGTGTCGCCGACCCCGAATGGGGTCAGCGGATCGTCGCGGTACTCGTGGGCGATGCGGATCCGGACGAGATCACCGCGTGGGTCAAGGACCGGCTGCGGTCCTCCAAGACGCCGGACACCGTGGTGTTCCGCGACGAACTCCCCAAGACCGAAACAGGAAAACTCCTGCGCCGGACCCTACTGACCGAACTGGAGAACACCAATGCCTGAAGCCGTCATCGTCTCCGCGCTGCGCACCCCGATCGGTACGGCCGTCAAGGGCACGCTCCGCGACACCAGCGCGTTCGACCTCGCGAACCACATCGTGGCCGAGACCGCGAAGGACCTCGACCCGAAGGCGATCGACGACGTCATCCTCGGCGAAGGGCTCTACGGCGGCGGCGTGATCGCCCGCCACGCCGCGATCACGGCGGGACTGACCGACGTGCCGGGTCTGGCACTGAACCGGCACTGCGCGGCCGGGCAGTCCGCGGTCCAGACCGCCGCGGCGAGCATCAAGGCGGGCATGGACCAGCTGATCATCGCCGGTGGCGTGAACTCGGCCTCCACGTCGCCGCGCTCCCTGATGCGCTCCGGTGAGGACTGGGTGCCGTGGAACTCGCCGACCCACCCGGACCGCCCGGACGCCCCCAACCGCGACATGTCCATCACCGTCGGCTGGAACGCGGCCGTCGAGGCCGGTGTGACCCGCGAGGAGATGGACGCGTGGGCGCTGCGCTCGCACCGCAACGCGATCGCCGCCATCGACGAGGGCCGGTTCAAGGAGGAGATCGTCCCGATCGAGACCCCGCACGGGTTGTTCGCCGTCGACGAGCATCCGCGCCGCGACACCACCCTCGAGAAGCTTGCCTCCCTCAAGGTCCTGCACCCGGAGATCGAAGGTTTCAGCATCACCGCCGGCAACGCGTGCGGCGCGAACGACGCCGCCGCGGCCCTCGCGATCGCGAGCGACAGCCTCGGCCTGCCCGCACTCGGCTACATCCGGTCGTGGGCGTCGGTCGCGGTCGATCCCGCCCGCACCGGACTCGCTCCGGTGCAAGCGATCCCGAAGGCGCTGCGTCGCGCCGGCATGACCTTCTGCGACGTCGACCTGTTCGAGATCAACGAGGCGTTCGCCGCGATGTGCGTGGCGACCATCAAGCTCCTCGACATCGATCCCGACAAGGTCAACGTCAGCGGCAGCGGCTGCGGTCTCGGGCACCCGGTCGCCGCGACCGGGGCGCGCATGCTCGTGACCCTGGTGCACGAACTGCGCCGCCGCGGCGGCGGAGTCGGCGTGGCCGCGATGTGCGCGGGCGGAGGTATGGGCTCGGCCACGGTCATCGAGGTGCCCGCTCCGTGACAGCCGCAGCAACGAGCAACGGGTCCGGTGCGCCGTGACGATCGACGATCTTCTCGCCGCCGCGCGCACCGGGTCCGTGCGCGCGGCGGGACGGCTGCTGACGATGGTCGAGGACGACCGGCGCGACGAGGTGCTCGCCGCCATCGACCCGGTGCCCGTGCGGGTGGTCGGGGTGACCGGACCACCCGGCGCCGGCAAGTCGACGACCGTCGGTGTGCTCGTCACCGCATACCGCGAGCGCGGGTTCCGGGTCGCGGTGCTCGCCGTCGACCCGTCCTCCCCGTACAGCGGGGGAGCGCTGCTCGGCGACCGGATCCGCATGGCCGCCCACGTCAACGACCCCGATGTGCTGATCCGTTCGCTCGCGGCGCGCGGCCATCTCGGCGGCCTGTCCGCCGCGGTACCCGCCGCGATCCGCTTGCTCGCCGCACTCGGCTACGACGTGGTGCTGCTCGAGAGCGTCGGGGTCGGACAGTCCGAGATCGAGATCGCGGCGGTCGCCGATCCGACGGTCGTGCTCCTCAACCCCGGTGGCGGCGACGCGATCCAGGCCGCGAAGGCCGGTCTGCTCGAGGTCGCCGACCTGCTCGTGGTGAACAAGGCGGACCGCGAGGGCGCCGATCGGACGGTCCGGGATCTGAAGGCGGAGACGGACGTTCCGATCCTCATGCTCGTCGCGTCGAAGGGCGAGGGCGTCGACGCGCTGATGGATGCGATCGAACTGCATCAGCGCGCCGACAGCGGGGAACGCCGCGCCGCCCGGGCACGGTCCCAGATCCTGTCCCTGGCCCTGTCGCAGCTGCGTTCGCTGCCGGAACTCGACGATCTGGCCGCCGCGGTCGCGGACGGGAGCACCGATCCGTACAGCGCGGCCGCGCGGCTGCTCGGCCGTCCCTGAGGTTTTCGCTCACCCCAGGGCGGCGAGCACCTGCGGCAGCTCGGCGGTGGTGCGGATGCCCGGCGCCGCCGCGCACACCACCGGCACGGCGTTCACCGCCCGGTTCGCGGTGTAGGAGGGGGACACGGCGCTCATCCGCTCCAAGGGGATCGGGAAGCGGATGTCGATGTCGAGCGGTGCATCGCCGGCGACGTCGATGTGCCATCCCGTCGGACGGATGTCCCAGTCGACGTCGACGTCGGTGGTGCAGTACCAGGTCGCGCGGAACCGGAGGAGCGCTCGTCCGTCGCGCATACCTGCGACCGTGATCCGCTGTGCGGCAACGGTACCCGGCTCGACTGTGCCCGCCGCGATGATGACCTGCGTGCGTGCCGTGGCGAATTCGCCGTGGGCTTCGACGGAATCGAACCGCAGCCCGAGTGCGTCGGCGACCGAGTGCAGCGACGGGCCGAAGTTCGACCGGATGTGGTCGATGCGGTAGTCCTCGAAGGTGGCGGGCTCGCGACCGAAACCCATGATATCGAACAGGATTCCGGGTGAATTGCGCTGCGAGAGGTCGGCGTACTCGTCGATCGCGAGCCGGTCGAGCTTGCGCTGGATCGAGGTGAGTACGAACGGCAGTGCCTCGGTGACGAATCCCGGGCTGCTTCCGGTGCTGTGGATCGACGTGCCGCCGAGCGCGCACGCGTCTTCGACCTCGGCGCGGGCCGACGGATCCATCGCCGTCGGATGGTGGAACTCGCCGCGGGTGGTGACGATGTTGCTGCCGGAGGCGAGGATTCGGCACACCTCGTCGAGATCGAACAGGCGCGGCATGTACAGCACACAGTCCGCGCCGAGTGCGAGAACGTCGTCGATGTCCGTGGTCGCGGTGATGCCGGTCGGGTCCGTGCCGCAGAGGTCGCCGGCGTCGCGACCGGCCTTCTCCGGTGTGTGGACGTACAGCCCGGCTAATTCCAGGTTCGGATGCCCGATGACCCCGCGCAGGGCACGCGTGCCGATGTTGCCGGTGGCCCACTGGACCACCCGGTACGTGTGTTCCGGCACGGATACGCCGACAGCGGTGTCGGACAAGGCTTTCGGATCCAACGGAACCTCGATCGAGTCAGGGGCGGGGCAGGCGGAGCAGGGCTTCCTGTGCGAAGGAGGCGACGAGCGTCCCCTTCTCGTCGAGCACGTCGCCCCGGCCGAAGCACCGGCCGTGGGCGATGAGCGGGCTGTGCTGACGCACCAGCAGCCATTCGTCGGTGCGGAACGGACGATGGAACCACAGGGTGTGGGAGGTGACGGCCGAGGTGAAGACGGTGCCGTTGCCGGTCTGGGCCAGGCCCTCGAGCGGTCGCAGGGCGGTTCCGATGAGGGTCAGATCGGTTGCGTACGCGGTCAGGGCCGGGGCCAGCGCGGGATCGACTTCCGGTGTGCGCATCCACATTTCGTACTCGGGCGGCGAGGACTCGTACGAGTTGAGATCCTCGGTCGTCCGGATCTCCCACGGGATGAGGTCGACGCGGGCACGGTCGTTCTCGCCGAGCACCGGCGGAACGGACTCGACGGTCTGCAGTTCGGGGCCGTCCTCGCCCACGTGCATCGAGACCGACGCGGTGCCGATGACACCCGACGACTGGCTCGCGACGATGCTCAGCGTGGCGAACGAACGTCCCTCGTGCTGGCGGGTGACCTCGTAGCGGACGGGTTCCGACGCCTTGCCCTCGCGGGGGAACAGGGCGTGCAGCGACTTGATGCGCTTCGTCGGGCACGCGGCCTCCGCGGCGCGGACGAACTGGCCGAGGAGTTGACCGCCGAACAAACGGTGGTATTCGAGTTGCTGGTTCGTTCCCTCGAACACCGCCGATGTCGCGGGGGTGTCGCTGTCGGGAAGGTCTGCCGAGGCGTCGGCGCGCAGCTCGAGGCAGGCCAGAAGGTCGTTCCAGAGATCGGGCACGCCGCCAGTGTAAGCGAACTATCCCCGATTGAGAATACGATTCTCGCCGACGATTCCTCAGTTACCGGCGAATCCGCGGGAGCAGAAGGTCCAGACTTCCTCGGCCGAGATCGGCTTGATGGTCGCGTCGTCGGGGGCGCCCGCGGACTGTGCGATGAACATGACGGTCTGCATCGTCATCGCGGCCAGTCGGCGCGGGTTGGCGCCCGGGCGCAGCTCGCCGGAGGCGGCGACCTTCTCCATCAGCTCGGTGAACAGCGCGAGCATCGAGGAGTGCGCGACCTTGACCTCGGCGGGATGCGTGAGCAGCAGCTGCGGGGCGAAGTCGGTGAACAGCGGACGCTGCGCGCTCGGGTCGGGCCGGCAGAACTCGAACAGCAGCTCGACCGCGACGCGGAGCTGGTCGAGCGGCGCGTCCTGGCCGGACGCCGCGGCGCGGATCTGGTCGGCGGAGCGGCTGAGGGCGTCCTCGAAGAGCGCGAGCAGCAGCTCGTGCTTGCCGTCGAACTGCAGGTAGAAGCTGCGCAGCGACTGCTTGGACCGGTCCACGACCTCCTGCACGGTGAAATCCGTGCTGCCCTTTTCGGCGATGATCGACTGAGCCGCGTCGAGGAAGCGCTGCACTCGCTGTTCGGCCCGGATCTTGGCGGTCCTGATGGAGCGCTCGACTGCGCGCTGCTTCCAGGCCGGCTCTTCGCTGGGGCCGGTCACCACCGGCTCTGTTCTGTGACACGTGTACCGAACATGCGAGCAACTGTACCGGAGAGTTTCCTTGCGCAGTGCGCCGACTGCACCTGTGTCGCCGATAAATAGAGACTATTACTTTCGTCAAGCGAGAATGTTATTCTCGCATCGACATCGTGCACCACAGCTCAGCCAAGGAGGCAGGCCGGGATGCTCTTCGAGTTCGACTCCGATCAGCGGCTATGGCAGAAGACCGTACGTGAGGTCACGGCCAAGGAATGCTCGCCCACGCTGGTCCGCAACATCGTCGACAGCGGCGCCGACCCGTCCCCTCTGTGGAAGACCTACATCGACCTCGGATGGACCGAACTGACGGACCCGGACACCACGGTCGAACTCGCCATCGTCCTCGAGGAGCTGGGCCGGGCGACCGACCCCACTCCCTATCTCGCGACGATGACCCAGTTCGCTCCTCTTGCACCGGGGTTCGACGATGCCGGACTCGCCGGTGCCGCGATCTACAAGGGTGTGGGCGTGCGCCGCGAGGGCGACGAGTGGATCCTCGACGGCACCGCGCACCACGTCCTCGACGGCGACCGTGCCGACCGGCTGGCCGTCGTCACCGAGGCGGGGGTGTTCGTCGTGCCGGCCGAGCAGGCCGTCGTCGCACGGAGCCCGGTCTTCGACCCGGTGCTGCACCTCGCCGAGGTGGCGTTCCGGGGAGTCCGGATCTCCGAGGACCGGCGCGTCGACGTGGACGTGGAGCCGGCCCGCCACCTGGCACTGACCGGGCTCGCGCTGACCGTCGTCGGTGCGTGCCAACGGATCCTCGACATGGTGCTCGGGCACGTCCGGGAACGTCAGCAGTTCGGAGTTCCGATCGGCTCGTTCCAGGCGGTCAAGCACAAGGCCGTCGACATGCACGTTGCGATCGAACGGGCACGCGCGCTGGCCTACTACGCGGCCCTGACGATCGCGGAGAACGATCCCCGCCGGCGCGTGGCCGCGTCGATGGCCAAGGCCGCCGCGGGCGAATGCCAATCCGTGGTGTTCCGCAACGGCATCCAACTGTTCGGTGCCATGGGATTCACCTGGGAGAACGACCTTCAGTTCGCGCTCAAGCGCGCCAAGGCCGGCGAGCATCTGCTCGGGGGTGCGGCAGAGCATCGGGCGCTGATCGCCGAGGAGTACCGTGCAACTCACCTTTGATGCCGACGTCGAGGACTTCCGCGCCGAGTTCGTGGCCTTCCTCGAGGAGAACCTGCCCGACGGCGCCGTCACCGGCGTCCGCCCCGGCTCGAGCGCGGATGTGCCGGACTGGGCCCGCCCGTGGCAGCGGCTGCAGTTCGACAACGGCTGGCTGCTGCCGGGCAACCCGCCCGAGTTCGGTGGACGCAACGCCACGATCCTGCAGCAGTACGTGCACCTCGAGGAACTGTCCCGCCGCCGGATCTACCACAGCTTCAACCCGCAGGGACTCGGGATCATCGCCGCGTCGATCCTGTCGTTCGGCACGCCGGAACAGAAGCAGCGCTGGGCCGTTCCGATCCTGCGCGCGGAGATCACCGCAGCACTGGGCATGAGCGAACCCGGCGCCGGATCCGATCTCGCGGGTTTGCGCACCAGGGCGGTGCTCGACGGTGATCACTTCGTCGTCAACGGGCAGAAGGTCTGGACGTCCGGCGCACACGACGCGGACGTGCTCCTCACCTTCGTGCGGACGGATCCGGATGCGCCCAAGCACAAGGGAATCAGCGTGCTGTTGATTCCGACGGACACACCCGGTGTCGTGCGGCGCCCGTTCGCCTCGGTCGCGTCGTCGGATGACTTCGACTTCAACGAGGTCTTCTTCACGGACGTGCGGGTGCCCGCGGAGAATCTGATCGGCGAACTCAACGGGGGCTGGGGTGTCGCGAACGGCGCGCTGGGGCACGAACGTACGCTGCTCTGGCTCAGTTTCGCGGACCGCCTCCAGGATCTGGTCGAGGACTTCCGGCCGGTCACGGTGCTCGACCGCGATCGGTACGCGACCCTCGCGATGGATCTGCAGAGCCTGCGGCTGCTGGGTTCGGCCGCGCTGGCGCGGGCCGCCCGCGGTGAACAGGACGTCGCGGCCCTGTCGGTGCTCAAGCTGCTCGGATCCGAAGCGGTGCAGTCCGCATCCGAACACGCACTCGACGCGGCGGGGGAGGACGGTCTCGTCCACCCGAACTGGACGGCACCGTTCAATCCCTGGAACAACGACCACTTCTCGACCGGCTGGTTCGAGCGTTACGTCCGCAGTTTCGCGGGCACCATCGCCGGTGGTACGTCGGAGATTCAGAGGACCATCGTCGCCGAGCGTGTGCTCGGCCTTCCCCGGGGGTGAGGTTGCAGCCGTGTACATCCTGTACGAGGTAGCCGACAAGATCGCCACGATCACGCTCAACCGTCCCGAGGCGGCCAACGCCCAGAACGCGGAGTTGCTCGACGAACTCGACGCCGCCTGGATGCGTGCCGCCGCCGACCCGGACGTCTCCGTCATCGTTTTGCGGGCGGAGGGCAAACACTTCTCCGCCGGACACGATCTCGGCACCAAGGTTCCCGACGATCTGAAGATCACGCTCGAACTGATCTACTCCAACGAGAGTCGCCGCTATCTCGAGTACTCGTTGCGCTGGCGGAACATCCCGAAGCCGTCGATCGCCGCCGTCCAGGGCCGCTGCATCGCCGGCGGGCTGCTGCTGTGCTGGCCGTGCGACCTCATCATCGCGTCCGAGGACGCGTCCTTCTCCGATCCCGTCGTCCTGATGGGAATCGGCGGGGTCGAATACCACGGGCACACATGGGAACTCGGTCCACGCAAGGCCAAGGAGATCCTGTTCACGGGCCGCCCGGTCACCGCGCACGAAGCCGAGCAGACCGGGATGGTCAACAAGGTCGTGCCCCGCGACCGTCTCGACGAGGAGACCCGCGCACTCGCGACGAAGATCGCGTCGATGCCTCCGTTCGGGCTGCGGCAGGCCAAGCGTGCCGTCAATCAGACCCTGGACGTGCAGGGCTTCTACGCGGCCATCCAGTCGGTGTTCGACGTCCACCAGACCGGTCACGGCAACGCGCTGAGCGTCGGTGGATTCCCGATCCTGGTGAACCTGGACGAGATGAAGTCGAAGATCGAGTAACGTCGCCCGCATCCGCTGCCGGACCATCTGGACGGCAACGGAATTCGAGGGGCGAAAAGGCCTTCCCGGGGCGAGTCGGCAACGTACTCTCGCAGGGACCTGGGGGGAAGTTCCAACACAGTGGTGGACGAAACCGGTTCGTCCACCGGAGAGGATCCGTCATGCGCGTTTCGAACATCCGTCGTGCTGTCGCCACCTTCGGGATGGTGGCGGTTGCGGCCGTCACCCTCGTGGGCTGCAGCAGCGACGACGACAGCTCCAGCGACAGCACCACGACCACGGCGACCACCACGACCGAGACGACCGAGGCCACCGCCACCGAGACGACCACGGCGGCTGCAGCCGGTGAAGCGGCGGATCCGGCGACGACCGAGGCCGTCACGAACGCCTACGTCACGTTCTTCAACGGCGCCACCCCGCCGGCCGAGCGTGCCGCGCTCGTCGAGAACGGCGACGTGTTCCTGCCGACGCTCGAAGCGATGACATCGAACCCGCAGGCCATGGCCACGACCGCGACGGTCGAGGGCGTGACCCTCTCCGACCCGGAGAACGCCGACGTCAAGTGGACGCTGCTCATGAACGGTGCTCCCGTGCTTCCGGACCAGTCCGGCAACGCCATCCAGCAGGACGGCACGTGGAAGGTCAGCGCGACCACCTTCTGCACGCTGCTCGCGATCCAGGGCGGCGGCGCTCCCGTCCCGGGCTGCTGATTCCGCAACACGAAGGAGGGGCGCCCGCACCGCGGGCGCCCCTCCTTCGTGCTTCCGAGGTTCTACAGGTGGACGAGACGCGGAGCCGAACCCGTCGACCGGATGAAAGCACCGGCTTCGCGGGTGAGTTCGCGTGCACTGCCGAGCAATCCGTCGAGGACCAGCGCCCGGCGGATGTGCCGGTGCAGGTCGTGTTCGGCGGTGAATCCAATCCCGCCCAACACCTGCTGGCAGTGGCGGGCCGCCGTCAGCGCGGCCTTCCCGGCCGCGGCCTTCGCGAGCAGCGATCCGAGGTCGTCGGTCGCGGCGAGCAGCGTCGCCTCGGCACCCTCGATCGCGACGAGGGTCTCGGCGAGCCGGTGCCGCACCGCCTGGAACGCCGCGACCGGCGTGCCGAACTGGGTGCGGTCGAGGGCGTGGGTTCGCGCGAGCGACAACATGGTACGGCTCGTCCCCACCAGCCACCAGCCGAGCGCACGCCGGCCGGCGGCGATCGCCGCGGGGTCGAGTTCCTCGCCCGCGTCGGCGGTGTGGAGCGGGATCTCCTCGTCGAGAGCGGTACCGGCGGTGCCGGTGCGGTCCCACACGATCCATCTGCCGCCCGCGAACGGCAACGGGAGGGTTCCGGCGATGGGAAGTCCGGCCGCGTGCAGTACGACGTCGTTGATCACCGGGGCATGCGCGCCCGTCTCGCCGAGTAGTCGGAACACCAGTGGGATCGCGACGTCGGGCATCTCGGTGAGCATGTCGCCCCAGCCGAGATCGGCCAGCGCCGAATCGAGTTCGTGCGCGGGTGTGGAGGTCATGGTCCCGCGCAGGGCGTCGCCCAGCAGTGCCAGTTCCTCGGCCTGCGTGGTGTCGGAGACGGTGGTGGCGTCGGTCATCGATCCCTCCCCAGATCGAGCAGGCGGCGCGCGATGATGTTGCGCTGGATCTCGGCCGTGCCGCCGTAGATCGTGGCGGCCCTCGAGTACAGGAATTCCGGTCGCCACAGGGTGTCCTCGAGTTCGAGGACACCCGGCAGCAGATCGCGCACGGTGTCGAACAACTGCTGTTCGGCCGTTGCCAGCAGCACCTTGTCGATCGAGGTCTCCGGTCCGAGCGCGGCTCCCTCGGCGAGTCGCTGCTGGGTCAGGCGCGACCGGCAGCGCACCGTGTGCAGCGCCAGATACGCCGAGCCGAGATCGTCGTCGGCATCGAGTTCGGTCTCGTCGAGCAACTTGTCCAGACGCGTGAACAGGTACGCGATCCGGTGCCAGAAACACGTCGAGCGTTCGTGCGGAAGCAGATCCATCGCGACCCGCCAACCGTCGCCCGGCCGGCCGAGCATGCGGTCCGCGGGCACCACGACGTCGTCGAAGTACACCTCGGCGAACTCGTCGATGCCGTGCATCGTGCGCAGCGGCTTGACGGTGATGCCGGGGGTGTCCATGTCGACGAAGAACGCGGTGATCCCGTCGTGGCCGGGCGCGGTGCGGGTGAGGAGCACACAGCGGGATGCATACTGCGCCAGGCTCGTCCAGACCTTCTGGCCGTTGATCACCCACTCGTCGCCGCGTTGCACGGCGCGGGTGCTCAGCGACGCGAGGTCGCTGCCCGAGCCGGGCTCGGAGAAGCCCTGGCACCACTGTTCGCGACCGCTGAGCAACAGCGGAACCATCTCGGCGGCGAGTTCGGGTCGGGCGTAGGAGATCATCGTCGGCGCGAGGACCTCGATCATCGAGTAGATCCCCGGTTCGGCCAGGTCGCGGGTGGCGACCTCCTCGCCGAGCACGGCCCGCAGCACCGCGTCGCCCCCGAGACCGCCGACCTCGACGGGCCAGCCGTACCGCATCCAGTCCGCGTCGAACAGTGCCCTGCGCACCCGGCCCAGTTGCGCCACCTGACCGTCGAGCGAATGGTCCGGCGGCGGGGTCAGGTCGTTCTCGTCGAGCCAGGCGCGCAGGGCGGACCGGAACTCGTCGACGTTCATGCCGACGGCTCGAAGGCGTGCGGGATACCCGAGTCGTGGGCTCCGCTGCGACGCTGGAAGGTCATGGACCGGGTCTTCAGACGCCAGCCGTCCTCGGTGCGGACGTAGGTGTCGCTGTAGTACCCGATGCGCATGTTGTGGGTCGTCTGGTCGACGAAGCACAGCGGCTGGGTTCCGGTCGCGGTGTCGCCGTCGAGCTCGACGAGGGCGGTGCCCGTCATGAACAGGCCCTTCGGTGCCGCGGCGACCAACTCGGGGAACTGGTCGAGCGTGAAGGCATCGCCGAAGGCACTGTAGGTGCCGTCGGGGGTGAAGACCGCCATGACACCCTCGACGTCGTTCTTGGTCATGTTGACCGCGTACCGCGCAAGGAGCTGGTTGATCTCGACGAGGTCGTCAGTTGTTGACATAGACTTTTCCGCCTTTCATGACGAACTGCACGTTCTGCGTGACGGTGATGTCCTCGAGCGGGTTGCCCGGGACGCCGACGATGTCGGCGAGCAGGCCCTCGGCCAGCCGGCCGCGGTCGGTGACATCGATCAGTTCGGCGGCCGTGATCGTCGCGGCGCGCAGCGCGTCCAGTGCGGACATGCCGCGTTCGACCAGCGCGACGAGTTCGTCCGCGTTCTTGCCGTGGGGGATGGCCGGTGCGTCGGTGCCGAGCGCGATCTTCACGCCCGCCTCGTAGGCCGCCTTGACCGAGGTGCGGGCCTTGGGGAACATCTCGGCGGCCTTGGCCTGCAGATCCGGCGGCGCGTGCGAGACGTCCATCGCGTCGGCGAGCCGGGTGGTGGGAACGAGATAGGTGCCGGCGGCGACCATCTTGTCGATCGCGTCGTCGTCGATGAGGAATCCGTGTTCGATGCAGTCGATTCCGGCGGCGACGGCCGCGCGGACGGCGTCCGCGCCGTGGGTGTGCGACGCGACGCGCAGACCGCGCCGGTGCGCCTCGTCGACGATCGCGCGCAGCTCCTCGTCGGAATAGTGCTGTGCGCCCGGTGTTCCGGTGTGCGACATGACGCCACCCGAGACACAGACTTTGATGAGCTTGGCCCCGTGCTTGATCTGGTAGCGAACCGCCTTGCGGACCTCGTCGACACCGTTGGCGATGCCTTCCTCGATGGTCAGGTCCAGCACGCCGGGGGCGAACGCCGCGAACATCGTCGGATCGAGGTGACCACCGGTCGGGGTGATCGCGTGACCGGCCGGGACGACCCGCGGGCCGTCCACCCAGCCCGCGTCGATGGCCTTGCCCAGCGCGACGTCGAGCAGGTAGCCGCCGGTCTTCACGAACAGGCCCAGGTTGCGGACCGTGGTGAAACCGGCGCGGAGGGTGCGCCGGGCGTTGCCGACCGCGCGGAGCATACGCAGCGGGGGATCGTCCTGAACCGTGGAGTAGACGGGTTTCTCGCCGCGCCCGCCCATGAGCAGGTTGACTTCCATGTCCATCAGGCCGGGCAGGAGGATCTGGTCGCCGAGATCGACGACCTCGCCTTCGGGTTCACCGCCGATCCCGACGATCTTGTCGTCTTCGACGCGGATGATGCCGGGGCGCACGATCTTTCCGCTGTCGACATCGAGAAGGCCGGCGGCCTTGAGTGTAATCACCGCTACACCACCGGTTCTCGGATGACTTCGGCCCGGCTGCCTTCGGCTGGTTTCGGGAAATGGGGCACGGGTCCACCTTCCTGTCCGAGCTCGTCGCCTCGGCGAACCCGAGCTCAGCCAATCTCATTCATGAGAATGGCACTCTCATTCATTGACTATCAGATTTCCACAGTTGTCGGGGGGCGTCAACGTCCGGGGAATGTGTCCGGTGAAGGTGTCGGCCGAAAGGTCCCGGACGAACGGAACCGTCCCCCCGCGGCGCATCGGCTGCGGGGGGACGGTTCGTCGTGCGTCGGGCGTCAGACCACCGGTTCGTGGATGATTTCGGCCCAGGCCGCGCCGCTGTCGGGGACGCGGGGCTGCTTCCAGACTTCGACGGGGAAGGAGACCATGATGAGCGACTGCATCAGGTGCACGAGGGCGCGGGCGTCGTCGGGCAGGTCGTCGTAGTCGAATTTGTCGCAGTAGGTGATGGCGTCCTCGATGCGCGGGAATGCGGCGTCGTAGAACTTCTGCATCTCGGGCATGGTAGAGGCCAGGCGCTTTGCGTAGCGCTCGGGTTCGGTGGCCAGGACCCAGTCGGCAGCGAAGGGTTCGAGGTCGGCGAATTCAGTTGGCAGCAGCGCCATCACGGTACTCCTTGACGTAGTCTCCGACGGTCTTGTGCAGGTGGCGGAGGAGGATTTCCTGATCGCAGAGCGGGAAGTCGGTGACGGTGCGGGTGCCGATCATCGTCTGCGTCGCTTCGAGGGTGTTGGCGTCCTGCAGTGCGTACTCCTTGAAGGTGACCGCGGCCAGTTCGTGGGCGAGGCGCTCGCGGACGTTCTTCGGGGGCACGAAGTAGAGGTTGGCCTCGAAGATGTGGCGGTCCGGGGCGGTGGGCCAGTAGTGGTAGGTCAGGTACCAGCCCGGTGCCCAGATGAGCAGGGTCATGTTGGGGAAGAACTCCCAGGAGTCCTGGCCCCAGACCGGGTACTTGCCGGGGTTGATGCCTTCGGGCAGCTCGTCGCCGGAGATGCCGGGGATGTCGGGGCGGTCCCAGGGTCCGAACAGGCCCGAGCGCAGGACGCGTTCGATGGGCTTGACCATGTTCAGGTCCTTGGGCGGGGCCATGCCGCCCCAGGAGGAGATCATCGAGTGCGGCGACTGGATGTCGTAGTGCAGCGCCTCGTAGCCGTAGCCGGCGAGCTTCTCGGCTTCGTCCTTGGTCGCCTGCTTCATGTGCAGGATCGGGGCGTGGTAGAACTCGGCGAAGGCGTCGATGAACAGCTTCCAGTTGGAGCCGATCTCGGCCCGGTAGCTGTAGACCTCGGTCATCTTGTCGAACGGGTAGCCTTCGATGCCCTTGGCCAGCGGGCCGAGGTATTCGTCGAGGGGCTGGGCGTTGTCGTCGAGGTTGATGAAGATGAAGCCCTGCCAGATCTCGCAGCGCACGGACTTGAGTCCGTAGTCCTGCTTGTCGAGGTCGAAGAACTCGCCCTCCTGCTGGACGAAGGTCAGATCGCCTTCGAGGCTGTAGCGCCAGGCGTGGTACTTGCAGGTGAACTGCTTGCAGCTGCCGGCGACCTCCTCACCGGGAAAGTCGTTCCAGACCAGCTTGTTTCCGCGGTGGCGGCACAGGTTGTGGAAGGCGCGGATCTCACCGTCGTTGCCCTTGACGATGATCAGCGAGGTGCCGGGGCCGGCGGAGGGCAGTTCCTTGGTGAAGTAGCTGCCCTTGCGGGGGAGCTTCTCGACACGGCCGACGTTGAGCCAGGTGCGCTTGAAGATCGCGTTGCGCTCGTCCTCGAAGAACTGCGGATCGTACGAGTCGGTGTAGTCGACCGGTGCGGTGCCGAGTTCGGGCCAGTGTTCGGTCCAGCTGCCTTCGGCTGGTTTCGGGAAATGGGGCACGGATCTACCTTTCCTGTCCGGGCTCGGTGTCGTGTCCGAGTCCGATACCGAATGTGTTGAAAGCCATGGCCATGAGGCCGTAGCCACCGACCGTGAAGATGAAGTCCATTCGCTGCCGCTTGTCGAGCCGCTCGCCGAGCGCGTTCCACGTCTGCTCGGAGAGCCGGTTCTTGTCCTCGAGTTCGTCGACCGCGGCGAGCAGGGTGCGTTCGAACTCGTCGGTGGCCTCACCGATGCGTGCTGCCTCGATCTCGTCGAGGGTCAGCCCGGCTTCCTGCGCGATCGGGACGTGGTGCTGCGATTCGTACTCGCAGTCGCGGCGGTGCGCGACCCGCAGGATCACGAGCTCCCGCAACCGCGGCGGCAGCGTCGACCGCCACAGCAGATAGACGCTGAAGCCCAGGAACGCCTTGGTCAGGTCCGGGTGGTGCGCGAGCGCGGACAGGGCCGTGCCGGCTCCTTCCGGATTCTGGCGATCCCGCGCGAGCATCCCGATGAACGCCGCTCGCGTCTTGTCGTCCCACTCCTCGGCGGGCAGCGGTGGAAGCAGGGCCATGCACCAACCTCCTCTCGTCGGCGAGAATTACATTCTCATTTCTGCTCAGTAGGTTTCCAGGCTTTTGCCGGATAGTCAACGTCCGGTCTGAAGACGCAGGTAGGCGGCCTGCCGCCGGAGCGCTCCGGCATCTCGTCCGGATGATCCCGAGGGTGAGGTCCGCGAATCTCCTCCCCGCTCCGGACCAGTAGAATATGTTGATTCTCCTACAGCGAGAGGCTAGTTTCCCTATCAGGCGAGAGCACTATGGCCTCGGGAATTCCCGGCGCAACCGCGGCCCTGCGGACGGCGTCGCTCTCCTGTCAACTACCGGTCGGCCCGAACGGGCCTGCAGGGGGAGGAAGAACGTGAAACTACAGCAGACTCCGGTACCCGAGGTGCGTCGACGAATTGTCGCGGGCACCGGACGGGCCGCCGTGGCGCTGGCCGCGATCGCGGTGCTCGTCGCCGGGTGCGGCGGCCGCACCGGATCCGAGACTGGTGGAGGCGACGACCGCAGCGGTGGCGGATCGTCGGCGCTCTCCGCGGACTTCGGTGACCTGACCGAGGTGTGCCAGGAGGGTGACGCCTCGACGGCCTCCGCACAGGGCGTCACCGCCGAGCAGATCGAGGTCGGCGTCTTCACCGACATGGGGTTCACCAAGAACCCCGAATTCGTCGATGCGGCAAAGGTGTTCACCTCCTGGTGCAACGACAACGGCGGCATCAACGGCCGCACCCTCGTCGCCAACACCCGCGACGCCAAGCTGATGGAACCGCGCCAGCGCATGATCGAGGCGTGCCGTGAGGACTTCGCCCTCGTGGGCGGCGGTGCTGCGCTCGACGCCCTCGGCGTCAAGGAGCGCCTGAACTGCCTGCTTCCCACCTTCACGGCCCAGACCGTGCAGGAAGGTGCCGCCGGCGCCGACCTCGAGATCAGCGCCTCGCCGGCGAAGATCCCCGGATACGACAACTACGCCGGATTCCGCGAGTGGGTGATCAACGAGGCCTACCCCGAGTCCAAGTCCGCGATCGGCGCGATCAACGGCGACTCGGCCGTCACCAAGGTCGTCGGCGCGATCACCCAGGAGACCTTCGAAGCGCTGGGCGCGACCATGGTCTACAACGAGTTGTACCCGGCGATGGGTGTCTCGGACTGGACCCCCTACGCGCAGGCCATCAAGAGCAAGGGCGTCAAGGGCCTGGTCTTCATGGGCAGCTTCGACCAGCTCGCCAAGCTCGAAGAGGTCCTGACCAACATGGACTACAAGCTCGACTGGATCGACGCGAACAACAACGCCTACAACGCGCAGTTCATCGACCTCCTCGGCCGCTCCACGGAGTACCAGAACAACCTCGTCGACCTCGGCGGCATGGCACCGCTCGAAAGCGACGAGCCCGCCGTCGAGCAGCTGAAGGAGCTCTACGCCAAGTACGCGCCCGACGCGCAGATCACCCTGCCCGCGATGCGCGCCTGGTCGTCCTGGTTGCTGTTCGCCAAGGCCGCAGCCGCCTGCGGTGACGAACTCACCCGTGCATGTGTGTACGAGACCGCGCGTCAGGAGACCGCGTGGACGGGTGGCGGACTGCACGCGCCGTCGGATCTGCAGACGCCGCTGCCGCCGAAGGCGTGTTTCAACGTCGAAAAGGCAACCCCGGACGGTTGGGAGCCCGCCGATTTCAACCCGGACAACGGTCTGTACCGGTGTGACCTCCCGCCGCGCAAGATCACGCAGGACTTCGGAGCGCCGCTGACGCTCGCGGAAGTCGGCAAGAGCATGAGCGACGTCCAATAATGGAACAATTCATCACCTTCGGGATCGTCGGCCTCACCACGGCCGCGGTCTACGCGATCATCAGCAGTGGCCTGGTCGTCACGTACACGACCACCGGCGTGTTCAACTTCGCGCACGGGGCCACGGGCATGATGGCGGCCTTCGCCTATTGGCAGCTCAGCGTCGGCTGGGGCTGGCCTGTGTGGCTCTCGGTCGCCGTCGTGCTGCTGGTGCTGGCGCCGGCGTTCGGTCTTCTGGTCGAACGGTTGCTGCGTCCGGTTCAGAGACTCGGCGAGGCCGAGAAGCTCGTCATGACCATCGCGATGCTCAGTGGTCTGATCGCGCTGGCCCGCTGGATCTGGAACCCCATCAAAGCCCGATCGCTGCCGACGTTCTTCAACGAGCAGCAGGCGTTCCACATCGGCTCGGCGACGATCACCTGGCACCAGGCACTGACGATGATCGTCGCGGTCGCGGTGGCGCTGGGCCTGCGCGTGCTGATGTTCAACACGCGCACCGGCGCCGAGATGCGGGCGACGGTCGACGACCGCGCGCTCGTCGGTCTCACCGGCGCGGACCCGGTCCGCGCCAACCGCGTCGCCTGGATCCTCGGAACCGTGCTGGCGGCCCTCGGCGGCGTGCTCATCGCCCCGATGGTCGCGCTCGAGGCCACCCAGCTGTCGTTGCTGATCGTCAGCGCCTACGCGGCGGCGATCTTCGGGCGCCTGAAGAGCCTGCCGATGACGTTCGTCGGCGCGGTCGTGGTCGGCTGCATGGAGGCCTACATGGCCGGCTACCTGCCGCAGAACGACTACCTGCCGGGCCTGCGTCTGGCCGCACCGGCGATCCTCCTGCTGCTCGCGCTGCTGCTGTTCCCGCACGGCCGTCTGCGGGGCCGCGACCGGAACCTCAGCCAGGTGCCGGTGCCCACGGTGCGAGGGACATTCGCGTTCGCGGGTGTGATCGTCGCGTTCGGCATCATCCTCGCCACCGTGCTCGGCGAGGGCGATCTCATCACCTACGGGCAGATCTTCGCGTTCGGTGTAATCGCGATGTCCTTCGTGCCGCTGGTCGGCTACGCCGGGCAGATCTCTCTCGCCCAGCTGAGCATGGCGGGGATCGGTGCGATCGTGTGCGCGCATCTGGGGGCGGACGGACAGTGGTGGGCACTGCTCGCCGTGATGGTCGTCTCCGGCGTCGCCGGTGCGATCGTCGCGATCCCGGCGCTGCGGTTGTCGGGTGTGTATCTCGCGCTCGGCACTGCGGCGATCGCGGTCGTGCTGGACCGGTGGATCTTCTCGATGCCCTCCTTCGAGGTGTTCGGGATGGAGATCGCGTTCTTCAACCAGGGTTCGATCGATCTGGTCGGGCCGAGCCTGTTCGGCTTCCAGGTCGACACCCCGGCGGAACTGACCGTGTTCGCGGCGATCTGCCTCGCCCTCGTCACCATCGGGGTCGCGGCGCTGCGCCGCGGCCGGCTCGGCCGGCAACTGATCGCGCTGCGCGACAGCGAAGCCGCGTACGCGACCCTCGGCGGCAGCCTGCTGCTGATGAAGACGGTGGTGTTCGCGATCTCCGCCGGCATCGCCGGACTCGGCGGCGCGCTCTACGGGATGCAACTGCAGTCCGTCGCCCCGGAGCAGTTCAATTTCATTGCCGGACTGGGTATCTTCCTCATCGCTGTCGTCGGTGGTCTCGGTGTCGTCGGCAACGGTCTGTTCACCGGCACGATGATCGCCGGACCACTCAACGCGATCGTCGCGCTGTGGCCCGGCGCGCAGAACCTCGTGCAGACCCTGCCCGCCGCGGCCGGACTCGCCTACGGGTCCGGGGCCGTCGACGACGGCGTCGTGCCCTCGATGCGCAAGGAATGGGAAGCGACGTTCCGCGACACTCTCGTCGTCTCGACGCTCGTGGGATGGATCGTCCTGCTGTGGCTGCTGCGCCTCGGCGACGTGATCAATGGGTACGTGTTCTTCGCCGGCATCGTCGCCGGTGTGATCGCCGCCCGCGTCTGGTCGAACTCGCGGCGCAAGGTACCGCCGGGACCGGACGGCTCCGTCGAGGAGATACCCGTCGAGTGGTGGGGCGTGAAACGCCCGTGGACTCCGGAGGATCAGGAGGTGCTCGATCGTGCCGTCGCAACTCGAGGTTGACGACATCGCCGTCGCGTTCGGGGGCCACCGCGCCCTCGACGGGGTCGGGTTGAAAGCCGAACGCGGACAGGTCACCGGGCTCATCGGCCCCAACGGGGCCGGCAAGAGCACCCTGTTCGACGTCATCACCGGGCTGCGCCGGCCCGTGGCGGGACGCGTGTACCTCGACGGACACGACGTCACGCGAGCCGGCCCGGCACGCCGCGCCCGGCACGGCCTCGCCCGCACGTTCCAGCGACTGGAACTGTTCGGCCGGCTCAGCGTCCGCGACAATCTGCTCGTCGCAGCAGAACTCGGCCCGGAACGTCGCCGAGCGCATCAGGTCGCGGACGAGATCATCGACCGCCTCGACCTGCACCACCTCGCCGACACGACGGCCGACGCGCTGTCCACCGGCATGGGCAGGCTCGTCGAGGTCGCGCGGGCGCTCGCGGTCCACCCGAGCCTGATCCTGCTCGACGAACCCGCCGCGGGACAGGACCCGCAGGAGACCGAGCTGTTCGCCGGTCTGCTGCGGGCACTCGCCGACGACGGAACCGCGGTTCTGCTCGTCGAACACGACATGGAACTGGTCATGAACGTGTGCGATCAGGTCTACGTTCTCGACCTCGGCCGGATCATCTCCGTCGGACCACCCGACGTGATCCGCAAGGACGAGAAGGTACTCGCGGCCTACCTGGGGGAAGCATGACAGCCATCCTCGAGTTGCGCGACGCCCGCGCCGCCTACGACGAGATCACCGTGCTGCACGGAATCGACCTGAGCGTCTCCGCCGGGCAGGTGGTGGCCCTGCTCGGCCCGAACGGCGCCGGCAAGACCACCACGCTCAAGGCCGCCGCCGGCGTCCACCCGTTGCGTTCCGGGCAGCTCGTGCTCGGTGGGCGCGACGTCACCGGAGTGGCACCGCGCGACCTGGCACGGGCCGGGGTCTGCCTGATCCCGGAAGGTCGCGGCGTGTTCCCCAACATGTCCGTCCGCGACAACCTGCTGATGATGACGTTCACGGGCACACCCCGCGAGCAGATCGAGGAGGTCGCGTTCTCGCGCTTCCCGATCCTCGCCAAGCGTGCGTCGCAGACCGCCGGGACACTCTCCGGCGGCGAGCAGCAGATGCTCGCACTCGCCCGTGGACTGGCCACCGATCCCGCGGTCCTGCTGCTCGACGAACTGTCGATGGGTCTGGCGCCGCTGGTCGTCGGCCGGCTCTACGACGAGGTCGCCGAGATCGCCCGCAGCGGGGTGGCGGTCCTCGTCGTCGAGCAGTTCGCGAATGCCGTGCTCGACTTCGCAGACCACGCAGCGGTTCTCGTGCGCGGACGCATCCAGAAGCAAGGCCATCCCGACAGCGGTCTCCGATCCGAGCTCGCAGCACTCTACCTAGGGAGTTCCTCATGACCTCGACCGAATCCCGAGCGGACCGATTCACCCGTGAACTGTCCGAGCTGAAGATCCCCGATCCCGCCGCCGGCCGGTCGTCGCTGTGGCTGCGCCTCGGCATCGCCCTCATGGTGATCGGCCCGATCCTCGGAGTGGTGGCATACTTCATGTCGCACAACACGTCCGACGCGCTCGTGCAGCGCGACGCGATCGTGGTCTCGATTCTCGGCGTCGCCGTCGCGATCGTCGGCGCGGCGCTGTACCTGCGCTACTCGCTCACCGGCTTCCTCCGGTTCTGGATGGCACGCCAGTCCTTCGATCTCGGCATGCTCGCCGAGCGTACGTCCGAAAGTGAGGTTGAAGCATGACCACCTCGACTCCGCTCCGCGCCGGAGAACAACTCGCCAGTGCCGAATGCACGGTCCGTGTCGTCGTGGTCCGGGCACCGGCCGACGCCGGGGGAGTGCTGGCGTGCGGTGGGAGCCCGATGGTCCCGGCGACCGGCGGCCGCCCCTCGACCGCCGGCATCACCGATCTCGTCACCCTCATCGGCAAGCGGTACGTCGACGAGAACGACACCCTCGAGGTCCTGTGCACCTCGCCGGGTGTGGGCGAACTGACCTACAACGGAGTTCCGCTGACCGTCAAGGCGGCCAAGGCCCTTCCCGCCTCCGACTGAGTACCGACGATCACGTCCCGTGGGGTCGCCGGACCCGATCCGGCGGCCCCACGAGAAACCGACGAAAGAAGTTGAGAACATGGCTGTGCCCGGTGGCATGAGTTTCGAGCTGACCGAGGACCAGGAACTGATCCGCAAGTCGGTCGCCGAGCTGATGAAGAACTTCGGCGACCAGTACTGGATGGAAAAGGACCTCGCGCACGAATTTCCGACGGAGTACTACAAGGCGCTCGCCGACGGCGGGTGGCTCGGCATCACCACACCGGAGGAGTACGGCGGGCACGGCCTCGGCATCACCGAGGCGTCCATTCTTCTCGAAGAGGTCGCGCGATCCGGCGGTGGCATGAACGCCGCGACCGCGATCCACCTGTCCATCTTCGGGATGCATCCGGTCGTGGTGCACGGATCCGACGAGTTGAAGCAGCGGACCCTGCCGCGGGTCGCCAGCGGCGATCTGCACGTGTGCTTCGGTGTCACCGAACCCGGTGCGGGACTGGACACCTCGCGCATCACCACCTTCGCTCGCCGCGAGGGCGACCACTACATCGTCAACGGGCGCAAGGTGTGGATCTCCAAGGCGATGGAGTCAGAGAAGATCCTCCTCCTGACCCGAACCCAGCGTTACGACGAGGTCGAGAAGAAGACCGACGGCATGACGCTGTTCCTCACCGATCTGGATCGAAGCCGCGTCGAGGTCCGGCCGATCCGGAAGATGGGGCGCAACGCGGTGTCCTCCAACGAGCTGTTCATCGACGATCTCCGGGTCCCCGTCGAGGACCGGGTCGGCGAGGAAGGCAAGGGATTCCAGTATCTTTTGGACGGTCTGAATCCGGAGCGTATGCTCATCGCAGCCGAGGCTCTCGGCATCGGAAGGGTCGCTCTGGACCGAGCCGTCAAGTACGGCAACGAACGTGAGGTGTTCGGCCGGCCGATCGGCATGAACCAGGGAATCCAGTTCCCGCTCGCGGACTCGCTGGCGCATCTCGACGCCGCAGAACTGGTGTTGCGCAAGGCAACCTGGCTCTACGACAACGGCAAGCCCTGCGGACGTGAGGCGAACACCGCCAAATATCTCTGTGCCGAAGCAGGTTTCACCGCTGCCGACCGCGCGCTGCAGACGCACGGCGGGATGGGGTACTCGGAGGAGTACAACGTCGCCCGCTACTTCCGTGAGGCTCGGGTCATGCGCATCGCCCCGATCAGCCAGGAAATGATTTTGAACTATCTGGGATCACACACTTTGGGAATGCCGAGGAGCTACTGATGGCAGGAAACAATCCGTTGTTCGACCTGACCGGCCGGTCGGCGCTGGTGACCGGTGCCGCCGGTGGTATCGGCGCCGCGGTCGCCGAGGCGCTCGCCGCAGCCGGTGCCTCGGTGATGGTGACCGACATCGACCCCGACGCCGCGGCCGCCGTCGCCGAGCGCATCACCGCGAACGGCGGCAAGGCCGACAGCGTCGGACTCGACGTGCGCGACCGCGCCGCCGCCGACGCCGCCGCGGCCCGTGCCGCCGGGTTCGGCCAGGGCGCGCTGCACATCCTGGTGAACAACGCCGGGGTCACCGAACCGGCGATGTTCAAGGACCTCGAGACCGAGAGTGTCCAGAAGATGCTCGACATCCACCTGCTGGGCGCGTTCAACTGCGCCAAGGCAGCGCTGCCGTTCCTCCCGACCGACGGCACCGGCCGGATCATCAACGTCACGTCGTCCGCCGGAATCACGGGAACGCTCGGTCAGGTGAACTATTCCGCGGCGAAGGCCGGCATCATCGGTATCACCAAGTCCCTGGCGCGCGAACTGGCCCGCAAGAACATCCTCGTCAACGCCATTGCACCGCTCGCGGCCACCCCGATGACGAACACCATCCGCACCGACGCGAAGTTCGCCGAGCAGATGCTCAACCGAATTCCGCTGCGCCGATGGGCAGAACCGTCGGAGGTTGCGGGAGCCTTCGTGTTCCTCGCGTCCGATGCCGCCTCCTTCGTCACCGGCCAGGTGCTGCCGGTGGACGGTGGAATGGTGATGTGATGACACCGGAACCGGCATCCGCCGGTGCCGCGGCCGGTCCGCTCGACGGGGTCACCGTCGTCACCCTCGAACAGGCGGTCTCGGCGCCGATGGCCACGCGGGTGCTCGCCGACTTCGGTGCCCGCGTCATCAAGGTGGAGAACCCGAAGGGCGGGGACTTCGCCCGCGACTACGACGACGTCGTCAACGGTCTCGCCGCTCATTTCGTGTGGGCGAACCGGGGCAAGGAATCGATCACGCTCGACCTGAAGTCCCATGCCGGACTGGACGTGCTGCACCGGCTGCTGGCGTCGGCGGACGCGCTCGTGTCCAACCTCGCGCCCGGTGCGACCGCGCGCCTCGGATTGACCGCCGCGGAACTCGAGAAGCGTTACCCCGAGCTGATCGTCGTCGAGATCGACGGCTACGGCTCCGGGGGACCGCTGTCGCACAAGCGTGCGTACGACCTTCTCGTGCAGGCGGAAGCGGGATCGTGTGCGGTGACCGGCTTCCCGGGTGAGCCGGCGAAACCGGGCCCGCCCTTCGCGGACATCTCGACCGGCCTGTACTCGGCCCTGTCGATTCTGGCGTTGTTGCTCGGCAAGGCGCGGAATCCCGAAAGCAACCGCGGTCTCGAGGCGGTGTCGGTGAGTCTGTTCGACACGATGACCGACATGATGGGCTACCCCCTGACCTACACCCAGCATTCGGGCGTGAACCAGCAGCCGCTCGGGATGAGTTCGCCCGCGGTCGCACCCTACGGCGCCTACCGCACGGCGGACGAGCAGACGGTGGTTCTGGGCACGACGAACGACCGGGAATGGCAACGGCTCGCCCGGGAGATCCTGCAGCGCGACGATCTGGCGGACGACGAACGGTTCCGGACCAACTCCGACCGTGTCCGAAACCGTGCCGTGCTCGACGAGGCGATCGGCGAGTGGTGCGCCCGCCACGATCTCGCCCACGTACAGAAGACGGCCGACGAAGCGGGAATCGGCAACTCGCGCTACAACATTCCGAGTGAGGTGCTTGCTCATCCCCAGTTGAGCGAGCGCGACCGGTGGCGGACGATCGACACGCCTGCCGGTTCGATCCAGGCGATCCTGCCACCGCCGATCGTCGCCGGGCGCGAACTGAGGATGGACCAGGTCCCCGGCCTCGGTGAGCACACCGACCGCGTGCTGGCCGACTTCGGATACTCGCCGTCCGAGATCGAGGAACTGCGCCGGCGGGGCGCAATCGGCCCGGAGTACCGGCGGTGACCGGCGATTCCCGGTCCGAGGGGCCGGTGCTGTTGCGTGACGACCGCGACGGCGTGCGGACACTGACGTTGAACCGTCCGCGTCGGAAGAACGCGATCGACACCGAACTGTGGGGGTGCCTGCGCGACGCACTCGACGACGCCGGGACCGATCCGGACGTGCGTGCCGTCGTGATCACCGGTGCTGCCGGCGCGTTCTGCTCGGGTGCGGACATCGCGAATCCCGGTACCGCCCACCCGATGCGCAAGATGCGGGTGCTGACCGACGTCGCCCTGCTGTTGCACGAACTGCCGGTGCCGACCGTGGCCAAGGTCAACGGTGTCGCGGTGGGTGCGGGCTGGAATCTGGCGCTCGGGTGCGACCTGGTGGTGGCCACCCCGGAATCCACGTTCTCGCAGATCTTCACGAAGCGGGGTCTGTCACTGGATCTCGGCGGATCGTGGCTGTTGCCGAAGCTCGTCGGCCTTCAGCAGGCGAAGCGCCTGACATTGCTCGCGGAGACGGTCGATGCCGAGCAGGCACACGCGATGAATCTCGTGACGTGGGTGGTGCCGGGCGACGAAATCGACGCGTTCGTCGACGAACTCGCCTGCAAGCTCGTCGCGGGGCCACCGATTGCGCTCGCCCAGACCAAGGCACTGCTCAACGAGGGGGCCGACCGGACTCTGCGCGACGCCCTCGCGAACGAGACGCGGGCGCAGGCAATGAATTTCGCGACGGCCGACGCGCCGGAGGCGTTCTCGGCGTTCGTCGAGAAGCGGGAACCGCGATTCACGGGACAGTGGACGGTCAGCCGCGCACAGTAGCGCCGCGGGACGTGTCCTCGGATGACGAATTGGGAGAAGTAGATGCGTGAAGTGGTGATCGCGGAGGCGGTCCGGACACCGGTCGGCAAGCGCAACGGCGGGCTGGCGGGTGTGCACCCGGCGGACCTGTCGGCGGTGGTGCTCACGGCCCTCGCGGAGCGCACCGGGATCGACCCGGTGATCGTCGACGACGTGGTGTGGGGTTGTGTGTCCCAGGTCGGCGACCAGTCCAGCAACATCGGCCGGTACTCGGTGCTCGCGGCGGGCTGGCCGGAGAGCATTCCCGGCACATCGGTGAACCGGGCGTGCGGGTCGAGCCAGCAGGCCCTCGACTTCGCCGTGCACGCGGTCATGTCCGGGCAGCAGGACGTCGTGGTCGCCGGCGGTGTCGAGTCGATGAGCCGGGTGCCGCTCGGCGCGGCGAGGGCCGACGGCATGCCGTACGGGCCGCGCGCGCTCGCCCGCTACGACAATTTCCAGTTCAACCAGGGCATCGGCGCCGAGATGATCGCCGAGAAGTGGGGGTTCTCGCGGACCCGGCTCGACGAACTGTCGGCGCAGTCCCACGAGTGGGCGGCGGCGGCGATCGACCGGGGTGCGTTCGACGCCCAGATCGTGCCGGTCGAGACCGAGGACGGGACGGTCGCGCGCGACGAGGGTCTGCGGCGCGGGACGACCGTCGAGAAGCTCGCGGGCCTGAAGCCGGTGTTCAAGGAGGACGGGGTGATCCACGCGGGGAACTCCTCGCAGATCGCCGACGGCGCCGCGGCGCTGCTGGTCACCACGCCGGAGAAGGCGCGCGAACTGGGTCTCACCCCGATCGTGCGGTACCGCGCCGGTGTGGTCGCCGGCTCCGATCCGGTGCTCATGCTGACCGGTCCGATCCCGGCGACAGAGAAGGTGCTGCGGAAGGCGGGGCTGGGAATCGGTGACATCGGGGTGTTCGAGGTGAACGAGGCGTTCGCGTCGGTGCCGCTGGCCTGGCTCGAAGAGACGGGTGCCGATCCCGCGCGGGTGAATCCTCTCGGTGGCGCGATCGCGCTGGGGCATCCGCTCGGAGGTTCCGGAGCCATCCTCATGACGCGGATGATCCACCACATGCGCGACAACGGGCTCCGGTACGGACTGCAGACCATGTGCGAGGGCGGTGGTACGGCCAACGCGACCGTCGTCGAACTCGTGGACTGAAGGCCGGGCGAATTGTAGGCAAGGGCACTTGGAATCCGTGTGAGCTGCTGCACGGAACTGCTCGATATGAGACCCTTGTCACATCCGGAAAACCAACCTACTGTGTACTAGGTAGGTTGGTCCGAAAGGAGTGAGGTGTCAGCACCGAGGCCGTACGACACACTCCTCTCCAAGGGCGAGGATCGCCGTCAGCTCATTCTTTCCGTTGCGCAGCGACTGCTGGCGCGAAACGGCTGGCGGAACACGACCCTCGCCCAGATCGCTGGAGAGGCCGGTGTCACCACCGCGGGGCTGCTGCATCACTTCGAGTCCAAGGACCAGTTGTTGCATGCGGTGCTCGATGCCCGCGACCGCGACGACGATGCACACGCGGATCGGTCCGGCGACCTGCTCGAACAGCTCGGGAGGGTGCCGGAACGATTCGAACGCTCACCTGAACTGGTGGGGATGTTCGCCACGCTGGTGATCGAGAACCTCGATCCGGCGGCACCCCTGCACGGTCGCCTGCTCGATCGATACCGGGCCGCGCTGGACACCGTCGAGGACGGCATCCGGCGCGGCCAGAGCGCAGGGCGGTATCGCGCCGACGTGGACCCCGCGACCAAGGCTGTAGAGATCGTCGCCTTTCTCAACGGAATGGAAACCTCATGGCTGCTCGATCCATCGATTCCTCTTACCGCGGTGTTCCGGGAGTACATACAGTCGCTTACTCGACAGCTCATGCCCGACGCCACCACCTGAGAAGGCGGCTGGCCGTCGTCGCACCGAATGTCGCCGACGCCGTCCAGTTCGCGGGAGGCTGGCTCTTCGATCACGTGATGGCCGGCTGGGATGTCACGGTCGCCGTGGCCGATCCCCAGGATGTGCGCCCGATCCGGATCCTCGGTGCAACCACCGTCGATCTGGAGGCGGCGCTGTCCTCGCCCATCGGTCCGATGCCCGAATCCATTGCGGTATCGGTGAATCTGTACGAGTCGGACAGCCGAATCCGTGAAGGCATGCTCGACGCGCTCGACAGCGGCCTCACCCGCATCGCGGTGTGGGGCGATGCGCTGCCGTCGGATCTGGACCGGAAGTTCGATTCGATCCAGCATCGGCTGAGCGTGGCGGCACGCGCCTTCAAGTCCCACGCGCTCGCGGCTGCAGCGGCTCCGGCGGATTCGCCGGGCACCACAGAAACGTTCCGCAGCAGCGGAACCTCTTCGGTGCGCGACCTGGCTTCGGTGGGATAAGCACGCAGTGCGGCTTCGCCGCCGGTGTGCCTTTCTGGCGGTCAGGGCCGCCACAAAGGCACACCGGGCGGTTACGCCACGTCGATGACGATCTTGCCGATCGCCCGGCCGTCGGCGACCATGCGCAGCGCCTCGACGGTGTCGTCGAGAGTCAGGCGCGCGCCGATGTGCGGGACGACCCGTCCGGTCGCGAGCAGCTCGCGCAACTCGATTTCGTTGCGCCGCATCTCGTCCGGATCGAGGTCCTGAAATTGGAATCCCAGAATCCGAACGCCCTTGACGAGCACGAGATTCAGCGGGATCCGCGGAATCTCGCCGGAGGCGAAGCCGATCGTGACGAACCGGCCGCCGCGTCGTAGCGTCCGCAACGCGACCTCGGACAGGCCGCCGCCGACCGGGTCCAGCACCACGTCGGCGCCACCGGGCAGCGCCTCCCGCAGCGCCGCCCTCACATCCACGGTGCGGTGGTCGACGAGGTGACGTGCCCCGTAGGACGCAGCGACCTCCAGCTTGTCGGGGATGGACGCGACCGCGGTGACGGTCGCTCCCATGGCCACGGCGAGCTGGACCGCCGCGAGCCCCACCCCACCGCCGGCGCCGAGCACGATCACCTCGTCGCCGGGGCGGACCCCGGCCACCGATCGCAGACTGTGGTAGGCGGTCCGATGCGCGACACCGAACGCGGCGGCGACGTGGGCGTCGACGCCGTCCGGGATCGGTGTCAAGTTCCGTGCCGGGGCGACGACCTGTTCCGCGAACGCCCCGACGATGCCGGTGCCGACGACCCGGTCACCGACCGTGAAGCTGTCGACACCGTCGCCCAATTCCTCTACGACACCGGCGAATTCGCTACCGGGAACGAACGGCGGCGGAACGCTGATCTGATACTTGTCGGCGACGAGCAGGACATCCGGGAAGTTCACCGCGGCCGCGGCGACGCGCACCCGGACCTTGCCCGGCTCGAGTGCGGGCGGATCGAGGGTGCCGACGCGAACGACGTCGATGGATCCGTATTCGGGGCAGATCGCTGCACGCATGCGGATCACCTGCCCTGCCATACGGGGGCACGCTTCTCGACGAACGCCGCCGCGCCCTCTTTGGCGTCCGCACTGGAGAAGACGGTGCTCTGCCATTCCTTCAGTCGGGACGCGGCGAGCGCGGAGTCGGACACGGACAGCCGGACCAACTCCTTGCACGCGGCGAGCCCGAGCGGCGCGTTCGCCGCGATCCGCTCCGCGTATCCGAGCGCGGTGTCCAGCACCTTCTCCTGGGCGACCACCGCATTGACGAGTCCGAGTTCGTAGCCTCGGGTCGCGGTGATCGGATCCCCCGTCAACGTCATCTCGAGTGCGGCGCCGACGGGGATACGTGTCCCGATCGTCGTGCCTCCACCGCCCGGGAACAGGCCCCGCTTCACCTCGGGGAGACCGAACTTCGCCTCGGTGGACGCGACGATGATGTCACACCCGAGGAGCAGTTCGAGCCCACCCCCGACGGCGGTGCCGTTGGCGGCGCCCACCACCGGGACGGCGAGTTCCCCGGCGGACAGCCGACGGTAGGCGTCGGCGTCGTCCGGGTTGTCGAACCCGACCGAGCCTCCCTCGGCGAACACACGCAGATCCATGCCGGAGCAGAACGCGCGGTCGCCGGAGCCGGTGAGGACGATCGCCCGGATCTCCGGATCGTTCTCGGCCTCGCGCGCGGCGGCGCCGAGGCCGCGCATCATCGGACCGGTCAGGGCGTTGCGGGCCTCGGGACGGTCGAGGCGCAGGACAAGGATCTGCCCGCGCCTCTCCGTGACGAGGCCGTCGTATCCGCCGGTCATCCCTTGTAGTCCGTCGATTCGGCGAGTTCCGCCGCCGACTTCATGAGGTTGACGATGACCGGACCGTACGACTGCAGTTTGACGTCGTCGCCCGCCCGCTGGAAGCCCTGTTCGAGGACGATCGCGAGCTTCCACTTCGCCAGCACGAGGTAGTAGTCGAGGTCGTCGACCTGACGGCCGGAGACGTCGGCGTAGTGCGCGAGCATCTGCGAGCGGTTCGGCATCCCGGTCAAATCGACGTAGCTGACCGCGCTGTCCTCGATGGCGTTCGTGTCCTCGGGCCAGTTCATGAGCATCCAGCCGAGGTCGAGCTTGGGATCACCGACTGTGCCCATCTCCCAGTCGACGAGTGCCGCGAGCTTCGCGGGTGCACCGTTGCGGTACATCACGTTCGCGAACTGGTAGTCACCGTGCATCAGACCCGGGACGTAGTCGAGCGGACGGTGGGTCTGCAGCCACTTGGTGGCGACATCCATGCCTTCGATCTCGCGCGCCTTGATCCGTTCGAAGAATCGGGTCCAGCGGTCGACCTGCCGATCGTGGAAGCCTTCGGGCCGGCCGAGATCCTGCAGCCCCTGCGCTTTCCAGTCGACCTTCGAGAGCAGGGCGATGCCCTCGGCGAGTTGGTAGGCCAGTCCTTTTCGTGCCTCGACGTCGGTGTCGAACGGTGCGGGCCAGGTGCCGCGGTGGTCCATCGGGGACCAGCCGTCGACGAATCCCATGAGATAGAAGGAACGGCCGAGCACCGACGTGTCCTCGCACGCGGCTACAGCTTTCGTGTGCGGGACGTCGGTGCCGTCCAGCGCCTGGATGATGCGCCACTCGCGCATGATTCCGTTGTCGCGGTCGGCGGGCGCGCCGGCCGGTGGGATCCGGATGACGCACGTGAAGTCGTCACGTGTGAGCTTGTAGATCTCGTTCTGGGTTCCGCCGGACAGATACTTGGCCTCGAGCGGGGCTCCCTTGCCGGGCAGGCCCTGCTCGTCCATCCATGCGGCGAGGCGTTCGGTGTCGATCACAGGTTCCCCACTTCGAGTTCGAGGTAGTCGGCGAATTTCGCCCGGGCGGCTTCTTGCTTCTTCGGGATCCACTCCGACGGCCACATTTCGTCGATCGGCTTGTAGTCGCGCAGAACCTGCTTGGCGACGGTCGTCTTGTGCACCTCGGTCGGTCCGTCGGCCAGACCCATCACCGCGGCGCCGTGGATCATCCGGAAGAACGGCATCTCGTTGGTGACGCCGAGTGCACCGTGCACCTGCATTGCGCGCCAAGCGATGTCGTGCAGCACGGTCGGCATCACGATCTTCGCGGTCGCGATGTCCTTGCGTACCTTCTTGTAGTCGTTGTACTTGTCGATCTTCCACGCAGTGTTGAGCACGAACAGCCGGAACTGGGTGAGCTGCGCGTAGGAATCGGCGATGTAACCCTGCACGGTCTGCTTGTCGGCGAGGCGGCTACCGGCCGTCTCGCGGCTCAGGGCGCGCTCGCACATCATGTCGATCGCCTTCTGTGCCAAGCCGATCGTGCGCATGGCGTGGTGGATACGGCCGCCGCCGAGGCGCACCTGAGCGGCCGCGAACGCCCCGCCCTCCTCGCCGAGCATCGCGTCGGCGGGGACCCGCACGTTGTTGTAGTGGATCAGTGCGTGGGTGCCCTCGTTCATCGGTTCGCCGTACAGCCCGACGTTGCGGACGATCTCGACACCCGGGGTGTCCGTGGGGACGAGGAACATCGACGTTCCCTTGTGCACCGGGACGTCGGGATCCGTCACGACCATCACGATGAGGAACTCGGCGGTCCGGGCGTTGGAGGAGAAGTACTTCCAGCCGTTGATCACCCAGTGGTCGCCATCCTTGACGGCCCGGGTCCGGAACTGTGCCGGGTCGGCCCCGCCCTGCGGTTCGGTCATCGAGTACGAGGAGAACACCTCGCCGTCGAGCAGCGGCTGCAGGTAGCGCTCCTTCTGCTCGGGAGTGCCGTAGTGAGCGATGATCTCGGCGTTGCCGGTGTCCGGTGCCTGGCAGCCGAACACGATCGGCGCCCAGCTCGATCGGCCGAGGATCTCGTTGAGCAGCGCGAGCTTCAGCTGGCCGTAGCCCTGACCGCCGAGTTCCGGCCCGAGGTGCGTCGCCCACAGACCCTGTTTCCGGACCTCCTGTTTCAGCGGATCGATCGCCTTGCGCCGGGCGCCGTCGAGCGGAACGAACTGTTCGTGTTCCCACACCAGATCGAGGGGTTCGACCTCTTCACGCACGAACGCGTCGGCCCAGTCGAGTTTCGCCTGGTACTCGGGGTCGGTTTCGAAATCCCATGCCATTGCGTCTCCTCTCCACGAGTGAGAATATGACTCTTGCAATCAAGAATGCAATTCTGAGACGGGAACAGCACTGCACAGACGGTGTGCGGAAAGGCGAGCGATGAAGGCCGAAGACCTGTTCCACCTGGGCATCGTGGCGGACGACCCGGAGGCGACCCGCGAGGAGTTCACGGCGCTCCTCGGATACGAGTGGGGACCGGAGGTCGGCGGCGCGGTGCCCGTGACGCTTCCCGCCGGCGACCGCACGGTCGAGCTGCGGTGCGCCTACTCGATCACCGAACCCCGCCTCGAGGTCGTGCGCAGCGTCCCGGGAACGTTGTGGGAGGCCGGCGGCGGAATCCATCACGCCGGATACTGGTCCGACGACGTCGCGGCCGACGCCGCGGCGCTGGTCGCGCGGGGATTCGTCACCGAGGCCACCCGCGCCGGGTCCGACGGAGGCCTGTTCTTCGCGTTCCTCCGCGGAACGACCGGACTGCGGATCGAACTCGTCACCCGCGTCGCGGAGCAGGGTCTGCAGCGGTGCTGGGGGGCCGGCGCATGACCACGGTGGGCGTCGTGACCGGCGCGGGCCGGGGAATGGGGTACGCCTGCGCGCAACGGCTTTCCGGGACGGTCGATGTCCTGCTGCTCGCCGACCGCGATGCCGCGACCGTTGCCACCGCCGCCGAAGCACTGGCCCCCGCGGGTGCGGTGGAGCCGATCGTCCTCGACATCACCGACGGCGATGCGCTCGCCCGCCTCGCCGATCGGGTGTCCGAACTCGGCACGCTGCGCGCGGTGGCGCACGCGGCGGGGATCTCGCCGACGATGGCGGACTGGCGGCAGATCTTCACCGTCGATCTCGTCGCGACCGCGATGCTGGCCGAAACGTTGCGTCCGTTCGCCACGGCCGGGACCGCGACCGTGTGCTTCGCGTCGATGGCGGGGTCGATGGCGCAATCGGGACTGACACCCGAGGTCGCCGAGGTGCTCGACGATCCGCTCGGCGCCCGGTTCCTGGACCGGATCCGCGACGCGGCGGGTCCGACCGTCGAGCACAGCGGCGCCGCATACGCGCTGGCCAAGCTCGGCGTGCAGCGGTTCGTGCGCCGCGAGGCGGTGCGGCTCGGTCCGCGCGGGGCCCGGATCTGCTCGGTCTCGCCGGGCATCATCGACACCCCGCAGGGGCGGCAGGAAGCGGAGCACAACCCCCGGATGGGCGGATTCGTGCAGCAGACCCCGCTGGGCAGGACGGGTCGTGCGGACGAGGTCGCGGCCGTGGTAGCGTTCGCGCTCTCGGATGACGCGGGCTTCCTGAGCGGCACAGATCTTCTCGTCGACGGAGGCGTGTGCGCCGCGATGAGCACCTAGAACAGGGATGACCATGACGGAACCGGCCGACGACCTTGCCCACCGGATCGCGCAGCGCACGCTCGCGAAACGAGGGGACAACTACGCCAACGAGGTTCGCAGTCTCCTCGACGCGGCCGTGGTGGTGATGAAGAAGTCCGGCACCGCCTCGCGTGCGCGGGTCGCGGACATCGTCGCCGAATCCGGCCTGTCGAACGATGCCTTCTACCGGCACTTCCGGTCGAAGGACGCACTCGTCGCCGCGATCCTCGAGGACGGCACCGCGCGCCTGCGCGACTATGTCGCCCATCAGATGAGCAAGGAAACCACGCCGGAGGGGCAGGTCCGGCGCTGGGTCGAGGGCGTGATGTCGCAGGGCGCCGACGACGTCGGAGCGGCCACCCGGGCGGTGCTGTGGAACACGGCCGGCCTGGGGGAGTACAGCGAGTCCGGTCCGCCTTCGCCCAGCGGCCCACTCGCGGGGCTGCTGCACGCACCCTTCGCCGAATTGGGCAGTGCGGACCCGCAGTTCGATGCGAACCTGGCCGCACACGCGACGATCGGCGTGCTCGTCGATCACCTCTGGCGACGGGTCGTGCCGGCTCCCGATGACATCGAGCGGATCACCGCGTTCTGCCTGCGGGCCGCGGCCTCCGGCCGTTGAACTACACAGTGTCCGGACGCTGACCTACTCGGGATCGGAGGGTGCGTCCGGCCGCAGGCTGCGAAGGAAGATCTCCACGGCCATCGCCGTGTGCCGTTCCTGTTCCTCCTCGCTGCGGAGAATGCCGAACGAGGCGAGCCGGGAGGGCGCACCGGTCGCCATGCCGAGGAAGTGCTCGGCGAGCACGTCCGGATCGTCGGCCTGGATCGCGCCGGTCGCGGCATGCCGTCGCAGCAGGTCGGCGACGAGTTGCCGGCGCGGCCAGAATCCCGTGCCGTACGTGCGCCGGGCGAGGTCGGGATAGCGCGACGCGTGCGCGATGGCGATCTGCTCGAGCTTGATCATCGAGGGATCGAGCGCGCGGCGCAGCGCAGCCTGGGCGATCGCGGTCAGCGCGCCCGGAAGGTCGTCCAGGTCCGGGTCTTCCGGTTCGGGGACGGGCCAGTTCGGCCGCTGGATCGCCCATCCGAGTACGGACCGGAAGACGTCCTCCTTGGTAGGGAACCGGGCGTACAGTGTCGGCTTGGTGGTGCCGGCCTCGGCGGCGATGGCGTTCATGGACGTGCCCTCGTAGCCGTGTTCGAGGAACAGCTTCAGCGCCGCTTCGCGGACGGCCTGGTCGAGCTGGGATGCCTGCTCTCGGGTGGGGCGCCCGCCGCGTCGTGGTGCGGCGGAACCGTCGGGCTTCTGCGATGTCATGAAACGAAGTGTGCCAGGCGATTCCGCTATGGACATTTAACTTGACCGGCGGGTAAAGTTACCGCAGCGAATCCCCCAACGGCCGGAGGCCCACATGTCCGAGACGACCATGCAGCGGGACGTCATCGCCACGCTCGATTCCCATTTCCAGCAGCGCAAGCAGCAGGTCCCGTTGCTGGCGCAGCGCGCCGAGGCGGAGGGCATCACGCAGATCACCTCCCGTGAGGACATGGTCCCGCTGCTCTTCCCCCACACGACGTACAAGAGCTACCCGGAATCCCTGATCGCGAAAGGACAGTGGGCCACCATGAATCGGTGGCTCGACTCCGTGTCGGCCCACCGGGTCACCGACGTCGACGTCTCGGGCGTCACGGACGTGGACGGCTGGATCGAGGCACTCGAAGCCGCCGGCCACCTCGTGTCCAGCTCGAGCGGCACCAGCGGAAAAGGATCGTTCCTCAACAAGTCCCGGCGTGACCGTGAAGCCAACATGCAGAACATGATCGACGGCCTGACCGAGATGGGACTGCCGCCGGAGCGGACCTGGCACGTCATCCCCGTCGGCCCCGACACCGGTCAGAGCGCGCACGTCGCGATGCGCGACATGATCCTCGACAAGTACCGCCGGCCCGACGGCATCCCCCTGTTCGAGGGCACCCCGCCGACCGGCCATCACCGCTACATGGCACGGCTGCAGGCGATGCGCCGGGCCATGGCGGACGGCACCGCCGCACCCGACGAGATCGCCGCGTTCGAGGCCGAGGCACAGGCGCGCGCAGCGGAACAGGAACGCCGGTTGCACCACTGGGCCGACCACATCCTGGCCCGTCCCGACGAGCGAGTCTTCTTCAACTCCCAGTTCACCCAGCTGTTCCGGCTCGTCGAGATCCTGCGGGAGAAGGGCGCCCGGGACGGCGACATCACCGGGGCGAACGCGCTGACCGTCGGCGGCGGACTCAAGGGCAACACCCTGCCCGACGACTACCAGGAACAGATCTTCCGGATGCTGAACATCGCCCCGGAACGCTTCTTCCACTACTACTCGATGCAGGAACTCAACCTCCGCATGCCGCGGTGCCTCGGCGGGCGCTACCACGTACCCGACGAGATCGTTCTGTTCGTGCTCGACAAGGACGGCACGAAGCTCGCCGAACCGGACGGCGACACCGTCACCGGTCGCGCCGCATTCTTCGACACGACGGTCGACGGACGCTGGGGCGGAACGATCTCCGGTGACCGCATCACCGTCGACCTCCGCGACTGCCCGTGCGGACGCAGCGGCCCGACCGTCCAGCACGACATCGCCCGCTTCACGGACCTCGGCGACGACGACAAGATCACGTGCGCCGGCACCATGGACGCCTACGTCCGCGGGTTCATCGAGGAATGAGACGACCATGACCGCAACCACTTCCGCGCCTGCCACGTCCAAGATCCGGGTGCCCCACTTCGTCCGGGGCGAACTCGTCTGGGGCGAGGACAGCGAATACCTCTCCCGCGACTTCGGTGTTCCGTTCGTGACACCGAAACTCGAATACAACGGCCTGTTCGCCCCGCGATCGGAGATCGGCCCCGCGTTCGACGTCCCGATCTCGGAGATCATCGACTTCCTCGTCGAAACCGCGCAGTACCTGACCCTCGACAAGAACGAATACCTGCAGGAATCACTCGAGATGACCGTGCAGGTCAGTGCGCTTCCGCGGCGCATCATCGAGAACACCTTCGCGCGTCCGGGTCAGTTCCTGACGAGGCAGGCACTCGAATACCGGCTCGAGCGCACCTTCGGCAGCCTCGACGTCCTCGACGGCTGGTCCGAACGCACCGACCCGAACGGCAACGTCAGCCGGGTGCGGGCGTTCCCGCCGCGACTGGTCCACATGATGGCCGGCAACTCGCCGAGCGCCGCGATGACCACCATCGCCGATGCCGCACTGACCAAGGGCGTCAACCTGTTCAAGATGCCCTCGGCCGACCCGTTCACCACCGTCGCCGTGCTCCGCACCATGGCCGACATCGCGCCCGGCCATCCGGTGCTGCGGTCGATGTCGGCGGTGTACTGGCGCGGCGGCGACGAGAAGGTCGAGAACATCCTCTACCGCTCCCAGTACTTCGACAAACTCGTCGCCTGGGGTGGCGGTTCCGCGATCGAGAACGCCGCCAAGTACGCGGGACCGGGATTCCAGCTGATCTCGTTCGACCCCAAGGTGTCGATGTCGATCGTCGGCCGCGAGGCCTTCGAATCCGACGAGACGCTGCGCGAGGTCGCCGAACTGGCGGCCCGCGACGCCACGATCTTCAACCAGGACGCGTGCCTCGCGGCCCGGCACATCTGCGTCGAGGGCGACGTCGAACAGACGGACCGCTTCTGCGCCCTGCTGCACGAGCGGCTCGGTGTGGACCGCGATTTCGCGGAAGCCGTCGGTCCGAAACCCAACGCGGAGATCCGGGACGCGGTCGAGGGAATGCGATTCCTCGAACCGGACTACCGCGTGTGGGGCACGTTCGACGGCAGCGGACTCGTGGTCCGCTCGCCGGAAATGGTGGACTTCCACCCGACGAACAAGACCGTCAACGTCATTCCGGTCCAGGACATGCGCGACGCCGCATCCTATGCGACGGTCGCCACCCAGACGGTCGGCGTCTACCCGGCCCACCGCAAGACCGAGGTGCGCGACCTGCTCGCCACAGCCGGCGTCCAGCGCATCGTCCGCCTCGGCAGCGCACTCACCGGCAGCATGGGCAGCCCCCACGACGGCATGTACCCGCTGCACCGCTTCGTGAACTGGGTGGTGGACGACGATGCTTGAACCCAAGCCTATGGCGTTGCGGGTCCTGGGCCGATCCGGAATCCGCGTGAGCGAATTCTGCCTGGGCGCGATGACCTTCGGAACCGACTGGGGTTTCGGTGCCGACGAGGAGACCTCCCGCGCGGTCTACCGGGAATACCGGGAGGCCGGCGGGAACTTCGTCGACACCGCGAACAACTACACCGACGGAGCGAGCGAGGAGATCCTCGGTCGGCTCGTCGCCGGGGAGCGCGACTCCGTCGTCCTGAGTACGAAATACACGCTGTGCACGGATCCGGACGACCCGAACTCCGGTGGCAACCATCGGAAGAGCCTGCGCCGCAGCGTCGAGACCAGCCTGCGGCGACTCGGCACCGACTACATCGACCTGCTGTGGGTGCACGCGTGGGACCGGTTCACCCCCGTCGACGAGACACTGCGCGCGCTCGATGATCTGGTGCGTTCCGGCAAGGTTCTCGCGATCGGGGTGACCAACACGCCGGCATGGGTGGTCGCGCGGTCCGCAGCGATCGCGGAGCTGCGCGGGTGGACCTCGTTCTGCGCCCTGCAGGTCGAATACTCCCTCGTCACAAGGACAGCCGAACGGGAACTGCTCCCCATGGCGCAGTCCCACGACCTCGCGATGTGTGCGTGGAGCCCTCTCGCGCGGGGACTGCTCGCCCGGGAACTCACTCCCGAACGGGAGGAGAAGCTCGCGCCGGTCGTGCGCCGCGCCCGCGACACGGCACGGGAGATCGCCGCGGAACTGGGCACCACCCCGGCACGCGTCGCAATCGCCTGGGTGCGCAGCCGCGGACTGCTCCCGTCGATCGGGGCACGCACCGTGGAACAGTTGCGGGACAACATCGGAGCGCTCGCCGTCGATCTCGAGGACGACCATCTCACCCGTCTCGACGACGCCACCCGGATCCGTCTAGGCTACCCCCACGACTTCCTGGACGGCCTGTACGAGAGGCGCACTCTGCCCCCGCCGGTCGCCCCGCGCGACACCCCGGCAACCCCGGGACCCGCGCGGCTCCGAACCTGACGTCACGAAGGGCTGTGAGCTCGATGGACACACTCGACCACTGGATCGCCGGGGCACCGGCCGCGGCGTCGACCGGTGACACCCTGCCGGTCACCGACCCGACGACCGGGCGCGTCACGCACCGCATCGCCCGCGGCACCGGCGCCGACGTCGACGCGGCCGTCAGCGCCGCCGAAGGCGCCGCGCCCGGATGGCGCCGCACCGGTGCACTCGCCCGGGGCAGATTGTTCGCCGAACTGGCGCGGGTGATGCGTGCGGATGCGAAGACGTTGGCGGCCCTCGAGATCGGTGAGACCGGTAAACCCGAGAAGGTCGCGCTCGCCGAGGTGGAGAACTCGGCGCAGTACTTCGAGTTCTACGGCGGGCTCACCGGTGGACCGGCCGGGGAGATCCTCGACGTCGAACCCGACCAGCACGTCTACACGCGGCGTGAACCGTTCGGGGTCGTCGGGATCGTCACCCCGTGGAACCTGCCGCTCAACCAGGCGTGCCGGGCGGTTGCGCCCGCGCTCGCCGCCGGGAACACCGTGGTCGTCAAGCCGTCCGAGTTCACGTCCTCGTCGTCGGTGCGGCTCGCGCAACTCGGGACCGAGGTCGGGTTCCCGGACGGGGTGTTCAACGTCGTGCTCGGCACCGGCGACGTCACAGGTGCCGCGCTCGTCGAACACCCCTCGGTCGCGAAGGTCGCGTTCACCGGATCGGTCCGCACCGGACGGGCCATCGGTGCGATCGCCGCGGACCGGATCATCCCGCTCACCCTCGAACTGGGCGGCAAGTCCGCGAACATCGTGTTCGCGGACGCGGATCTCGACGCCGCGGTCGCCGGTGCGGTGCAGGCGTTCACGTCGAACGCCGGGCAGGTGTGTTCGTCGGGTACCCGGCTGCTCGTGCACCGGTCGGTCTTCGACCGGGTCCTCGACGCGGTCGCCGAACGCGCCTCCGCGATCAGGATCGGCGAGGACATGGGACCGCTCGTCACGCGCGCCCAGTTCGAGCGCGTCCAGGAATATTTCAAGATCGCCGAATCGGAAGGCGCCCGGGCGGTCACGGGCGGTGCGGTCGCGGCACTCGCCGCCGAGACCGGCGGCTTCTACGTCGAACCCACCGTCTACACCGGGGTCAGCAACCAGGCGCGCATCGCCCGCGAGGAGATCTTCGGCCCGGTCCTCGTCGCCATCCCGTTCGACACCGACGACGAGGCGATAACGATCGCGAACGACTCGGAGTACGGGCTCGTCGCGGGACTCTGGACCCGCGACGTGAGCCGCGCCGTCACCGTCAGCGAACAATTGTGTGCCGGGCAGGTATTCGTGAACACGTGGTCCACCGGATCGGTGCAAACCCCCTTCGGCGGCTGGAAGCACAGCGGATATGGCCGCGAGAAGGGCGTCGAGGCGCTGCACCACTACAGCCAGGTCAAATGCGTGACCATCAAGCTCGATTCCGCCGGACCGTCGGCGTGAAGGGAACATCCGAAATGGCAGACGAACTCACGGCATCGACGGTCGAGGACGCGCACACGGCGCTCTTCGGCGCGGGACTGGCCGTCCGCAGGGAAGTGCTCGGCGACGCCTATGTCGACGCGGCACTCGAACGGGGCATCGGCACCGACGGTGAAGCGTTGCAGCACTACGTCACCGAATCCGTGTGGGGATCGGTGTGGACGCGACCGGGTCTCGACCGTCGCAGCCGGTCCCTGCTCAACCTCGGCATCCTCATCGCGCTGAGCCAGCACACCGAACTCGCGGTGCACGTGCGGGCCGGGCTCGGTAACGGGCTGACCCGCGAGGAGATCACCGAAGCCGTCGTCCACGCGACCGCGTACGTCGGATGCCCCGCCGGTGTCGCGGCGATGCGTGTCGTCCAGGACACGCTGACCGCCGAACTCGGGCCCCTCGGTGGGGAGGGCGACGCATGAGCGCCGCCGCGGCACCCACCCGGGCCGGATTCGTCGGACTCGGCGCGATGGGTTCACCCATCGCACAGAACTTCTCGAACGCGGTGCCGGGACTGCGGGTGTTCGACGCGAACCCGGGCGCGCTGGACCGGTTCGCCGCCGAGAACCCGTCGTCCGTGCGGGCCGGTAGCCTCGCCGACCTCGCGGACTGCGACGTCGTGATGCTCAGCCTGCCCACCAGCGACATCGTCGACACGGTGCTCCTGGGACCCGACGGGTTGCTCGGCCACCTGCGTCCCGGGTCGATCGTCGTGGACATGGGCTCGAGCGTGCCGGCCCGCACCCAGGCCCTGGCCGAACGAGCCGCCGAGAAGGGCATCGCGATCGTCGACGCCCCGGTCAGCGGTGGTGTCGCGCGAGCGAAACAAGCCGACCTCGCGGTGATGGTCGGCGGCGACACCGAGGCCGTGGAACGGGTGCGTCCGCTGCTCGAGGCCACCGCCCGCGAGGTGATCGTCGTGGGCCCGGCCGGCTCCGGGCACGCCGCCAAGTCCCTCAACAATCTGCTGTCTGCGTCCGGTCTCGTCGCCGCCGCCGAAACCATGCTGGTGGGAGCCAAGTTCGGGATCGACCCGGCGACGCTGCTCGCGGTGATCAACGCCGGCAGTGGACGGAACAACACGACCGAGACCAAGTACGAGAAGTTCGTGCTGTCACGCTCGTTCGCGTCGGGGTTCACCGCGGAACTCATGCGCAAGGACGTGGGCATCGCACTGGATCTCGCGCGCGAACAGGGCGTGAAGATCGGTCTCGGTGAGGAACTCGGCCGGATCTGGAACGACGCGACCGACGCCCTCGAACCCGGCGCCGATCAGACCGAGATCGTGCGCTATCTGGAAGAGGCCTACGGACTCGAGAGTCCGTAGAACCTCGTAGGTGACCCGAAGATCCCGAGAGAGTGAGGATTCCGTGGCGCTGCCCGCCGTTCTGACCACTCCCGCCGAACACGCCCGGCGCACGCCGGACAAACCGGCGATCATCATGGGCGCCGGCGGTGAGGTGGTGACCTACGCGCAGCTCGACGACCGGTCCGCGCGCCTGGCGCAGGCGCTGAGAGACCGGGGTATCGGCGAGGGCGACCAGATCGCGATTCTCATGGAGAACAACCGCGCGTACCTCGAGGTGACGTGGGCGGCGCAGCGATCGGGTCTGTACTACACCGCGATCAACAAGCATCTGCGGTCGGCGGAGGTGCAGTACATCCTCGACGACTGCGGCGCCGTCGCGCTCGTGACGAGTGCGGCGATGGCCGACGTCGTCGCAGGTCTCGATCTGTCCCGAATCACCGTGCGCATCAGTGCGTCCGGTGATGTCGACGGATTCGAACGGTACGACGACGTGCTGGCCGCGAGCGAACCGATGCCGGAGGACCAGGCACGCGAGGGCCGCGAGATGCTGTACTCGTCCGGAACCACCGGACAGCCCAAGGGTGTTCGTAAGCCGCTCGTCGCCGTGCCGTTCGGGGATCCCGCCGCGCCTCCGGTGCTCATTGCGAAGGGCCTGGAGATGCGCGGCGCGCTCGACGACGCCGTCTACCTGTCGCCGGCACCCCTGTATCACGGTTCCCCGCTGGTGTTCTCGATGTCGTGGCAGCGGCTCGGTGCCACGGTCGTGGTCATGGAGTCCTTCGATGCCAAGCTGTGCCTGCAGTTGATCGAGCGGCACGGCGTGACCGACGCCCAGTTCGTGCCGACGATGTTCGTGCGTATGTTGCGTCTGCCGGAGGAGGTGCGGCGACGCTACGATCTGTCGAGTCTGCGCGAGGTCATCCACGGTGCCGCGCCGTGCCCGGTCCCGGTGAAACGGGAGATGATGAGCTGGTGGGGCCCGATCATCCACGAATACTATTCCGGCACCGAGGACATCGGCACCGCCTCCATCACGCCGCAGGAGTGGCTGGCGCATCCCGGTTCGGTCGGCCGTCCGATGCAGGAATGCCACATCGTCGGAGAGGACGGCGAGGAAGTGCCCCGGGGGAAGGTCGGCGTCGTGTACTTCGCGGGTGGTCGCCCCTTCGAGTACCACAACGACCCGGCCAAGACGGCCGCGGCCGCGAACGCCAAGGGCTGGAGAACCCTCGGCGACATGGGCTATCTCGACGAGGACGGCTACCTGTACCTGACCGACCGGCTGGCGTTCATGATCATCTCGGGCGGCGTCAACATCTACCCACAGGAGGCGGAGAACGTCCTGTCCGGGCATCCCGCCGTCGCGGACGTCGCTGTCATCGGTGTGCCCGACGACGAGATGGGGGAGTCGGTCCGGGCGGTCGTCCAGCTCGTGGAACCTGCCTGCGCCTCGGCGGACCTCGAGGCGGAACTCATCGCCTACTGCCGATCGGAACTGGCGTCCTACAAGTGCCCCCGCAGGGTCGACTTCGTCGATTCACTGCCCCGCGACCCGAGCGGCAAACTGCACAAGAGACTGCTGCGCGAACAGTATTGGACCGAAGTGGGCTGACGCCCCGGTGTGCCTTTGTGGCGGTCAGGGCCGCCACAAAGGCACACCGGGGCCGAAGGCCCCCTCAGCCTGCGTCGATGGCGACGTCGAGGGCTCCGAGATCGCCCCCGAGTTCGGCGACGGTATCTCGCACCACGGCGACGTCCTTGGTGAGGAATTCCTTTACCGCGCTGGTGAATCCGGCGACGGATCCGCGGGCGGCGATGTTACCCATCACCTTGCTGGCAGAGCTGCCGTGCGGAAGCGCCTGGAGCAGAGCCGATTCCTCGACGCCGAGTTGCGCACCGAGGGCCACGGCCTCGGAGATCAGGCCGATCTGTGCCGCGAACAAAGCGTTGTTGACCAGCTTGACGCGTTGCCCGTTGCCGGCCTTTCCGACGTGGAGTACCGGATCGCCGTAGCTACGCAGTACGGGTGTGGCGCGCTCGACGGCGTCGGCGTCGCCTCCGAGGAACAGCGTGAGACTTCCGGCCGCGATGTCGTGCGGGCCGCCGCTGACCGCAGCGTCGATCACGTCGATGCCGTGGCCCGCCGCGTCGTCCCGGATCTGTTCGATCGTCCGGGGGCTGATGGTCGTGTGGATCGCCAGCACGGAGCCGCGCGGCATCTTCTCGAGAAGGGCGCTCTTCAGGCACACCTCGCGGACCTGGTCGTCGGTGAACACGCAGACGAGGACGAGCTCGGCGCCGACGCCGGTCTCGGACGCCTCCGTCACCGCGGTGACGCCCGCACCCGTCAGGGCGGCACGGGTTTCCGACGATCGGCCCAGCGCGCGGACCTCGTGTCCGGCCTCGGCAAGCTTGCGCACCATAGGCAGGCCCATACGGCCGGCCCCGATGAATCCGACCCGGGTCACCGCGGGTGCTCCATCAGGGCGAGGGTGGAGTCGGCCGCGGTGAGCACCACGCCGGGCGTCGCGCCCGCCGCGTCCGCGAGACCCGCCACGTGTCCGACGTCCTTGCGCAGCAGGGGACCGGCATGCTTCGCGATGCTGTCGAGTGTGCCGCCGCCCGCCACGACCCGGCCGAGCGCGAAGCTGTTCGCCGATCCGTGCGTGATGACCTCGCCGAGCTTCGCGGGATCGACACCGAGCGACTCACCGAGTTGCAGCGTGGTCACGGAGGTTGCGAGATTCGCGGTGAACAGCAGATTGTTGAGGAGCTTGGCAACCTGCCCGGCTCCGACGTCGCCCAGGTGGATCACGGGATTCGCATAGGTCTCGAAGACCGGCCGGATCTTCTCGACGATCTCGGTATCGCCCCCGACCATGACCAGCAGGGTACCCGCAGCGGCTCCCATGCCGCCGCCGCTGACCGGGGCATCGACGACCGCGACCCCGGACTCGCGCGCCTGCTCGGCGAGTTCCCGAACCGTGTCGGGATGGACGGTGCTGTGGATCGCGATGATTCCGCCGGGCTGCAGGCCCGACAGCACGCCGTTCTCGCCGGTGACGACCTGTCGCACGTCGTCATCGGCGACGACGCAGATGCAGACGAGGTCGCTCGCGGCGGCGAGTTCGGCGGGCGTCTGTGCGGTCTTCGCCGCGGTGTCCGCGTACGGCTCGAGCGACTCGGGTCGCCGCGCCCACAGGGTCAGCTCGTATCCCGACTCGACGATCCGGCGCGCCATGGGCCCGCCCTGGCTGCCGAGCCCGATGAAACCGACACGCATCAGTGCTCCTCCGATCCGATCAGTACGACTCCGAGTGGTGCGATCGTCATGCTGCGGCTTCCTGCTTCTGCGGCCGCCAGAACGTGGCGAGCAGACCCGCGGTCGCGACGACGCCGACGCCGAGCGCGATCGCGCCGCCGGACCAGCCGACGATCGCGATGTCGGTGGCCGAATCGATCGAGATCTCGCCGGGTCCGATCATGGCCAGCGCCAGTGCGACCACGCCGAGCACGAGGACGTATTCGTAGCCTTCCTTGAACACGAAGAAGCCGTTGGGGCGGTGCGCGAGCAGGCCGGCGACGAGCATGATCGAGATGACCGCGGCACATGCGAGGGGAGTGAGCAGGCCGAGAATCACGAGCACGCCGGCGCCGATCTCCACGACGACGCTGATCCATGCCTGCAACGTGCCGTTGCGCAGGCCCAGTCCGCTGAACCAGCGTGCGGTACCGGCGATACGGCCGCCGCCCACCCAGTGGTTGACGCCGTGCGCGATCATCGTCGCACCGAGCACCAGACGCACCAGGAGTAGCGCAACATCGGTGGGGTCCATCGCTTCACCTCCTTGCCGCTGTGCGGCTCCGTCGAATCATTTTGTGGTATCGGATATTCGGTCAGCCGAACGATTGTCGATGCATTCCTGCACGAACGACAGCACGGTCGCGTGGTACGACGCGGCCGCGTAGCCGAGGGCGAGATTGTGCCCGGCGTCCGGTTGCGTGTGCAGCTCGACGCGGGGCGCGGCGGTGAAGATCGCCGCGATGTCGTCGAGGGCCTCCGGGTCGCCGCGCCACACCCTCTCGTGTTCGGCGGCGGTGAAGTGCACCGGGACCTCGACTCGTGCGGCGAGCTGCGGGAATTCGGTGTGCGGCCACGACGCGGTCACCGTCGCCTCGTAGGAGGGGGTGCGTGAGGCGATCGGCGCGCCGCCGACCAGTTCCGGCGGATAGATCTCAGGATGCGCCCAGATCAGCCCGTAGACGCCCTTGGGGTCGGCGTATTGCGCTTCCGTGCCGAGGATTCCGCAGGCGTCGGCGTGATGCTCGCGGCCGGTGCCGGCCAACGCGATCCCGAGCAGGCCCCTGTCGCGGCGAGCCGCGCGACGCCACCGTTCGCGTGGCTCGACGGCCAGGCGCATCGTGAGTTCGCATCCGAGCGAATGGCCCCACAGGAAGATCCCGGCACCGAGATCGAGCGAGTCCAGGTGCGCGTCGATCGCGGCGAGGGCGGCGTCGACCCGCCGCTCGGGCCGGGTGAATTCGTCCACGTGCGGGCGGGAGGCGCCGTACCCGGGACGGTCGAGCGCGAGGACGGTGAATCCGCGCGCGGGACCGGTTCGCAGCAGGGACAGTTCGGGATGGCCCGGGCAGTCGAAGTACGCGGAGTCCGTTGCGCCGCCGTGCAGCGCGACGACAACGGCGCGCGGCTGCTCGGCGACCGCGAGCAGCCCCGACATCGGAACACCGTCGATCTCGGCGACGCGGGCGGCGGGTGCGGATTCGATCGTCGTCACGAGTCGGCCCGCAGGAGCATGGCACCGCCGGGGGACAGGCCACCGGTCGCGGCGACCGCGACGCGGGCGCCGGCCACCTGCCGGTCTCCGGCTTCACCGCGCAACTGCACGACGGCCTCGTGGATCAGTCCCATGCCGTGGGTGCGGCCGTGCGAGAGCTGACCGCCGTGGGTGTTGAGCGGCAACACGCCGTCGCGGGCGATGTTGTGGCCGCCGTCGAGGAAGTCCTTGGCCTCGCCGATACCGCAGAAGCCGAGGGCCTCGATCCACGACAGGCAGTTGAACGTGAATCCGTCGTAGAGTTCGGCGACGTCGACGTCCTCGGGCCGCAGGTCGGTGCGCGACCACAGGTGGGCGGCGGGGCCGAGCACCTGCGGTTCGTGGGTGAGGGTGCTCTGGTCCCATTCGATCCGCTCGATGATCTGGGTACCCACCGCCTCGACGAGCACGGGTGGCTTGGCCAGATCGCGGGCCGCGTCGACCGCCGAGACGATCACCGCGACCGAACCGTCGCACGGAACGTCGCAGTCGTACAGGCCGAACGGGGTCGTGATTGCCCGCGCGTTCAGGTAGTCGTCCATCGTCAGCGGATCGCGGTAGATCGCCGTCGGATTCAGCGCGGCGTTGGCGCGCTGGTTGAGCGCGATCCAGCCGAGGGTCTCGCGGGTGGTGCCGTAGCGATGGAAATGACGCTGGGCGTTCTGGGCGAGGGTGTGCGCGGCGGAGATACCACCGAACGGCATCATCCAGCTCGTGGTGCGTCCGCCCGACGGGCGGATCTCGCCGCGCTTCATCAGTTCTCCGTGGGTCGCTTCCCACAGGGTGCGGTAGCACAGCACGTGCCGCGCGAGTCCGCTGGAGACCGCGATCATCGCGGCGATGACCGAGCCACCGGGGCCGAAGGTTTCGATGCCGCCGTTGTGCCAGGTCGGGTTGAGCCCGAGTGCGGCCTCGACGGTCAGGACACCGCCCTCGCCGAAGCCGCCGACCTGGCCGGCACCGGGGTAGCTGGCGATCCCGTCGATGTCGTCGAGCGTGAGACCGGCGTCGGCGACGGCGCGTTCGCACGCCTCGATCGTCAGGCCCAGTGGGGAGCGCATGAGCCGACGCCCGATCTCGGACATCCCGACTCCGGTGAGCGCCACCCGGTCCTCGAACTTCTCACGAGAAGCCATGGGCCGCACGTGCTTCCGGAAGTCCTCGGGTTCGATCCCGTCGGCCGGCAGCCGAGCAGGCGCGACCTGCTCGGCTGCCGGACGGAACAGCGGCAGCCAGACGTCGTCGTCCTGCTGGAAGACGACCTCCATCCGCTGGCCGAGTTCGAGGGTCTCCGGATCGCAGTCGACGATGTTGGTCGTCAACCGCACCCGGGGATCCTCGTCGATCGCGACCTGCGCTACCACATAGGGCGGCGGCAGGCCGGGGAGACCGAATCGGTGGTTGACCGTGAAGCCGGCGAGCGTGGCAGTGCCCGACACTTCGCGCACGCCCATCCGGTGACCGCGGCAGTACCGGCACACCGGTTGCGGCGGATGGATCAGCGCAGAACAGGATTCGCATTCCTGGATGCGCAGGATCCCGTCCGCACCGGCGGTCCAGAAGAACCGGTTCTGCTCGGTCACCTGGGGAAGGGGACGACCCGATTTCGGCGCCTTGCCCTTCTCCGTGTCCTCGGGGTCGACCACCGCTGAATCAGTCACCGATCTGTGCCTCCGACCTCTTCACCGTGATGGGCTCCGCGAGACGCTGCTCGTCGCAGATCTTCTGGAGCTTCTCGAGCGTCTCGTCGAGACCCGCGCCGAGGCGCGGTCCGGGCGTGAACGTGGCCGGCAGATGCCGCATGCCCTGGATGACGCCGATCGAGTCGTAGTGCACTGCTTCCGCCGGATCGCACTTGTAGTCCGGTATGCGGTCGAGCACGGCGACGAGCATGCGCTTGAACACCTGGCGGGCCATGTTCGAGCCGATGCACCGGTGGATGCCGAGTCCGAAGCTGAAGTGCCGGTTTCCGCGACGCTCCAGGTCGACCTCGTTCGGATCGTCGAACAGTTCCGGGTCGCGGTTGGCCATCGCCCAGGACAGCCAGAGGCGCTCGCCTTCCTTGAATTCGGTGCCGTCGAACGAGCAGTCCGCCGAGAACGTGCGGCCGTCACCCGGTGCGGGTGTGAAGTACCGCAGGAACTCCTCGGTCGCCGAATCGAGCAGCGTGTCACGCTGTTCGCTGAGGATCGTGCGCTTGTCGGGATTGTGCGCGAGCCATTCGAGCGAGTGGGCGGTCAGCGCCGTCGTGGTGTCGAAGCCGCCGCCGATGAGCAGGCTCAGGATGCCGAGCAACTCCATGTCGTCGGGCTTCTCGCCGAGCACGGTGGCCTGGGCGAGCGCGTTGATCAGGCCGGGACGGGGATTCTCCCGGATCTCGAACAGGTTGGTGAGCAGGTCGATGCCCATCGTCCGGTGCATCTCGGCGATGCGCGGGATGTCCGGCGAGTCCGGCGGCGTGTAGACCGCGGCGTGGACCGGTTCGTTGTAGATGGTCCACTTGGCGATGGGGATGCCCATCATCGCCAGGGTGAGCACGGCGGGCACGATGTTCGCCAGGTCGTCGACGAAGTCGATGCGGCCGGTCTCGATCTTCTCGTCGATGCTGGCCCGCACGATCTCGTCGATGAACGGCGTCCACCGCTTGACCGCAGCGGGGGACAGGTAGGGGTTGAGCAGGGCGCGGAACTCGTGGTGCTCGGGGTCGTCCATCTCCAGGATGCCGCCGCGCACGCCCGACGCACGTTCCATCGTCGGGATCGCGATTCCCTTGTAGCCACGGCGTTTTCCGTGGATGTCGTGGTCGGTGGACACGTCTGCCGAGCGGGCGAGCGCGAACACCTCCTTGCTGCCGGCGGCCACCCAGTGGCCACCGTGGGTCTCGGACCACGCCATCGGACACTTGGCGTGCATCTCCTGCGTGATCGGCAGGAAGTTGTCTCGGTAGTCGGCGGCATGGCGGTCGAAATCGAATCTGTTCGCCTTGCGGCTGTCGTCGGTGACGACGTCGTCAACGCTCACGGCGTTGTCCTCTCTTGCACGTCGAGCTTTGGGGGGCTGTTCGAAACGGCAGATCAGAAAATGGTGATCGCCTGCTCGGGGCACGAGCGGGCGGCCTCCTTCACCGCTTCCTCCTGGTCGGCGGGCACCTCTTCGTTCGCGACCGACGCGTGACCGTCGATCTCACTGAGCTCGAAGACGTCCGGTGCGGCCATGGCGCAGAGCGTGTGGCCCTGGCACTTGTCGGGATCGACGCGGACCTTCAAAATTCTCCTCCAGACTTCCGTTGTAGCCGGGGTGGTTCGGATCCCTTTCGCCGGAATCCTCCGGGGACGGTAGCAGCGACAGGATTCGGGATCAGATGTGGTAGTCGTACCACTTCAGGTAGCCGCCTCCGTCGACGCGCATCTGCATGCCGGTGACGTACCGTGATTCGTCGGAAGCCAGGAAAAGCACCATGTTGCTGGAGTCCTGGGGCTCGATGTACGGAATCGGCATGGCCTGCTGCACACCGAATGCCGGCTCCGCGTCCTGGCGGGTGGGGTGTTCGAGGTCGGGGCGGAAGGAGCGGTACATCGGCTCGCTCTGCAGCATGTCGGTGTTGCAGTTGGTCGGGTGCAGCACGTTGGCGCGAATGCTGCGGGGCGCCAGATGCGTTGCGAGTTCGTGGATGAACTGTGACAACGCACGCTTCGAGTACACGTACGCGACACCACCGAGGTCCTTGCCCGGCTGGTCGACCTTGGCGACGTCCATCAGGGCCGCGGTCGAGCCCGTCGCGATGATCGATGCGCCGGCGGTCAGGTGCGGCAACGCTTCCTGCACGGCGTTGATCGTGCCGACGAGATTGGTATTGACCACATCGGACCACGCCTGAGTTTGTGGTTCGCCCTTCATTCCGGCGACACCGGCCTGTGCGACAACGACATCCAGCTTGCCGAACTCGGCGAGACCCTGCTCGAGAGCGGCGCGCACCTCCGAGGCCACACGCACGTCGGCCTTGACCGCGACGATGCGGCGGCCCTGCTTCTCGACGAGGCGCACCGTCTCCTCGAGGTCCTCGGGGGTGGCCATCGGGTATCCGATGGACGGGATGTCCTCGCACAGGTCGATCGCGATGATGTCCGCGCCTTCCTCGGCCAGACGGACCGCGTGGCTGCGGCCCTGCCCGCGAGCGGCACCGGTGACGAACGCGACCTTGCCTTCTACACGCCCCACTGTTGTTTCCTTTCGCTAACTTTCGCTGTCGGGAGATTCGCGGACGGTCGGGTCAGGTGTTGCGTCCGCCGTTGACGCCGAGGATCTGGCCGGTGATGTAGCCGGCTTCCTCCGAAACGAGGAATGCGCATGCCGCGGCGATGTCCTCCGGGCGGCCCACCCGGCGTACCGGGGTCCGCTGGATGTGTTCTTCGATGGTTCCGCCGAGCAGGCCCTTGCTTTCGGAGTTGCGCAGCATCGGGGTATCGACGAATCCGGGCGGGACGGCGTTGACGGTGATTCCGTCGGGGCCGTATTCGAGGGCGAGCGACTTGGTGAGCCCGTTGACACCGGACTTGGACGAGACGTAGGCGGTCATGAACTGCTGCCCGGACTGCGCACTCGACGACGAGATGTTCACGATGCGGCCCCACTGCGCCTCGCGCATGTCGGGGAGCACCGCCTGGACGCAGTGGAAGACACCGTTCAAGTTGACCGCGATGATCTGGTTCCAGGTCTCGATGTCGATGTTGTGGAAGCGCTTGTACAGTTCCCGGCCCGCCGCATTCACCAGAATCGTGATCGGGCCGAGTTCCTTTCGGACCTCCTCGAGCGCGGCGTCGACCGAGGCGCGATCGGACACGTCCGCGACATAGGAGAACTTGGCGTCGGACGGATTGATGTCCAGGATCGCGACCCGGTGGCCGTCGTTGCGCAAGCGCTCGGCGATGGCCGCGCCGATTCCCGAACCGCCCCCGGTGACGACGGCGGTCCGGGCGGTGGAAGCTGCTGTTCCTGCTGTCACTGCCACGCCTCGTCCCCGACGATGGTCACGCGGCGCATGAGGCGCTCGGACGACGGGTCGTAGGGCAGTGCCCGGTGCAGCATGCCGGTGTTGTCCCACACGACCAGGTCGCCGATTTCCCAGTCGTGGGCGTAGCAGAAGCGCTCTTGCGTGGCCCAGTCCTGCAGTTCGTCGATGAGCGCGCGGCTCTCGTCGGGCTCCATGCCGACGATGTGGTCGGCGGTGGCGCCGATGACCAGCGAGCGACGGCCGTCGCGTCGTTCCCACACGAGCGAGGACTCGTGCGTCGGGAGCTGACGCCAGCGCGCGACCTGGTCCTCGGTCGGGTCCGGGTAGACCTTGCGCTGCGCGGCCTCGAAGCTGTGGACGACGCGCAGGCCGTCGTAGCGCTTGCGTTCCGCCTCGGAGAGGTTCTCGTAGGCGGCGTAGGTGTTCGCGAACTCGGTGCCACCGCCGACGGCGGCGACATGGCGGCAGCTGAGCACCGTGGCCTTGGCCGGGATGTCGTTGGTGGTGTCGTCGATGTGCCAGCTGAAGGTGCCCTTGAGGTATTCGGCCGACGGCGACTTCGCCGGGTCGAGCGAGACGGTGAAGATCTCCTGGCCGGGGACCGGCTGGACGAGCTGCCCGAGCTTGCGGCTGAAGGCGAGCTGACCTTCGTCGTCGAGGTTCAGGCCGCGGAACAGCAGCACGCCGCGCCACTTCAGCGCCTCGGTCAGCTTGCCGATCACCTCGGGGTTCTCGAGGTCGACATCTCCGCTGACCTCTACTCCCAGTGCCGGGGTGATTGCTGTAGTCTTGATCACAAGAAGCTCCCTTCCAGTTTTCGAGAACCATACTCTCCGCGTCGAGTTGCCCGCAAGGCCGGATCAGCCGCTGGTCGGGACAATTCAGGCTTCGATTCGGGGTATGCGAACCAGGCTCTGATTGCTACATTCACACCAATACGGGGACTGAATTCTCGATAGTGAGAATCGTATTTCCACACAGTGAGGAGAACCGGATGTCAACGCAGGAGACCGTGCAGGCCGAGGCCGGGACCGAGGTGCACAAGCGCCTGCTCATCGACGGGCAGCTCGTCACGACCGAGCAGACCTTCCCGTCGTTCAACCCCGCGACGGGTGAGCTCGTCGGCTACGCCCCGGATGCCGGTGTCGCCGAGGCGGAAACCGCCATCGAGGCCGCGCGCCGCGCTTTCGACACCACGACGTGGTCCACCGACGTCGAATTCCGCATCAAGTGCCTCGACCAGCTCCACCAGGCACTGCTCGACAACGCCGAAGAACTGCGCGAACTCACCATCGCCGAGGTCGGCGCACCGCGCCTTCTCACCTACGGCAACCAGCTCGACGCCCCGATCAACATCGTCCGCTACTACGCGGACCTCCTCCGCAAGTACCCGCTGACCGAGGACCTCGGCGAGGTCGAGATCCGCGGGCAGAAGCACCGCCGCTGGATCGAGCGCGAGGCCGCGGGCGTCGTCGCCGCGATCGTCGCCTACAACTACCCGACGCAGCTCGCGCTCGCGAAGCTCGCACCGTCGCTCGCCGCCGGCTGCACGATCGTCCTCAAGGGCGCGCCCGACACCCCGCTCGTCACGCAGGCGCTCGGCGAGATCATCGCCAACCACACCGACATCCCCGCCGGCGTCGTCAACATTCTCTCCTCCACCCAGGTGTCGACCGGCGAGATCATGACGACCCACCCCGACGTCGACGTCGTCACCTTCACCGGCTCCACCGTCGTCGGCCGCAAGATCATGGCCGCGGCCTCCGAGTCCCTCAAGCGCGTCTTCCTCGAGCTCGGCGGCAAGTCCGCGCTCATCGTGCTCGACGACGCCGACATCCCGACCGCCGCACAGTTCGCGGCGTTCAGCATCTGCTCACACGCCGGCCAGGGCTGCGCCCTCACCACGCGCCTGCTCGTGCCCCGGGAGAAGCACGACGAGATCGTCGCCGCGGTCGGCGCGATGATGAGCAACGTCCCGTTCGGTGATCCGTCCGACCCGAAGATCTACATGGGCCCGGTCATCAACGAGAAGTCGCGCGAGAAGATCGACGGCATGGTCAAGCGGGCCGTCGAGGCGGGCGCGACCCTCGTCACCGGCGGCGAGAAGGTCGACCCCGGCTTCTTCTACAAGCCGACGCTGCTCGCGAACGTCGACCCGGACAGCGAGATCGCGCAGGAAGAGGTCTTCGGCCCGGTCCTCGCCGTCATCCCGTTCGACGACGACGACGATGCCGTGCGCATCGCCAACAACTCCATCTACGGCCTGTCCGGCGGTGTGCTCAGCGCCGACGACGAGCGCGCCACGGCGATCGGCCGCCGGATCCGCACCGGCACGTTCAGCATCAACGGCGGCAACTACTTCACGCCCGAGGTGCCGTTCGGCGGATACAAGCAGTCCGGCATCGGCCGCGAGATGGGCGTCGCCGGTCTGCACGAGTTCCAGCAGATCAAGTCCTTCGCGGCGGTCGTCAAGTGAAGCCCCTCGAAGGGATCCGCGTCCTCGAGGTCGCGATGTACGGCTTCGTCCCGTCGGCGGGCGCCGTGCTCGCCGAGTGGGGCGCCGACGTCGTCAAGGTCGAGCATTCGGTCACCGGCGACCCGCAACGCGGACTGCGGCAGGTCGGCCGGATGCGGGTCGAGGGCGATCCGAACCCGAACGTCGAACACGCCAACCGTGGCAAGCGCAGCATCGGTCTCGACATGGGAAGCGAGGAGGGCCGGGAGGTCCTGCTCGAGCTGGCCCGCCGCTCGGACGTGTTCCTGACCAGCTTCCTGCCGCAGGCCCGCACCAAGTTCGGGATCGACGTGGACGACATCCGCGCCGTCAACCCGTCGATCGTCTACGCGCGCGGCAGTGCACTCGGCCCGCGCGGCGTCGAATCCGACCGCGGCGGTTACGACATGACCGCGTTCTGGGCGCGCGGCGGCATCGCCGCGACCATCACCCCGCCCGGCGTCGAGGGCATGATCGCTCCGCCCGGACCGGCGTTCGGCGACACTATCTCCGGCACCAACCTCGCCGGCGGCATCGCGGCCGCGCTCTTCAAGCGCGAACGCACCGGGGAGACGTCGGTGGTGGACGTGTCGCTGCTCGGCAGCGGCCTCTGGGCGATGGGGCACGGCGTCGCACTGTCGCTGCATCTCGACGAGCACATGGTCGCCCCCGTGCCGGGAGCCCATGGCGCACCGACGAATCCGCTGTCGGGCCTGTACGCGACGTCGGACAACCGCTACCTGTCGTTCGTGATGCTCCAGCCCGGCAAGTTCTGGGCGGATGTGTGCCGTCACATCGACCGGCCCGACCTCATCGACGATCCGCGGTTCGCCGATGCCCAGCAGATTGCCGCCAATACCGAAGAAGCGGTGGCGATTCTGCGCGAGGCCATCGGGAAGCGGACCCTCGCCGAGTGGACCGAACGGTTCGCGACTCTCGCCGGCCCGTGGGCGCCGGTGCAGGACTCGCTCCAGGTCTCCGACGACGCGCAGATCCGCGCGAACGAATACATCGTCAAGGCAGGCGAACTCGAGCTGGTCGCCAACCCGGTCCAGTTCGACGTCACCGCACCGGAGACCGGTCCCGCACCCGAATTCGCTGCGCAGACCGAGGAGGTGCTGCTCGAACTCGGTCTCGACTGGGATCGCATCATCGCGCTGAAGACGGCGGGCGCAGTCACCTAGGACTGCGACCGCGAGAGAACACCGGAGAATCTCATGCCATACATCGCTTCGATAGGTACCTACCTGCCGTGCTGGGGATCACCCGGGGCCCGCGTGCCCGGTGACGACGAGGACGCGATCACACTCGCTGTCGAAGCGGGCCGCGCCGCCGTGGCCGAGACGGGTTCGGTTCAGTACGTGGTCCTGGTCAGCCGGGACCTGCCACTGCTCGAGAGCAGCAACGCCGCAGTGCTGCTCGCGGGACTCGGACTCGATCCGGAGATCGAGGTCACCGAACGCCTCGGCGGTGCACCGGCAACACTCGATGCGCTCGGTTCCGCGCGACCGCGGACCCTGGTGATCGGCGTGGACCTTGCCCCCGCCGGGGCGGCGGCGGCGCTCACCGCGGACCAGGGCCTGCAGGTGCGCACCGCGGCGCGCGTCTCCCGCAGCCTCCCGGTCCGCACCCGCACCGAGAACGGAATGGTGCACGACTACGGGGATCCGCGCCTGGTCAAACAGCGCGGTTTCCTTGCGTCCCTTGCCTCGTCGTGGGTCGACGACCCGGTGACCGTCGCCGGCGTCGAACCCCGATACGCGGCGGACCTGTGCGCCGCCCCGCCGGTGGAACTTCCCACCACGGGCGCGAGTTCGCCGTTGTTCGCGCTCGCGGCGATGGCCGAATCGGAGACGAAGGGTCCACTGGTGGGAGTGGAACAGGCGAGCCTGTCGGCGATCACCGTCGCCGACGGCGTCACCGAGATCCGTCGTCACGAACCGCCGGCGCGGGAGCGCACCGCGCCGGTTCACGTGCCCGGCCCGGACATCCCGATCTCGCTCGCGGCATACGAGCGGGCGTTCGAAGCCAAGGTCCGCTGGGAAGCGGGCCGCCATCCCGGCTCCGACGACCTGGACTTCCCACCGAGATATCGGGTGGGGGAGGACGGAACACTGGGCAGCAGTTACGAGTTCGTTCCCTTGCCGCGAACCGGGAGCGTCTACACCGAGGTCACCGTCCGTGTTCCGGTCCCCGGTCTGGACACCCCGTACTCGCTCGTCCTCGTCGAACTCGACGACGTCGACGTGCGGGCACTGGTCAAGGTGACCGGTGTGGAGCCGGGCACCGTCGACATCGGCGATCGCGGCCGCATGGTGCTGCGCCGCGTCGCGGTGCGGTCCGGGGTTCCGGACTACGGCTACGCGTTCCATCCCGAAAGTGAGGCGTCATGAGGAAAGTCGCGATCGTCGGTGCGGGAATGACGCCCTTCGCCGAACATTTCTCCCTCGGCATCCGCGAGTTGCTGCCGATGGCGTACGCCGAATGTGCGGCGACGGTCGACAAGGGCATCCGCACGTCGGACCTGCAGGCCGCGTGGTTCGGTGCGATGGGGACCACCGACGGGTTCCCCGCCGGGATCCTCGCCGACACCCTCGGTCTCCCGGAGATTCCGGTGACACGCGTCGAGAACTCCTGTGCCACCGGGCACGACGCCATCCGGAACGCCCTGTTCGGGATCGCTTCCGGAGCGTTCGACGTGGCGCTGGTGATGGGCGCCGACAAGGTCCGCGAGACCGCGTCGAAGGACATGATCTGGGAATGGGAAGCTCTCACGCGTGACATGGCGTGGGACTACCCGCTCGGTCTCGCGCAGGCCGGTTTCGCGCTGCACGTGCGACGCTACCTGCACGAGTCGCCGGCGACCCGCGAGCACATGGCCATGGTCGCGGTGAAGAACCATCTGAACGGTCTGAACAATCCGAAGGCGTTCCGGCGCTTCGAGATCACCGTGGAGGAGGCGCTGAACGCGCAGACCGTGGTGACGCCGTTCGGTGTCTACGACTGCGCGCCGCAGAGCGACGGTGCCGCCGGGCTGGTGCTCGCCGCCGAGGACGTCGTGGACCGCTACACCGATCGCCCGGTGTGGATCCGCGGTGTCGGTATCGGCCTGGATTCGGTGATGCACCAGCACAAGAAGGACATGACCAGCTTCCCGGCGACCGTCCGGGCTGCGAAGCAGGCGTTCGGGATGGCCGGCCTGACGCCCTCCGATGTCGATGTCGCGGAGGTCCACGACTTCTTCACCGGCATCGAACTGATCAGCTACGAGGATCTCGGCTTCGCGAACCGGTTCGAGGCCTACAAGCTGATCGAATCCGGGGCCACCGCCATCGGTGGGACCCTCCCGGTGAATCCCAGCGGCGGCATGATCTCCAAGGGGCATCCGCCGGGTGCCACCGGTGTCGCCCAGTGTGTCGAGCTGTTCGAGCAGTTGCGCGGCAACGCCGTCAACCAGGTCGACGGTGCACGAATCGGCTTGGCACACAATATCGGTGGACCGACTGCCGTATCGGCGGTGACGATCCTCGAGGGCTCCGGTTCCTGACGGTCCAGTCCGCCCGGTTTCGTCCACCACTGCCTACCACCGCATACGCCTGCAGGCAGCGCCGACGCCCGCGTCGCACCACGCGACGCGGGCGTCGGCGTGTCCGAAGTCGGTGTACGCCGGGATAATTCGAAAAAACAAGACTCGCGAGTCAGGTTCTTGTCACAACCGCCGCAGTCGCATATATTGCGTAGGTCACAATCGAACCTTCGATGTGAACCGAGTCATCGTAATTTCTTGTAGCTCTTGCTCGTTCGTGCACACAGGCGCTCGCTCGTACACACGGTCGACGTCGACATCCGATCCCCCGATGAAAGTCGAGTTGGATGATTCTCACTGTCGTGAACCGAATCGGTCGCAGTATCCTCGTCATCCTGTTGGTGACGGTCGCGGTGGTCGCGCTGCTCGGCCTGGCCCCCGGCTCGGTCGCCCAGGTGATCCTGGGGGAGAACGCGACCCCGGAAGCTGTCGCGGCCATGAATGCCGAACTGGGCCTGGACGCGCCGTTCTGGTCGCAGTACCTCACCTGGCTGGGCAACGCCGTACGAGGAGATCTCGGAACCTCCCCGCTCACCGGACAATCCGTGAGCGAGGCGATCGCCGAGCGACTTCCGGTGACCCTCCAGCTCGCCGTCATGGGGCTGACGATCGCGCTGATCGTCGCGATCGGCATGGGCATCGCGTCGGCGTCGCGTCCGGGCAGCGCGCTGGACCGTACGATCAATGCGGTCTCCGCGGTGTTCCTGTCCGTCCCGGCCTTCATCGCCGGCCCGATCCTGATCTACTTCTTCGCCATCAAGCTGCAGATATTCCCGGTGATGGGATGGTCCCGGATCAGTGAGGGGCTGGGGGAGAACCTGCGCACCGCCCTGCTCCCGGCGATCGCGATCGCGCTCACCGAGATCGCGGCATTCCACCGGCTCCTGCGCACGGATCTGCTCGGCACGCTGCGCGAGGACTTCGTCGCGGCGGCCCGCGCCAAGGGGCTCTCGGCGCGGTACGTCATGTTCCGGCACGCGCTGCGCCCGTCGTCGTTCTCGCTCATCACGCTCGCGGGAATCAATCTCGGACGGCTCATCGGCGGCACCGTCATCGTCGAAACCCTTTTCGGGCTACCGGGTCTGGGGCAGCTCGTCGCGTCGTCGATCACGTCCCGTGACGTGATCATGGTGCAGGGGATCGTCGTCTTCATCGCCGTGGTCTACGTGTGCATCAACACCCTCGTGGACCTCGGCTATCAGGTGATCGACCCGCGGGTCGGAAAGGTGGCGACCGCATGACCGAGATCGCGACGAAGAACACCGTCCTCACGAAACACGCGGTCGATGCGGCGGTGGACACGGTGCCGGTGGTCCCGGCGCCCAAGAAGAAGCGTCCGATCCTGGTGTACCTGTCGGTCGTGTGGCTGGTCGTGCTGATCACCGCCGCAGTGTTCGCCGACCTCCTTCCTCTCGCCTCCTATGCCACCCCCGTGGGCACCCCGCGCACCGGGCCCCAGCTGGGCTCCCTCGACCTGCTGCTCGGCACCGACACTCTCGGCCGGTCGATGCTCTCCCGTATCGTCTACGGCGCCCGTGTCTCGCTGGTGGTAGGAGCGGTCGCCGGGCTCATCGGATTCGTAATCGGTTCCCTGGCAGGCCTGCTCGCAGGCTACTTCAGGGGCCGTCTCGACTCGATCGTCACGCTCGTCGCAGACGCGATGCTTGCCTTCCCGCCCTTGATCCTGCTGCTCGCGCTGGCGTCGATCCTGACGCCCAGTGTCCCGACGATGCTGCTCGGCCTCACCGTGATGGTCGTCCCGTCGTTCATCCGGCTCGCGCGGGCGAACACCATGGCGTGGTCGTCGCGTGAATTCGTCCGTGCCGCAAGGAACATGGGCGCCGGCCACGGCCGGATCGTGTTCCGCGAGATCCTCCCGAACGTTCTGGCTCCGCTGGCGGCGTTCCTGCCGATCGTCATGGCGGCGCTCATCGTGGCCGAGGGTTCCCTGAGCTTCCTCGGCCTGGGAATTCCTCCGCCGCAACCCAGCTGGGGCGGAATGATCAGCGACGGCAAGGACGCCATCGCCACCTATCCGCACCTGGTGTTCGTTCCCGCCCTCGTCATCTTCTTCACGGTGTTCGCTCTCAATCAGGTCGGCGACCACCTGCGGACCAAGTACGACCGCACGCTGCAGGACTGATCGTCCGCAATCGCCCCCCCATCCTGGAAAGGTCGACGATGCTTCGACGCAAACGATTTCCGCGCTTGGCCGCCGCCGTGTGTACGGCGGCGATGTTCCTCGCCGCCTGTGGCTCGGGCTCGGGAGGCGGTGACGGAGGATCCGCCGATGCCGGCGAACCGGTGTCCGGTGGTGTAGCCCGTGTCCTGCAGACCGGCGAACCGCGGTCCCTCGACCCGGCAGCGTTGTCGAACACGTGGGCGCACCAGCCGGTGCTGGCCAATGCGCTGTACGGAACATTGATGATCAACGACCTCGACACGTTCGAGATCGAATACAAGATGGCCACCGACTTCTCCAGCACCGACGGGGGCTCGACCTTCACCCTGAAACTGCGGCCGGACCTGAAGTTCAGCGACGGCACACCGCTCGACGCCGCCGCCGTGAAGTTCAACTGGGACCGTCTCAGGGACCCCGCTCTCGGTTCCACGACGATCCGGCAGGCCGTGCAGATCGCGCAGTCCGAGGTTGTCGATCCCACCACACTCCGGGTCACGATGACCGCACCGAACCCGCACTTCGCACAGGCCATCGTCGCGGGCGCCCTCAACTGGATCGCCTCGCCCGCGGCGCTGCAGCAGGGCCAGGCGGCGTTCGACGAGAATCCCATCGGAGCAGGGCCGTTCACGCTCGTCGACTGGAAGCGCCAGGACTCCATCGAACTCCAGCGCAACCCCGGATACTGGGACGCACCGAAACCGTACCTGGACGGCATCACGATCCGCACCGTCTCCGACACCAACCAGCGCGTCAACACCATGACCACCGGCGGCGCCGACCTCGCGTCGGAGACCAACTGGGAGAGCCTGAACAAGATCGAGGCCGCCGGCTACTCGTACGAGGTCGTTCCGACCGGCGGCGGGCAGTTCATGGGCATGAACGTGCGGCGCGCACCGTTCGACGACGAGCGTGCCCGCCGCGCCGTCTCGCTTGCCGTGGACCTGGACGCCATCAACGTCGCCGTCTACAACGGCGCCGGTGAGATCCCGCGGACACTGTTCGAAGAGGGATCGCCCTACTACGCGGATGTCGCTCTCGACCGCCACGACCCCGAGGAGGCCCAGCGGTTGTTCGACGAGCTCGCCGCCGAAGGCAAGCCCGTCTCGTTCAGCTTCATGTCCTACCCCACCACCGAGTCGAAGACACTCGGTGAGGCACTGCAGGCGCAGCTCAGCGCGTACGACAACGTCGAGGCGAAGGTCGAGGTCGTCGACTACGCCGCAGCGACCGCACGGACCGGGGCGCGCGATTTCGACATGGTCATCTCGTCCGCCGTGGTCCAGGACCCGGACTACGCGCTGTGGATGGCGTTCCATGCCCAGTCGCCCGGCAACTTCACCGGCATCCAGGACCAGCAGCTCAGCGAGGCGCTCGACGCCGGACGGTCCGCGCAGTCGGCCGAGGAGCGGACCGCGGCCTACGAGATCGTGCAGCAGCGACTCGCGGAGGTGACCCCGGGCATCTGGTACTACCGCGCGGTCCCGGCGATCGTGTCCGGGAAGAAGCTGCACGGCGTCGTGCTGTACACGCTCGGTTCGCCGCTGCCCGAGGAACTGTGGATCGCCTAGGCACTGACCGCCGCAGCGAGGAACGACCAGCCGACGACAGCGAAAGGGCCGGAGTGCCATGACCACTCAGCCGCTCCTCCAGGTGAGGAATCTGCGTGCCTACATCGGCACACCACGAGGGACCGTCCGGGCCGTGGACGGCGTGTCCCTGGACCTGGACGAAGGCCGGGCACTGGGCGTCGTCGGCGAGTCCGGTTCCGGCAAGTCCGTGATGGCCAAGGCCGTCATGGGTCTGATGCCGCCCCGGTCCGCGCGGTCCGGCGAAGTGATCTTCCGCGGCCGCGACCTGCTCGCGCTGGGCAAGAAGGAGCAGCGTGAGGTCTGGGGCAAACAGATCGCGATGGTCTTCCAGGACCCGGGGCGCTCGCTCAATCCGGTGGTGCGGGTCGAGCGCCAGCTCACCGAAGGCATGCGCAAGCATCTGGGAATCGGCAGCTCCGAGGCTCGGGGCCGGGCCCTCGACCTCCTGAAGGAGGTCGGGGTGCCCGACCCCGAGCGGCGGCTGCGCAACTATCCGCACGAGATGTCCGGCGGCATGCGGCAACGCGTGATGATCGCGATCGCGCTCGCATGCGAACCGGACCTGCTCATCGCGGACGAACCCACCACCGCCCTGGACGTGACGATTCAGCGCCAGATCCTCGATCTGCTGCGCCGCGTGCAACGCGAACGCGGCATGTCGATGATGCTCATCAGCCACGACCTGGCGGTGGTGGCCGGTCGCACCGACCGGGTCTCGGTGATGTACGCCGGTCGCCTCGCGGAGGTCGGATCGACCCGGGAGGTGTTCGAGGCGCCCCGGCATCGCTACACACACGCGTTGCTGGGAGCGACCCCGACCATCGACCACACCCGGCACGCACCGCTGCAGTTGATCGACGGTTCGTTGCCCGACCCCACGGCGCCACCGGGAGGATGCCGATTCGCTCCCCGGTGCGCACACCGCCTCGACGAGTGCGACACCGCCGGCCCGGATCTCGAATCCGTGGGAGCGGATCATCTGGTTGCGTGTCTGAACCCGGTTGCCCTTGCGGCACCGGCACTTTCGGGAGGTCGCTGACATGGCCGGTAGTGGTTCCGCGCACCTGCGCGGTGAGCAGGCGCTGCTGAGCGTGCAGGATCTCGTCGTCGAATACCCGACCGCGTCCGGGACGGTGCAGGCGGTCTCGAAGATCAGCTTCGACGTTCTGCCGGGCGAAACCCTCGGCATCGTGGGCGAATCCGGCTGCGGGAAGTCCACGACGGGGCGAGCCGTCCTGCGCCTGGACCGGTTGACGTCCGGACGTATCCGGTTCGGTGACGACTGGATCGAGGAGGCCGGCGAGAAACAGATGCGCGCGCTGCGGCGCGACATGCAGATGATCTTCCAGGACCCGGTGGCCTCGCTGAATCCGCGGCGCAGCGTCGGGGACATCGTCGTGGAAGGGCTCGCGGTCGCGGGTGTCCCGAAGGACGAGCGGGCCGCGACGTCTGCGTCCGTTCTCGGCCAGGTGGGGCTCGGAAGCGACCGTTTCGCCGGCATGCTTCCGCGGCAGTTGTCCGGTGGGCAGGCACAGCGCGTCGCGATCGCCCGCGCGCTGGCGCTGAATCCGCGCCTGCTCATCTGCGACGAACCCGTCTCCGCTCTCGATGTGTCCGTGCAGGCGCAGATTCTGAATCTCCTCGAGGAACTCAAGGCGGAGTTCGATCTGACCGTCGTGTTCATCGCACACGACCTCGGCGTCGTCCGCACGGTCAGCGACAACGTAATGGTGATGTACCTCGGGAAGGTGTGCGAATTCGGGGATTCCGTCGAGGTGTACGACGACCCGGCACACCCGTACACTCGGGCCTTGCTCGATTCGGTTCCGTTGACCGACCCGGAGAAGGCATTCGCCGGGCCGGCTCTGGAAGGGGACGTGCCGTCGCCGTTGGCGCCGCCCACCGGGTGCCGGTTCCGGACCCGGTGCCCGATCGTGCAGGACCGGTGCGCCGACGAAGAACCCGAGATGCGGGAGGTGCGGACCGGTCGGTTCGTCGCATGTCATTTCCCCCTCGGCGGAGCCGAGGCGAATTCGAAGGAGAAGGTGTCGGTCGCATGAGCGGACGGGTAGCGGGCAAGGTCGCGTTGATCACGGGCGCGGCGCGGGGGCAGGGCCGCGCGTATGCGGTCCGGCTCGCGGAGGAAGGCGCCGACGTCGTCGTCGTGGACGTGTGCGCCGAGGTCGGGGACGTCGCCTACGCACCGGCGACACCCGAGGATCTCGAGGAGACGGTCCGGCTGGTGGAGAAGACCGGACGCCGCGTCGTGTCCGGGATCGTGGATGTGCGCGACCTGGATGCGCTGCGCGGGATCGTCGACGATGCGGTCCGGCAGTTGGGTCGCCTGGACGTGGTCGTCGCGAATGCGGCCATCTGCTCGGCCGCGCCGTGGAACGAAATGACCCCGCAGATCTTCGAGGACACGATCGGCACCAACGTCACGGGAGTGTGGAACACGGTCATGGCCGGTGCGCCGCACCTCGTCGAAGCCGGCGGCGGCTCGATCGTCCTGATCAGCTCGGCCGCGGGAATCAAGGTGCAGCCGTTCGCGATTCCGTACACCACGAGCAAGTTCGCGGTGCGGGGGATGGCCAAGGCGTTCGCCGCCGAACTCGCCCAGCACCACATCCGGGTCAACAGCGTGCATCCCACGGGTGTCAACACGCCGATGGTGAACGACGGTGCCCTCGGCGGGCAGATCTCGCGTGCGCTGGAGGGCAACACCCGGCTCGGCGCCATGATGATCAACATGATGCCGGTCGATATCGTGCAGCCCGAGGACGTTGCGGACACCGTGCTGTTCCTCGCGTCCGACGAGTCGAGGTACATTACCGCGCACGAGCTTGCGCCCGACGCGGGCGTGACGGAGTACTGACCGATCGTTCCCTGCCGGCCGGCTCCCGCGACGATGCGGGGGCCGGCCGGTCGGGTCAGCTCGCGCGGGTCTCGGGGCTGCGCAACCGGTTGTCGCAGATCTCGCGGAGTTGCTGCGCGAGGGACGGTGAGAGCTGGCTCCAGCGCGGGCTGTTCAGGATCGCTCGCAGCCGGTGGAAGAAGACGGTGGGGCTGACCCCGAACTCGACGAAGATGTCCTCGTCGGGGCCGCCGTCCCAGTGGCGCCATTTCGTGGCGAACGCGAGAATCGCGGTTTCGTCGGTCATGGGGGTCCCTCCTTCGCGGGGTTAGGGATCGGCCGGGTGCGGGGGACGGGTGTCACCGCACCCGGCCGACGTGTGTAGGGGAGCGCGTCAGCGCAGCTGGTCCTTCATCACCTTGCCGGTGGCGTTGAGGGGAAGGGCGTCGAGGAACTCGACGAATCTCGGCACCTTGAAGCCGGCCATGCGCTCACGGCTCCAGGAAATCAGATCTTCCGCTGCCACAGTCGTTTTCGGAACCACGAAGGCCTTGCCCACCTGCCCCAGACGGTCGTCCGGGACACCGATGACCGCCACCTGGTCGACGGCCGGATGGGTGAGCAGGAAACCTTCGATCTCGGCGGGATAGGCATTGAACCCGCCGACGATGAACATGTCCTTCTTGCGGCCGATGATGCGGAGCCGGCCCGTGTCGTCGATCTCCCCGAGATCGCCGGTGTGCAGCCAGCCGTCCGCATCGATCGCCTCGGCGGTGGCACGAGGATCCTCGAAATAACCCTGCATGACGTTGTATCCGCGCATGAGCACCTCGCCGTCCTCGGCGATGCGCACCTCGATGCCGTCGCACGGCAGGCCGACGGTCGTCGCGATCTGCTCGAAGCTGTCACCGCAGCGCGATGCTGTTGCGGTACCGCCCTCGCTGAGTCCGTACCCCGTCATGATCGTTTCGAAGGGCAGTTCGTCGCGGATCCGCCGGATCAGTTCGACGGGGATGTCGGCGGATCCGGTCACCGCGGCGCGCAGGGACGACAGGTCGTGTCCTCTCGGCGCGGACAGCAGCGACTGGTAGAGCGTGGGCGGACCGGGGAGCATGGTGACCTTCTCCCGTTCCACCAGTGCCAGTACCTCGTCGATGTCGAGGACCGGCACCGGCAGAACGGTCGCGCCCCGGATCATGGATGCGATCAAACCTGCTTTGTACCCGAACATGTGGAAGAACGGGTTGACGATCAGATACCGGTCGCCTTCGCGCAGGTCGGCCAGATCGCACCACTCCGAGAACATCCGGAGCGTCTGGGCGTGGTTCATCATGACGCCCTTGGGTCGTCCGGTGGTGCCGGACGTGTACATGATGTCCGCGATGTCCTCACCGTCGACCGCGCATTCGTACGGTGCTCCGCCGGAAAGGAACCCGGATTTCAGATCGATCACGGGGATGTCTTCCGGAGCCTGGAACTCCAGGCCGAGGAACCCCTTCTGGACCAGGACCGCCTTCGCGCCGCTGCGACGGATGATGTCGTCCGCTTCCTGCGTCTTGTACCGGGTGTTGACCGGGACGAGAATGCCTCCTGCGGTGAGGATTCCGAATGCCGCGACGATCCATTCCGCAGAGTTCGGTGCCCAGATCGCGACGCGGTCGCCCTTGTCGATACCGATGGAGGCGAGTGCTCCGGCGGCGCGCCGCACCCGGTCGACGAGCTCGGTGAAGGTGATCCGGAGGTCCCCGTCGACGACCGCTTCGGCATTACCGAAGCGGTCGCCGACGCTCAGGACCATCTCGGGGATGGTCCTGAAGGTCATACCCCGAGCAGCCTCGCGAGGTTGCCGCCCATGACCAGCTTCTGGTCCTCGAAGGGCAGATGCTGGATGTGGTCGATGTACGTCGTCGGCTGGGCCAGGCCCTCCGGGTGCGGGTAGTCGGAACCGAACAGCACGCGCTCGGCGCCGATGAGGGCGGTGAGCTTGCTGAAGTCCTCTTCCCAGAACGGGCTGACGTGGATGCTGCGCTTGATCGCCTCGACCGGATCCTGCATGCCGAAGCCCTCGGGGGCCTTCTTGTAGACGTCCCGGAGGGTTTCCAGCACGTGCGGGAGCCAGGAGGCGCCGTTCTCGATGACCGCGATCTTCAGCTCCGGGAAACGGAACAGCGCGCCGTGGCACACCCAGGACGCGACCGCATCCTGGATCGGACGCCACTCGCTGACCATGCGGAAGGCATTCGTCACGAACGGGAGCATCTCGGAGCCGGTGCCGTCCCATTCCTGGTTGTAGCGGGCGTAACCGCTGTCCGAGGAGTGCTGGGTGACGAGCACGTCGAGCTCGACGACACGCTTCCAGAACGGGTCGAACTCGGGCAGGGCGAACGACCGCGGGCCACGGAAGCCGGGGACCGGCGCCGGGCGGACCAGGATGGCCTTCGCGCCGCGCTCGACACACCACTCGAGCTCCTCGATGGCCTTCTCGACGATCGGGAGGCTGATGACCGGAACGGTGAAGATGCGGTCCTTGTAGTTGAATCCCCAGGTCTCGTACAGCCACTCGTTCAGCGAGTGCACGACCGCGTGGATCAGGTCCGGATCGTCACGCATGCGCTCCTCGACGAGGCTCGCGAGCGTCGGGAACATCAGGGTGCGCTCGATCTGGAGCTCGTCCATCAGCTCCAGGCGGGCCGCCGGCTCGCGGAACGCCGGGATCGACTTCATCGACTTGCCGAAGATCTCCCGCTTGCTCTTGCCCTCGGGATTGCCGTTCTTGAAGTAGTCCTCCATCGCGCCCGGTCGCGCGACCACCTCGAAGGTGGGGTTGGGGATGTACTCGCTGATCTGGCCGCGGATCGCGATCTTCGTGCGGCCGTCGACCTGCACGTACTTGATCGCGTCCTTGTACTTGTCGGGGAGGAACTTGGTCAGGGCCTCCTCGGTCTCGTACAGGTGGTTGTCAGCGTCGAACAGCTGATACGGCAGCTCTTTCGGTGCCATGGAATCCTCCCTTTCTTTGTATGAGAATCCTATTCTCATTCTTGAGGTGTGGCAATGCCCAGACTCGCGAGGTCCTGTTCACGAGGTCCTCAGGCCCTGGCGCACGAGGTACTTCTGCACCTTCCCGCTCGCGGTGCGCGGAAACTCGTCGACCCGGTGCAACTGTTCGGGCCACTTCTGCTTGGCCATTCCGGAGCGGTCGAAGTGGGCGCGGATCTCGTCCATCGTCGGCATCGTCCCGCCCTCGTGCAGGCGGAGGACGGCGGCGGCGCGTTCGCCGAGGCGGTCGTCCGGCACCGCGACCACCGCGGCCTCGGCGACACCCGGGACCGTGAGCAGTACTTCCTCGACCTCGAGGGCCGCGATGTTCTCTCCGCCGCGAATGATCATGTCGGACTTGCGATCCGTGATCGTCAGATAACCGTCGTCGTCGAGCACCCCGATGTCGCCGGTGTGGTACCACCCGTCCTCGTCGAACGCGGCGGCGGTGAGCTGGGGGTCGGTGTATCCGACGCACAGATCCGGTCCGCGGCTGAGGATCTCACCGTCCTCGGCCAGACGGATCTCCACGCCGGGCGCCGGCGTGCCGTCGGTGAACAGGCGCTTGTCCTCCGGGGCTGTGGAGAGCGAACTCGTGATCGACGGGTGCTCGCTGCTCCCGTACGCGCGGAAGACACAGATGCCCATCTTCGCGAGCCGGGTGGTCACGGCCGCCGGGACGGACGATCCACCCAGGCCCGCATACCGCATGAACGGCAGGTGCTCCTCGCCGAAGTCGGGATGGTCGATCAGGCTCGTGACGAAATACGTTGCGCCACCGCCGACGGTCAGTCCGTCGGACTTCATCAGTGCCAGGGCCTGCCCAGGGTCCCAGACGTCGGCGAGATTGACGGGCGACCCGTCGAGCACGGGAATGAGGAAGGCGTTGACCATGCCGATGAAGTGACCGACCGGTGCCGCCGTGAGCTGCTTGCCGCGGTCGGCGGGGTAGCGGGCCGAGAGCTGGCGCGTCTCGCAACCGAGCGTGCGGTGACTGTGCACCACGCCCTTGGGGGCGCTCGTGGTGCCGGACGTGAACGCGATCAGCGCGGCTCCGTCCGGGTCGGCCGCGACGATGCCCTCCATCGGTTCGTCGCTCAGCAAGTCGTCGAAGTCGCGGCCCACGACGCCGACGATCGGGACGTGCTTACAGAGGTCGGGCTGGAACTCGGCCCGCCCGAACCGTTCCACGGCGACGAACACCTTGGGATTCGTCTGCTCGAGGATGTAGCCGACTTCCTTGCGTCCGTAGAAGTGGACGATGGGGACCACCGTGGCGCCGAGGAAGGACGAGGCCCAGAATACCGCGGCGGCTTCCATCCAGTTGGGCAACTGGAAGGCGATCACGTCACCCGGACCGACCCCGCGGGCCCGGAGTCCGGCGGCGAGCCGGCGTGCGACCAGTTCGACGTCCCGGAAGGTTCCCGACCACGGCCGCACGGCCGAGTGCACCCGGAACTCGACATCGGAGGCGGCCGCGAGACCTCGGCCGAGCATGTCCCCGAGCGTGTCGTTCGTCCACCACCCCTCCTGCTCGTAGCGCGTGACCAGTTCGGTGGGGATATGCCGCATGCGAGAGCTCCAATGCCCGGGGACAGGGCCGCGCCGAGGGCTGCACGGAGCCTCGGCGGGCGTCGGTCCGATCGATTTTCAGCTGTGCGAGCATGTTATTCTCCGAAAATCAGAATGCCAATATCGCAACGGAGAGCAGCGCATGGTCGATCTCGAGCTTGAACAGGGCCTGGCGGTCATCACCATCGACCGGCCGGAGGCACGCAACGCGATCGCGCCGGAGACGATGGAACAGCTGGAGAAGGCCCTCGACGAGGCCGAGGGCGCGAAGGCGCTCGTGATCCGCGGTGGTGGCGACCGCGCGTTCGTCTCCGGCGGGGACCTCAAGGAGCTGAGCAAGCTCCGGACCGTGGAGCAGGCCGCCGAGATGGCCCGGCAGATGCGGACGGTGTGCGATCGGATCGCGACCTTCCCGGCCCCGGTCGTCGCCGCGCTCAACGGTCACGCGCTCGGCGGTGGCGCCGAGGTGGCGGTGGCCGCCGACATTCGGATCGCGGCCGACGACATCAAGATCGGCTTCAATCAGGTGTCGCTCGCGATCATGCCCGCGTGGGGCGGCGCCGAGCGGCTCTCCGCGTTGGTCGGCCGCGGGCGGGCGCTCATGCTGGCCGGCTCGGGCACCGTGCTCGACGCCTTCGAGGCCGAGCGGCTGGGTCTGCTGGACCGGGTGCTGCCGCGCGCGGCGTTCGACGAGGGCTGGCGTTCCCTCGCCCGCGCGCTCGCCAACGACCCGGCGGGCGAGATCAAGCGGGTGCTGGCCGGGGTGTCGGCGGAGGAGGCGATCTCCGCCTTCGCGCACCTGTGGGTGAAGGACGAGCACTGGGCGGCTGCCGACAAGGTTCTGAATCGGAGCAAGTGAGCAGGTCTCGCCTGCTTCGGGACGAAAGGCTCGCAATCGGCTGCAATTCGACTGTGACGTCGACCACAATTGAGGGTGATCTCGTGTTGCTTCTGTGACCAGCAGGGGACAAGTGTGACCGACGAGGCGCCGAGCTTCGGGTAAATCGGACTCCGAAATGCGCTCCTGTCAAGCTCGCCACGCGGAAAACGCAGGAGTCGTTGTAGCCTGTGACGAAACCGTGATCTGTTTGTTACCAGATCGGCGTTCGACACAAGGAATCCGTTTTGCGTTACAACCCGAGCAACACCCAGTCCTGCTCCGCCCGTTCCCGGAAGGGCCGCGTCGCCGGGGGGCTCGTCGCGATACCGCTGGCCGTCGGTGCCTTCCTCGGCGCCGGGACCGTCGCGGCGAACGCAACCCCGAAGGCCGCCTCCGTCGAAGCTGCGGGATGGAGCCCGACGGCTGCAGCGAGCGTCACCGCACCGCAGGTGCTCGCCGTGCCCCGCACCGATCTGTCCGTCTACGTCGAGCAGCTCGGGCAGGCCGCGCAGCGCGAAGCCGAGCGCCTCGCCCAGGAGAAGGCCGAAGCTGAACGCATCGCCCGCGAGGAAGCGGAACGCCACGCGCGGGAAGAGGCCGAACGCATCGCCCGCGAGGAGGCCGCGCGTCGTCCGGCAGTGTCCTTCCCGGCCGACGGCACCTTCACGTCCGGCTTCGGCCCCCGCTGGGGAACCAACCACAACGGTGTCGACATCGCCAACGCGATCGGAACCCCGATCCGGGCCGTCACCGACGGCACCGTGATCGAGAGCGGCCCCGCGTCCGGCTTCGGACTGTGGGTGCGCGTCCAGCAGGACGACGGCACGATCGGCGTCTACGGCCACATCGACCAGTCGCTCGTCCGGGCCGGGCAGCCGGTCCGCGCCGGCGAGCAGATCGCCACCATGGGCAACCGCGGCCAGTCCACCGGCCCGCACCTGCACTACGAGGTGTGGCAGGCCAACGGCACCAAGATCGACCCCGCGCCGTGGCTCGCTGCACGCGGAATCCCGATCCCCGGAGCGAATCGCGGCTGAGCGTCGCACCATGATCCCGTGTTCGCGGTAATGCGAATCCACGGACCGGACAGACGACGACCGCCCCTCCACAACAGGAGGGGCGGTCGTCGTTCGTATGTCACCAGATCTTCACGCGCGCTTCCGGTTCCAGATACAGCGTGTCTCCCGGATTCACGTCGAACGCCTCGTAGAAGGCGTCGATGTTCCGCACCACGCCGTTGCACCGGAATTCCGGCGGCGAGTGCGGGTCGACGGCGAGCCGGCGGATCGCCTCCTCGTTGCGAACCTTGGTGCGCCACACCTGGGCCCACCCGAAGAACACCCGCTGGAGACCGGTCAGTCCGTCGATCATCGGCGCCGGTTCGCCGTCCAACGCGATCTCGTAGGCCTTCAAGGCGATCGACAGACCGCCCAGGTCGCCGATGTTCTCGCCGATCGTGAAGCTGCCGTTGACCCGCTGTCCCGGAAGGGCTTTCGGCTCGAACTCGTCGTACTGCGCGATCAACGCGGCGGTCCGCTTCCCGAATTCCTCACGATCCGAATCGGTCCACCAGTTCTCGAGGTTGCCGTCGCCGTCGTACTTGGCGCCCTGATCGTCGAAGCCGTGGCCGATCTCGTGACCGATGACCGCGCCGATCCCGCCGTAGTTGGCGGCGTCGTCCGCGTGCAGGTCGAAGAACGGCGGCTGCAGGATCGCGGCGGGGAACACGATCTCGTTCATTCCTGGGTTGTAGTACGCGTTGACGGTCTGCGGCGTCATGAACCACTCGTTGCGGTCCACCGGGCCACCGAGTTTCGCGAGATCCCGGTCGTACTCGGCGGCGTAACCGCTGCGGTAGTTCCCGACGAGATCGGTGGGGTCGATGGTGACGGCCGAATAGTCGCGCCAGACGTCCGGGTAGCCGATCTTGGGCGTGAACTTGTCGAGCTTCTTCAGTGCGGCGGTCCGCGTCTCGGGGCTCATCCACTCGAGATCGGTGATGCTGCGCCGGTACGCCTCCTGCAGGTTCTCCACGAGCACCTGCATGCGTGCCTTCGCCTCGGCCGGGAAGTGCCGCTCGACGTACAGCTTGCCGACGGCCTCGCCGAGCAGATCCTGCACGAGCGAGACGCCGCGCTTCCAGCGTTCGCGGTTCTCCTGCGCGCCGGTCATGGTGCGTCCGGAGAACGCGAAGTTCTCGTCCACCAGCGCTTCGGTGAGATAGGGGGCCCGGGCCCGCAGCACCTTCCAGGTCGCCCAGGTCTTCCAGTCGTCGAGCGACTCCTCGGTCCACACCCGGGTGAACACGTCCAGGAAGCTCGGCTGCCGGACCACGATCTCGGCCCACTGCGCGGGCGTCGAACCGAGGCCGGCGATCCAGCTGGACCAGTCGAAACCGGCGTGCTCGGTGAGCAGCGCGTCGAGCGTGGTCAGGTTGTACGTCAGGTCGGCATCGCGGCGCTTGACGACGTCCCAGTGCCCGCCGGCGAGCTTCGTCTCGAGTGCGAGAACCCGCTGCGGATCGTGGTCCAGACCGGCGAGCGCGAACATGCGGCCGATGTGGGCGACGTATTCGTCGCGGATCTCGGCGTAGCGGTCCTCGCGGTAGTAGGACTCGTCGGGCAGCCCGATGCCGGACTGGGCGACGTGCATGAGATAGCGCTCGGAATTCTTCGAGTCGGTGTCGACGTAGTGTCCGACGGCGCCGCCCACACCGACCCGCTGCAACTGTCCGAGGACCGCGGCCAGGGCCGCCCGGTCCGCCGCGCCGGTGATCGCGTCGAGTTCGGTGGCGATCGGGGTGAGGCCCAGCGCCTCGATTCGCTCGGTGTCCATGAAGCTGGTGAACAGGTCGCCGATCTTCCGGGCGTCGGTACCGGCCGGGGCATCGGATGCGGCGGCCTCCTCGATGATCGTCCGCACGTCGACCTCGGCCTTGTCGGCGAGCGTGCGGAAGGCGCCGTCGAGCGCGCGATCGGCGGGGATCTCGTGGGTGGCGAGCCAACGGCCGTTGACGTGCTCGAACAGGTCGTCCTGGGCGCGGGTGCCCTCGTCGACGTGGCTGAGGTCGATGCCGGAGTGCCGTGCCTCCGAGTGCTGGGCGATGCTCATGAGCTTCATCCTTACACCGAAATGCGGACCGGTGCAGACGGGTGCTGTCACAACCGGCGGCTGTTGATGCACCGAAGGCGCCGATGGCGGTTGCATACCGGTCGTACGATCGTGGACGGGCCATCGACACGAGCAGGATCTGGAGAGCACGGCCATGACCGCGGATGCAGTACCGTCGACGGAGATGATCGTCGATCCCCGATTCCTGCAGGTCGCCGATCGATTCTTCCGGATGTTCCGTACACGGCCGCAGGGCGGTGGCGCCCTGGCCGTCTATCTGTACGGGGAGCCGGTCCTCGACATCTGGGCCGGGTGGGCGAGCCGCGACCGCCGGTGGGCGCACGACACGATTGCGTTGTCCTTCTCTACCGGCAAGGGCGTGGCCAGCACGGTGCTGCACCGCCTCGCCGAACGCGGCCTCGTGAAATACGACGACCCGGTCGCCACGTACTGGCCGGAGTTCGGTGCCGCCGGCAAGGAAACGATCACGATCCGCGAACTGATGTCGCACCGTGCGGGGCTGCACCGCGTTCGCGGACTCGTGCCCGGACCCCTCGACCTGCTGGATTCGGAGGCCGTCGCGAAGGCGCTCGCCGCCACCCCACCCGACCGGCGCAGACTGTCCGGGCCCGGATATCACGCGGTCACCTACGGCAACCTCGTCGCGGAGATCGCCTGCCGCGTCACGAATCGGACATTCCCGGAACTGGTGGAGCAGGAACTCGCCGGACCGCTGGGCCTGCGCGAATTCTGGTTCCGGGTTCCGCAGAGCGAACGGCGCCGCCTGGCCCCGGTGTTCCCCAAGGTGAACCCGCTGCCCTCGTCGTGGAGCACCACCGCAAGGGTGATGTCGCGGATGCCGGGAATCCGGGGCATCGCGGAAGCGGGCATGGCAGAAGGCTTCGACGAGTTGATGCGCAGCCCGTCGGCGCACGACGCCGTGATGCCCGGCTGGAACGGTGTGTTCAGTGCCCGCGCGCTCGCCCGCATGTACGGCGCGCTCGCGAACGGCGGTGCGCTCGAAGGGGTTCGGCTTCTCAAGGAAGACACGATCGAACAGATCGTCGAGGTGCAGACGCGTCGTCGCGACTACGTGCTCGGCATCCGGCCGAACTGGCGGCTCGGCTATCACCCGGGCTGGGTTGCCTTGCGGGAGCAGCCTTTACGATCCGTCGGGCACTACGGTTTCGGTGGGTCGGGCGCGTTCGCGGACCCCGACACCGGTTTGTCCGTCGCATTCGTCACGAACCGGCTCGGCAGCAACCTCACGACGACGATCTCCGACGCGCGATTCCCGCGACTCGGCGCCGAGGCGGTGTCGATCGCGCGGCGCGTCGCCTGACTGCCGACGCGCCGCGCGATCCGACGAATCAGGTATCGATACCGAGATTGACGGCAGCGAGGATCCGGTCCGGCTGCTGCGACACGGTCGTCATGCCGGACTCGTCGAAGATGTTGTCGTTGTCGTTGCGGGTGTCGCGCCCGGTGTGGTCGGTGTACGGGTCGACGGTGGAGAAGATCTCGTCGTTGAGCGCATCGTCGAAGTACAACTGCGTGGTGAGCACGGTCGACTTGTCGATGTGAACCTTGACATGAATGTGCACCGTGCGCCCCACGTACCAGCCCGGGAAGATGGTCGTGAAGTACGCGATGCCGTCGGCATCGGTCACCTGGGCGCCCCGCAGATAGGTGCCGTCGTCGGTCGTCGTGGCTTCCTGGTCGCCGACGCTGTACGAACCGTCCGAGGTCTCTCCCGAACCTTCCGTGCCACCGGGTCCACCGTTCGGTGGGGTCATGCCTTCCGGTGGTTCCATGCCTTCCGGGAACTCCATGCCCTCGGGTGGAGCCATCCCACCCGGTCCGCCCGGTCCGCCGGGACCACCCGGTCCACCGGGCGGCGGTGTGCCGCCGGGGCCTCCCGGACCCTGCCCGCCGCCCTGGTTGGCTGCGATCGACCCGGATTCGAAGCCCGAATACCCGCCACCGGCGTCGCAGTGCCAGATCTCGACGACCGCGTTCGCGACCGCGCTCGCGGAGCCGTCGGCGCTGCAGTTCTGCAGGTCCTGCACGCGGAGCGCGAGCTGCAGTTCCAGGCCGGGACGGTCCTCCCGGATGTCACGGCGGATGGAGTCGACGTCGAACCAGTACGGACCCTGCGTCTCCTCGCTGGTCATCACGCAGTTCGGGGCCTGGTCGAGGAGCGCTCTGAGCTGTTCCTCGATGCTGCCCGAGGCGGCCGCGGTCGCGTCCGTCGTCGCGGAGCCGGCCGTGGTCGTCGCGGTGCTGCTGCCGTTGTCGGTGCCGCACGCGACCGCGAGCAGGCCGCCGAGGCTGATGGTTCCGCCGAGCGCCAATGCCCGGCGGCGGCTCACCCGTTTGCGGCTGAGCTCCACGTCTTTGTTCACGCTTCCTCCCGATATCGAAATCTCGACTCCATCGTGGCGCGCGGTCCTGGACGCCGGTCGTGAGATTCCTGGGAGGTTCCTGTGTGCGGGTTCAGTCGGAGCTTGCGGCGAACAGTTGAGCGTTCGCGTGGGCACGGAAGAACACCGTGCCGTCCTCACCGATCAGCCGCGCTTCGATCGTGGCCATCCGACGCCCGGCCCGGACCACCTCGGCCTGGGCCTGCACGTCGGGCCCCGGAGCGTCGGGGGAGCGCAGATAGTCGATACCGAGGTTGAGGATCCGGTACTGCCCGCCCTGTTCGGGAAGGGTCTGCGCGGCGAGTCCGGCGATCGTGTCGGCGATGGACACGAGCACGCCGCCGTGGATCGAGCCGTACCGGTTGGCCATCCACTCGGCCGGGGTGACGAGGGCGTCGACGCGTCCGCGCTCGGATTGCTGCACGCGGAGGCCGAGGAGTACGGCCAGCGGTCCCCGGGCGATCGTGCCGTCGGCGATGCCCTCGACGATGCCGAGCCCGGACCGCCCGGCGAGGGACTCCGGACCGTCCCACGGCTCGGGTTCCGGCATGCTCTGTGCGACTGCCGTGGGCGGGGTCTCCGGATCGTCGATGCTTGCGCGTCCGACCGCCATGGCCCGGCCGACGACGTGCGCGACGAGACTGCCCGATTCGTCCACGATCTCGGCCGCGGCCAGCGACGTTGCGTCGTCGGTGTGCAGGGCCCGGCCGGTCCCGACGATCGTGCCGCCGGCGGGGAAGGGGTTCGCCGCCGACACACTCAACTGTGCGAGGACGGTACCGACCGGCTCGCCCGCCCGATCCCGCAGCGCGGCGGCGGCCGGGGCACCCACCACGACGTCGGTGAACACACCCAGCGACCCGATCGTGATTTCACCGCGATGATCGAGCAGTCGCGGGCCGAGCGTCTGGGCGATCCGCATGGGATCGGATGAGAAGCTTTCCCGCGTGATGCCCAGGACAGTCACGGGCCGGTCGATCGGAAGGGTCTGGGTGCTGATGCTCACCCGTTCTCTCTATCACGGGTGAGCGGGGAGGGCCGGGTTGCGGCCCTCAGCGACCGATCGTCGCGTGCATCTCCCAGACGAGGACCTCGGCTCCGGTGGTGGTGCTCAGACGCTGCCCGCCGGAGTTCGTCAGCCGCACCGCGTCGCCCTCGGCGAGCGGACCGACACCCTCGAGCTCGGCGCTGCCCTCGGCGACGAAGACGTGCAGATACGGCGCCTCGGGCAGGGTCACCGCCTTGTCCGGCTGCAGTCGCGCGACCGACAGGCCCGCGTACTTGTTGTGGATCCGGATCGCCGCGTGGTCGCGGTCCTTCGCCATCCCGGACGCGACGGGCACCAGACCGCCGCGCATCAGTTCGTCGTCGATCTCGAGCTGCTCGTAGCCGGGGGTGACGCCGGCCTCGTCGGGCATCACCCACATCTGGACGAACCGCACGGGTGTCGCGTGTTCGGCGGCGTGCGTGCCGGTGACGCCGTCGAGACGCCACGAGTCGTTCTTCTCCGAATGCAGGATCCCGGTGCCGGCGCTCATCCGCTGGGCCAGGCCGGGATAGATGACGCCGGAGTGGCCGATCGAATCCTGGTGCACCAGGCTGCCGCGCAGCACCCACGTCACGATCTCCATGTCGCGATGCGGGTGGGTGTCGAAACCCTTTCCGGCCGTGACGATGTCGTCGTTGTTGACGAGGAGCAGACCGTGGTGGGTGTTGTCCGGATCGTAGTGATGGCCGAACGAGAAGGAGTGTTTCGAATCCAGCCAGTCGATCTTCGTCTTCATCCGGTCGGCTGCGCGCCGGACGTCGATCAGCGGGGTCTGGGACATGGTGTTCCTCTCGGGGTGCGAGCTTCAGCGTAGTTACTAGTGCTGCTCGTGCTCGGCGGGGATCGAGCCGAGGCGACCGGCCTGGTAGTCCTCGAAGGCCTGGATGATCTCGGCCTTCGTGTTCATGACGAACGGCCCGTACATCGCGACCGGCTCGCGGATGGGCTTGCCTCCCAGGAGGAACACCTCGAGGGAATCGGTGCGGGAATCCTGGGTCGCGGAAGCGGTCAGCGTGATCGAGTCGCCCTTCGGGCCGAACACCACGGTCTGGCCGGTGTGAACCGTCGCCTGCTCGGCACCGACGGTGCCGTCGCCGGCCAGGATGTAGGCGAGCGCGTTGTACCCGGGGTTCCACGGCAGCGTCACCGAGGCACCGGGCGCGATCGTGAGGTGGGCGAGTGCGATCGGGGTGTGAGTGACGCCCGGACCGTGCACACCACCGATCTCACCGGCGACCACGCGGATCAACGTGCCGCCGTCGGGCGACGACGCGAGCGCGACGTTGCTGCCGGCGATGTCCTGGTAGCGGGGCTGGGCCATCTTGTTGTCGCGGGGCAGGTTCACCCACAACTGCACGCCGTGGAACAAACCACCGCTCACGACCACGTGCTCGGGCGGCGCCTCGATGTGCAGGATGCCGGCGCCGGCGGTCATCCACTGGGTGTCACCACCGGTGATCGTGCCGCCACCGCCGTTCGAGTCCTTGTGCTCGAGGATGCCGTCGATCATGTACGTCACGGTTTCGAAGCCGCGGTGCGGATGCCAAGGGGTCCCTTTCGGCTCGCCCGGCGCGTACTCGACCTCGCCCATCTGGTCCATGTGGATGAACGGATCGAGGAAACGCTGGTCGATCCCCGCGAACGCGCGGCGGACAGGGAAGCCCTCGCCCTCGAAGCCGACGGGAGCGGTACGTACCCCGAGGACCGGGCGCGCGGGACGATCGGGTGCCGCGGCCTCGATCCGGGGCAGGGTCAGGATGTTGTCGACGGTGACCGCAGGCATTGCGGGCTCCTCCCGAAGTAATTGACTGTGCAACTACTCTAACCCGGGCGGTGGGCAGAATGTTCCCGGGCCTTGCGTGATGAGTTTCTCCGCACCGGCGAGTCGAACCCTGTGACCGCACCGACCGGCCCCAGCGCGGCCGTGAACCTCAGGAGCTCACATGTCCCGCATGCTCTTCGCCAACCTCCCCGTCAAGGACGTCGCCGCGACCCGTGCCTTCTTCGACACTCTCGGGTTCACGTTCAACGAGATGTTCTGTGACGCGAACACCGCGTGCATGGAGATCAACGAGCAGACCTACATCATGTTCCTCGAGGAACCGCGGTTCCGGAACTTCATCAACGACGACATCTGCGACACCGGCAAGGCCCGGGAGGTGCTGCTCGCCGTCTCCGCCGACAGCCGCGCCGACGTCGACCGCCTCGTCGACGCCGCGATCGCCGCGGGTGGATCCGACTGGACCACGCCGGGGTCGGCGGAGATGGACGTCGATTTCATGTACGGCCGGGCGTTCCGCGACCTCGACAACCACGTGTGGGAGGTGTCGTGGATGAACGTCGAAGCGGCGGCAGTGGCGATGGGGCCGCAGGCGGAAGGCGCCGCGCAGTCCTAGGCGGTTGATCGTTGGACGAGGCTGCCGAGGGTTCGGTTCTTCCGGATCCCGGTGGCCTCGTCGGCGGGTTCCGGACCTTCGATTACTCGCGTCGGTATTTTGCCTGGGGGCCACCTCGGCGTCGGGCCGATTGTTCGATGTCGACGCGGCTTGTCACGAATAACTTTCCCGACTTCGGAAAATTACGTGCAATTTGTAGGTACTGGAGAATTCGCAGGAAATATCCGATCGCGACGACCTCGTTCCGGACGTTGCCGCAGGTGGCACCGGGTGCATCAATGAAGTTGGACGACTGTCCGAGTGGCCGAGGCGGGTCGTTGTCATGTAGAAAGAACGTCCACGCGAGTTGCCGTGATTCACATCACAGCGTTTGTGGAGTGATTTGCGGTTATTTCGTTTGATGCCGCCGTTCGGGCAGGGGAATCTTGCCGACGGCCGCTCGGGAGCAGAAGGGGTTCGGAAGGTTTGCGTGCTGAAGCTGTTGCCGATGTCGCCGATCGATTCGCTGTCCGTGCCGGGAGCATCGTCCGTGGCGGGAGCACCGTAGAACCGTCCGGTGTGCGTCGCACGACCGGCGGTGTTCGCCCCGGCGGCGCCTCGGGCCGCGACGGCAACCGGTCACGGGCTCGATCCGAAGCCGGACGGCTTGGATCGGGTGCACGTGCCGGCACCGTCGCCGCCGCGTGTGTGGTCGTTCCCTCCTGGGCCGTCACCGGATCGATGGGCGTGGCTCTCGCAGCGACGCTGGCGATCCTGTTCACGGTCGCCACCGCCTGGATCATGATCTGACCCAACAGTTTTCACCTACACAGAATTCCAACGAGAACCGAGAAAGCAGGAATCTGCACAATGACCATCGCCACCGGCTCCAGGACGTCCTCGACGACCGGCAGCATCGCCCGTCCGGGTGCCATCAGCACCGCGGAAATCAAGGCGCGAATCGCGGCCATGTTCGGTGACACCGACGCGGAGGACTCGGATGGACGCCGCTCTCGTTCGAGGACGACGCGCTGATCTGTGCCGCACCAGGCTTTCTCGCCTCAGTCACTTTTCGTCGAAGGAGTGCCCGTGAACCTCAATGTCGCCTCGCTGCTGCTCGTTCTCGCCGGGGGTGTCGGCGGCACCGTGACCCTGCAGGCTGCACTGAACCGTCGCGGTCGTCGGCGCCGACCGACCCCGGGCGCACTGTTCCACTACAACGGCTGACCTCGGGCGTCACACCGATCCCGGTGTTCGAACATGCCCCTACCGGGTGACCTCGCGCCGGTCGTCGGCGAGTCGTCGCGTGCGGCCGGCTCGGTCGAGCCGGCCGAGCAGTGCGAGCGCCACCCGTCGACTCGTCTTCAGCCGTTCGCGCGCAGCACTGGTCGTGAACGGTTGCTCCAGTTCGCGGAGCCGTGCTACCGCTTCGTCGGCCGCGTCGGGGAGCAGGACGATCCCCGGGCCGACCCGCCACAGCTGCCCGCTGCGGTCGGCAGCGCCCAGTGCCCGGTCATCGAGGCCGAGCTCGCGGAGCCGGTCGGCGGTCGGGGCGGCGAACGGAGCTGCGAGAAGCTCGCGACGTACCACGTCGACGGCCTTCCGGACGTCGTTCGGCAGTGCGTCGGTCCCGGGATCGACGACCCGCCCTCCGGCCACTCGCAAGGGCGGGCGCACCAGTGCCCGGATCAGGTCCGGCGAGGGGAGCCGAAGCTGGGAGGCCAGGACCCCCAGCGGGACTGCGGGATCCAGCGGATGCGCGCGAGCGTGCTCCTCGACCAGTGCGGGCAGCCGGTCACCGACCGCCTCCGCGAAGGCCGGTGAGACGAGCCACGGCCCGACGGTCAGGTGGTCGCCCTCCTCGTAGGGAATACCCAACCGGCGCAACCGCTCCCGGTGCAGGATCCCGCGGCGGCCGAGTTCGTCGGCCAGCCGTGGAACACCGTCGGCACTCGCGAGTTGGAGGGCGCGGTGTTTCGCGGCGCCGCGGCGCCGGAATCGCGGCGGGTCCGGATCGAGTACGTCGACGCGCCAGATCGTCCGGCGGCCCGGGTCGCGCAGCAGAGCGCGATCACCGATTCGTAGGGGCAGCGGGCGGGCGAGGGTGAGCCGGACGAGATCGTCTCCGAACGGCCGGCAGTGGACGTCGACGTCCGCCGCCCCCACGTGCAGTACGGGACAGGACGGGGGTCGGTCCGCGCCGGTGAGCCGGACGTCCACCACGGAGGTGTGATGCCATGCGCCGGGTGTCACGAGCACACTGCCCCGGGTCACGTCGTCGATTGGGCCGGTGAGATTGAGCGCGACCCTGGCCACGCCGCTCACCGCCGCCCGGTCGCGCCCGAGCGCCTGGATGCCGCGCACCCGCAGCGGTGTTTCGCCCAGGGCCAGGGTGTCGCCGGTCCGGACCGTCCCGGCGGTCAGCGTGCCGGTGACGACGGTCCCGGCCCCGCGCACGGTGAACCGGCGGTCCACCCAGAGCCGGACGTCGGCGTCCGGGTCCGGGTCCGGCAGGCCGGCGACCATCGTCGTCAAGGCGGCGCGGAGATCGTCGAGGCCCGCTCCGGTACGGCCGCTGACAATGACGACGGGAGCCCCCGTCAGACCGGTGCGGGCGACCTCCGCGGCGGCTCGTGCGGCGGCCGCGCCGGGGTCGGCGAGATCGGCTCGGGTCACCGCGACGACCGCGTGCCGCACGCCGAGCGCGTCGAGCGCGGCCAGGTGTTCGGCGGCCTGCGGCATCCACGGGTCGTCGGCGGCCACCACGAGCAAGGCGGCGGGGACCGGTCCCACCCCGGCGAGCATCGTGGTCAGGAATCGTTCGTGTCCGGGAACGTCGACGAAGGCAACCTCTCCCACCTCCGGCCAGGAGGTCCAGCAGTAGCCCAGCTCGATGGTCAGTCCTCGCCGCCGTTCCTCGGCCAGCCGATCGGGGTCGGTCCCGGTCAGCGCCTCGACCAGCGTGGACTTGCCGTGGTCGACGTGGCCGGCGGTCGCGACGACGTGCATCAGCGTTCCTCGCGACCGGCGGCGCGCGTGACGGCCTCGATCAGGACACCGTCTTCGTCGGGGGCGACCGCCAGCAGGTCGAGCAGCAGTCGGCCGCACTCGAGGCGGCCGACCACCGGGGGATCGCCGCGACGCAAGGGACCGGCGAGGCGCTCGGGCAGAGCGATCGCGACACTGGGCAGGATCACGTCGGGAGCGCCGCCGCCGCCCACGACGCCGTCGGCGTCGACCGATTCGGGCTCCAACCAGGCCGGGAGCGCGGCGCAGATCGTCCGGGCCCGGATACGGAGGTCGTCCGTGCGACCGGTCAGTGCGGCCGGCACCGGAGGAGTCGGCCCGGTCAGCGTCGCCTCGAGCGCCGCCAGGGTGAGTTTGTCGACGCGCAGCGCGCGGGCGAACGGGTCGCGTCGCAACCGCTCCACCAGCCGGGCCTCCCCGAGCATCAGGCCGGCCTGTGGACCACCCAGCAGCTTGTCGCCGGAGGCGGTCACGAGGTCGGCGCCGTCGCGCAGCACACTCGTGGCGTCGGGCTCGTTCGGCAGGCGCGGATGAGGGGCCAGCAGTCCCGACCCGATGTCGACCACGACCGGAGCGCCCAGTTCCTTCAGCTCCCGGACCGATACCGACGACGTGAAGCCACTGACCGTGAAGTTCGAGGGGTGCACCTTGAGGACGAATGCGGTGTCGGAGTCGATCGCCGCGGCATAGTCGCTCGGACGCACTCGATTGGTGGTACCGACCTCCCGCAACCTGGCCCCCACCGACTCCAGCAACTCGGGAATCCGGAAGCCGTCGCCGATCTCGACCAGCTCGCCGCGCGCGATGACGATCGAGCGACCACCACGCGCGAGCACCCGGGTGACCAATGCGAGGGCGGCCGCGCCGTTGTTGACCAGGTGGACGGCGCCGGCGTCGGGCACCTGCGCGGCGAGTGCCTCGAGCGCGCCGCGCCCACGTCGGCCGCGCCGGCCGGTGTCCAGATCCAGCTCGACGTCGGTCGCGCCCGCCGCCGTGCTCACGGCGTCCACCGCCGCCCGGGAAAGAGGTGCGCGGCCGAGGTTGGTGTGTACCAGCACGCCGGTGGCGTTGACTACGCGCCGAAGGGTGGTCGCCCGGGCGGGCAGCGACGCGACCGCCTCGTCGGCGACGTCCGCCGGACCGATCTCACCCGCGCGGCACCGCTGCTGGGCCGCCGCCACCGCCTCCTTGACCAGGCGGGCGCCGAGCCGATCGCGGGCCTCACGCAGCCGTGGGTCCGCGAGGATCTGGTCGGTGCGGGGAGTGTCCCGTCTCGGATCCGGCACGCGCCTCCTCGTCCCCGGAGTGACCGATCTGGCGGAGGCGGACGGGAATCGAACCCGCCTGACCCAGATGCTGGGCCACAACGGTTTTGAAGACCGCGTCCGTCACCAGACGAGAACCGCCTCCGCGCCCACCTTAACCGGAAGTCACGCCCGAGGTCGCGGCTCGGCCGTATGTTGGCGCCATGACCGCACACGTCGATCAGCCCGGTCGCGCCTACCGGCTCACCCAGTACGCGGCCGGTGGCGGCTGCGCCTGCAAGGTCCCGCCCGGCGAGCTCGAACGCGTGCTCGGCGGCCTGCCGGGAGGCCGCGCGGCGGGGGAGCTGCTGGTCGGTGTGGAGAACGGTGACGACGGTGCCGCGGTCCGGATCGACTCGGCGCCCGACGGGAGCGGCCGGGCTCTGATCGTGACCGCCGACTTCTTCACCCCGGTCGTCGACGACCCCTACGACTGGGGGCGGATCGCCGCCACCAACGCGATGTCCGACGTATACGCGATGGGCGGCACGCCCGTGGTTGCCGTGAACCTGCTCGGCTGGCCGCGGGAGATCATCCCGTTCGAGCTGGCCGCCGAGGTGATGCGGGGCGGTGCCGACGTATGCGCCGAGGCCGGCGCCTACCTCGCCGGCGGGCACAGTATCGACGACCGGGAGCCGAAGTACGGGCTCGCAGTTACCGGGCTCGGAGATCCGGATCGATTGCTGCGCAACGACTCTGCCGAACCCGGCCTACCGCTCACCCTCACCAAGCCTCTCGGTCTCGGCATCCTCAACAATCGCCACAAGTCGACCGGCGAGCGGTTCGAGGAGGCGATCGCGGTGATGACGACCCTCAACCGTGACGCGGCGCGGCTCGCCCACGAAGCAGGGGTCCGTGCCGCCACCGACGTGACGGGATTCGGTCTGCTCGGGCACCTGATGAAGATGATGCGGGCCAGCGGGACGACTGCGGTGATCGACGCCGCGAGAGTGCCCTATGTCGGCGGGGCGAGGGAATCGCTTGCCGAGGGGTTCGTGCCGGGCGGGAGCCGGCGCAACCTCGAGTGGGTCCGCGACCACGTGGAGTCCGCGGTGGACGACGACGAGCTGCTTCTGCTCGCCGACGCACAGACGTCCGGCGGCCTCCTGGTCGTAGGGGAGTTGCCGGGCCACCCGGTGATCGGCGAGGTGGTTCCGGCGGCGGCGCACGCGATTCGGGTGCGCTGAGACCGTGCATGCCGGTGGACGACCCGAACGGCCTGACCTAGGCTCGAAACACGCGGCACGACGCTGTGCCGGCGGGCGGCACCGCACACCTGGAGGCCCGATGGCGGAGAAGAGATCCTCCCTGCCCTGGCCCGTGCTGCGCCAACTCGTCGGCAAGGATCCGCTCGGGCGCGGGAAGGCAGTCCGCTCCCGGCGTACCGACGCAGTCGAACCGCGTACCTCGACCGCCGATCGTGTCGCGCGCAGTGTGTGTCCCTACTGTGCCGTCGGATGTGGCCAGCGGATCTTCGTCAAGGACGAGCGGATCGTCCAAATCGAGGGGGACCCAGACAGCCCGGTCAACCGCGGTCGGCTCTGCCCCAAGGGCTCGGCGAGCAAGAATCTCGTCACCAGCGATCTGCGCGAGACCCGGGTCCGGTATCGGCGCCCCTACGGCACCGAATGGGAGGACCTCGACCTCGATACCGCCATGGAGATGGTCGTCGACCGCGTGCTGCGGACCCGGCGCGATACCTGGCAGGAACTCGACGAGAAGGGCCGCCGTGTCCGGCGCACGATGGGCATCGCCAGTCTCGGCGGCGCGACGCTGGACAACGAGGAGAACTACCTCATCAAGAAGCTGTTCACGGCGATGGGGGCGGTCCAGATCGAGAACCAGGCCCGCATATGACACTCCGCCACCGTCCCCGGTCTGGGGACCAGCTTCGGGCGCGGCGGCGCCACCGGTTACACAGCCGACCTGGCCAACGCTGACTGCATCGTCATCCAGGGCTCCAACATGGCCGAGGCCCACCCGGTGGGCTTCCAGTGGGTCGTGGAGGCCCAGAAGCGTGGCGCACGCGTCATCCACGTGGATCCCCGATTCACCCGCACCAGCGCTGTCGCGGACAAACACGTGCCCATCCGGGTCGGCAGCGACATCGCTTTCCTCGGCGGCATCGTCAACTACGTGCTGAGCAACGAGCTGGACTTCCGCGAGTACGTCGTCAACTACACCAACGCCCCTGTGCTCGTCAGCGACAAGTTCGTTGACACCGACGACCTCGACGGGCTCTTCTCGGGCTTCGACCCCAAGTCCCGGACGTACGACCCGACCAGCTGGCAGTACGACGTGGAGGACGAGCCGGGCGATCTGCACCGGTCCCAGGCCGCGGACTCCGCGGAGCACGCGAAGCATCGGGATACCGCCGCGGGTCTGCAGCACGAGGCGCACGGCATCCCGATCGCCGGGCATCCCAGGCGCGACGAGACCCTGCAGCACCCGCGCTGCGTCTATCAGGTGCTCAAACGGCACTTCGCCCGCTACACCCCCGAGGTGGTCGAGCAGGTGTGCGGCGTCTCGCAGGAGGATTTCCTCGACGTCTGCCGGGCGTGGACGGAGAACTCCGGGCGGGAGCGGACGACCGCCCTCGTCTACAGCGTGGGCTGGACCCAGCACAGCGTGGGCGTGCAGTACATCCGCACCGGCGCGATCCTGCAGCTGCTGCTGGGCAACATGGGCCGCCCCGGTGGGGGCATCATGGCCCTCCGCGGGCACGCCAGCATCCAGGGCTCCACCGACATCCCGACCTTGTTCAATCTCCTCCCCGGCTACCTGCCGATGCCCGACGCCGACCGGCACCGGTCGCTGTCGGACTGGATCGACAGCGTCCGCAACCCGGGCAGCAAGGGCTTCTGGTCGAAGGCCGATGCGTATGCCGTCAGCCTGCTCGCGGCCTACTGGGGCGACGCTGCCACCGCGGACAACGACTTCTGCTTCGACTACCTGCCCAGGATCACCGGAGACCACGGCACCTACCGCACGGTGCTCGACATGATCGACGGAAAGGTCAAGGGCTACTTCCTCCTCGGCCAGAACCCCGCCGTGGGGTCCGCCCACGGCCGGGCGCAGCGGCTCGGGATGGCGAACCTCGACTGGCTCGTGGTGCGCGACCTGTTCGAGATCGAGAGCGCGAGCTTCTGGAAGGACTCACCGGAGGTCGAGACCGGTGAGATCGTGCCCGAGGAGTGCGGTACCGAGGTGTTCCTGTTCCCCGCCGCCGCCTACACGGAGAAGGAAGGCACCTTCACGCAGACCCAGCGGATGCTGCAGTGGCGTGAGAAGGCGGTCGAGCCGCCGGAGGACTGCCGCTCGGAGATGTGGTTCTTCTACCATCTCGGGCGCATGATGCGGGAGCGGCTGGCCGGGTCGACCGACGAGCGCGACCGCCCACTGCTCGACCTGGCATGGGATTACCCCGTGCACGGCACGCACGACGAGCCCAGCGCCGAGGCGGTGCTGATGGAGATCAACGGTTACGGCGTGGCGACGCGCCGGCCGCTGTCGTCGTTTACCGAGATGAAGGCGGACGGCTCCACACTTGGTGGCTGCTGGATCTACACCGGTGTGTTCGCCGACGGCGTCAACCAGGCAAACCGCCGAAAATCACGCCACGATCAGTCTTTCGTTGCGCCGGAGTGGGGTTGGGCGTGGCCGTTGAACCGTCGCATCCTCTACAACCGGGCTTCCGCCGACCCCGAGGGCAGGCCGTGGAGCGAACGCAAGGCCTACGTGTGGTGGGACGCCGACACCGGCCGGTGGACCGGCGAGGACGTGCCGGACTTCGAGAAGACCAAGCCACCGAGTTACCGGTCGCCGGTCGGTGCCCAGGGCGTCGAGGCGATCGAGGGCAACGATCCGTTCATCATGCAGGGCGACGGCAAGGGTGCCCTGTACGCGCCGCAGGGACTCGTCGACGGCCCGATGCCGACCCACTACGAACCGGTCGAATCGCCGTTCCGGAACCTGCTCTACGGGCAGCAGGCCAATCCGACGCGCGTGGAATACCGCCGCGACGACAACCGGATGAATCCCGCGCCGCCGGAGGAACACGTCGACGTCTTCCCGTTCGTGTTCACGACCAGCCGGCTCACCGAGCACCACACGGCGGGCGCGATGAGCCGCTATCTCGAGCACCTCGCCGAACTGCAACCGGAGATGTTCGTGGAGGTCTCGCCCGTTCTGGCGGCCGAGCGCGGACTCGAGCACATGGGCTGGTGCCACGTGGTCACCGCCCGCTCGGTGGTCGAGGGCCGGGTGCTGGTGACCGACCGGTTGCGTCCGCTGAAGGTCGAGGGCAGGACCGTCCACCAGATCTGGCTGCCGTATCACTGGGGCGCAGGCGGCAAGGTGAAGGGCGATTCGGCGAACGACCTGTTCGGGATCACGTTGGACCCCAACGTGCTCATCCAGGAGACCAAGGTCGGTACCTGCGACGTCCGCGCCGGACGTCGGCCGACCGGCGCGGCGCTGCGCAAGTACGTCGAGGGGTACGCGCGCCGGGCCGGGGTAACCGGCACCTACCCGCCCATCGTCACCGTCACCGGCACGGACGGCGCATCCACCCCCGAGGAGGACGACGAGTGATCGGCCGCAACAGTTTCTTCGGACCGCTCGACCCCGCACCCGACGCCGGTTACGAGGATTCGCCGGCGCGGAAGGGTTTCTTCACCGACACCAGCGTGTGTATCGGCTGCAAGGCGTGTGAGGTCGCCTGCAAGGAGTGGAACGACGTCCCCGAGAACGTGTTCGCGATGCTGGGCACGTCCTACGACAACAGCCATTCGCTCAACGCCAACCAGTGGCGTCACGTCGCGTTCATCGAGCGACCGGCGCAGAAGCGGGAACCGGTTTCTCTGGGCATGCCCACCGTCGGAGCCGCGCCCGGTGACCGACCGGACGAGGAGAAACCCGACTTCCGGTGGCTGATGTCCTCGGACGTGTGCAAGCACTGCACCCACGCCGCCTGCCTCGACGTCTGCCCGACCGGTTCCCTGTTCCGCAGCGAATTCGGCACCGTGGTCGTGCAGGACGACATCTGCAACGGCTGCGGCTACTGCGTCGCCGCCTGCCCGTACGGCGTCATCGACCGCCGCAAGGGACCGGAGGGGAACCCGAAAGTCGGTATCGCCCAGAAGTGCACACTCTGCTACGACCGGCTCACCGACGGGCAGACCCCCTCGTGCGCGCAGGCATGCCCCACACAGTCGATCCAGTTCGGCGACGTCGAGGAGTTGCGCGCGCGGGCCGAGGAACGGCTGGCGTCGTTGCACGAGCGAGGCGTCACGGACGCCCGGCTCTACGGCAACGACCCCGAGGACGGGGTCGGCGGAACCGGTGCCTTCTTCCTGCTCCTCGACGAGCCCGAGGTCTACGGTCTGCCTCCGGACCCGGTGGTGACCACCAAGGACCTGCCGGAAATGTGGACCCGGGCCGCCGTCGCGGCGGTCGCGATGCTGACTGGCGCGGCCGTGTCGTTCCTGAGGAGGCGCGGGTGACGCAGACGCAGCACGGCGGCAGCCCAGGCAACCCACGCCGATCGGGAGCCGGAGGCGGCGGCGACCGGGTGATGGTGCCGGAAGCCGCCTTCGAGTCCTACTACGGGCGGCAGGTCGTGAAGCCGGCGCCCTGGGAACACGACATCGCCGTCTACCTGTTCTCCGGAGGCGTGGCGGCCGGGAGTTCGCTGCTGGCCGCGGGCGCGGATCTCACCGGCCGCCCTGCGCTGCGCCGGGTCGCCCGGTTCGGTTCGCTCGCCTCCCTGCTCGTCAGCATCGTCGCCCTCGTTCGCGACCTGGGCAAACCGGCTCGTTTCCTCAACATGCTGCGGGTGGCCAAGCCGACCTCGCCGATGTCGGTGGGCACCTGGATCCTGTCTCTGCACGGTCCGTTCGCCGGTATCGCTGCCGCGGCGGAACTGGCCGCAGTGCTGCCCACCCGGTGGAAGCGGGGGCCGGTCCGGCTTCTGCTCGCCCTCGGCCGGCCCGCCGGGATCGTGGGGGCCGTGACCGCGCCGCCCGTGGCCGCCTACACCGCGGTACTTCTTTCCGACACTGCTACTCCTGCATGGCATTCCGCTTACAAAGAGCTGCCGTTCGTCTTCTGCGGATCGGCTGCCGCAGCGTCCGGCGGTCTCGGTCTTCTGGGTGCACCGGTCGCCGAAGCCGGGCCTGCACGCGCCTTCGCCGTCGGCGGCGCGCTCGTCGAACTGGCGACGGAGCACCGGATGGAGCGGTCGATGGGACTTGCGGCCGAGACGCTTCACCGGGGGAGGGCAGGACGGCTGATGGGGGCCGCCAAGGCCCTTACTGCGGCAGGGGCCGTGGGTGCCCTTGCCGGACACCGCAGTCGGGTGCTCTCGATGGTCTCCGGTGCCGCGCTCATGGCTGGCTCGCTGTGCACTCGCCTCGGCGTCTACGAGGCCGGCATCGCCTCGGCGAAGGATCCGAAGTACACCGTCGTGCCCCAACGGGAGCGGGTCGATCGCGGGGAACCGGTGCGCTACCGGGGCTGAGGTATCAGTCGCGTGCCGGCGGCGTCGGCGGCAGCCCGAACTTCTCGAACAGATCGACGTCGAAGAACACGGTCACGTGCACGACCCGGCCGTCGACGATGTCGAGGACCTGTAACTGGAACGGACGGTGCTGTCCGTCCTCGCCGCGCATGTACAACCCGAGCGCCGGTTGCCCGTTCGCGACCGTCGGGATCAGGATCTGGTCGCCGGGACCCTTCGCCGGGCAGTTGACCCGGATCAGCGTGCCGATGTTCTCCGCACCCTGATACCAGCCCTCGAACGGCGGCATCTCCCAGACCGCCTGCTCGGTGAGCATCTTGACGATCGAGTCGATGTCGTAGTTCTCGAAACCGTCCACCCATCGCTGGACCAGTTCGCGGGTCTCGGCGCTGTCCGGTTCGGCGAGTTCGTCCCGCGTGACCTCGGCTTCGTTGAGTTGTGCGCGAGCACGCTGCAGCAGGCTGTTGACCGCAGCGGTCGTCGTGCCGAGCGCTGCGGCGACCTCGGACGCCCGCCACTGCAGCACCTCCCGCAGCAGCAACACCGCGCGTTGCCGCGCCGACAGGTGCTGCAGCGCGGCGATGAACGCCAGCCGGATCGAATCCCGCGACGTGACGATCACGGCCGGATCGGACGGATCGTCGGAGTGGCCGTCGTCGGTGAAGGTGCCCGGTATCGGTTCGAGCCACGGCACCTCGGGGCGCTGGACCAGATCCTCCGTGGGATCCGAGCTGGGTGCACCCAGGCCGGTGGGCAGCGGACGGCGTGAACGGCCCTCCAGCGCCGTGAGGCAGACGTTGGTCGCGATCCGGTGCAGCCACGTCCGCAGTGACGCCCGCTCCCCGAAGTTCTCGTAACCGCGCCACGCGCGCAGATAGGTCTCCTGCACGAGGTCCTCGGCGTCGTGGATCGACCCGCTCATCCGATAGCAGTGCGCCAGCAGCTCCCGGCGATACGGATCCGCGCGGCTCATGAAGTCGGTCTCGTCGGCACCGTCCACCGACTCCGGAATGTCCTGTACTACGTCGAGCGCCTGTTCGGTCATGGCCCCTGCCCGCCTCGGTCGACACGAATGTTCTCGGCTACCCGACCGAGGGTAGTCGGCGGCACCGACAGAAACAGCCTCTCGAAGTATCTGTGCACGCCGGGTACCGTCGCACCTTGCGCAGGACTACGAAGACGCCGGCGCCGGACACGAGGGGGATTTCGTGCACGTTGCAGCGCACGTCGGTGACGGGCAGCAGCATCCCGTCGGCCCGTACGCCGGCGGACCGCCGCCCGAGGCACTGCAGGTGGCCATGCCGCCGCTCGACAGGCTCGGCCCGGCCGAACTCGGCCGCGCGGTCGTCGTCGTCGTCGTCATCGTCGTCGCCGTGCTGACGAAGGTGCTGGCCTGGCCGATGCGGCCGGACGGTCGCGGGATCGTCGACGCGGCCGCCGAGGGTGTCGTCGACGCGTTCGAGACACTCGGGCCGACGTTCGTGAAGCTCGGTCAGCTCGTCGCGTCGTCGTCGGGCCTGTTCCCCAAGCCCCTCGCCGACGCGTGCCTGCGTTGTCTCGACGACGTTCCGCCCGTCCCGGCCGCGAAAGCTCGCGCGGTGCTCGAGGAGGATCTCGGACACCGCATCGACGAGTTGTTCGCCGAGTTCGACGACACCCCGCTCGCTGCGGCCTCGGTCGCGCAGGTGCACGCGTGTGTGTTGCGGGACGGGCGCCACGCGGTGGTGAAGATCCAGCGGCCGGGCATCCGTCACCGCATGCTCGTCGATCTGCGCGCCGCGTATGCGGGTGCGCGGCTGTTGCAGGTCTTCGAGTTCTTCCGGATCGCGAATGCACCGGCGATCATCCGGGACCTCTACTCCGCGACCATGACCGAACTGAACAGTGCCGTCGAAGCGGACCGGCAATCGCGGTTCCGGGACCGGATCGGTGCGTTCGGTGACAACAAGGGTGTCACCACCCCCGAGGCGTACTGGGACTACTGCGGTCCGCGGGTGATCTGCATGGAACGCCTGTACGGGATTCCGATGGACCGCGTCGCCGCCGATCCGGACAGTGGCGTCGACACGCGGCTGCTGATCCGGCGCGGGGTCAAGGTGTGGATCGAATCGGTCGTGCTGCACGGCCCGTTCCACGGCGACGTCCACGCCGGAAACCTGTGGCTGCTCGACGACGGCCGGCTCGCGCTCCTCGATTTCGGGATCGTCGGTGAGCTGCCCGAGCCCTGGCGGATAATCCTCCGGGATCTGTTCCATGCCACCGCCGTCGACGGCGATTTCGCCGGCGTGGCGCGCGGGATCCGCGAACTCGGTTACGGAACCGGGACGGATCTCGACGACGAGACGCTGGGGTTGGAGGTCGCCGAGGCGCTCGCACCGCTCCTGGGGCGGGAGCTGGGGGAACTGCGGCTGAGCGACCTGATCATGGCGTTGATCCGGCTCGGCAAACGGTGGGGTGTCGCGAGCCCGGAGGAAATGGTGCTGTTCGGCAAGCAGCTCGGGTACTTCGAGCGTTATGCGCGGGCGCTGGCGCCGGGCTGGGTACTCGGCCAGGACCTGTACCTGTTCCGCAACATCTTCCCGGAGGACGTTGCGATAGGCGCGGCCGAATCGGGCATTAGCCTGCCCGACTGATCAACAACGCTCGCGGCTCTTTACAGGTCGCGCCGGCTACCCTAATTTTAACGATCGTTCGACTCAAACTTTTCGGGAAGGGATCTCCTCGCCATGAGCACCGCGAACGACGTCGTACTCAGCACCCGCAAAGGCAACGTCGTCACCTGGACGATCAACCTCCCGGACCTGCGCAATCCAATCTCCGGCGACGACGTCGTCGAACGCCTCGTCGAACTCGTCGACGAGGCGAACGCCGACATCGAGACCCGCGTGGTGATCCTGACCGGCGCCGGCAGCGCGTTCTCCGCCGGCGGCAACGTCAAGGACATGGTCGACCGCGCCGGCATGTTCGCCGGCGCACCGCACGCGCTGCGCGAGGGCTACCGCCGCGGCATCCAGCGCCTGCCGAAGGCCATCTACCACTGTGAGGTCCCGATCATCGCGGCCGTCAACGGCCCCGCGGTCGGAGCCGGCTGCGACCTGGCGATGATGTGCGACATGCGGATTGCCTCGAACACCGCGTTCTTCGCCGAGAGCTTCGTCAAGCTCGGCATCATCCCCGGTGACGGCGGCGCCTGGTTGCTTCCGCGCGCGATCGGTGCGGCCCGGGCCGCCGAGATGGCGTTCACCGGGGACCGCGTCGACGCGGCCACCGCCCTCGACTGGGGCATGGTTTCGCGTGTCGTCGAGCCGGAGAACCTGCTCGACGCCGCCCACGAACTCGCCGAGCGTGTCGCCGTCAACCCGCCGAACGCCCTGCGTATGACCAAGAAGCTCCTGCGCGAAGGCCAGCGCGTCGACCTCGACACGCTGCTCGAGCTCTCCGCCTCGCTGCAGGCACTGTCCCACCACACCGCCGATCACCGGGAAGCGTTGTCCGCCTTCCTCGAACGCCGCACCGGGAACTTCACCGGCGAGTGACCCCGGCACCGCCCACACTTTCGACAAGGACGATCACATGAAGCGCACAATCCTCACCGAAGAGCACGAACAGTTCCGGAAGATGGTGCGCGACTTCATCGAACGTGAAGTCGCACCGCACCGCGAGGAATGGGACGAGATCGGCCACCCGCCCCGCGAATTCTTCAAGCGCCTCGGCGAACTCGGCATCCTCGGCATCCAGGTCCCCGAAGAATTCGGTGGCGGCGGCGAATCCAGCTTCGTCTACAACACCATCGTGTTCGAGGAGGTCGCGCGCGCGGGAGTCTCCTTCGGCGGCTACACCGTTCACGCCTGCCTGATCCTGCCGTACCTGCTCGAATACGCCACCGAGGAGCAGAAGAAGCGCTGGCTCCCGGGCTTCGCGGACGGCTCGATCATGACCGCCATCGCGATGACCGAACCCGGCACCGGGTCCGACCTGGCGAACATCGCGACCACCGCGAAGCTGTCCGAGGACGGCAGCCACTACATCATCAACGGCGCCAAGACGTTCATCACCGGCGGCGCCACCGCCGACCTGATCCTCACCGTGTGCCGCACCTCGCCGTTCGACCCCGAGAACCGGCGCGGCGGCCTCTCCATCATCGCGGTTCCGACTGCGAACGAAGGCTTTTCGGTCGGACGCAAGCTCAACAAGATCGGGCTGCACCAGCAGGACACCGCCGAGCTGTCGTACAACGACGTCAAGGTTCCTGTCGAGAACCTCCTCGGCGAGGAGGGCAAGGGCTTCTCGTACCTGACCCACAACCTGCCGCAGGAACGCCTGAGCATCGCCCTGAACCAGGTCGGGTTCGCCGAGGCCGCGATCGCGCACGCGATCGCCTACACCTCGGACCGCAAGGTGTTCGGCAAGCCCGTCGCCGCGTTCCAGAACACCAAGTTCGTTCTCGCCGAGTGCTCGGCCGAGACCCAGATGGCCCGCGTCTACGTCGACCACTGCCTCGAACTGCTCGACCGCAAGGAGCTGACGGTCGCCGACGCGGCGCGCGCGAAGCTCGTGTGCACCGAGATCGCCGGGCGGGTCATCGACAAGTGCCTGCAGCTGCACGGCGGATACGGCTACATCACCGAGTACCCCATCGCCCGCCTGTACGCGGACACCCGCGTCACCCGCATCTACGGCGGCACCAGCGAGGTCATGAAGACGATCATCTCCAAGGATCTGGGGCTGTAGGAATGTATCCGGGTCGCTACGCCGCCACCACCCCGGACCGTCCGGCGGTACACGAGGCCGCGACCGGACGCGTGATCACCTATCGCGAGCTCGAGGACGCGTCGGTACGGTTCGCGCACTGGCTGCGCCGGCACGGCGTCGGGGTCGGCGACCACATCGCCGTCCTCACCGTCAACGACGCCACGGTGTTCGAACTGTACTGGGGCGCAGTGCGTTCGGGTGTGTATATCACCCTGGTCAACACGCACCTCGCACCCGCCGAGGCGGCGTACATCGTCGACGACTGCGACGCGAAGGTGCTCGTCGTGTCCGCGCCGCTGGCGCAGCTCGCCCGCGACATCGTGCCGCTCACGCCGAAGGTGGCGCACCGCCTGGCATTCGGAGGTCCGGTGCCCGGCCACCTGGTGTACGAGGACGAGGTGGCGGACCTGCCGACGGTCCCGCCCGCCGACCAGCCCCGCGGCAGCGACATGCTGTACTCGTCCGGAACCACCGGACGCCCGAAGGGCATCCGGCCGCCCCTCAGCGGCGCACAGGTCGGTGACGAGCCGGGCCCCCCGCTGCTCAACACGGTGCGGGGCTTCGGATTCGACGAGAACACCGTCTACCTGTCGCCGGCGCCGATCTACCACGCCGCGCCGCTGCGCTACGGCGCGTCGACCCAGGCGCTCGGCGGAACGGTCGTGCTCACGGACCGGTTCGACGCCGAGCGCTGCCTCGAGTACATCGAGCGGTACCGCGTCACCCACAGCCAGTGGGTGCCCACGCATTTCGTTCGGATGCTGCGGCTTCCGCAGGAGGTGCGGGACCGATACGACCTGTCGTCGATGAAGTACGCGCTGCACTCGGCGGCGCCGTGCCCGGTCGACGTCAAGCAGGCGCTCATCCGCTGGTGGGGTGAGATCGTGTACGAGTACTTCTCGTCCACCGAGGCCATCGGCAGCACGGTGATCACCCCGCAGGAGTGGCTCCGCA